>JAIQFA010000012.1 GCA_020073525.1 Terriglobia bacterium
GCAGGCTCTGCATACGATCGAAATACGATGGAAGCAGAGGTTTTGCAGGGAGTGGGCGAAGGAGTAGAGGTCATCCTGCATCTTGGGAACCAGGTGTCGGAAAGCACTCGTCTAAGCCATTGAGAGATGCAGTTCAGAACGGATTCGGGAGTAGCCTATGAAAACAACATCCCGCGTGAACGACAAAGTAGGCTTCAGAAATGTTCTCTTCGCCACGGATTTCTCCGCCGCGGCAATGCAAGCGCTGCCGTACGCAACGGGGATTGCGCGACGGTTCGGCTCCAAGTTGTACGTCGCTCACATCGTGCCCCCTGAGGATTACCCCTCCGGGCTGAGCTCATCCGAAGAGGCGGCGCGGGCAGGTTGCCGTCAGGCCGAGCCCAACCTGAATAGCGTTCTAAACTCTGCTTTGTGCCGCGGTCTTTCCTGTCAGGCTCTCATTGGTGATGGCGACATATGGATTGGCTTGAGCAACATCATCCGCCAGCACGCCGCCGATTTGCTGGTTATGGGAACGATCGGGCGCAGGGGTGTGGGTAAAGTACTGCTTGGGTCCGTCGCTGAGGAGGCCATGCGTGAGTCACGGTGTCCGGTCTTAACAATAGGTCCGGAAAGCCACAGCGCGGAGGAAAGTGGGTTCGAGAGGATCCTCTACGCGACTGATTTTTCGACCGACTCCCTTGCAGCGGTGCCATACGCTCTCGCTTTTGTGAAGAAGTACAACTCTCGGATAGTTCTGGTGCATGCCCTTGAACACCTTCCGGAGTCGCCTTATCTCGATGCGCAAATGGCGAGAGTTCATTTGCGTGACCTGGTTTCTCAGCGAGCCAATCTTGTAGCCGAACCCGAAATCATCGTCGAGATGGGGTCAGCAGCGGATGTCATCTTAAAAGCGGCGGACCATGCTGCTTCGGACCTGATCGTGATTGGGGCACGCGGGGCCGGAGCATTTGCGCGACTAGCCAGCCATTTCGGATCGGTCGCGCACAAGATTGTGTGCCGGGCGGCTTGTCCAGTGCTCACCGTGCGACCCTTGCATGATAGAGATAAGGAGCAATGAGACTATTCGTTGCGGTTCAAGCACAAGACAAATCACACCTAGAAGGAAAAACGTGTCTGGAATTCAATGGTCCGATTGGCGGATGCGCTGCCGTGGCCGAAGCCGTGGATGGAAGTAGATTGTCCAAACAAGGATGAGCTGAGGTTGCCAACCGGAGCATCCAGATTGACGCGGTTGAACAGGTTGCGCGCGGCAATTGAAAAAGTAACCGTGTATCTCCGGTCGCTTGACGGGGCTTCCAGACCGTGGTGGCCGCCATGTCCTCCGCCTGGACCGTGGCCGCCTGGGGGTCCACCCATACCTTGTCCTGGCCCGGAGGGACCTCCGGATTCCGAGGCGCCGAGCCGCCCACCAAAGCCGAACGACTTAGACACGCGAAGATTCACAGCGAACATGCCAGAGCTGTCACCGAGATTGCGAGGAATGATGGTTTGTCCGGCCTGCGGCCTCGTGTCAAGGTTTCCCCAGCGGGTCCTAAGGACGCTCGGGCGGCTCAGGTCCGTGGCCCACGCGGGACGGTCGTTGAAGAGTGAATCGCCGTTAAGATCCTCGCCGGTGATGATGTTGAACGGCGCTCCGGAGTGCATCACGATGAACGGGTTCAACGAAATCCCAAACGGAATCGTGATCGAGCCTCCAATGAATGCTCGGTGACGAACATCGAACCCGGCTCGGCCATACTCTGTTGCCAAATCATAAGGATTGCCAGGGAAACTGCTGGCGCCGTCGGTGTCGCTCCGTGCGTTGCTCCACGCGTAGTAACCGAACAGCGTATAGCGCTTGTTAATGCGCGCATTGACGTTGGCGATGAATTGATTCTGGCGGAAGCGGCCGCCCGATTCGTATGCGTAGATATTGCCGCCTGGAAGGGGCCGCACTCCGCTGCCGGAGATCAGCGGATCGTAAGTCCCGGGAAGAAAAGCATTGATATTGCGCGATCGCAATGTGTCCACGCCGCGCGAGTTGGTGTAGGTGGCGCTGAGGGTTACATTCTTCGCCAACTGCCGTTCTGCGGTCAAAGCTACCTGCTGTGTGTAGGGGGCCTGCAACCCATCGCCAAGAACCCTGACGACCTGTTGCTGGGTGAAGCCTGACAGCTCAGCGACGCTCGGAATGACGGGATAGAAATCAGGGTCGGGTATGAGGAACTCCTGTTGACGGAGACCGTCGAGACGCCTGGTGTCGAGCACAAGACTTTCGCGAACGCGGTCGTAAAAGATGCCGAAGCCGGCGCGAAGTACGGCGATCGGCTGTTGTCGGTTCGCGCCACCCGGGGCCCACGCGATGCCGACCCGAGGCGCCCAACTGCGCCAGTCGTTGATGTTCGTCTGCTTCTCAAAACGGAGGCCGCCACTGAGAGTCAAGTCGTTGCGCACTCGCCAGTCGTCCTGCACGAACAAGCCAGCGTCAATCTGGGTAAGTTGGGCAACGGGATTGCCGACTGCAATGGCGAGCTGACTGGCGCCTCCGCCGAGCGCTCGGATCTGATCCGGGGGCAAGCCGGCCTGCAGTCCAGTTTCGGTTATGCGGTAAGTGTCCAATGACGTGAATGTGAACACGCCGTTGTAGCTCTCCATGGACCGATTGCTCTCGTTGATCACCCGCAGCCGGCCGCCCAATTTGACAGTGTGGCGGCCGCGAGAGAGCGACAGGAGATCGTGAAACTCGTATCGATTTTCCGTAAGTCCCGAAAGCCCCATCGAGGAACCGCCTCCGGTGAAGGCCCCGAGGACGTCGACAGCAGGATCGGAGGTCATTCCCTTGATCACGTCGTGGCTGCGCCTGTACTGAAAACGGATCTCATGAACGGCGCGTGGGTTCAGAATCGCGGTTTCGGTGATTTGCACAACGTGTTCTCTCTCGTCGCTGTTGTACGCTGTAGACGGCAGAGAGAAAGTATCCACGCCGGCATTCGTTTCCGTGTTCTTCTCCCATTCGTACCGGCCAACGAGAGTGTGGTTTGGGCTCAGTTGGTAATCCAGGCGAGCGCTGACCTCGGTGTTCGTCGTGGGATTCAGCACAGATTCGCGGTAAGGCACCTGGTTGAAGTTCGGATCAAGCACCAGGGCATTGATGACGGCCGTTTGCCCAATGTCGCGCCGCTCCACCTGGAAAGTGAACGAAGCTTTCTCACTCAAAGGACCGCTGAATGTTCCCTCGAACATGCGGCGCTGGTAGTCTGGCTTATCGGTAGCAAACGGATTTCTTGAATTGAAAATGGAATCGCCGAAGTTGAAGCGGGCTTCGCCGTGGAAAGCGTTGCTGCCCGGCTTGGTCAGGATCTCGATTCGGCCGAAGCCGATCCGGTCATATTCGGCCGAGAAGGGATTCTGGTTCACTCGAATTTCGCGAATCGACGATTTTGGTGGAATCTTGCCGCCAGAAAATCCGTCCACATAGATTTCGCCACCATCCGGCCCCGCGGACGGTCCTGCCAAGGTCTGCAGATCCTGCGCCAGATCGTCGGGGTCATCCGACAAGGTTTCGAGCGCCGAACCGGTAAGGGACATGGCACTGGCGTTGTTGTCGGGCTCGGTATCCACCGTGGAGGCGGTCGAGACCGAGACCTCTTGCTGCACGACCGCTACTGAAACCTGAACATTGTGGGCAAGCGTGCGTCCAGCAACCACCCGGACGGTGCTTGATTTCGACGTCTCGAATCCTTCAGTAGTGACCTCCAGTTGATACTCTCCGGGCGCCACCTCCGGGAGGACATATCGTCCCTGCGCGTCAGATACGGTAGTCAGGGTGACCCCGCCCGGGCCGGTCGCCCTAATCTGCGCTCTCGGAATGACCGCACCAGTGGGATCGGAGATTACCCCGGTGATTGTCCCCGCACGTTCCTGAGCAACTGCGGCGGTAGTCCCGAACAAGCAACAACAAAATAATGCAACGATGATCCCCATGATGACGCTGTGCACGTCAATCAATCGCATCTGGAGTTCCTCCCAGCACGGCGGATTGATTACGGAACTTTTCGTTTCAATCGACAAACCGTCGTTCGTAGTCTCCTGGAAAAGCTGATCAACGTCATACCAGTAGCGCTAAAGTTGTTTCTCTCCCTGTTTTTCTGGGCCCACCATCCGGAGCAATCCCAAGAAACGCAGCGCTGCATCTAAATCATGTCGCTCCCTTGTTTCTGGCGAACCCTCATACCACAACTCCCTGGCTCGGCACCGAATTGCTTCACTTGCCTCGTCAATCCGGGCAGGGAGCCTGGTATGGTCCGATTCCAGGAGCGCTCCTCGATAAAGCTCTGGCCAGCGTGCGCCTGTGTCCGACATAAGCTAAATCCTCCTTCTCTGAACTTTGAACGTGGTGATTTGCCCCTTCGGATCTTCTCTGGAAGGGGCGACCGACGGACTCATCTAGAAGGAGTGGACGCTAACAACGAAGCATGCAGAGCAATCGGAGGTTCGATCGACAGTCACGGCAAACGAAATTGGCAACATGCTCCGCGAGGTGCTGAAACGAGACAGGGCACGGGACATCCACAACGGCGCACTGGGACAATACCCGCGGCAGTGGAGTGCCACGAGAACTTGGGGAGATCGCCGCCGGCCCTGCGACAAGATTGATGGCCGGAGGCGCTTGAATGTCATCATTCTCGGCCTCAGCTGTCAGCGGTATACAGAGCAGCACGGCTGCGGCTCCGAGAAAGAGAATTATTTTGCGAACTGCGTTCATAATCCCGACCCAAGGTCAAAAGACAAACGGACTCCACAATGTGTGTGCAACACACACTTCTTGATAAACCAAAGGGGAGTATTGCAAAAGTAGAAAGTTTGACGCGAATCGTTAGCTTTTGCGAAGGTATCACGAGTCGCGGCGAGTCTCGCTAGAAGATCGCTCGAGGAGACATATCTCGGAAGGATTCTCTACCAGTGGGCTCGGCCCCGCGACCAGCCGTTGACCCAGCGTATGCCACCGTCGACCCTATCACTTCGCATCGATTGGCTCTCGATTCCTCGCGCTGAACAGGCTGTTCCGAGCAACTTCGCAAACGGCTGCTACCGCAGGGTGGCGTACTTGCCGCTCCACGGAAATAGCATAAAAGCGGATCGTGATTGTGCTGGTCGCACCAATCTTAGAAAGCCCGTACCGCCGCATCTGATCTTCCATCACACTGGGCACGGCAAACACGCCATACCCTTCTTCCGCAAACACTCTGAGCAAAGCGAGGTCGGCAAACTCGCCCATCACCGCCGGCCTTAGCTTTTGGGAATGAAACCATTCGTCCAAATCGCGCCGCAAAGCAGTGTTGTCCAGGGGAAGGAGGAACGGCGCTCCATCCAGGGACCGGGGGAACCCCTTCTTGAGGAATGCCAGTTTCTTGGGAGCGAGAAAACTGACTCCGCATTCGCCTAGCAGGTGATTGAACGCCCGGATATTGGCTGCAGGACTTGCCGGAGCGTCGGAAAGGACTACGTCAACATCATGAACGGCGAGATCGGCCAACAAATGATCCGGTCTGTCCTCGCGGCAGATCAAATGAACAGGAGTGCGCAACCGCAAGGCAGGTTCGATCAGTCGAAACGCGATGGTTTTTGGCAAGACGTCGGCAATGCCCACACAAAATCTCAGCGGCCGGCCCGTGGGCCGCTCTCTCATCGTGCTGGCGAATTCCTGGCCCAGGGAAAAGATCTCATCCGCGTAGCGCATCGCGATCCGCCCCATATCGGTGAGAACCAATTTCCGGCCGGAACGCCGCAATAGCTCTTCGCCCAGGTTGTCTTCCAGTTTGCGAATCTGATTGCTGATGGTGGGAGAGGCAAGCCCAAGTTCTTTGCTGGCGGCGGAGATGCTGCCCGTCCGGGCTACGGTCCAGAAGTAGAGCAAGTGATGGTAATTAAGCCATTCCATGCTGAAACCATACTTTCATAAAACCTACCGGTACATCTTAAACTTTCTACTTTCCTAATGCACGTCGCTGAGCTTATGAATGAAGTTGCCCCCCGCAAGATGAGGGAGGTGCAGCATGAAGCACAGCGCCAAAACATTTGCCGCCACGTTAACGCTGCTCCTTTGTTTCACGCAAGGGGTTCCAGCACATGCCAGTGACGATCCTGCAACCGATCAGTCGCAGCGTCCCGCACAGCAGCCCAAGGTAAAGGAAGGCAGCAAAGATGACCTTGATGCGATCGGTAACCGTGATATCGGCGGCCGGGGGCTAGGAAACTGGTACTCGCTGGAAACAGAGATACGGATGGGCAAGGAATACGCCCAGATGATTGAGAGCACGGTGAAGCTGGTTCAGGACCCCGTGATAACCGAATACGTGAATCGCGTCGGGCAGAACATCGTGCGCAATTCCGATTCGCAGGTGCCTTTCACAATCAAGGTGATTGACGCCAGTGAAGTGAATGCTTTTGCTCTGCCCGGCGGATTCTTCTACGTGAATTCCGGGCTGCTCCTGGCCACTGAGGAGGAGGCCGAACTGGCCGGAGTCATGGCGCACGAGATCGCTCATGTTGCCGCCCGTCATGCTATGCGGCAAATGACGCGTGCCAACTTTGCCAACATCGCTTCGATTCCCTTGATCTTTATTGGTGGCGGTATTGGCTATGCCGCTCGCTCGGCCGCAGGCATCGGAGTGCCTATGGGGTTTTTCAAGTTTTCGCGGGGGTTTGAGGAGGAGGCCGATTATCTCGGATTGCAGTACATGTACAAAACGGGTTACGACCCGCAATCGTTTATGAGCTTCTTCGAGAAGATGCAGGCGAGGGAGAAGGTCAAGCCGGGCACACTATCGAAGATATTCGCGTCCCACCCGCAGATGGCGAGCCGGATTGCAAACACCCAGAAGCAGATCGATACCAAGCTCCCGCCGCGTGATCAGTACGTCGTCACCAGATCTGAGTTTGACGAGGTGAGAATCCGGTTGGCTGTGCTGGAGAACAGGCACCGGGTCACGGATGAAAAGAAAGACGACAAACCTTCTTTGCGGCGGGCCACGAAGACCACGGACGATTCGAATACTGACACTGAAGATGATCGGCCAACACTCAAACGCCGCGATAACCGTTCTGACTAGGAGGCAAGATGCAATTCGAGATTCACGCCAAGGACATACCGATCAGCGAACAATTGCGCGTCCACATTGAACGGCGGCTCAGTTTCGCCCTGGAGCGCTTTGCGATGCGGATCGTAAAAGTGTGTGTGAGCGTCGGCGACCTGAACGGACCAAGAGGTGGGGTTGATAAACGCTGCCAAGTCGCCATCGTGTTGATGCCCTCGACCACGATCGTAATGGAGGACCGAGATTCCAACATTTACGTAGCCATTAACCGCGTAGCCGACAAGGCCGGAAGGTGTATCGGCCGCCGGCTCAAGCGGAGAAAGAGTGGCGGCCGGCAGACGAGGATTTCTGAATTGCTTTGATAGGAACCGAAGGGTTGCGGTTGCGGGCCCGGCTAGCAGCGGAAGTGAGCGAAGCCATGAAGACGGCGCGGAAGAAAATTCTAATAGCGGATTGCCACGAGGAAGTCCTTATGGCTCTGGAGAAGATACTGGAGGAAGCGGGATTTGACACAACCACCGCATGGACTGCTCGTGACACGCTGGCGCTATTGGATTCGCAGGTTTTCGATCTCGTACTGGTCAACGAATATTTACCGGATGCGGAATGCGAGGATCTGCTGAAAGCGTTGCATGAAAGGGGTGCGCAAATACCCTGCATCATCATGCAGCCGAGCGCGCCCGAGATCACTGACTATACGGGTCTCCAGGCTTTGGGCGCCAGCCATATCGTGTGCAAGCACGCCCATCAGCAGATTCTTGAGATTGTGAGCGAGTGTCTTTCTGGCGACAGAAAGACTGCGCTGGCTGTGGAAACGTATTAGCGGCATTCAATACGCGCGGTATGGGAGGTGTTGTCATGGACGCCGGTTACATGGTCGCGTGTGGAATCGTCTGGCGGAAGACCGCTGATCCGGAAGCTGGTTGGGAACTGGTAGAGGCCCTGGAATCCCCCGATCCTCGCCTGCGTTTGCTGGCACAGAGCCTTCTGGTTGAGAACGGAGAAAATTCAATGGAGTTGCTGGAGAGCGCTGTCGCGACAGGAAAAGTCAGTCCGCAGGTAGCGGGCCCATGCATGGCTGAAATTCTGCGAGGCGGACAAGCCAGACAGTCGGGTGGAGAAGCAGTTCAGCAGCACTTGGGCGATGTGTGGCTCTGCTGACGACGGCGTGCGGAAGACTGACAACGAATAGCTGAAGGGGTGCCTTATGGAACCGGCAACGATCATGGTATTGGTTCTGTGCGCCGGTGTTGTAGCTCTTCTTGTATGGTTCGAAATGAACTCGCGCCGAAATGAAGCCAGCAAGAAGCAAACGGCGAGGCCTGCTCAACCAGAGTTTGAGCCCTTGCTGAAGGAAGCCCAGAGTAAGGCTGACTCCGAAATTAAGAAGCCCAAAGCTGCATAGCGGTGATTAAGCACGGGGAACAAAAAGGAGTTCATCATGAAGACCCGCTCCACGATCGTTACTGACACTGATATGGACAGGCTCAGCCATTTGGTTCGGGCTCTGAAACATTCTCTCTTTCGAGATCAACTGCAACTCGAATCGCTGGAGCAAACCTTGGAGAGTGCGGAGGTAACGTCTTCGGAGCGCATTCCGAGAGACGTGATCAGGATGAATTCCAGTATCCGTGTTCTGGATCTCGATACGCGAAAAAAAGAGCTGTACACACTGGTTTTTCCGGACAGCGCAGACATCTCCACAGGTCGGATTTCGGTCCTCGCGCCGGTGGGGATAGCGTTCCTCGGCCGCCGACAGGGCGACGTCATCGAAGCGAAAGTGCCCGGGGGAGACAGGACTTTGAGAGTTGAGCGCGTGTCGCAAAGACCACAAACAGCACGAAGGCAAGCTCGGTCAGATCGATCAAATAGGCAAGAGCTTCATTCCGGTCGAACGATTCAGAGGACAACACTCGCCGCCTGATCCGGTCGCATTGGTATCTCAGCCATGGATAGTGCTGCTGTGCAGCTACTAACGCCACCCGGAGCCGATCACGACTCCGCTGGATCTCCTGCGCTCACATTTGAAAATGGTTCCCAATTAGCCGGATTGTCTTCAGAGGAAGCGAGGGAGCGCCTGAGAATCGATGGGCCGAATGAACTGCCTCCGTCCAAGCCCCGAAGCATCGCTGCGATCGCATGGGATGTGGCAAAAGAACCCATCTTTCTGCTTCTCGTCGCTTGCGGAACGATCTACCTGTTTTTGGGCGATGTGCAGGAAGCCTTGATGCTGCTGGGCTTTGTCTTCGTGGTGACGGGCATTAGTTTCTACCAGGAACACAAGACCGAGCGCACGCTGGAAGCTCTGCGGGATCTCTCGAGCCCGCGCGCTCTGGTGATCCGCGACGGCAAGGCCACGCGGGTCCCGGGTCGCGAAGTTGTAAAGGGCGATGTTGTGGTTCTGTCGGAGGGTGATCGAATCCCTTCCGATTCCCGCGTGATCTCCTGCGTTAACCTGTCGTGTGACGAATCCTTGCTGACGGGAGAATCGGTACCGGTTCGGAAAGCCGCGAGTGCAGTACCGGTCGAAGCCGTTCGTCCCGGGGGAGATGATCTGCCGTTCGTTTACTCCGGCAGCCTGGTGGTGCAAGGTCGCGGAGTTGCAATCGTGCAGGCGGTCGGGTTGCATACCGAGATCGGCAAGATTGGCAAAGCACTGCAGTCCGTACACCTCGAGAAAACACGCCTGCAAAAAGAAACAGCTCGTTGGGTCCGCATACTGGCGATCGTCGGCGGTCTGCTTTGTGTACTGGTCGTCGTGCTCCACGGCCTTACTCGCGGCAGTTGGCTTGACGGAATCTTGTCAGGCCTCACGCTGGCGATGGCCATTCTGCCAAACGAATTGCCCGTTGTGTTGACCATATTCATGGCGTTGGGCGCCTGGCGCATCTCCAAGCGGCATGTCCTTACTCGTCGGGTGCCAGTGGTGGAGACTCTAGGTTCGGCATCGGTCTTATGCGTGGACAAAACCGGCACGGTCACGATGAACCGGATGTCGGTCCAAAACCTCTTCGTGGACGGTGAATATCACGCCTGTACGAATTCGAATCCTTCGCTCCCGGAAAAGTTTCATAACCTGATCGAATTCAGCATCCTGGCGAACCATCGCGATCCCTTTGACCCGATGGAACGGGCCTTGAACGAATTCGGGAAATCCAGCTTGGCAAACACGGAGCACTTGCACGGCGACTGGGTCCTTGTCCGCCAGTATCCCCTCTCACCCGAACTGCTCGCGCTGTCGCAGGTCTGGAGATCGCCAATCGGAACGGACTATGTGATCGCCTCCAAAGGCGCACCGGAAGCCATTGCCGATCTTTGTCATCTCAAGCCTGAGCAGATGGACGCGCTTTTCTCCCATGTTGGCTCAATGGCCGACGAAGGACTGCGGGTGCTCGGCGTGGCCAGGGCTTACTTTCAGGAATCGCAACTGCCGCAAAAGCAGCACGACTTCGACTTCGAGTTTCTTGGCCTGGTGGGCCTGGCTGATCCGGTGCGTCCCGGCGTCGCGAAGGCGGTTGAGGAATGCTACTCGGCGGGCATCCAGGTCGTCATGATCACCGGGGACTACGCGGGAACTGCCGCGAACATCGGACGACAGATTGGACTGAGAAACCCTGATCAATGCATCACCGGTCCCGAACTCGACTCGATGGAGGAAGATGAACTTCGGCGGCGGGTTCGTACCACGAACATCTTTGCCCGGGTTGTTCCGGAGCAGAAGTTGCGGCTCGTGCGCGCCTTCAGGGCAAACGGTGAAATCGTGGCCATGACCGGCGACGGAGTGAATGATGCTCCGGCACTGAAAGCTGCGGATATTGGCATTGCCATGGGCGGCCGCGGTACCGACGTAGCCCGCGAAGCCGCCGCACTGGTGCTGCTGGACGATGATTTCTCCTCGATCGTCCACGCCATCAGGCTGGGCCGGAGGATATTCGACAACCTTAAGAAAGCGATCGCCTACACCCTCGCCAGTCATCTTCCCATCATTGGCCTAACGCTGATTCCGGTGATGATGAAATGGCCTCTCATACTTTTGCCGTTTCACGTGGCCTTCCTGCATCTCATTATCGACCCCGCCTGCTCCATAGTGCTGGAGGCAGAGCGCGAGGAATCGACCGTGATGCAGCATCCTCCGCGTGCTGACAACGAACCATTGTTCGGGCGCCGGACCTTCGCCATCAGCATCCTGCAAGGTCTCAGTGTGCTGGCGGTCGTGCTAGCAGTCTTTGCCACGGCTCACTATGGCGGAAGGGGGGAGCAAGAGGCACGCGCGCTGACGTTCACCACGCTCGTAATGGCGAACCTGGCATTGATCTTCACGAACCGCTCATGGGCGAGGACAATACTGGCCAGGCTGCACTCCCCCAATCCCTCACTTTGGTGGGTGATTGGGGGGACCATCGGGTTCTTGGGGTTCGTGATCTTTGTGCCTTTTTTGCGGAACCTGTTTCGTTTCTCCACGCTGCATCCGATCGATCTTGTGCTGTGTGCAGGTGCGGCGGCGTTCAGCGTCCTGTGGTTTGAAGCATTGAAGGTGTGGAATGCGGGGAGACTGCAACCTCAGGTAACCTAGACGAAGGGCTTCCTCAAGGAGTTCATAACGAATGCAAACGAAAGCTAAGAAACTAGCCGCACTGGCGCTGGGATGGGGCTTCGTTGCACTTGGGGTGGTCGGTCTATTCTTGCCCGTGCTGCAAGGGGTACTTTTTCTGCTGATCGGTTTGTTCATCCTTTCTTCGGAATATGTTTGGGCGCACCGATTGTTGGAGAGGATCCGGAGTCGCTTCCCAGCTGCGGCCCTGCGATGCGAGGAAGCATCGCGGAAGGCACATCATTGGCTGGGGAAGGTCCTCCGGCGAGGCGGGCAGCCGGCCCGGTAACCGAGGAATCGAGCAACAGTTCTTGCAACTCCCCTCTCACCGCGCCCGCGCCAGATCCCGTATCTCGTTCAGGTACCCCACATACACCGGGATCGGAATATCGGGCGAGTCCCCGTCATTCAGAAAATGGGACAGCCGAATCTCTATAGGAATCGAGCTGATCACTTCGCGGAACCGCGCCATCTTCAAATATTTCACCCGCCAGATCTCCAGCATCAGCGAACGAAACTCTTCGCTGACAAAGCCCATCCTGCGCTCGCCCAGGTAAATCGCGTCAAAATGCCGCAACTCGAGCGCCTTCCGAGCGGGATCGCCGGGCAGAGAGAATGCATAGACCAGGTGGAACACATCCGCCAGATCGCCCCACAACACTTTCTCTTCGAAGGCGCTGAAGCGGAACGAGGCCGCGCCGCGCTGCTGCACCACGCGCGCATGATCACTCGCGCTCAGTGCGTGACGGCCCAGTTCGTCACGGAACCATCGCAGTCGCTCGCGCGCCAGGTTGTGCCGCAGGAATTCCACCGCGTAAGCGTTCGGCAAATAGATCTTAGCCTCGCCATCCAGGCGCGCCAACCACGGACCCCAGTCCCTCTGTTCCAGTACGGAGAGCAACTCCGATAGATCGGCCACAGTAACATCGGGGTGATACTTCACAGCCTGCCAGAAATGTTCGGTGGAATCGTAGGTCGCACCGTAGAGTTGGATGCCTTCTTCAATCGGATACCAGTTTGACAGCACGCGCGCGGGGATCGACGGCGAAGCGCTCCAGCAGTTCAGCGAATGTTTCCACTTCTCCTGCACCGCCAAGAACGCCTCGCCATAGCCCGGCGGAACCGCCTCTTTCACAAGCGCGAGCGCCTGCAGCAGCTCTTCGCTGGTATGCGTCACCAAAGTCTCCAGGGGCCGCTCGTCTTCCATCGAGATCACCCGGCTTTCGATCCCGCGTCGCAACAAATCGCCCGCCAGTAGCCGCCGCTGCTCGTCATCCAATCCGCCCCGAACATTCCAGCGCCGCGTTTGCGACTCGATGTAGGGAAACATCTCGGCCAGCGAATTGAACTCGATGAAGCCGTGCAGTGCGAACTTGAGCGGATGGCCATCCTTAACAATCGTAGTGGAAGGTGTAATGAGCGCCTGCAGCGAGATTGGTTCCGCACTCAGCGGCAAGCTAACACTCAGGACTGTCAAAGCCGCCCGCAAGATCCACCGCGAAGCCGGCAGTATTTTTCGTAAACGTTCTGTCACCAATCCCTCCATCACTATTGTGGCGGTGGAGGAACGGGCGTCTCGCCCGTTGGGCCGGGCGGGGACGCCCGGCTCTCCACTCGCAAACTTGAATCATGCCGCCCGTTCCGTCCAGCACACATCCCAATACTTGCCAAACTTCCGCCCATTCTCGGTGAACACGCCCACCACCTTGAAACCGAATGCCCGATGCAACGCCTCGCTCGCCGGATTCGGAAGCGCATACCCCGCCACAAAACGACGAATGTCTTCACCCTTCAGCGCGTCGAACAGTTCCGCATACAACCTGCGCCCAATGCCCTTCCCCGCCGCTTCGGGCACACAATAGATCGTGGTCTCCACCGTTGTCTCGTAGGCTGCCTTCGGACGAAATTTCGTCGTGCCCGCGTATCCGAGGACGACTCCATTTTCTTCGGCCACGAACAGCCGATACCGTCCTGTGGCGCCAAACTGTGCAAACCAAGCCTCCCGCCGCTCGACGGTATAAACCTCCACGTCGAAGGTCACGGGAGTATTCAGGACATAGTAGTTGTAGATCTCGGTGAGCCGCGCCAGATCCGCGCGCTCCGCCATCCGAATTCGAATACCGCTCATTGCCATCCTCGAACTGAATTTTACAGCCTACCGTATCAACCACCCTACAACCGCGGCTGCGGCAACCACCCACGCCGAGTTCACGCGAAAGCGGAGCAGCGCAATCAAACTTACGCAGAACACGATCAGCGTAGCCCGATCCACAATCGACGCCTTCCCCAACTGCATTGCGACCACCGCCATCAGCGCAAGCGAGCCCGCAACCACTCCATCGAGCGCGGCCGCCGCCACCGGGGATCGGCGCAGCCGTGGAAGCACCGGTCCGCTCACCGCTACCAGCGCGAATCCTGGCAGAAAGATTGCAACCGTCGCCACCACCGCGCCCCTCCAGCCCGCCACCACATACCCGATGAAGGTCGCCGTCGTAAACAGCGGACCGGGAGTAAACTGCCCGACCGCGACCGCGTCAATCAATTGTTTGTCCGTGAGCCAGTGCAGATGCTGGACGAACTCGGTTTGCAGAAACGCCAGCAAGACATATCCGCTGCCAAACACCACCGACCCAACTTTTAGAAACGACAAGAACAGCCGCGGCAGTCCAACCGGAAAAGCCGCGCCCATGGCCGCGACCGCCATCAAACCGGCGGCAACTTTCGGAAGTCCGACTGCTTTTGGAAGCCCAACCACACTCAGCAGCCGATTCTTCACTGCCAAGGCCGACGCCGAAATCAGCCCGGCAAACACCAGCACCAGCACCGGACTGACTCCCAACAAACTCAGCCCCGCCGCCAGAACGGCAATCGCTGCCAGCAGTGCACTCCGAACGCCCGTGCGTCCCAGTTTCCCCAACGCCTGGATCACGATCGCGACCACGGCCGGCTTGATCGCATACAGGACGCCCTCGGCCCTTGGCAGCGAGCCAAAGCGCACATAGGCACACGCAATCACCGACACAATCAGCGCCGCCGGAATGATGAAGCAACAGCCAGCCACTACAAGCCCGCGCCAGCCGCGTTTTAGTTGCCCGACAAAGATCGCGACCTCGGTCGAGCTCGGCCCCGGAATCAAATTCGCAGTAGCCAGCCGGTCCAGAAATTCGGCATGCGTAATCCAATGCCGCCGTCGAACAAATTCCTCCTCCATCATCGCCAGATGCGCCGCAGGCCCGCCGAAGGCAATCGTGCCCAGCTTCAGAAACACGAAGGCGATCTCCGCAAGCGAAGCTTCCCGGATTTCCGAAGATTCAGTCATAGCCCAGTGTGGCGCGGGCGCCCCGCCCGCGAACTCGTAGCCAGAGCAGAGCATTCGAGGAGCATCAGTTGAAGGAATTTTCCCGTAGAGACGCGGCTTGCCGCGTCTCCCACCGCATGAAGCGAGACGGGGCAAGCCCCGTCTCTACGGGGACATCAGTCGCCGCGGTCTACTCCCCGAACGCCGTTCTATAAACGCCGCCAGCCAGCACGCCGCCGACAATCGGCGCCAGCCAGAACAGCCACAATTGCTGCAGCGCCCATCCGCCCACAAACACGGCCGGTCCCGTACTCCGAGCTGGATTCACCGAAAGATTCGTCACCGGAATTCCAATCAGGTGAATCAAAGTCAGCCCCAACCCGATCGCGATCGGCGCAAACCCTGCTGGCGCCCGCTTGTCTGTGGATCCCATGATGATCATCAGAAAGAAAAACGTCAGCACCACTTCCGCCACCAGGCACGACACCAGCGAATAGCCGCCCGGAGAATGTGTCGCGTATCCATTCGAAGCAAAGCCGCCCAATTCAAAGCCCGGCTTGCCGCTCGCAATCACATAGAGCGTTCCCGCGCCGGCGAGGCCGCCCAGAACTTGTGCCACCACGTACGGCAAAAATTCCGCTGCCGGAAATCGCTTCCCCGCCACCAGTCCCGCTGACACCGCAGGATTCAGATGACATCCCGAAATGTGCCCGATGGCAAACGCCATTGTGAGCACCGTCAGTCCGAAGGCCAACGCCACGCCCAGAAATCCGATGCCCAGTTGCGGAAATGCCGCATCCAGCACGGCCGCCCCGCATCCTCCAAATACCAGCCAGAAAGTCCCGAAGAATTCCGCGATCGCCCTTTTCGACAAGCTCATACGGCCTCCTCAATCAAAGTTGTTGGTGAACGTTATCTAGCTGCGAATGTTGACTACGAAGTGCCAGCGATTGTATCGCAATCTCTCGAGGATGTTCGCAGTCTGTAGAATTGGCATTTGGCCGCGAGCGACCGGAAGGACACAGCGTCGTGAACATACTGACATTATTCGGATTATTCGCGGTGACCGCGATGCTGGTCACTTATGCGCTGGAGAGGCGCAGCCGCTGGTTCATCCTCGCCTTCGCCGTTGCCTGCGGGCTCGGCTCTGTCTATGGCTTTCTGCAAGGAGCGTGGCCGTTCGGAGTGGTCGAGGCCATCTGGTCAGTGGTAGCCGTACGCCGCTGGCATCGCGCAGGGCGAAGCTAGAGAGTCGCGCCCATTTTCGACGTTCATTTCATGCAGAAGGCAACGATCGTCTGCCCACGCCGACCTCGCTTTTTCTCCAGTTTCTCCACCAGCTTCGATTCCAGATCGTCGGGATCAACTGTCATTTCGCAGGCAGCAATCTGCTCATCGGTTGCGCCGTGAAAACAAAGCTCGCACACTCCAAGCCCGTCTCCCGATCGCACCGGAGGACCAAACGTGCGGCACGTCATGGGGCGCGCATCGTAAAGATCGCACAACCCCGTCTCCGGATCGAGCACCGGACACACCTCATCGTTGGCAAATTCCGCAAAGCGCTCTTCCGCCTCTGGGCCTTCGTCAAGGATGCCGGTCTCCGCATCTCCGGGAAACTCAGCCGCCAGCCGCTCCACAGAAACTCGCGCCCGCTCGCGAACTCGCCGAGCCCGCTGCGGTTCCGTCTTTTCGAGGCGGGCCATTCCTTGGTGCAACCGCGCCGCATCCAGTTGATTGATGGCAAACACACCCACGCAGCACTGCGTGCATCCCGGACGACATACCAGCCACTCGCCGCTACGACGCGCGGCATCGGCCAAAGCAGCATCCAGAATCTGGATCAGCGCGCCATCCCCAGTAGGCAATCGCCGCAAAGACATGACGGAAAGCATACCGCATCGCCGGAAAAAGCAGGCGCTCTTCGGTAACGTTACCGCGCTTCAAGAAATGCCTTCGATTGCGTGCTTGCCGCATCGCAATGATAAAGTGCTTGCTACGAAATGGAGGCGGTACATGCGCAGAGTCATTGCGTGGCTGGTCGTTGTATCGTGTGCGGTGTTGTGTGTGGCAACATCGGGATTCGCGCAGGCCGCGGCAGTCCCTGCGCAAACCGAAGCCGACGAATACACGCGCTACGAATTGCTGTCGCCGGAGAGCGCCAGCTTCGCCATCCGCTACGAGGTGACAGCCACCACCGCTGGAGCGAAGTACTACTTCAATCCCATCCGCAAGGGCAGCGTGGCCAGTGGCGAGTCGGTGATTGACGTCATGACCGGACAGCCACTGAGGTTTGAGGTCGTGAGCGGCGAAGAGGCCGTCACAGACCCGCTGATGAAGGGCGAGGACACGTCGGTGGACTACATCAAGGTGTCCCTGGCGCGTCCCGTGGCGCCGGAAGGACAGGCGCGTCTACTGATCCTAAAAACATATAAAGATGCGAAGAGTTACTACCGCGAGGGCGATTCTATCGTCTTCAACCGTTCCCTGAGTATTCCGCGCAACAGCGTAGTACTGCCCGCAGGATATGAACTGGTGGGGTGTAACGTTCCGTCGCAGGTTCTGGCGGAGCGGGATGGACGAATCGCCATCAGTTTCTTGAACGGCAGTGGGGCCGAAGCACCGCTGATTGTGAAAGCAAAGCCAGGCGCACAGATGGGAGCCACAGCCGCGCCACGTCCGCCAAGTGCGGCGAAAAGTTGGGAAGCGCCCTTCGAAGGAGAGACTGAGAAGGAGCGCCTTTCCGAGCGCGCCCACCAGGACCGTGAGATTGTCTACTTCCTGCAGCAGCCCGAAACTCACGCCTTCCTCCTCTATCACGACTACACGGAAACGGCTCCCGGGGCCGACAAGTACTTCAACGTGGTCCGCAGCGGCAGCAAGGTATCGGATCCGTCGGCCTACCTGCTCGACACCGGCGAAAACCTCCAGACGAAAATCATGACCGGAGCCGAACTAGCAGCCGCCAAACTCGACGCAGGAGAGCCGGTCGACGCAGCAGCGCAGGTAGTAGTAGTTCCCTTCTCCCCGGTGAAGGCGGGACAGAACGCGCGAATCCGAATTTCAGAAACCTACACCGCTCCAGCCAGCTACCGCCTGGAGGGAGACGAACTGATGTTCGACCGCAGCCTGGGCCGCCCGCGCAACGCCGTGGTGCTGCCCGAGGGTTGGTACCTGACAGCAAGTTCAATACCAGCAACGGTCACACAAATGGCCGACGGCCGCATACGTCTCGACTTCTGGAATGGCCGCCCCGATTCAGTAGACGTCCTGATCAAAGCCAAACGCCGGGCGCCGAAGCGGTAGCCAGAGATGATTACGTTGTGCTGATATCCCCGTCAGATCACACCCCTGGGTTGCGTTGCACCCGGCTGTGAGAGCGGCTGTAGCCGAAATAGATCACCATCCCCATGAGCAGCCAGACCCCCAATCGAATCCAGGTGATCTGGGTCAGGCTCAACATAAGGGTCAATGAAATCATGATTCCGAGGATCGGAACCAGCGGCACCAGCGGCGTGCGAAACGGCCGTGCCATCTCTGGATTGCGTCGGCGAAGTATCCAAACTCCCGCGCAAACGATTACGAAGGCCAGTAGCGTGCCGATGCTCACCATTTCCGAAAGCACATCAATCGGCAACGATGCAGCGAGCACAGCGACGAAAATGCCCACCGTCAACGTGGATATCCAGGGTGTTCGAAAGCGGGGATGGACGGAACTGAACATTCCAGGCAACAAGCCGTCTCGCGACATGGAGAAAAACACCCGAGACTGTCCCAACAACATGACAACGATCGTGCTAGTCAGCCCCATGAGGGCGCCGACTTTCACCAGCAGGCTGCCCCAGCGCACGCCGGTAGCATCAATGCCGATGGCTAACGGATCCGGTACGTTCAGGTTCCTGTAATTCACCAGCCCAGTCAGCACACCCGCCACCAGGATATACAGGATGGTGCAGATCACCAGGGAACCCAAAATTCCGATCGGCATGTCTTTCCCAGGGTTCTTGGCTTCTTGAGCCGCCGTGGAGACCGCGTCAAAGCCAATATAGGCGAAGAAAATAATGCCCGAGGCCCGCAGTATCCCAGACATTCCAAATTGCCCGAAGCCGTTGTTTTCCGGAATAAACGGATGCCAGTTTGCGGCCATCAACTCCCGATGTCCAAGCAGATAACTGCCTCCGATGGCGATGAAGATCAGAAGGACACAGATCTTGATGGCTACAATCCCGGTATTGAAATTGGCCGACTCTTTTATTCCGACTACCAGTATCAGCGTGCAAAAAAGAATCGCAAGAAATCCCAGCAGATTAAATACGCCATGGGCGTGGGGCAAAGTTGCGGGATCGATTCCAAGCAGCCGGAGCTTGGGCACAATTTTAGTCACGTTCTCCCAATGGTTGTTGTAGAAGACGAATTCGTCCCAATGCGTTCCTGCGATCGAGGCCGGAAGCTTGATGCCGAAATCTCCGAGCAAACTGATGAAGTATCCGCTCCATCCGGAAGCAACCGTGGCCGAGCCGAAAGCATATTCCAGCACCAGGTCCCAGCCGATGATCCAGGCGAAGATTTCACCGAGCGTGGCGTAACCGTAGGTGTATGCCGAACCGGCGACCGGAATCATCGAGGAAAATTCGGCATAGCAGAGTCCGGCGAAAACGCAACCGATCGCCGCAAAGATAAACGAGAGAATGATCGCGGGCCCGGCGTGCTGCGCCGTGGCCGTGCCGGTAATTACAAAGATCCCAGTCCCAATAATGGCGCCAATCCCAAGCGCGATCAGGTTGCTCGGCCCCAGCGCCCGCCTCAGACTGTGTTCACCGGTTTCGTGCGCTTCGTTCAGGATGGTCTTAAGCGGCTTGGTCGCCAGCAGATTGGCCAATCGGGTACTCCTTGATTCCGCGGTGGGATGATCTCAGTTTCGAAAAGTCGAAGAAGCACTATACCTTCCACCACAGCAAGATCGCCAGCCGTTTCTGACGCCGCGGTAGCGAGCCACCCCGACCTTGCTTGCGCTCTGCCCTTGAATGCGCTTTGATAAAACCCATGACAATCTCGCGCCGCTGGTGCCTGCAATGGCTCCTCCTACTGTCGCTGGTCACCTTGACCGTCGCCAAACACGATCCCAAGAGCAAATACCTCCTGTTCGTCGGTACATATACCGAGAAGGGGAGCAAAGGCATTTATGGCTACCGCTTCGATACGGCATCTTCTGAACTGACGGAGCTGGGCGTGGCCGCAGAGACCACCAATCCCTCATTCCTCGCCGTCGACCCAAGCCGACACCTTCTCTACGCGGTGAACGAAGTTCAGAAGTATAGAGATGCCAGCAGCGGAGCAGTAAGCGCCTTCGCCATCGATCGTCAGACGGGTAAGTTGTCGCTCCTAAACCAAGTAGCCTCGCGCGGCGCCGACCCCTGCTACATTGCCTTCGACAAGACCGGAAAGTATGCCCTCGTGGCGAACTACACCGGAGGAAACGTAGCCATATTCCCGATCGATGCCAAAGGCCGCCTCGGCGAACCCTCTGCCGTCCTCAAGAACAGCGGCGCGCTCGGACCCAATAAGGAGCGTCAGGACGCACCGCACAGCCACTGGATCGAGGCCTCTGCGCACAACCACTTTGTGTACGTCTCTGACTTGGGTTTGGACCGTGTCTTGATTTACCGGTTTGACGCAACCAAGGGCACTCTGACCAACGGCGCACCGCCGTCATCAGCAGCAAAATCAGGCTCACCCATCGACAGCGATTTCTTTTCAGCGACGCTGGCCCCCGGTACCGGTCCGCGCCACGTCGCTTTCTCCGACAATGGCAACTTCATGTACGTCCTCGGCGAACTCGATTCCACCGTGACCGTCTTCGCGAACGACGACAAAGAGACGTTTCGTTCCATACAACGCATCTCCGCACTCCCGTCCGGATTCTCCGGGCAGAACGACGCTGCGGAAATCGCCATCCATCCGAATGGGAAATACCTGTACACCTCCAATCGCGGACATGACAGCATCGCTCTCTTCTCCATCGACAGCCACACCGGTGCTCTAACTCTGGTCGATCACTTCCCCACTCAAGGCAAAACACCGCGCAATTTCGAAATCGACCCCACCGGCAAGTTCCTGTTCGTCGCCAATCAGGACAGCAACAACATCGTAGTTTTCCGAATCGACTCTAGCTCCGGCCGACTAACCCCAACCGGCCAGACTGTCCACGTGCCGTCGCCAGTGTGCCTGAAGTTCATGGCGGTTGATTAAGAGGAGGGCTTTCCCGAGTCACCGCCATCGCCACAGGAAAAGGCCGCTCTTTTCGAGCGGCCTTTGGTATTTCTGAAGCTAAGTGCTAACGGCTAAGAGCTGCCCTCTAGTCTCCCGCTACCGGTTCGCCAACTTCTTCACTTTTCTTAGCAGCCCCATTCCCGTTGGCCGGAGCAATCGCTGCCGTGATCGCGCCCAAAGGAATGAATCCACCTTCATTCGAAGTCGCCGGCTTCTCTTTCAGGACAACTTCCCGGTAGAGCTGCGCCATGCGCGCGTCGTAGGCCGCGTCATTCTTGACCTTGTTGGTCTCGGCCTTGCTGTCGCGGGCCCGCTTCTTCTCTTCGCGCGCCGTCTTCGCAATGCCCAGCTTGTCGAGATCGTGCTGCACTTCGTGGGTAACAATTTCTTCCCGCAGGTAGAGGGCGTGCTCCGCGTCTTCCATGTTGACTTTCTTGCCGCCCGCGAAGATCTCGTGACGTCCGTGCTCTTCGTACCACTTGGTCAGCGTGGAGGTCATGTGCATCTTCTCGATGATGTTGCGCCATCCCACGCCCGTGTTGTAAGCGCAGAAGCTGATCTCGCCTTCCTGCGTCGCATAAGGAATGATGCACTGCTCCGTGCGCCGGAAGTCGTAGTTGAACAGATCCTGGAACCACATTCCGGCGATGAACAGGAAGTTCCAACGGTCCTGACGCCGCTTCATCACGTCGTCAATCGTGCGGTCCGGACCGACCTTGCCATAGTTCTTGCCCGTGGCATTGAAGTTCTTGTCGAACTTCTTGAGCAGGTCCATCATCTTGAAGTGCGTCGGCGACTGGAACGGATCGTAGTTCTTCATCAAGCACAGAGCCATGCCAAACGCGGTCCAGAATTTCGAACGAGCTGCATCGTTGACTTTGGCAATATCCTTCGCCAGCTGATCGCCCTTCAAGAACGCCGTAACCGGCACCGCTTCCTTGGTTTCCTTATCGATCATCATGGCCATGCCGGTGCCGCAATTCGGGTGGCATCCGCAAGAAAGCTGGCCCCAGTCATTGTTGGCATCCTGGGAGTGCAGGACGTCGGCCCAGTCGGAGAACGTGCTCATGAAGCTGATGGGGAACCAATCGCGGGCAGGTACACCGAAGCCAGTCTGATTCTTAACATCGTGGGCCAGGTGCGCCAGAGTGTAGCGCTGCGCTTCACGGCGTTCGTCGGTGATGGCTTCGTCGCGTCCGGTAAACGAAACTGGCTGGAAGCTCAGGAAGCCGATCTTCTTCGGATTATCGAGCGCGAATTGAATGATGCGTCCCACCTGCTCGTTGTTGATGCCGTTGATGATCGTGATGACTGGTACGATTTCGCAGCCGGCGCGATGCAGGTTGTCGATCGCCTTCAGTTTGACGTCGAACAGGTTGCCAACCGCGCGATGATCGTTCGCCGCGTTGCCGATCCCGTCAAACTGCAGGTAGGCATATCGCATGCCAGCCTCAACTGCCTGCTCGCAGAATTCAAAGCTCTTCGCGAATTCGATTCCGTTGGTTGCGGCTTGCACGCTGTTGTACCCAACTTTCCGAGCGTAACGAACCGCGTCGAGGAAGTACGGAGACAAAGTAGGCTCGCCGCCCGAGAACTGCACCGACATCTGCCGTTTCGGCTTCACGGTGATGGCGTTGTCGAGCACCGTCTTGATTTCTTCCCACGTCAACTCGTGGACGTACCCGACCTGGTTCGCATCCATAAAGCACGGATCGCACATCATGTTGCAGCGGTTGGTGAGGTCAACGGTGAGCACGGCGCCGCGTCCATACTTCACGGTCGACGACCCGTGGTGATGGAGATGCTCGTCCTTGTGGGCGCGAATGTCGCGGCCGGGGAAAACTTCTTCCAAGTGCTTCGAGAATTCCGTGTCAATCGACATCAGGTCTTCGAAATGCCCGTGTTTGGGGCAGTCCTTGACCATCCAGATCTTGCCGTCGCGTTCGACGATCTGGGCCTTGATCTCGCCAACCTTTTCGTTCATCAGAACGTCGACTGGCAGGTGGCCATCAAGAATCTGCTGCCGAATTTCCGGGACACACTTGGGGCAAAGCGAGTCGGTCGACCGCGGCCAACCTAGCGGCGGCTTCGACTTTTCCCACGATTTGAGGAGGGGCTTATCGGACCACTTCGGAGTCGGCGACGCATTCGGAGCCACGCGGTTGAGGCGTTGAAACACTGCCCATGCACCCGTGGCGGCGACCGTCACGGCCTTCTCAACGTACTTAATCGGCTTATGCATTCTGCTCTCGCTTTCCTCAGTTCGGGAGTTAGAATTGTCCCGCGGTCCCGCGTACGGAAACCTGTGTAAATAGACTCTCCACGAAGAAACCTGGAAGTTTCGATGCGTGGAATGGGTCTTGGGGCATTTTATGGAGCTAAGTTATTGAAAAGGCTAGGGAGAGGATGACGAACCCTTAAGACGAACTGGTCTCCAGCAGCGGATCTGCCGACGCCTCCGCCTCCAGCTTCAAGTCCGACATGTCCAGCTGCAGATTCCCCGGATTAGTGGCATAAGCCAGCCCCGTTTCCATATCCAGGACCCCCGCCCGAATCAGTCTCTCGATGTCCCCATCGAAATGCTGCATCCCTTCCTGTTCCCCGACCCGCATAGCATCCAGCAAGGTCTTGCCATCAGTCTCGCCCTTTTCGACATATTCCCGAGTCCGCAAAGTGGACTTCAAGACTTCGATCACCGCCACTCGTCCCGTCCCATCCTTCCGCGGGACCAGTCTCTGAGAAATAATGTAGCGAAAACTCTTAGCCAGCCGGTTGCGCAGCGTGTGCTGTTCGGCCATGGGAAAGACTCCTACAATCCTCTCCACCGTCTTCGATGCGTCAATCGTGTGCAGCGTAGAGAGGACAAGGTGCCCAGTCTCCGCTGCCTCCATAGCAATCTCGATGGTTTCCTTATCCCGCATCTCTCCCACCAGAATGACCTTGGGAGCCTGCCGCAAAGCCGCGCGCAGGGCGAGGGCAAAATTCGGCGTGTCGCTGTGCAACTCGCGCTGATTCACAATGCAGTTCTTGTGCGGGTGCAGAAACTCGATAGGATCCTCAATCGTGAGCACGTGATACGACTGCTCTTTATTGATCTTGTCGATGATCGCCGCCAGGGTCGACGACTTGCCCGACCCGGTCGGCCCCGTCACCAGCACGATTCCGTTGCGCAGTTCGACAATCTTCTTCAGTTCCGCCGGCAGGTTCAAGGCTTCGAAGTCCGGCACCTTCGCCGGAATGACGCGCATCACGATGGCACACGATCCGCGCTGCATAAAGACGTTGACCCGAAACCGGTGCGCGCCGGGCAGGCTGTACGACACATCGCACGACCCGTTTTGCCTCAAGTTGTCCAGCGCAACCTGATTTTTGCCGATCAGCTCCGAAGCGATGTGCCGCGTGTCGTCACTGGTAAGCATGCGTGACGTCCCGGCGGGCATGAGTTTTCCGCTGACTTCCACCAGCGGCGGCTTCCCAGGCGTGAAAAAGAGGTCACTAATCTTGGCCGAAGCCTTCAGCATGGCCGCCAGCAGCGCTGCAGTCGAGAACGGCGCCGGAGCAGGGGCGGCGGCGGCGGCAGTGCTGGCCGGCCGGGCAACAGGAGGAGCTAGATTCGGTGCACCATTCGTAGGAGAAGACATATGAGGAGGCGGCTTCCTTCCGATAAGAAACTTGGATGGTGTCCCTACACGAGATTGCGCCATGCCAAGACTCACGTTGAGTCTACTGCGAGTCCTGGGACCGGAAGATTACGGAAGGCGAATGCACCGAGGTTCGACGGCCGCCGCCAGAGAGGCTCGAGATGCAGGCATGCCAGGCCCTGTCACGACACACGTCGTCGTTCCCTGGCTACTTTGATGACCGCAGTTCGCCCGCGGCCAGGACATAGGTCGTCGACCTGTCCAGCTTGATATTGGACCGCTTGCAGGTAAGCGTAACGGCCCCGTCGCTCTGGCGCGTGGACTCCACGCCTTTCATTAACACACGATGTTTCGTAACGTCGGACTCGGGCGAGGACCCCACTGGGCCCCCTCCCTTATCTTGGTTTATGTCACCGCCGAGAGATGGCTGTGAGGTTTGGCCGGAATAAACGCCGCCCCGACTCGAGCGTCTCGGAATGGACACGGTATTCTCAGAGGCGCCTCGTGAGGCATCATTGACACTGTCGTTCGTCGGCCTCGCCGCCGGGTAATACCACGCGGTCAGGTAAACCTTGGGCACGAGCGCAAGCACGACGGGCACCGATCCATTTTTCCATTGCGCGGAGTCCATGCGAATACCGAGGCGGGAGGGATCGGTGGCGGACTTTGCCACAGACTCGATCACTTCTCCGGACAAGATGGCGCCCTCCGGAAGAACGACTCCATTAACCAGCGTTGCGACCGTAAGTTTGGCCTGCACCTTGGTTCCGACGGGAGTCTTGCCCGCTTCGACCTTTTGCCGCATGGTCACGGGAAATTCAAGCCCGGCCAAGGCCCCGAGCGCCCCGACCGTCGTCTGACTCAGCAGCGCGGTCGTCCCAAAGACGACAAGCGCGAGTCCGCCGGCGATTGTTTTGTTGCAGAACATCAGCGTCCCCCTTTTGCCGGCTAACCAACCGGGAAGGTGCTTTCGGGCGCAGAAAGGTATTTCCAATTGTACGCGCCGTACAGAGCGGCGGGTTTGGGTTTTGAGTTTGGGGATGGCCGAAGTGGCATCAACTCTCCGAGGGCGAGGGCGCCCGCCACACGCACTTGATATTTGTTGTCGTCCAGGGCGCGGGCGGCCAGAGTCGTCGCTCTTCCCTGGCCCGTCAGCAGGGAAAGAAAACGCACGGCCGTGGCGCGTTTTCCGGTGTGGGCGTCCTTGGTTCCCTCTATCAGGAGTGTCCACGCCTGATCTTTCAGGGGTCGCTCTTTGGCTGGAGTCTCGGCGACTGGTTTGGACTCGGCGGTGGACTTGGCGTTCGGCGGCTGCTCCTGGTCGGGAGCTGCCTGGGGAGTGGAGGGAGCAGTGGTCTGGGCGAGGGCAGAAATCGCCAGGACGCAAGCCAGCAGAAGTGTGCGACGCGCATAGTCGGAACTTTGACTCCGGCTTGTCGTTTACGGTTGTCTTATCTGGCGCGCACTACGTGATCGCGAACCGCGTTCTCGGCTTTCTTTCGGAAAGGATACTTGGAGGACTACTTCTCTTTCGCAACGTTCAGACGCGTTTCCGCGCGCTGCAATGCGTCTTCGGCACGGAGGAAGTCAATTTCAGGATCGTTGCTCTTCAGTCGCTGCTCGGCACGGTCTTTAGCTTTTTGCGCGCGTTCGACGTCAATTTCCTGCGGCCGCTCCGCTGCCTCCGCAAGGATCGTGACCTTGTCCGGCAGGACTTCAACAAACCCCCACGCCACTGCCAGCGTGTGCGTACCGCTACTCGCCTTATAAGTAATCACTCCGACGGCGAGTTCGGTTATCAGGGGAGCATGTCCGGGAAGAATTCCCAGATACCCGCTCAGTCCCGGGATCTGCGCTTCCTCCGCCGCATCCTTTACCAGGAGCCGGGAGGGAGTGACGATTTCGAGTTGGAAAGTGGTAGACATGGGTCGTTAGTCTTTGGTCGTTGGTCGTTCGCTCAACCCGCTAGCCGCTGGCATTTGCCAACGACTAACGACTAGCGACCAACGACTGATCTTACGCTGCCGCGACCTTCATCTTCTCCGCTGTTTCCAGCACCTCGTCGATCGTTCCCTTCATGTAGAAGGCCTGCTCGGGAATATCGTCGTACTTCCCTTCCACGATGCCGCGGAAACCTTTCACCGTGTCGGCGATCTTCACGTAGCGTCCCGGAGTGCCGGTAAACTGCTCGGCCACGAAGAACGGCTGCGAGAGGAACTTCTGGATCTTTCTGGCGCGCGCGACCGTTACTTTCTGGTCTTCGCTGAGTTCGTCGATACCCAGGATGGCGATGATGTCCTGCAGGTCCTTATAGGTCTGCAACGTTTTCTTCACCATCTGCGCCACATCATAGTGATCCTGGCCGACAATGCGCGGATCGAGAATGCGCGACGTGGAAGCCAGCGGATCGACTGCCGGATAGATTCCAATCTCGGTAAGCGCGCGCGAAAGCACCGTCGTGGCGTCGAGGTGAGCGAATGTTGTCGCCGGCGCCGGATCCGTCAAATCGTCTGCCGGCACGTAAATCGCCTGCACCGAAGTGACCGAACCCTTTTTCGTCGATGTGATGCGTTCCTGTAACTCTCCCATTTCCGTCGCCAGGTTGGGTTGATAACCGACGGCGCTGGGCATGCGGCCCAAGAGTGCGGATACTTCGGAGCCTGCCTGGGTGAAACGGAAAATGTTGTCGATGAAGAGAAGTGTGTCGCTGCCCTCTTCATCGCGGAAAAATTCCGCAACGGTCAGCGCGGTCAAGGCCACGCGGAGACGCGCGCCGGGGGGCTCGGTCATCTGGCCGTAAATCAAGGCAGCTTTGGACTCGTCAGGCTTGCCGGGCTTGATGACTCCCGACTCGCTCATTTCCAGCCACAGGTCGTTGCCTTCTCTGGTGCGCTCGCCAACGCCGGCGAACACGGAGAATCCACCGTGCTGCTTGGCCACGTTGTTGATGAGTTCCATGATGACGACGGTCTTGCCCACGCCGGCGCCGCCGAACAGGCCGATCTTTCCGCCTTTCAAGAAGGGCTGGATGAGGTCAATGACTTTCACGCCGGTCTCAAACATTTCCGCGGTGGTGGATTGTTCATCGAACGCGGGCGCCAGGCGGTGAATCGGCATTCTCTTGGTAAAGGCAATCGGGCCAAGATTGTCGACGGGTTCACCGATGACGTTCATCACGCGGCCGAGCGTGCCCCGGCCCACAGGCGCGGAGATCGGTCCACCCTGGTCGATGGCTTTCATGCCGCGCACCATGCCGTCAGTCGCTTCCATGGCGACGCAGCGCACCCGGCCTTCGCCGAGATGCTGCTGCACTTCGAGAATGACGTTGATGGGGGAAGGCACAGTGAAGCCGTCGCTGACGACGCGGAGTGCCTGATAGATGGGAGGCATCGCGCCTTCGGTGAATTGCACGTCGACGGCGGGGCCGGCGATCTGGATTACGTTTCCGATATTTTCTGACATAAATTAAGGTCTCGACTTGTTTGCTACCAGCTACTTTCCTGTAGAGACGCGGCGTGCCGCGTCTCGAGACGGGGCAAGCCCCCGCCTCTACTGTGCTGCTGCTCCGCTTACGATTTCGATAATCTCTTTCGTGATCTTGGCCTGGCGCGCCCGGTTCATGATCAGCGTCAGCGATTCGATCATGTCGCTGGCGTTACTGGTTGCCGCGTCCATCGCGGTCATACGGGCGGCGTGCTCGGCGGCTACCGACTCCAGCAGCGCATGGAAAATCTGGATGCCGAGGTACTTCGGCAGAATTCCCTGAAAAAGCTGCTGGGGGGGCTGCTCGTAGATGTAATCCACCGGCCACGTCCCGAACCTGGCAGCGGCTTCGTCTAGGGCACTCGTATCCGTTGGACGCAAAGCGACGCCTGCCGTCTTCGCTGCTTCGATCCGCTTCTTCCGTTCCTCCAACGAAGCCTCTTCTGCCATCTGGATGTCGACTTCACCGATCTCCTTGATGGGCAGCAAGCGCTCGGCAACGAGGCGTTGCGCAATGACCGACTTGAATTCGTTGAACAGAATGTAGACGCCGTCAATCTCGCCGCGGCAGTAGCGGGCGATCACGCTCTCGCTAAGAGTGTTTGCGAAATTATGATCGACCTTGCCCAGAACTCCGACATATTCGCCGACGATCTGCACGCGGCCAGCGCGTGAGGCGGGCACTTCCGTATCATGGTGGACGGGCGAGGCGCCCGTCTCTCCATTGCCCGTTAGAGCAACCGGGTAGCGTCGGCGCATGAAGTCGCGGCCCTTGCGTCCGATGCATTCGACATCAATATTCTGCTCAGGCTTCGACTGAATGAATTTCGAAACCATCTTCAGGATATTGGTATTGAACGCTCCGGCTAGACCTTTATCTCCGGTAACAACGATCAGCAGGATGGTGTTTTCCGGGCGCTCGGCGAGCAAGGGATGCCGCGGCAGTCCGGTGACCGGGTCATAGATATCGGCGCGCGACACCAGGGATTTCAGAACGTTCGTGAGCATCTGCGAATAAGGACGCGCGGCCAGCGCCCCCTCCTGCGCGCGGCGCAATTTCGCCGCCGAGACGGTCTTCATGGCCTTGGTGATCTGCCGCGTGTTGACCACGCTGCGGATACGGCGCCGGATGTCGAGAACGTTTGCCATAAATCAGGTGTCAGGTCTTAGGTATCAGGTCTCAGGCTCCGGAGCTCAGTTAATCTCGAACGTGAGAGTTCTTCCTGAGACCTGAGACCTGAGACCTTGGACCTGAGACCTTATTTCGTTATTTCGTTACTGCCTGTCTTGAATCCACGAACTGCTGTTTCGCTTCCTTAATCACTCTGGACATCTCTGCTTTCAGATTGTCGTCCAACACCTTCTTTTCCATGATCGTGTTGAGCAGGCCCGGGTTCGTGGTGTCCACATACTTGTACAGCTCTTTTTCAAACTCACGGACATCGCTTACCGCGAGGTCGTCGAGCACTCCGCTGGTGCCGGCGAAAATGCTCAGAATCTGTTTTGAGAAGGGGAGCGGCGAAAACTGCGCCTGCTTCAGAAGCTCGACCAGCCGCTGACCGCGATTGAGCTGTTGCTGAGTTGCTTTGTCCAGGTCGCTGCCGAACTGGGCGAAGGCGGCCAGTTCGCGGTACTGGGCTAACTCCAGCTTCAGAGTCCCGGCCACCTGGCGCATGGCCTTGATCTGCGCGCTGCCGCCGACGCGGCTTACGGAGAGTCCGACGTTCACCGCGGGACGCACGCCCTGGTTGAACAGGTCGGTTTCGAGATAAATCTGGCCGTCGGTAATCGAAATCACGTTGGTCGGAATATAAGCCGAAACGTCACCCGCCTGCGTCTCAATGATGGGCAACGCGGTGAGCGATCCGCCGCCCAGCCTGTCGCTCACCTTGGCCGCGCGCTCCAGCAGACGCGAGTGAAGATAGAAAACATCTCCGGGATAGGCTTCGCGGCCGGGAGGACGGCGGAGCAGCAGAGAAATCTCGCGATACGAAGCGGCGTGCTTGGAAAGATCGTCGTAGATGCAAAGCGCGTGGCGTCCGTTATCTCGGAAGAACTCCCCCATAGCACAGGCCGCGTAGGGCGAAATGTACTGCATGGGAGCGGGTTCAGAGGCCGAAGCGGCGACCACGATGGTGTACTCCATGGCCCCGGCGTCTTCGAGAATCTTCACTACCTGCGCAATAGAGCTACGCTTCTGTCCAATCGCGTTGTAGATGCAGACGAGGTTGTTGCCCTTGTTGTTGATGATGGTATCGAGGGCGACGGCAGTTTTCCCGGTCTGGCGGTCGCCGATGATCAACTCGCGCTGTCCGCGACCGATAGGGATCATGGAGTCGATCGCCTTCAGTCCAGTGGCCATCGGCTCACGCACGGGCTGGCGGTCGATCACGCCTGGGGCTAGGCGTTCAAGGGGGATGAATTTGTCGGTTGCGATCGGACCCTTGTCGTCAATGGGCACGCCGAGCGAATTCACGACGCGACCGATGAGGGCGTCGCCTACGGGCACGCTCACGATGCGGCCGGTGCGCTTGACCTCGTCACCTTCTTTAATTTCGGTGTATTCCCCGAGCAGCACCACGCCGACCTGATCTTCTTCCAGGTTCATGGCGATTCCGGCCACGTTGTGCGGGAAGCTGAGGAGCTCTCCAGCCATGACCTTGTCGAGGCCGTAAACGCGGGCGATGCCGTCACCGAGGGTGATGACGGTGCCAACTTCGTCGACCGCGATTTTCGACTCGTAGTTCTCGATCTGCTCGCGGATTAATTGCGTGATTTCGTCTGCTTTGATTTGTGCCATAAAGTCAGCTTTCAGCTATCAGTCTTCAGCTCTCAGTTCTACAGGCTGCGAGCTACGGGCTACGAGTTGCGAGCGAACTGGCTTGCTCGAAGCTTGTAGCTCGCGGCTCGGAGCTAGCTCTCCACCAACTGCTCGCGAATCTTCTCCAACTGGCCTTTAACCGAACCGTCGTAGATCGTACTGCCTACCTGGACTACCGCTCCGCCTAACAACGACGCGTCCTGTTCGTATCTTGCTCTCACTTTTTTGCCGGTCATCTTTGTGATCTCGGCTTCCAGCATTTTCTTCTCGGCATCGCTGAGCTGGCGCGCGGTACTCACTTGCGCTTCGGCAAAGCCCTGGCGGTCGTTCAATTCCTGTTCGAGGTGCTTCAGGATTTCGCTGAACAGCGGGAGCCTTCTGTGATCGGTGAGTACGGCAATAAAATTCCGCACCTGTCTGGTCGTACCCAGGCGCCCGGTGATGGCATCGAGCACGGCTCGTTTGCGGTCTCCGGGAATCGACGGATTTTCAAGGACGCGGCGCAGCTGATCGCTTTCCTTCAGCAGCGACTCGATGCCGTGCAATTCCTGTAGTGCTCGCGCGGGATCAAGGTGACTAGCGCCGGTCATGACGACATCGGCGAAGGCGCGGGCGTAGGTTCCGACTACGGATGCCATCGCTAGCGGCCGTCCTTTCCGCCGTCATCATCTTTTTTGTGTGAAGGGGGCGAGGCGAGCTTCGAAGCGAAGGTGTGGACCAGCACCTCGTCGGTGTTGGAGTCGACATGGATCCGCTGGCGAGCGAGAGCGATGGCGAGGCCGGCCGTGTGCGTGCTCAATTCGCGACGGGCTTGTTTGGCAGCGGTGGCGATTTCCTGCTCGGCGGCCAGCACCACTTTTCGAATGTCTTCTTCGGCGGCTGCCTGGATGCGGACTTCCTCCGCCGTGCCTTCCTTTTCAGCGTTGGCCTGCATTTGCCCGATTTCGACGTCCAGGTGACGGAGCCGATTTTCGATCTCCGCTAACCGGCGATTGGCGTCCTGGCCGGCCGCGCGCGCTTCTTCCAAAGCCTGCTGGATGGAGGCATTGCGGTTGCGCAACATGCCGGGAACAAACTTGAACGCGGCCCATAGCACAACCGCGACAATGATGGCGAAGTTCAGGATGAGCGCCAGCATGTGCGCCTGATGCACATTCAGGCCCAGTTTGCGCCCGAGCCACTGGATGGGCCCAGCGTGCTTGAGGTTGGCGTTCTCTTCTTCTTCCTCTCCGGTAGCTTCCCGGGTCTCCTCGGCTAGTTGCCCGCCGATACTCGTTGGCTCAGGGACGGCCTGCTTTTCTTCTTTCTTCGCGGGTTCCGCGGATGCGGGCTCGGTGGCCGTTGGTTGGGAAGCTTGGGCAGGAGGCTGCGCTGCGGGCTGTTCCTGCGCCGAAGCGCATTGCGCGGTGAGCAGCGACACCAATGCCAACACGGCGACCGTCAGCAACGTGCGAAAGAACAGGATCGTTTGCTCCCCAGCCCCTAAAAGGGCGGTTGATTGTGAGCGGTTTATAGCATCGCTGAAGCGATGCCCTGATACCAAGCCAAAACAAAGCGTTTTCATTGGCCACCGACCTGGCTGGGCGACGCCACCGGGCGCAACACTGTGCGTACGATTTCGGTGGCGAGTCGGGCCGCTTCCGATTGCAGCTTTGACATGGCTTGCTGCTTATCTTCTTCCATGCCGGCTCGCGCCAGCTTGACTTGTTCCTGGGCGCGGATACGGGCTTGATTCACAGCCTGGCTGCGGGCCTGAGTGGCCTCCTGGCGGCGGGCTTCCTGATTCTTGAAGATTTTCTGGCGCGCTTCGCGCAGGCGCTGCTCGTAGTCGGCGGTGCGAGCTTCGGCAGCGGCGATATCGGCGCGGGCCTTTTCCATGGCGCCCTGAGTGCGGCTGCGGCGCTCGGCCAGCACGGCGGTCAACGGCCGATGAACGACGAATGTGTAGAGGACGTAGAGGGTCGCCAGAAGAATGACCGTGGGTACGCTTCCGAGCAGTAATTCGCCTAGTTGTCGGAGTGTCTGGTCCATTTTCTGATGATCGAACTGATCGAGTCCTTGCTGGTTTAGCTGGCTGATTCGGCTGGAAGAAGAGCCGCTTACGGAACCAATAAAAATACCACCGCGGCGAGGCAAGTGTCAATGATTGCAGCGCGTTTTGAGGGTGAATTTTCCCGGATTGAAAACAAAATGTCGGGTTGGAAGTTGCTCCTTGACAATCGGGGCGGAGGGTCTACGATGTAGGTATCACCTCCGATCCCAGTCCGGATCGAATGGGCCGATAGCCAAGGAAGAGTCACCGCTTCTTGGCTGGCGGCCCATTTTAGTTTCTTGCACTTTCCTTGCTTACACTCATCTGCCGTAGAGACGAAGCTTGCCTCGTCTCAGCGTGCCAAGGAGACGCGGCAAGCCGCGTTTCTACGCAAGAAACTTGACGACAAGTTGACACGGTTGTGACAACTGCCCGGCCGGGGATGTTGAAAATGATGATGATTCCGGAGCGAACGTTTCAAAGGTTGCACAACCCGGAATACACGCCTGAATCGCCTGGGAGGTTTGGCTGGGTGCGACTTCTCTCCACCCGGCCAGACCTTATTTTCTTTTTGCGGCGGAAGTGTTGGGTTAGCGGACGGTCGCGGGCTGCAGCAGGGCAGCAATCTTTTCCAGGATCCGATGCATGCTCATGCTAGGATCCACGGCGGCGTCAACTTCATGATGGTGCGTGCCCGCATGCATCACGAGAACCTTCGTTCCTTCATGAGTCTTCTTCACCATGTAGGGAAGGTGATGGCGATCGTCTTTGGACAAGGTAGAGCCGAGGATAACGAGGTCAAATGCATCGCGGCGCAGCTCTTCCTGGACGCCTTGGCGGTTAAGGGCGGTGGTCACATGGTGGCCGGCCTTGGTCATTTCGGCGGCTTGGGCGGAGAGGGTCTGTTCGTCGGACTCGCCGTAAAGAATCTTAATCGTGGATTGATGAGCGGTTTTGTGACCGGTCGCGGGCAAAGGACCCTCCTATAGACTCACTCGGAGCTTAGCAATTGGCGGGGAACCTTCCGAGGTCACGGAAGATCAGGTCCGGATGGGTACGGGCTGTCGTGCGGGCTATTGACGCGCCAATTGGGCTGCTTTCTGCCGGGCTTGATTAATGTCGGTTGAGAGGCTTTGGGCCTGCTGGTAGGCCCGGTTGACCTCGGCGTCGCGGCCTGCCTGATGGAGAGCGTTGGCGAGAAGAAGGAATCCGACGTCGCTGGGATCGACGGCGACAAAACGTGTGTAGTAGTCGGCGGCACGGTTCCAATCGTCTTTTCCCTGCGCGGTTTTCTGGGCCATCAGGCCCAAGTCGAGGAGCGCGACCGGGAACTCGTGTTTTAGCTTCATCGCGGAATCGAAGTTCTGTTGCGCCTGCGCATAATCGCGAAGCGCGAAGTGCACCGTACCGAGATTGGCATAGGCCGAAGCCCGCATTTGCGTATCGGTTGTGAGTCGCAGGGCATTAGCGTAGCGCGCCGCAGCCTGCTGCAAATCGCCGTGCTCCTGGGCGTAGATTCCGAGATTGAGTTGGCTGGCGGAGTCTCCGGGTTCGAGGGCGGCAGCGGCGCGGAAGTGGATGATCGCATCGTCAGGTCGGCCCTGCCGGATCAAAGCGTTGCCGAAGTTATTTTCCGCGACAAAGTTGTTCTGGGTAACGGCGAGCGCGCGCGACCAGAGTGTGAAATCGTCGTACCAGTAACTCAGTTGAATATGGGCAACGTCGGCCAAGGCGAGCAGAGCGGTCAGTCCCACGGCAACCAGAAGCTTCCCGGAAAGTTGGCGGAAGCGGGCCCATTCGGCGGCGGCCCAGACGCCCATCACGAAAAGCCCAATCATGGGCAGGTAGGCGTAGCGATCGGCCATGGCTTGATTGCCAACCTGGATGAGTCCAATCATTGGAACCATCGTTCCCAGAAACCACAACCAGCCGGCCACGAGATAGCGATGCCTGCGGTATTTCAGGACGGCAAGAGTTAGGGAGAGCAGGACGAGTGCCGAGGCAGCGACCTTCCATGTTGGCACCGCATGCGGATATGGATAGAGGACCGCCAGACGGAAGGGCCACACTGCATTCCTTACATAGAGCACATAGCTGACGACAACCTTTTCCATAAGCAACCACGGGTCGTGGGCGGCACTGCTGAGCACGGCTCCGCCCGCTCCCTGCGCCATCATGGTCATGATCGCGCTGCCCGCCGAGAGCGCCAGAAGCGGGAGCTTTTCCACGCACAACTTCCACACAGGCTGGATGCTCACGCCGAAACGTGCTTCCCCCTCAACTTGAGGTCCGGCTTTGGAGGGGAATCCCATTCTTCCAAGGGGCCAGTAATCCAGCAGCAAAAGCACCAGCGGCAGCGTGATAACCATCGGCTTGGACATCAGGCCCATTACGAACAGGGCCGCAACCGCCAGATATCGCGCGATGCCGGGTTTACGGACATACCATCCATAAGCAGCGACCGCGAGCAGAAAGAAAAACATGCTGAGCACGTTCTTGCGTTCCACCACCCACGCGACCGACTCCACATTAAGAGGATGCAGGGCAAAGAGCGCGGCAACCATCAAGCTGCGGGTGGTGTATCCGCTAAACCACTGCAGAATCAGAAACAGCAGCAACGCATTCGTGGCGTGGAACAAAACATTCGTGTAGTGATGGCCCACCGGATTGAGTCCAAAAAGCTGGCAATCAAGCGCGTGGGAAAGCCAGGTTAGCGGATGCCAGTTCGCCTGATCGAGCGAAGTGAACGCCCATGAAATCGTGCTCCAGCGGAGCCCCGCCTGCACCTGCGGGTTGTCGGTGACATAGCGGTCATCATCGAAGTTCACAAACCCGTTGCGCGATACCGGATTGTAGAGCGCCAGCGTGGCCACCACCAGCAAGAGACCCAACACCAGTTTGCGCCGGCCGGGAGAGCGGAACATTCCTGCTTCCCGGAGTACGATCGCCGGCTTGGTGGCAGCAATGGGCATGGATGGCTGTGACTTCAAGTTTGCGGGAGACAGTGGCTGGGTGCAACGTGAAATGCAGCCGAGCGGCGAGGTAGCGGAAACTTAAGTCACGGCGGGGTTATGGCAGCAAGCAATCGCTGCGAAAAGCCCCACTTCTCGAAAGGCATGAGAAGTGGGGCGCTTCGAAAGTTTCGACGCTCTAACGAGCCATGGCGAGAAGCGGCGCGCGTTTTTCAGCGGGCACGAACTCGCGTACTTCGTGTCCCGTGTAAACCTGCCGCGGACGCGCAATCTTCTGCTCCGGATCGGTGAGCATCTCCTGCCATTGGGCCAGCCAGCCTGCGGTGCGCGGGATGGCAAACAGCACGGTAAACATTTCCGGCTTGAAGCCCATGGCCTGATAGATGATTCCCGAGTAAAAATCCACGTTGGGATACAGTTTGCGCGTGACGAAATATTCATCCTCCAGCGCAATTCGCTCTAACTCCAGCGCGATGTCGAGCTTGGGGTTTCCGCCGGTGACTGCGAATACTTTCTCCGCCGTCCACTTGATAATCTTGGCGCGCGGATCGTAATTCTTATAGACGCGGTGGCCAAAGCCCATCAGCTTGCCGTGTCCTTCTTTCACCTTCTTGATGTAGGCGGGGATATTCGCCTTGGTACCGATTTCGTCGAGCATCACCAGAACGGCTTCATTGGCGCCACCGTGCAGCGGTCCGGCCAAGGCAGCCGCGGCGGCGGCGGTGGAAAGGTAAGGATCGGTTTGCGCGCTGCCCACGGCCCGCATGGCGTTGGCGCTGCAGTTCTGCTCGTGGTCGGCATGCAGGATGAAAAGAATATCCAGGGCGCGGGCGATGACCGGATTGGCCACGTACTTCGGCTCCACCATCCTCCACAACATGTTCATGAAATTTTCGGGATAGCTGAGATCGTTGTCCGGGTAAGTGTAGGGGAAGCCGAGACTGTGCCGGTACGACATGGCCGCGATCGACGGCATCTTGCCAATCAGGCGTTTGATTTGCAGCAGCCGGTTGGCGGGATCCTGAATTTTCTTAGACTCGGGATAGACCGTGGACAAGGCTGCCACCGTGCTCACTAGCATGGCCATCGGATGGGCATCGTGGCGAAAGCCCTCCATGAACTTCTTGGTGGTTTCGTGCAACATCGTGTGATGGGTGATCTCGTCGACCCAGGTTTTCAGCTCGTCGGAAGTAGGCAGGTCGCCGAACAGCAGCAGGTAGGCAACTTCGAGAAAAGTGCAGTGTTCCGCCAGCACTTCGATGGGATAGCCGCGGTAGCGAAGGATGCCCCGGTCGCCGTCGATGAAAGTGATCTTGCTGTGGCAGGACGCAGTATTCATGAATGCCGGATCGTAGGTCATGAGTCCAAAATCGTCAGGGCCGGTCTTGATTTTCCGCAGGTCCATGGCCCGGATCGTTCCGTTCTCAATCGGAAGGTTGTAGTTTGTGGCGGTACGATTATCAGTAATAGTGAGAGAGTTTGATGCCATGGTGAATTCTCCTTATGCCGGTGCCCTTGGGGCAATCGCGGGGGCTGAGCAGGGCACAAATCTCAAGCCATCCCGATTCCCTTGAACCGCAGACGCTGCAAATCTCGTCCCCTAATATTTTCTGCCCTATGGGTGGAGCAATGCGGTGTCGTGCCTCACCTCGACCCGTGATAAGTGTCACTTCGGCTGTAGTAAACCAGGGCCGGTGTGTTGCTTTCAGCGCTCTCATCTCACGGCTGATCAACTTACGCGCGCTGAAAGTCAGGAAGGGCCGCCCCGTCTGGCGCCAGAGCCGGAACTTTTAATCTGCAGTTCATATTCCTGTTATGAGTGCGCAACATGCGGGCAGTACCTCTACAGTGCTGGCTTCTTTCGATATAAAAAAGAGCCACACGGGGAGGGTGAAAATGATTTTCGGAGTGCTTAAGAATTCCTCGCAGATCATGCGCTGGAATCGGATTTCTAAAATTTTCCGTCCGTTGATCGCCACTTTGGTCTGCGCAGGAATGGCGTTTGGACAATCCATCAATATGTCGAACTGGGGCACCGTTACCACTCCGGTGTACAACCAGTTGGAGAGCAACCCGTTCTACTCCAACGCGGAGATTCTCGCGGGTCCGAACAAGCTCGGCAGCTACTATGCCGGCGTGCTGCCCAACGGCAAGAAGGTTACGCCCGCAGGGCTCAGCATCCAGATCGGAATGAACCCGCTCGGCGTCGCCGTGACACCCGACGGTCAGTACGCGGTTACATCGAACGACGACGAACGCGAAGGCGGATTCGTTTCCTACCAGAGTCCCACCAACGTTGGCGGCTATTCGCTCACCGTTGTGAACACATCGACCTTTAGCGTGGTGTCGCAGTTGCATACATCGCAGAGATTCTTCATTGGACTGCAGATCAGCGGTCCACAGGGTGGGCCCTACACGGTGTGGGCGGCAGGCGGGCCAGACAATGACGTGAAGTTGTTCTCGCTTTCGTCCGCGGGCGTGCTCACGTCGGGTACTCCCGCCAACATCGTCATTCCTCCCACACTGCCTGAAAACGCGGGATACGTCTCGAACTACATCGCCGGCGCGCCGCTGACCTCGTCAACCTCAACGCCTTCGGGCTTCAGCAAATCGGGCGCAGAAATCACCTTCCCAGCGGGAATCCAGCTCTCTCCTGACGGCAAGTATCTCTATGTGGCCTGCAATGGCGATCAGAGCGTCGCGATCATTGACACAAATACGAAAGGAATTCTGAAGCAACTTCCTGCCGGCGCCTTCCCCTACGGGATCGCGGTCAACGCGGCGGGAGACCGCATCGCGGTTTCAAACTGGGGCATTGACGAGTACAAGTTCGCCAATCCAACCTACGACCCCGACTCCGGTTTCCTCACGGCTCTAGGGACTACCGGTGCCAATGTGCCCGATGGTTTCTATCCTCCCGTCAACAACAAGACGGGTAAGTTTCCTCTGAGCTCTTCGGTTCACATTTATGCCGCCCAGGGCGGATTCGCAGGGCTGGCCACACCGAAGTACGGCAAGCATCTGGGGATGAATAACCTGACACTCACCGGCAACAATGCTATCGGAGATGTTCATCCTTCGGCGATGGCGGTAGTGAAGGGCGCGGACGGAACCGACGTTCTTTTCATCGCCAAGACCAACGACGATCACTTGGCACGCTACAAAATGAAGACCGGTGCGGCTGCCGGCGGGGACTACGACTTGGGTGCAACCTTCGTGCCTTATCTCAACAACAAAAACCGGCAAATCACTTTGGCCAAGGGCACTTATCCCAACGCCATGGCAGTCTCGCCCGACAACACCAAGCTCTTCGTCGCGGAAGCCGGCATCAACTCGGTGGCCGTGCTCGATGTGACCGACCCGCTCAACCCGAATCTGCTCGGCCGCATTCCCACCGGTTGGTATCCCACGGGTCTGGCCGTCAGCCCGGATGGAAGCACGCTCTACATTGCCAACGCCAAAGGCGTCGGCGAAGACATCAACCCCAACGTTGACACCACTGGCGGCAGCGGCCAGATTCCTCCGCCCAGCGGATTGGGTTCGGATTCCAGGGTGGACAGTAATTTCATCTTCGGCAGCTTGCAGCAGGTCAGCCTGGCTACAACGCCGTGGGACAACACCACCGTGCAGGCGAACAACTTCACCGTGCAGAATTCGGTAGACACCTCGATCGTTCCGATGGGCGGGACGGCAGGCTCCACCCGCATCAAGACCGTGATCTTCATCGAGCACGAGAACAAGACATTCGACTCCATGCTCGGGGACTTGGGCTCGTACTTCGGAAACTTCGCGGGTACGACCTTCAACAATGTCGATGGAACCCCCTACAGCAACGGACAATTCACGGGAGTTTCCTTCAACACGCAGGTGCTGGCGCAAGCCTTCGCGACCGGGGTCAACTACTACTCCGAATCCGAGGAAAGCGACGCTGGCCATCAGTTCTTAGCGTCCGGCACGGCCAGCGATTACACGGAAAAAACGCTGCTCGTGAAGACCGGTCGCGGCCTGCTGGTCAACAAGAACTTCGAGCCCGAAGATTATCCGGAAAACGGGTACATCTTCAACAACCTGGCCCGCTGGAACAAATCGTTTAAAGATTACGGCGAGCTCATGCGCATTGAAGGCACCGACACCGGCACGAGCGTGCCTACCACGATCAACGACCCGCTTAGCGGCAACCTGGGCTTCCCCACGCTGCTGGCTGACAACTTCACGGTGTCCAACTACCCCGTGGTCAATGCTGGCGATGTCAGCACTCAGACCCAGGGTCTTGGGCAGTCTTACTTCATGAAGCTGCCGATCCTTGGCGTTCTGGGAACGACCAACAAGAACGGCACTCCGCGCCTGGATCTGAACTATCCGGGCTACAACTTCAACATCTCCGACCAACGGCGGGCGCTCGAATTCATCAAGGACTTCGACAGCATGGTGAATGCGGGGACGCTGCCTCAGTTCCTCTACATCTACCAGCCCAACGACCACACCGGCGGCGTGCAGGCGCCCAATGCCGGGTCGGTTGTGACCAACGGCCCGCTGCAGGAAGTCGGCGACGGCGACGTGGGTCTCGGCATGGTGGTGCAGCACATCATGAAGAGCCCGATCTACTACAACGCGCAAAAGAACACTGGCGCTGCCATCTTCATGACCTATGACGACGCACAGTCTTCACTCGATCACATTCATCCGCACCGTACGCCGATGATCGTAATCAGCCCGTTTGCCAAGCCCGGTTTCATTGCCACTCGTCACTACTCCACAGCTTCGATCGTGAAGACCGAAGACCTGCTGATGGGCTTGCCGGCGATGAACTACGGTGACTTGTTTGCCACCGATTTGCGCGATATGTTCCAGTCCACCTACAACGGCATCACCGCTGACCAGCTCAACTTCAACCTCGACCCGACCATCACACCTTCGAAGGAAGGCAAGAGGATCTGGTCGCTGGTCAGCAAGCTGGACACCTCGGCTCCCGACAAGGACAGCCAGCGACTGGGCGTGCTCGTGCGACTCTCGATCGAGGCAGACCAACTGCACGATCAGGCCGCGAAGAGCAACACGCTCGAAAGCGCCGCTTACCAGAAACAGCAGAATGCACTGTACGATGAAGCTGAAAAACTGGTGGATACCGCTGGTCCAGCCGACAACGACGATTAGTTTTCACCCTGAACTCCGTGGCCCCTGTTCTCGACGAGAGCAGGGCCCTTTTTCTTTTGCGCACCTAATAGTTCCGTAGAGACGCGGCTTGCCGCGTCTGAGACCGGGCAAGCCCCGTCTGTACACGTCCCAAATGAAAATTTGCATCTCTCGTATCGAAATTCTGAATTGTACTTTCCGGCCCATCTATCGGTAACTAAGTACATACAGAAGTGTGTTCCTGAGCCAAAAGTGTGCGACACCCCGTAGCCTGTGCGGGCTGAGTCTCAACTCAAGAACAACTGATCCGGAAGCGGCCACGATGCCGCGCTACCGAGAACCATGCCATGAGGCAAATGATGGAATGACGACGCGTCGAAAAAATACGATTGGCCCTCCTCCCGCCCAGGGCCTGTACCATCCCTCCCAAGAGCACGATGCCTGCGGGATTGGATTCGTGGCCAACGTCCGTGGCCACAAGAGTCACGAAATCATCAGCAAGGGAATCCAGGTGCTGCTCAACCTGACGCACCGCGGAGCCTGCGGCTGCGATCCCGAGACTGGCGACGGCGCCGGCATTCTCCTCCAGATCCCGCATCAGTTCTTTGTGCGCGAGTGCCGCCAGTTGGGGTTCGAGCTGCCTCAGCCCGGCGCTTACGGCGTGGGCATGACATTTTTGCCGGTGGAGAAACACCCGCGGCTGCAATGTGAAGGCATTCTGGAACGGATTGTGCGCGAGGAGGGTTTGACGGTATTGGGCTGGCGCGACACCCCTTGCTTCGCATCCGCCATTGGCCGCGTAGCGCGAGGTTCGCAACCCTACATCCAGCAGATTTTTGTAGGCTGTGGCGCCTTTACCGACGAGGACGCCTTTGAACGGAAGCTTTATATCGTGCGCAAGCGCGCCGAGAGTGAGATGGCCACGTCCGACATCGAGGATGCCGAGACCTTCCACATCCCATCGCTCTCTTGCCGCACCATCGTGTACAAGGGCCTGCTGCTGGCTCCGCAGATTACGAATTTTTACAAGGAGCTTTCCGATCCTGATGTGACCAGCGCCCTGTGCCTGGTACACCAGCGTTTTTCCACCAACACGTTTCCCAGTTGGCAGCGCGCGCATCCCTATCGCTACATCGCGCACAACGGCGAGATCAACACGCTCAAGGGCAACGTCAACTGGATGCACGCGCGCCAGTCGCTGCTCGCGTCCCCATTGTTTGGCGACGACATAAAGAAGCTTTTCCCGATCATTGCGCCGCACGGCAGCGATTCCGCGAACTTCGACAATGCCGTCGAACTCCTGTTGCAGTCGGGACGCAGCCTGCCGCACGCGATGGCCATGCTGGTCCCGGAAGCGTGGGCGTGGAATCCGCACATGAAGCCGGAGAAGCGCGCCTTCTACGAGTATCACGCGTGCTTGATGGAGCCGTGGGATGGGCCGGCAGCCATCGCGTTCACCGACGGCAGAGTCATCGGCGCGATCCTCGACCGCAACGGCTTGCGGCCTGGACGATACGTAGTTACGAACGATGACCACGTCATCATGGCCTCCGAAGCCGGAGTGCTCGACATCGACCCAGAACAAGTAAAGATGAAAGGCCGCCTGCAGCCAGGAAAGATGTTCCTGGTGGACACGGTCGAAGGCCGCATCGTTCCCGACAAGGAAATCAAGCACCGGCTGGCTTCGCGACAGCCGTATGCGCAGTGGCTGAAAGACAACCAGATCACCATCGATCAACTGCCCGCGCCCACGCGCATGCACCATCCGGACGCGGAAACGCTTCTCCGCCGCCAGCGTGCCTTCGGCTACAGCGATGAGGATCTGCGCATGATCCTCGGCCCGATGGCTTCTAAAGGCCAGGAGCCTGTTGGTTCGATGGGGACCGACACCCCGCTCGCATGTCTCTCGGATCGCCCGCAGTCGCTCTTTAACTATTTCAAGCAGCTCTTCGCGCAGGTCACGAATCCTCCCATTGACCCGATTCGCGAAGAAATTGTGATGTCGCTCATCAGCTATATCGGGAGCGAGCGCAACATTCTCTCGGAAAATCCCGAGAACTGTCACATGCTGAAGCTGGCCCACCCGTTGCTGACTAACGTCGAACTGGAAAAGCTGCGCCGCGTCTCAACCGGGGATCTGCTGGCCATCACGCTGCCCGCGCTGTTCCGCGCCAGTGAAGGGGAAGCTGGACTGAAGCGCGCGCTCGACGAGTTGTGCCAGCGCGCGTCGCTCGCCGGAAAAGCAGGATACACGTTGCTGATTCTTTCCGATCGCGGTGTGAACAAGGATTTCGCTCCCATTCCCAGCCTGCTGGCACTGGCTGCCGTGCATAACCTGCTGGTCCAAGAGGAGACGCGCACCCAGGTCGCTCTGATTACGGAATCGGGCGAGCCCCGCGAGGTCATGCACTTCGCCTTGCTCAGTGGCTATGGTGCAAGCGCGATCAATCCCTATCTCGCATTGGAGAGCGTCGAAAGCCTTGCCCGGCGCGGAGACTTGGCCGATGGCGTGACTCCCGAACTCGCGGTGAAGCACTTCATCAAGTCGGTGAACAAAGGTTTGCTGAAGACCTTCGCGAAAATGGGCATCTCGACCTTGCAGAGCTACCAGGGAGCGCAGGTCTTCGAAGCCATTGGCCTGAACAAGCAATTGGTCGACTCGTATTTCTCAGGCACGGCATCGCGACTGGAAGGCGTCGGCCTAGAAGTGCTCGCCCGCGAAGCGCAACTGAAGCACGAACACGCATTCCGCCCACTAACCGAGTCCGAGACCGAACTCGCCGTGGGAGGCACTTATCATCAGCGCGTTAACGGCGAGTATCACCTGCTGAATCCCCTGACCATCAGCAAGTTGCAGCAGGCGGTACAGCAGGAAAGCTTCGAGACTTTTCAGGAATACACCGACCTCATCGACAACCAGAGCAGCAATATGGCGACGCTGCGCAGCTTGATGAAGTTCAAGGAGAGCGCCCATCCAGTTCCCCTCGAAGAAGTGGAGCCCGCCAAAGAAATTGTGAAGCGCTTCACCACCGGAGCGATGTCATTCGGTTCCATCAGCAAAGAAGCGCACGAAACGCTAGCTATCGCCATGAACCGCATCGGCGGCAAGTCCAATACCGGCGAGGGCGGCGAAGATGAAGAGCGCTTCAAGCCGGATGCCAGTGGAGACCTGCGGCGCAGCGCCGTCAAGCAGGTCGCCTCGGCGCGCTTTGGAGTCACCGCAAACTATCTCGTCAATGCGGACGAGTTACAAATCAAGATGGCGCAGGGCGCAAAGCCCGGCGAAGGCGGCCAACTTCCCGGTCACAAAGTCGATGAGGTCATCGCGCGCCTGAGGCATTCCATCCCCGGCGTGGGCTTGATCTCGCCCCCGCCGCACCATGACATCTATTCCATCGAAGATCTCGCGCAACTGATCTACGACTTGAAGAATGTGAATCCGCAAGCCCGCATCGCGGTGAAATTAGTGGCGGAAGTCGGAGTGGGCACAGTGGCGGCCGGAGTTGCCAAGGCGCACGCGGATGTTGTCCTGATCAGCGGCGACAGCGGAGGCACGGGAGCGTCACCACTTAGCTCGATCAAGCACGCCGGCATTCCCTGGGAGCTAGGATTAGCCGAGACGCAGCAGGTTCTTTTGCTGAACGATCTGCGCAGCCGAATCCGCGTGCAGACCGATGGCAAACTGCAGACCGGCCGGGATGTCGTGGTCGCGGCGCTGCTTGGCGCCGAAGAATTTGGTTTTGCCACTACGCCGTTGATTGCGATGGGCTGCGTCATGATGCGCAAGTGCCATCTCAACACCTGCTCGGTCGGCATCGCCACCCAGGATCCCGTGCTGCGCAAGCAATTCAAGGGACAGCCGGAGCACGTCATCAACTTCTTTTTCTTCCTCGCGGAACAAGTGCGAAAATACATGGCCGAACTGGGCTTCCGCCACATGGACGAAATGATTGGGCGCGTCGATATGCTCGACGTGCAGCCCGCCGTGAATCACTGGAAGGGGCGAGGCCTGGATCTGTCGGCCATTCTCTATAACCCGGAAGTGCCGTCGCGCGTGGCACGCCGCTGTATTCAGGCGCAGGATCATGGGTTGGAGGAGGCGCTCGACCACCAACTTCTCGCCAACTCACAGGCGGCGATCGAGACTCTTACACCGGTCGAGATCAAACTGCCGGTGCGCAATGTTCATCGCTCCGTGGGAACCATGCTGAGCGGAGCAATCGCCCGCCGCCACGGATCCGCGGGCCTGCCCGACGATACGATCCGCATTCATCTCGACGGATCAGCGGGGCAGAGCCTCGGCGCGTTTTTGGCCAAGGGAGTCACGCTCACGCTCGAAGGTGAGGCCAACGACTACGTGGGCAAGGGCCTCTCCGGCGGACGATTAATTGTCTATCCGCCGCGACGGTCCAGGTTCGAGCCCGAAAGAAATATTCTGATGGGCAACGTTGCCCTCTACGGCGCCACCAGCGGCGAAGCGTTTTTCAACGGCGTCGCGGGTGAACGCTTTGCCGTTCGCAATTCCGGAGCCATCGCAGTAGTTGAAGGAGTCGGCGACCACGGCTGCGAATACATGACCAAGGGCTTGGTCCTGGTGCTCGGGGCCTGCGGCAGAAATTTTGCCGCCGGCATGAGCGGCGGTGTCGCTTACGTTTTCGACGAGCGCGGAGACTTCACCGAAAAGCGTTGCAACCTGGAATCGGTCGACCTCGAGCCGCTTTTCGAAGCAGATGCACAACTCGCCGAGACCGGGTTCACCGAGACGAAGATCGTCGAAGCCAAGCTGGTCCGAGATCTCGTCGTGCGGCATTTGGAACTAACCGCCAGCCCGCGAGCCGCATGGATTCTCGACAACTGGCAGGAGGCGCTGTCCCGCTTTATCAAAGTCTTCCCGCATGAACACAAGCGGGTTCTGGGAGTGAGCCGCCGCCCGCAGCATTACATCCCGAGCCCCCAACTCGCCGTGATGGCGCCGTCCGAGCAGGTGCAGCATGGGTAAGGAAACGGGATTTCTGGAATACGAGCGCGAGCTTGCTCCGCGACGTCCGGTGACGCAGCGGGTGAACGATTGGTTCGAGATCTATCTCGATTTTCCCGAGCCCAAACTGCGTACCCAGGGCGCGCGCTGCATGGATTGTGGAGTGCCCTTCTGCCAGACGGGATGTCCGGTCAACAACCTGATTCCCGATTGGAACGATCTGGTCTATCACGGGCACTGGAAAGAAGCGGTGCGCCAACTGCACGCGACCAACAACTTCCCGGAATTCACCGGGCGGATTTGTCCCGCGCCCTGCGAGGCGTCGTGCGTGCTGGGGATCAATCAGCCCCCAGTCACCATCAAGCAAATCGAGAAGAACATCATCGAACGCGGGTTTCACGAAGGCTGGATTCATCCCGAGCCGCCGAAAATCCGTACCGGAAAGAAGGTGGCGATTGTCGGCTCGGGCCCGGCGGGATTGGCGGCGGCGCAGCAACTGTGCCGCGCCGGACACTCCGTAGTGGTCTACGAAAAAGCGGATCGCATCGGCGGCCTTCTGCGCTATGGCATCCCAGAGTTCAAACTCGAGAAAGAAATCATCGATCGCCGCCTGGAACAGATGTCGGCCGAGGGTGTGAAATTCGTGACCGGCGCGGAGGTGGGCAAGAACGTTTCAGTCGAAGACTTGCGCGGCGAGTTCGACGCCATCGTCCTAGCAGGCGGAGCGGAGCACCCGCGCGATCTGAACGTCCCCGGACGCGAGTTGAAAGGAATCCATTACGCGATGGAGTTCCTGCCGCAGCAGAACCGCCGTTGTCTAGGCGATGCCATCGAACCCGAAACGGAAATTCTGGCGACTGGCAAGCGCGTGGTCATTATCGGAGGCGGCGATACCGGCGCGGATTGTCTGGGCACCTGCCATCGCCAAAAACCGCTCTCTGCGCACCAATTCGAAATCATGCCGAAGCCTCCCGAGGAGCGCTCGCCGCTCACGCCCTGGCCCCTCTGGCCCATGCAACTGCGCAGCGAAGGCGCTCACGAAGAAGGTGGCGTGCGCGACTGGAGCATCGCAACCACCAAATTTACGAGCACGCCTGACGGCCGCGTTCAGCAATTGCACGCCGTGCGCGTCGGTCCCGCCCCCAAGTTCGAACCGATTTCCGGCACCGAATTTGTGATGGAAGCGGATCTCGTGCTGATCGCAATGGGCTTTGTAGGACCGGTTCGCAACGGAATGATCGAACAGTTGGGAGTAAGACTCGATCCGCGCGGCAACGTGGCCACCGACCAGAACCACATGTCATCGCTGCCAGGAGTTTTCGCCGCAGGCGACATGCGGCGGGGCCAGTCGTTAATAGTGTGGGCAATCGCCGAAGGCCGAAAGACCGCCGCCAGCGTGGATGCGTACTTGAAGGAAGAGGCAGTCCGGATTGCACCGGGCGAGATGCGCAGTGAAGCTCCTCTCCGAACCGCTCCATGAACCGTCGCTGTACCTTTCTTGACGTTCGCCGCACAGTCATTCGTCCAGCATTGGACGAGTTTGGCCCAAGGATCGTGACGGCAGCGGCGGCGATCCGAACCCGCTGCTCCATCCCAGTGTGATTGGGGTCACAGACCGACAGCCACCGACGATAGAGAATCGAGTGGGAATTCACATTCATTCCGAGTTGATTTCGGAAGTGGTTCTCGAATCAGAGTAGCGAGTTTGCAGACTGTGGACGGATCGCAGCGCTGTCGCCCGTTAGGTACTACTTCAGCCAACCTCATTTTACTGGAGCCCGCCATGCTGAATTACTCCGGGCCGTTCAAAGACCCCGTCATTCATTCCACTCATCCACATTCCGGTAGTCGTCGGAATCAGCTTTTGGCAGGGATCGCTCGACCGTTTCGCAGACTGCCTGAGCGTGTTTTAGCATGGATCCCACAGTCGGGCGACAACGCGCGCCTGGATCGTGGCTGGATCATCGCTAACCACAAGCTCGTTTCCTTCCACGCCGCCTTCCTGACCTCATTGCTAAGTATTCCCCTCCTCGTGACATCGAGATTCGATGTCATGCGGCAGATGTTTCTCAGTATTGAGGTCGTGATCTCTTGCCTGATGTGGTATGTGGCATGGCATTCGAACATCGCCATCCACGAGATGGGGCACTATTTGACGGCGGTCAAAACCAACAATCTGAGACCGGAGTTCGCAGGTCCCGCTGAGCAAAAACTGAAACAAGGCTGGATTGGCAGGTGGCTCTGGTACCTCGAGATGTTCGTGAAGATTCCATACGGAGCCTTCCCCGGAGTGCACAAGGAGTCAGGGAGCTTCCACCCCGGCGTGAAGACGCAGAACCTGGCCGTGTCGGCGGCCGGGCCGCGAGCGAGCAAGGTGTTCGCTCAAATCGCGTTCTTGCCGGGAATCGTTCTGATCCTGCTTGGCCTGTACGCTACGTTGCCGGGGGTGGTTTACGCGGGAAGACTCCTCTTCACGGTTGGGGTTGTCGCCCTCTTCGACTTCCTGCTTTCGGACGCGGGGAAATATAAGGCGTTCCGGGAAAGACAGCGAGAGGCGGCAGCTAGAACGGCGGAGGTCAGGGCCGCGGAACCGGCTCATGACCTACAAGACGCGCGTCAAGGCAAGCCCTCTGAGCTCCGGCGCAAGCTCCGGCTGCACCGGCTCCAGGAGCTGGAACTGCCGGACGGAAAGATTGTGTTCGCCCCATGGGAGTTCAGGAACTCCATTCAGGGAGGGCGTCACACCGAGGAGATGGGCGGGAACTTGAGCTTCCAGGAATTGATGTTCCTGCCGCTTACCGCCAAAGATTACATTGAGGCCCAACGGGTCATCAATATGCTGCAAACCAGAGCGATCCAGATCATCCAGGACACGGAAGGTCTGAATTTCGTGGGCATCGGCCTAGAGGGGGGCATCGTGGCCTCCTACGCCAGGGAAAAATGCGACTCGCTCCCGGAAGAGAGGGCACTAAGAGTCGCCGTCCAGGCCATCGAGGAATGCGGCTTTGTTCCCGACCGAGATGTTTGCATCGCGCTCGATCCAGCCGCCAGCGAACTCAGCAATGCTTACCGGGAGAAGACTGGGGAGAAGGAGTCGGTAGGCCAGTATCTCTTCTGGAGAGCCGAGGATCCGAAGGTCATGTCCACCGATGAAATGGTCGAGATGTACCTTCGCTGGGTCCAGAAATTTCCCATCGTTTCGCTGGAAGATCCCTTCGCGGAAGATGACTACGAAGGATGGAAGAAACTCATGAAGGCCCTCGACCAGGAGATCCTCATCATCGGGGACGACCTGGTTACGACCAAGGATTCCACCATTCAAAGATGCGCCGAGCAAGGGCTCATCAATACTGCCTTGATCAAGGCCAACCAGATCGGCACGCTGAGTGAAACTCTGCTGGCAACTCGCATTGCGAAGAAGTTGGGGCTCGCCATAGTGGTGTCTCACCGATCCAAATCGCCTAACGAGGTCATGGAAGCCGATATCAGTTTCGGGGTCGGCGCCCTGGGCCTGAAGTGTGGCGGCGGGGCGAACACGGAGAGGCTGGTTAAATACGGAAGAATCGTCGAACTGATGGAGATGGCGAAGAAGGGTACAAAGATCACCCGGATACTTGATCCCGATCTGATCATCGCCGACATCTCCGCTCACGAGGAACCGACGAACGCGGGCATCCCGACGGTTGGAGTGGTGATCATGCTCGACAACGGCATGAAATTCTCCGCTGCCACGCCCTTGGGCGTCTCGGCTGGTACGGATGAGGCTATCCACTTGGTCGACAGCATCATCGAGGCCAACCCGCTCACGCGGAAATTCCCGAACTATTTCGTCTTCAAGGAGAAAGAAAAAACCTATCGCTTCGCTGCCAACCTAAAGGCCGATGCGATCACCCAAGAAAATCGCGAACTGGCCGACCTCTGGATGAGGGCAAAGCGGTACGGCGGCAAAGGCTGTCTGAACGCCGTGGCCAACGTAACCGAAGTGGTGGCTCCCCGTTTCCTGGGACAGAGAATCTCGTCTCTGGGCTCGCTCGCCGACATCGACCGCGAGCTTCTGCTGCTCGAACTGGATCTGGCCGTCAAGCGGGGCAAGATCGCTCCCAACGCCTCCCCGGAGGAGAAGATCCAGATCATGCAGAGAAAAGCGAATCTCGGCATGAATGCGGTACTTTCCCTATCGCTTGCGCTCGGGCGCCTGGTGGCCGCCAGGGATGGGAAGGAACTTCCCGATGTGCTTCGGGAGATGGAGTCGACCATTGACCGTGATTATCTGTACGGGATCAAGGCAGCGGTGGAGGTGCCAGAGGAGGTCCACGCCGATTAGGCGTCGTCCGGACCGGGCAATGGGAGGTTTTCTTCCCGGCAGATCTTCTCGAGCTGGCCGACAGACCAGACCGCGTTGAAGTCATAGAACACGCGATATGGCTGTTGGAGAAGTTCGAGCACTATCTTGGACTGGGGATCGCTCCAGTCTGGGAGGGACTCTTTTGCCTCCTCCAGCTTAACGCCGCTGAGTTTCAGTGTAATGAGCGGTTGCACGTTACCTGGGCGAAGCGATAACTGTTCGAGCCCGCCCTTGAGAATCTGCTTACGCGCCAGGAGGACTTTCCTCTCGCCTACTTTGTGCAGGACCTGCATATATTTCTCGAAGAGAACCCATTCATTCACCAGCAGTCCAATCTCCGATGTGGTAAAGCACTTCCAGAAAGTGACAGGATATTGCAGGCATAAAAACCTCCCCAGCATGAAGGCTCCCGCCTCGTAACCAGAGGTACGCTCACGAAAGCATTTGGCCAGAGCTTGCTTGAAGAACCTGATCTTCCGGTCCAAGGAAAGCATCTCGAAAACATTGCTTTGACCGAGGTGGTCGCCAATGTCACTCTTCAGAACCTCTTCCGTGTACAGTGCTTCCCGTTCGTCGAACCAGCTGTTCACCAGTTGCCTGGCTTCTTTCGATTCTCCGCGAAATTCGAAGTTCACTAGCCGGGTGACTTCGCTCAGGGTGGAAATCTGATCGACCTCGAGACCTCGAGTCAATTGCTGGTAGTAGCGGTAGGCATAGGCAATCGACTCGAACGCTTTCTTCTCCTGCTCATCCATCTCGACAGGCTCTCCCTTCATATAGCGCAAGAGCCTGCCAGGCTTGAACTTTGCCTTGCCTTCGTAAAGCGTTCGTCGCCTCGAGGAGACCGTGATCCAATCCCCCTCTTTGATTTCCCTCCCGAAGGAATTCACCAGGCGTCCATCAGGTTGTAATGTCACGCCGTTTTTCTCGAGGCTCAGTAGCGCGGGGATGCCGAGGCTCTGACATATCGTGACTACGTGCACAGCAGCCGAGGTCAGACTCAGGATTGCATCCATCTCGCGCATCACCACAGTGTCGGTGGGCAAGAAGGTCTTTTTACACAGACACACCATCTCCCCTTGGCTCTTCGCTCCCAAAGCGGCGTCGCCCGTGAAGTAGACGCGCGCCGACACTGCCGACCTGGGCAGAACCGCAATCCCTGAACAGAAGCTGTTGAGGAGACTGAAATCGTCCTGGTCGATGGTGTCGCTCGTCAACTGCTTGATGTGGTAGGGCCGAATGAGTTCGGTCACGCGCTGCCGTGATATGGTCCCCGACTTGTGCATGTCCACAATGGAGGTAATTGCAGCACGCCCCGCCATCCCTGTCTGATTCAGTTGCAAGAGCGCGAACAACTGATACCTTTCGGTAGCTTCGACTGCGAACTCGATGGTGACAGGAGACTCAAACTCCCTCTCAAGGTCGCCAAGGTGTGGAACAAAATGATGAACGGCAGGAAACGTGTCCTTGATTGCTTCTCGATCCCCGAACGAAGTTGATTGGATCTCGGCTGTTCCCGTCATCATCTCTTCGCCGAAAATGTTGTGAGCGGTTTGTAGTTCTATACCGGAACCCGTTTGCGTATGGCGGCTGGAGATGACTCCGGCATAGGCATTTTCGTGCCGGACCGTGCAAATCATCTTCTGCAAGATGAGACTGGGATAATGTTCCGTGCCTCGACACAATGTGAGCACCAGGTCGAGGTTTTCTTCAAAGTGCTTGTAGGCCAGTCTCGCGAAAAAGCTGGCCTGCAAGAAGGCGTCTTCAATAAGCCGTCGGTCAGTTTTCCGGATGATCTCGGACAGCTGATCCACCAGTCGCTCGACCTCATCAGGACGCAAGTCAGATTTGACGGTCTTGAGAATCGCCACGTGCTCGTCATGGTGGAGCGCCTGACACAGGTTTCTGAGGTTGTTCAGAAACATTTTGCGCGCGGCCACTGAGCCATACATTCTCTCCAAGCTGGGCAACGTGCTCTCTGTCACGCCGACGTTGAGATAAGTGTCCATGACTCCAGGAATGTAGTGAGCCGTGGCGCAGCGAATTGCGAACACGAGAGGCCTTTTGCAGTCTCCCAGGTTCTGCATGGTGAGGATTTCGAGTTGCTTGAGGGCATCCGCGACGTGCTCCTCCAAATGCTGGGCACGCTCGGCATAAGCGTGAGAGGTGAGTACGACGAAGTCCGGGACGGGATAGCTGAGTTTGGTTAGCTGCAGGAGGACGAATGCCTTTTGACTTATGCTTTGTTCCGAGTGAGGCTCACAACTCGTAGAAGGAACGACAAACCTGCTTTCGGAGGGCCGAACTCGCTCCACTCCCAAACGTTGTTCTTGCGCCTCCGATGAAAGCTTCTTGGCAGCTTCCGTGTCACCTCGACGGGCATTCAGAACCAGCGCAAGGTGCGCTTTCGCTTTTTCAAAATCATCGTCACAAAGAGAAGGAATATCGACCTCGCTAACCGCGACGCTGCTGGTTTGGCCATCGTCGAGTTCGAAATCAACCACGGGCGGGGAGTATCCTGGGCTGTTCGGAACTGCGTTTTCTATCTTGCGAGAATGCAGTTCCATCCTGGACAGGAGGCTGCGCTGGTTAGCATAGTTGCCGCGAATCCTGAAGTCGCGAATTTCTATCCCTGTGACGGCTTCCATAGTGGCGTCATCCTCTCCGAACAGACCGATCTCGCAAGCGCCTTACCGTTTGTAACCGATATTGCGCAGCAGGTCGTGCCGCCAAGCGACGTCTGTCGGTCCCTCCACGCCTTTTGGCGCACTGCCGTCGATAACACCCAAAACCCCCTGACCCTGGGCGCTTTGGGCGACAATGATCTCGACTGGGTTGGCGGTCGCACAAAAAATCGCGCAAACCTCGGGCACATTCCGGATCGCGCTCAGTACGTTGATGGGATACGCGTTCTGGAGGACGAGCACAAACGTATGACCCGAACCGAGTGCTTGGGCGTTGCGTACGGCAATTTCCCGCAGCGCCTGGTCATTTCCTTCCGACCGCGTCAGGCATGCCCCGGAGCTTTCATTGAACGCCAACCCAAACTTGGCTTGCGGCACGGTGGTGGCGACCGCTTCGTAAAGGTCTTCCACGGTCTTGATGAAGTGCGACTGGCCGACGATGATGTTGGCGTCGGCCGGAAAGTCCATACGAATCGACTTCATTTCGAGCATAGGTCCCCTCCGATTCGCGCTCGACTGAGCAAGGTGTTATGCGATACGTTTTCGGTCCGGGTGGGCGCGCTCCACGTACTGGCCGGTGCGCAGATTCACTCGCACGATTTCCCCGGGGGCAATGAAGAGCGGAACGCGGATCGCGAGACCATTGTCGAGTCTGGCTTCCTTCCAGGCGCTGTCTTGCTGGGAACGTGTAGCCGGCGCCGTGTCCGCAATCCTGGCCTCCATGATGTCAGGCAGGACGGCGCTGATGGGGACACCTTCGAAGAACTCCACCGGCACTTCCATCCCGGATTGGAGAAACTGCTCTGCTGGCCCTAGAATCTCGCCGGATATTTCAATCTGTTCGTAGGTGTAGGGGTTCATAAACGTACAAGTGCTCCCCTGGCGAAACAGGAATTCCAGGAGTTGCCGTTCCACCTGCAACTCTTCCACTCGTTCCTGCGGGCGGAGATGCGGCTCCCATACGCGGCCGCTACGCACATTACTCAGCTTGGCCTTGACGACACCGCCCAGCTTCGCCGCCCCGGCCCGGCTCTCCACTTCGAGAACTCTGTAAATCTCGCCCTCCATGCGGAGGACCATTCCTGCCTTCAATTCGGACGCGACCAGCATAGGAATCCTCCCACTAAACGACAGGCCCCACACTTTGGATGAATGTACGGAATGCCAGCGGATCGAGGGGCTTGGGCACCTCCTCTTGAGCGACCCGGCGGCCGCCGCAACACACCGATCAATCTCGCGGTCGGCCAACCTCGGGTGCAGTTGATTGCACTCTTAAGCTAGCTCCACCGGTCTTCCCTGTCTGTGATTCACCGCACAACGCGCACACCGCCAAAGCTTCAGGGCTCTGGAGCCGCTCATCACCTGCAGTCCAGCGATACGGTTCTTTCGGCGTGCCTGACGTCATGCGGACGTTGTGCCCGCCAGCCGTCGGCAAGCCGCGCGCACCAGCATCCACATCAAGTAGTAGAACAACGTCATAACGAGAACCGCGATTGCACGTGCCGCGATCGGCACTGGTTGTCCGAGAAACCGAGACGGTAAGTTGAGGACGAGAGCTGCCATTGATCCCGCAAAGAGTCCCAGAATCGCTCCCCAGAGCGGCAATCGTTTCGGCATCCATGCCGAGGGTGTCATCACCGCCCAGACTCCCCACGCGAGCGGCACGCAACACCAGAGAATGGGGACGGGATAGATCCTCTCGAAGGACAGACCTGGGATGACGCTCAGGACGATGGCGGCAATCGCAATAGCAATGGAAGCGATCGCAGTAGCGGCGGCAAATCGCTGAAACATAGTCACCTCCCCGCTGACTATGTTCCTGCGTAGGCGAAAAGTCAGTGACGTCGGACACTATTTTGAGACTGCTCGAGATCGCAATCGGGTACATGCCTCCTTCGCCACGTTTCGCGGTTCGCGGCCCGTCATCACTGACTTTGTCTTCCTGAAGGAGTATGAATACACCGTCTTTGTTTCGCAACGCGACCACAACCACGCCAAAAGGAGGGGGGGATGAAGAGCAGTAAAGACAAAGTCCTCAGCCGAATCGTCGAACGCGCTTTATCAGGAGAGGGTGCGCATGCCGCGACGCAGAACGCTCTTGACGGGCTGGACTGGAAAGTCGCCGCTATGCGACCGCCCGGAGTTCCACACTCCATTTTCCAACTGCTGGCGCACACCAGCTACTGGCAGAACTGGGTGTTGCAGTGGCTCGACGGCAAGGACCCTACTGCCCCCAAGCACGCGGCCGGCAGTTGGCCGAAAAACCCTGAACCGGCAAGTGCGGCGGAATGGAAACGTGAGGTTCGGAATTTCCGCGGGGGCCTCGACAAATTGGAGGAGCGATGTCGCAAGGTAGATCTCCTCGGAGCAATTGGTAAGACTAGCCGTCTACAAATGCTCCAAGCGATTGCCTCTCACACCAGCTACCACATTGGGCAAGTCGTCATGTTGAGACAGCTACTCGGGAAATGGCCGCCTCCGTCGGGCGGGCTCACTTGGTAGGCCGGAGGACGAATTGCCGATGTCACAACGTTAGTTGACGGGGGTCACTGCGAGGGAGTTGGGAGATCCGCTAACCTGATTGAGGAACGTTGTGCAGGCATGGCCGCACCAGGGGACAACCATGAGCGCCCCGCCTTCCTACGAGCAACTCGCCGCCAACTTCAGTTGGAGTGTTGCCGAGCGACAGTTAGGGTACCGGCCCGGCGCCCCCATCAACATTGGTTGGATGTGCAGCGACCGCATCTGCCAACTGGGAATGTCGCAAAAGTTAGCGCTGCTTTGGGAAGACTACCAAGGCAACAAGAAGCGCTTCACTTACGACGACGTCCGATCTCTCTCGAACACGGTAGCCCATTTCCTTACGCTGCACGAGATTCTACCCGGAGAGCGCGTTTGCCTGTTCATGGACCGCGTGCCCGACCTCTACATCGGCTTTCTCGGCATCTTGAAGATGGGAGCGGTGGCGCAGCCGCTGTTTTCCGCGTTCGGCGACGAATCTCTTTTTGTGCGGCTCGCCGATGCCAAAACCTCAGCCATCCTCATCCAAAAGAAGCACCTCTACAAGGTGCGCAAGATCCGCAGCCAGCTTCCCCATCTGCGGCACGTTATCGTCGTGGACGCGGACCAGACTTCGTTGCAGCCTGACGAGATTGCCTTCCAGATGGAGAAAACTCCACGCATCGAGTTCTTCGCGGTGCATCCCACCACTGCGGAGTCGCCCTCCGTCCTGCACTACACCTCCGGCACGACCGGTCTACCTAAGGGCGCGCAGCACGTCCACTACTCCATCGTCTCGCAGTATCTCACCGCCAAGTGGGTTCTTGATTTGCGCCCCGACGACATTTACTGGTGCAACGCCGATCCCGGCTGGGTCACCGGCACGTCTTACGGCATCATCGGCCCATGGGCGAACGGAGTGACCCAGGCGGTTTTCGATTCCGGTTTCAGCGCCGCTCGCTGGTACGAATTCATCGAGAGATACCGGGTAACGGTCTGGTACTCCGCGCCTACCGCCATTCGTCTGCTGATGAAAGAAGGTGCAGAAATTGTTCGCAAGCATGACTTATCCAGCTTGCGTCACCTGGCAAGCGTCGGTGAGCCTCTGAACCACGAGGCGGTGCTCTGGTCCCAGGAGGTCTTTGGAAAGCCTTTCCACGATACCTTCTGGCAAACCGAGACCGGTTGCATCGTGATCACGAACTTTCCGGGAATGCCGGTGAAACCCGGGTCGATGGGGAAACCCTTCCCCGGAATCATCGCGACCGTGCTCGATCCCAAAACGTATGAGCCCGTGGATCGTCCGGGAGTAGCGGGCTTGATCGCGCTGCGCCCCGGCTGGCCATCGCAGATTCGCGGCTACTGGAACAACGAGCCCGGATTCCGGGCACGATTCAAGAATGGCTGGTATCTGTGTGGCGACCGCGCCTCGATCGATCCCGACGGCTACTTCTGGTTTATGGGCCGGGACGACGACGTCATCAACACCGGCGGGCACCTGATCGGTCCTTTTGAGATCGAGTCGGCGCTGCTGGGATGCCCCGCCGTCGCCGAGTCCGCGGCCGTGGCCAAGCCTGACCCCATCAACATGGAAGTGGTCAAAGCGTTCGTAACCCTGAAACGAGGTTTCCAGCCATCCGATGATCTCGAACTGGAAATCATGAACAACATTCGCAAGCGGCTTTCGCCACTCGCCATGCCCCAGGAAATTGAGTTTGTTGATTCTCTGCCCAAGACGCGCAGCGGCAAGATCGTGCGCCGCGTCCTGCGCTGCAAGGAATTCCATGAACCGGTGGGGGACCTCTCCACCATCATGGACGACTAAACCGAGGCCCTATGGACGAAATCATCACTGCAGTTCGCGATTACATCATCCGAGAGTATCTGCCAGAAGGAGATGATCGGCAGATCACCGACAAAACCCCACTCATCTCGAGTGGCATCGTGGATTCCTTTTCCATGGTGTCTCTGCTGCGGTTTCTGGAAAAGAAGTACTCGATTCACATCCCTGACGAGGCGGCCACGCCCGAGGCTTTCGACACGGTCGAGCGTATCGCCGCGCTGGTGCGACGATTCCAGACAGCGGGAGTCGGCAGCGTCTAGACCGCTCCCGGCACCACTGCCCTCGTCACGCGAAGGGCGCCACATTTATTCGAACCTCATTTACGCGAGGCACATCATGGCTTTCTCCGAATCATTTCGCAATTGCTATCAGACGGACATTGAGGGAATCAAAGCCGCTGGCTTGTTCAAGGAAGAGCGGTACATTCATTCGCCCCAATCTTCTGAAATCGAAGTGGAGTTTCCAGCAGGCTCCGCGGTCAGGAAGTGCATTAACATCTGCTCCAACAACTACCTTGGACTCTCCAGTCATCCCGAAGTCATCGCAGCCGCGCACGCCGGACTGGACTCGCGGGGTTATGGAATGTCCTCCGTGCGCTTTATTTGTGGCACGCAGGACATGCACCGGGAACTCGAGAACCGTTTGACGCAGTTTCTCGGCACTGAAGACACCTTGCTCTTTCCTTCTTGCATGGACGCGAACGCTGGATTTTTCGAGGCCTGCCTGAACGATCACGACGTGATGATTGCCGACCGCCTGGTGCACGCCTCCATGGTCGACGGAATGCGTCTGTGCAAGGCCATGCAAGACACCTACAAACATTCTGACATGGGGCACCTCGAGGAGAAACTCAAGGAACATCAGGACAAGCGCTTCCGCATGATCATCACCGACGGGGTCTTCTCGATGGACGGCGACACCGCAAAGCTCGCCGACATTGTGACGTTAGCTGAGAAGTACAACGCGATGGTTTTCGTAGATGACTCGCACGCTACCGGCTTCATGGGCAAAACCGGACGTGGGACGCACGAGCACTGCGGCGTGTTCGGCAAGATCGATGTCATCACTACCACGTTGGGAAAAGCGTTGGGCGGTGCTTCGGGAGGCTGCGTCAGCGGCCGCCGCGAACTGGTAGAGATGTGCCGGCAGCGAGCACGTCCTTACCTGTTCTCGAATGCCGTGGCGCCGGTGATCGTGGCGGGTGCTCTGAAAGTGCTGGATCTGATCAGCGCTTCCACCGATCGCCGCGACAAACTGGAGTGGAACGCCAGATACTGGCGCGGTTTGCTCAAGCAGGCGGGTTTCGATCTGAAGGAAGGGGATACCCCGATCGTACCGGTCATGTTCTACGACGCCAAACTGGCACAAGACTTTGCCCGCGATCTCTTTGATGAGGGCGTTTACGCCATCGGGTTCTTCTTCCCCGTCGTGCCCAAGGGGCAAGCTCGCATTCGGACACAACTGTCCGCGGCGCACGAGCAACATCATCTGGACACCGCCATCGAAGCGTTCAAGAAAGTAGGAAAGAAACACGGCATCCTGGGTCTCGGAAGAAAAGAGCTCATGGCACGCTGCGCGTAATCAGGAGCCGACTCCAGGTGACTGGGGATGCCGGCTCCTGCCAGTTCAACCTGGCACCAACATCCGCAACGGCAGCGGAAGAGGACGGAGGCCGTCATGCTCTGCGCACAACTTGAACACCTGGAAGCGGAATTCGATGACATTCTGACCGCGCTGGAGAATCCGAACCTGACGGAGGAAGAAAGACAGTCCTTGCAGGACGCTTATGCCCGGCTGAGCCGTACCATTCTGGACCATCAGAGGTCAGGTCACGAAGGCCACCCTTGTTTTGAAGAATAGGGAATGGCGGGTCAGTTTGGCGTGTGATGCGATACTGTCAGGAAAATCAGTAACCCACAGGTAATGCATCAGTTTGCGAAACCGTTAACCACCAAGGCCACGAAGGTTCACGGAGGAAGCCTTAAGCCAATAGCCTTCGTGATACTTCGTGGCCTTAGTGGTTAACGCTTTTTCTCGGTTCTGCCGTGAAAGTGCAACACTACCAACCCACAGCCGTCATTGCAATTTCATGGAGAAAAGGAGCCTAATAAAAGGGGAGATTTCGTAAGGCGGTGGGAGCCTGCTTGAAGGAATCCGGGCTGTCGCCAAGGGGGCTTACATGAAGACCCTAATGCATCTTAGGAGGCACGGGAACCACGATTTCCACATGCACCCGTTGCACGCGATGTTCTCGCTTATAGCAGGCTTCGTGTTGGCGGTGCTGATCCTCTTGATCCTTGTCCCGGCAGCGAAGTAAAGGACAGGTCTCGCGCACGCGTTCACGTCCTCCTCCGTAGAAACAGAATGATGAAGAACAGGGGGCAAGAATTGTCCTCATTTCCCGCGCAACTTCCGTGGAGACGCTTCGTCCATCTTCTTCGTGACCTGGGCTATCGTCCGTTGAAATCGCATCGCGGATCCCTGAGGCAGTTCTTCAGCGCTACGCGCAGCCCCAATCTGGTCTCATTTCACGAGCCTCACCCGGGCGACACCCTGCACAAAGCGACCCTGTGCGACTCTCTTCGTAAACTCCAGCTCAGCCCCGATGAATTTGTTCAGCTACTTGGGAAGCGTTGACGAATGACCACCACAGCGGTCGGCGTCCAAGGCCAGAACCCTCGTTGCTTGGGCTTTGTTTCCTTTGGTGATGCTAGTCACTGCACCGGTGGCGAATTGCGAGGACAATCAAAACAAATAGCTGTCTTTTGTTAACACAGACTGTCCATGACGGCTCGCCCTCGCCTGTGCCGACCGCGACAAAAGGCCGAGCGATGCTCCTTCACTGTCATATTCGAAGGAGGATGTTATGAAATCCAAAAGGGTGTCGCAACCGCAGCAACCTGATTCACCCACCACGTTATTGAGTCCGGGGAACGCTGACGATCTCCGCTGGGAAATGCAAAAAGTTCAGCTTGCAATCACACGCCGCGCCTATGAGCTGTTTGAGGCGCGTGGCGATGAACACGGTCACGACTGGGAAGACTGGTTCCGCGCGGAATCAGAGATCCTGCGCCCGGTTTCCGTTTCCATGTCGGAGTCAGAGGATCGGGTTAGTGTTCGGGCTAATGTCCTTGGCTTTGAAGCGAATGAGCTGAGGGTGAGCGTCGAACCGCGCCTCATCACGATCCTAGGTAAGAAAGAGACGGGTGCGACGGGATCCGAAGGAGGGAAAGTCGTGTACATTGACTGGCTTCCCGACCAGGTTCTCAAGCTCATCGAGCTTACAACGGACGTGATGCCGGAAAGGTCCGTGGTCGAATTGCAAGCGGGGTTGCTTAAGTTCGAACTCGTCAAAGCTGCCCAGCACCAGATCGAAACTGCAGCCATTGCGGCGTGATGGACCACACACGCTCTGTCGCTCGGTGTACATCGCCGCAGTGCGGACCTGGGAGGCCTATCCGATGAAACGAGAGATGGAACCAAGCCGATGCAATCCGAAATCGGCGTCAGGAGGGCAGCATGACCAGGCTTGTGTACAGGGTATGGTCGGAGGAAGAAGGCCAGGACATCGCTGAATACGCAGTGATGTTGGCGGTGATCCTGGTGATCGTCGTTGGCACCCTGAGATTGATCGGCTCAAACGCTAACAACGTTTTTTCCAGCGCGGCTAGCACGCTGCAGTAGGGCGGCGAAGTTCGAATCACTGGAGTCGAGTTGGGCTGGATTTTAAGCTCGAAGAACGCTGCAACGAGGAGGAGGACATGGCCACGTTGGCGAAGTCTCTACTCGGGGAGACGCCTTCCGCGGTCTGCACGGAGTTCCTAGACGTTCACCTGGCAGATTACCCGAAGCGCGACTTTCAGGTTGTGTTGTGGGACGGCACTACTTGGGGATCGACAAAGCAGCCGCGCTACACGCTGGTTCTCAAGCACCCAGAAGCGCTACGGGCGATGTTCCTCTCGCCGGACGAACTCACCCTGGGAGAAGCCTATATTTATGATGACTTCGACATTGAGGGCGATATCGAAGCCGCCTTCGACTTGGCCGACTATCTAGTTGGTCAGGAGCGCAGCTTGCGGGAAACTGTTGACCTTGGAAACCGGCTGCGGAAGCTGCCAGTGAGGGATCACGCACAAGCAGGTTTGCATCCCATCACGTTGCGGGGCCCCGTTCACTCCAGAGATCGGGACCGGCAGGCCGTTACCTATCACTACGATCTCCCCACTGAGTTCTACGCGCTCTGGCTGGATCGGCGCATGGTTTACTCCTGCGCCTATTTCCACACGCTGGAAGAAAACCTGGATAGCGCCCAGGAGCGCAAGCTGGATTACATCTGCAGGAAGCTGCGGCTCCGGCCCGGCGAGCGCCTCCTGGATATTGGCTGTGGATGGGGAGCATTGATCATGCACGCGGCCGCTCACTACGGCGTGCAAGCCGTAGGCATCACGCTTAGCGTGCCGCAGGCAGAGGTGGCGCGACAACGCCTGCGCGAGGCGGGTCTGAACGATCGATGCCGCGTGGAGGTGTCGGACTACCGCGACATTGATCATGACCAGCAGTATGACAAGCTTGTCAGCGTCGGCATGTTCGAGCACGTCAGTGAGGCGCTCCTGCCCGAGTACTTCAGCCGAGCTTGGGACCTGTTGCGGCCGGGTGGCGTATTCCTGAATCATGGAATTTCCCATTCCGCTACGTGTCGCAGGCGGGGAGCGTCGTTTATCGACCGCTATGTCTTTCCCGATAGCGACCTGGTACCGATCAGCGCAAGTCTCCGTGCGGCGGAGCTGAACGGTTTTGAGGTGAAAGACGTCGAGAGTCTGCGCGAGCACTATGCCTTGACGCTCCACCTATGGGTCCAGCGACTGGAGGCTCATGCAGAAAAAGTGCGTTGCATCACCGACGAGACTACTTACCGGATATGGCGCCTCTACATGGCAGGCGCCGCGCATAGATTCCGGAGTGGGCGACTGAACGTGTACCAGACCCTGCTCGCCAAGCCATTGAACGGGCGGAGCGGTTTGCCACTGACCCGGGAAGACTGGTATCACGTCTAGGCCCAGGCAGATCGGAGGCTCCTTAATTATATGGAATGGATAGACCGTCACGCGTTTAGTCGTCAGTAGCCCGTGCAGAATTGAAAGTGCATTGGATCTTTGGATGTCCCTGCCCAGTCCGAGAACCAGGATTTCGCAAATGGGCTGCAAGCCGGCATTGAAAGCCCCTGCAGATCCGCCGATCACAGGATTCGTATTGGGCGTTTAATGGACGTTGATTCCTCTGTGGTCGTACTTGTTCTCGTTTGCCTCAATGAGTCGGGAGTTGGAGCAAAGTTCGACCAGGGAGTACGCACTTCGCGCATCGGAGCCAGAAGTTCCCGACCGGCGAGACCGGTAACGCACCTGCCGATCGGACTTCACGCCCCCAGCGACAACGAAATCGCCGTGCTGGTTCGTGAGTCGCGGGCCGACAGGCTGGTTGAGATTTGTTCATAAATTCTAAAGCTCGGAGTTTTGTTCTTCATGAATAGTACTGAGGTCTATTCTCAGCTCCGGCGTCCCGATCGATAAACACCGTAAATCAGAGACATCACAGCCAACAGAGGCAGGAATGTGGGAATCGTGTATTCCAGCCCGCCCACCCAAAACGTGCTCAGCGCAATGCCGGACAGCGCCAGGATTGCGAACAGCGTGGGCCAGGGATGGAAAGGTAGTCTTAGCGGAAGGGCGGAGAGCGCCGCCGAACTGATCCTCTGGCTAAATAGCAAATGCGTAATCAGGATGACACCCCAGACGTAAAACATGCCCGAGACGGCAGTGCCATAGAGCAAGAGGAAAGCATTCTTCGGCGCGAAAACTGCCAGCAGAATCGCAGCAATCATCCCTGCACTGGAGACTGCCAGGGCCCGGTGTGGAACTCCCTTCCTACTCAAACCACCGAGCCATCCCGGGGCATATTTTCCCCTTGATAGAGAGAACAACATCCGGGTCGAGAGGTATAAGTTTGTGTTCGCACTGGAAAGGGCTGCCGTTATTACAACCAGGTTCATGATTCCGGCCGCAAACGGAATTCCCACCGTTTCGAAGGCGCGCACAAACGGGCTGCCAGTGATGCTCGCACTTCCAGTGCGATTCCAGGGGGTCATCGCCAGCATGACGGTGATGGCCAACACATAGAAGATGATGAGCCGATAGACGATGGTTCGCATCGCCCGGGGAATGCTGGTGGACGGGTTCTGAGCTTCACCCGCAGTCACGGCGATCACTTCCACTCCCATGTAACTTGTGATCGCCAGAGTCAGCGCCAGCCATACTCCGCGCCATCCGTGGGGCAGAAAGCCCCCGTGTCGGGTGAGGTTTACCAGACCCACGGCGGGCCACGGGCCGAGTCCCGTGATGAGCAACAAGCCGACTGCAATAAAAACGACAATGGCAAGAACCTTGATGAGCGCAAACCAGTACTCAAACTCACCGAAGTTGCCGACTTGCAGGGCATTGATTGTCACGAGGCCGGCCGAGACCAGCAGTATCCATTCCCAACCCGGGACGTGAGGAAACCAGAATCCGAAATAGATGGCTACCGCGGTTACTTCAGCTCCAATGGCGATAATTTGAACCAGTCCATACGTCGCACGCACAGTAAACCCAGCCCAAGGACTGAGATAGGTCTCAGCGTAGATGCCAAACGAACCAGCCACTGGATGGACAACTGCCATTTCGGCGAGAGAGTACGCCATCACAATCGCTATCAAGGCTCCGATTAGATAACTGATAATGACGCCCGGACCCGCAAGTTCAATGGTGACGCTGCTTCCCAGGAAGAGGCCTACACCGATAGCTCCACCGATGGCGATCATCGTAAGCTGTCGGGAATTCAGCCGGCGCTGCAGTTCTCCGGGTTCCTGCGAAGGAGAAGCGGTACTCACATCCGGATGCGGCGCAAAATGCGCTACGGATTTGTCCAAGCGGCACCTGACCTTTGTGACCCAATTGTGCAGTTTCGGCTAATTGCGATTGACACGCCGCAACACATCGACGAACTTGCCAATCTCCTCGACGGTGTTGTAGTGGACGAGCGATGCCCGGACGGCTCCGGTCTCTGCGGGAATCCCCATGCGGCGGAGCAGACGTGGCGAGTACATATTCCCGTCTCTCACTCCGATTCCGTTTTCCGCGCACACAGCGGCCACTCGGGCGGCAGGCACTCCATTCAGATTGAAGCAGATTGTCGGCACCCGGTGCTCGAGTTGACTCGCCTTCCGGATTCCGTACACCGTAACATCATCAAGTTCCCCCATGGCCCGCAGAGCTTCGGCAGACAACGTTGCTTCGTAGACGCGAATAGCCTCCATGGCAGTCACTAAGCGATCGCGGGGGGAAGCTGAATGTGAATCTGCAAGAAGGCTGCGGCCCAGTTCTTCAAGATAACCGACGGCTGCATTCATTCCAGCCACGTTCTCATAAACGAAGGTGCCCACCTCGATCTTGCCGGGGATCTCGTCTGGGATGAAATCTTCGCGGAACGTCGGCAATGCTTCCAGAAGTTCGCGCTTGCCCCAAAGGAAACCCATGTGGGGAGCGAAGATCTTGTACCCGGAACAAACGAGGTAATCGCAATCCCAATCCTGCACGTCGATGACGCCATGTGGGGCATAGTGAACCGCGTCCAGGAACACCTCGGCGCCCTCCGCATGCGCCATGCGCGCGACTTCTTTCACATTGACGATTGAGCCCAACGCGTTTGACGCCACCGCGCAAGCCACCAGTCGAGTTCGGGAACTAAGGAGAGGTTCCAAATCTTCGACGTGGAGTGTCCCGTCTTCCCGCATTTTCCACCAGCGGATCTCCACTCCTTTGCCCTGCAATGCGAGCCAGGTGGCAATGTTCGCTTCATGATCCAGGTCGGACACAATGATTTCTTTGCGTGCTCCCAGGATGTCGGCGATTGCCAGACTGACCAAACGGATAAATGAAGTGGCATTCATGCCGAACGCCACTTCGGAAGGCTCGTGCGCATTCAGCAACGTGGCCACACTCTGCCGCGCTTGCTGTATGGACGCATCGACTTCCTGACTGTGGCGATAGCGGCCGCCACGTTGCACGTTACGGGATACAAGGTGATGGCAGACCGCATCGAGCACCGACTGCGGTATCTGTGCTCCGGCGCCATTGTCGAAAAATATAAAGTTGTCTCCGCTATTCAAGGCTGGAAACAACTGCCGCACCGAAGTGATCGGGAAACTTGAATTTGCCATTTTCTAATGTGCTTGCATTTGCTGGTAAATGACGGCGGCGTTATCGGAAAACGTGGCTTCGTACTTGGTGTACTGCCTAAAATCGGAGTATTTCTCCATATGAATGTCGTGCCGCACCTGCTCGATCGTTTTGTTTTTCTGCTTTAAGGCAAGCACTTGCTGGTATAGATCATTCAGGTAATCGCGAAACCGCTTCAACTCCGACTTTGTAGCAAGTTCGAAGTGGCCCGGGACAACGTTCTCCAATGGCAACTCCAGAACATGGTCCAGGGAATGAATCCAAGTCTCGACACTGCCGTCGTCCATCGCGGGTGACGATCGGTTGAGAAACAGATCTCCCATCGAAATCGCACGCTGTTCGGGAAAGTAGACCAGGGCGTCGCCAGAGGTATGGGCTTTGCCAGGAAAGTAAATTTGAACGGAATACGGATCGAGGTGCAACGTGACTTGTTGCTGGAAAGTGAGGTCGGCTGGTTCAAAGTGGAAGGCTTTCATGCCTGGATCTTTTTGGAGTGCCAGCGTGCGTTCACGGGTGAAGTCCGTGCTGATCACGACCGCCGCTGGGCCAACAACCGCGTTTCCTCCCTGATGATCCGGATGATAGTGTGTGTTTACCACATACGTCACGGGCAAGCGTGAGACTCGCCGGATCGCGCTGAGCAATTTGGATCCTTCGGTTGCGTTGAGTCCGGTGTCGACAACCAGAATCCCCGCGTCTCCAACCAGGAAAGTGGAATTCGCGCTGGAATCGTTGTCGGAGATATAGGCGAAAAGTCCCATCCCAATCTGTTTGACCGCCGGTTCAGCCACGGCCACCGTGGAGCAGATCGACACGAGCAGTACCACGTCCAGAAACTTAGAGTTCCGCAATCGAGTCCTCATCAGAAACTGAGCTTCAAGGCGAACTGGACCAGCCTCGGTCCGCCTGATCCCAAACCTACGTTGTTTTGCGCAGCATCCGGAGTAGTGAAAAGCGCTCCAAAGTTAGGTGCTGCGGAGATATTGCTGGGTAAGGCAAAGCTGGGATGATTGGTGATGTTGAAGAACTCAGCCCGGAACTGTGCGTTGAACTTCTCGGTAACCTTCATGTTCTTCAAGATGGAGAAATCAAAATCACGATATCCCGGTCCAGTGACAATGTTTCGTCCAGCGGTACCGAAGGTCAGCGGCTGGTTGTCAACGAATGCGGCCGTGTTGAACCACTTCTGGACGGTGTGGGGACCGGCGTTGGGATCGCCGACCAGATCGGGTCGGTCGTTGCCAAGTCCGGTACCGCTTAATCCCTTCCCGGTCAGAACCGAGAATGGCTGGCCGGCCTGCAGAGTCAGGATGCCACCTGCTTGCCAGCCCTCGCCGAGCAACTTGGGCAGGCTGTGGAGCACGGGTAGCTCATATGTAAAGCTCCAACTCAGGCGGTGGCGAATATCAAAGTCCGAGCTCCCACGTTCTGCCCGCAGGTTGTAGTTATCTTGCGGGAAGATTGTGGTGCCATTCGCGCCGGATCCAAAGAATACGGAGGCTCCATCGATCGAATGCGACCAGGTGTACGAAGCCAGAAACGAGAGGCCGTTGCTGAAACGCTTGTCCAGCTTCGCTTGCAGGCTATGGTAATTCGAACTCACAACGTCCTCGGCCTGAAACAGCTGAGCAAAGCCAAAGTAAGGGGTCCGCACAATGCTCGGGATGGAGCCCCAAAGCTGGTTGTCATAAAGAAACTGGGCAACTGCGGGAGGAATTCCGATGAGTTCCATGCGCGCAACAACATTGGGCGTCAGTTGATCAATCTGCTGCTTGGTAATATATGCCTGATCGATCTGCCGGAACCGCGGCAGCTTGGTTCCCGTTGTGCCCACGTAGGCAACGTCCAGCAGCATGCGTCCGGGCAGTTGGTGTTGGATTCCCAGGTTGTAATGCTGCGCGTACGGCGTCCGCAACCTCTGCTGCGTGACCGTCAACACTGGAAATCCGGAAGGTGCAAAAGTGTTTGGCCAGCCTGCAAATGGAAAGGGAGTGAAGAAATCAGGCAAGAACGGCGGGTTGAGCATCACATTGCCCGGGATGTTTCCGATGATGGTTTCGTAGAACAATCCATAGCCTGTGCGCACCACCGTTCTTCCTTTGCCGAATAAGTCCCAGGCGAGCCCAATTCGTGGAGCAAAGTTATGGTGGTCCCCGTCGTAGATGCCGCCTACTTGATCTTGGGTGACGACTCCGGAGGCTTGCAGGGCCGCCAAGTCAGTCTGAACATTCGGGTTCGTAGGATCTAAGAAGGTTGTATAGTTCTGTGGCCTCCAGGAACTGAGCCGCCCGTGAGCTTCATGCAAAACCGTATTTAATTCATAGCGCAAGCCGTAGTTCAACGTCACATTGGAACGCAGTTTGAAGGTGTCTTGCGCGAAGAGTCCGTAGCTGCTGTTACGGAAGTTGCGATGAGAATCGCCAACGAATTGGAGCGCTCCGTCGGGAATACCTTGCGCAAAGTCGATCAGGGCATTCGGAATGTTCACCGGATTTCCGCTACCATCGGTCCCGGCGAGATTATCCAATCCGCTGAAGCTGATCTGCCCACTGAATGCGAGGTCATACAACCGGTTGAGTTGCAGGTAACGAATATCGCCACCGACCTTGAACGAGTGCCTTGCGGTGGTGTGCGAAAGATTGTCGATCCACTGAAAGGTATTTGTCGCCGTGCGATTCGGCTGATCGATCCCGCCGCCCAGATTAGTTATCGATGAACTTCCCGAGACAAATCCACCCGCAAAAGCCAATTGCGGAATGTTGCCCAGACTCAGGGGTGAATTGGCAGCCCATCCGGTATTGAATCCGAAATCCGCCGCCTTCGGTCCGGATTCGGTGGCGAGCAAGATGTTGGAGCGGGTAAAGCCAAAACGCGCCTCATTCAGAGTCCTGGGACTGATCACCCGAGTGTAAGACAAAGCTACAAGATGGTTGGCTCCGTTGTCGTTCACTCCATAACCGGGAACGTTCGTTCCGCTCTGTCCCGGAGTGAAAGGGAAGAAAATATCGACCCTCGTCCTGCTGTAGCGCGCCGATAGCGTGTCGGAACTTCGCAGGTGATGGTCCACTTTCACCAGGAATTGATCGGTAGCATCACTTTGCTTGGGAGATGAAATAAAGTTGCCCGAGGAGCTGCTCAGATTGGGCTGAGGGAACAGGCTGTCAAAAATCTGGGAGCTCACCGGATTTACCGCGATGGTGATCGGGTTGCCGTTGTTATCAAGGAATTGGCCTTCGCGTTCCGCCACTGTAGGCACGTTGGTGATCCGAGTGATTCCCGCTTGACGGCGAAAGCCCTCGTAGTTCAAGAAGAAGAATGTCCTGTTCTCGATGATCGGCCCTCCCAGCGTCCCGCCGAACTGATTGAGACGTAACGCTGACTTGGCAAAGCCCGATTCATTGAAGTAGTTTCTCGCGTCAAGCGCATCGTTGCGGAAGAACTCATAGAGCGATCCGTGCAAATGGTTCGATCCCGACTTCGTTACCAGGTTCACCACGGACCCGGTGTTCCTTCCGTATTCAGCCGAAAAGGTGTTGGTCTGAACTTCAAACTCCTGAATGGAATCGATCGAAGGTATCTGCGCCGCCGCTCCGCCAAAGGAGTCGTTGTTATCGACGCCGTCGACCAGGAAGTTATTGGAGGTCGATCGCTGCCCATTGGAAGAGAAACCCGATACTCCGCCCTCTCCGCCCTGCTGGCCCCCTCCGCCACCGGAGCTCGCAACTCCCGGGTTCAGGCGCGCCAATTGTGCGAAATCACGGCCATTGAGCGGCAGGTCTTCGACCTTGCGATTGTCGATGATCTCTCCGAGTTTCGAGGTTTCGGTCTGGGTCAAGGCTGCGTCAGCCTGGACTTCGACAATCTCTGCTTTGGCGCCTACGTGCAGCACGATGTCAACGGTACGGACTTGATCGATACCAACCTCGATGCCGGTTGTGGCGCCAGTCGCGAATCCCACTGCTTCCGCCTTGATCTGGTAGACCCCGGTGGGCAGGGCAATGATGCGAAAGATGCCGTTGTCGGCCGTGGTGGTCTCGCGCTGGAGACCAGTGGAAGGACTGGTAACTGTCACTTTCGCGCCGGCAATGGTGGCACCTTTTTGATCTCGAATTGCGCCGACAATTCCACCTTGAGTAGTTTGCGCAAGAGCTTCACTGCCGAGCAGCACCACGGCCAAGAACAGCATTCGGCTCAATCTTGACGTCCACATACGCCACCCCCTGGTTGAGGTCCTTAAGTCGAAATCAGCTCTGCAAATGGACCTTGCCCTCAACGCGCCTGCGCGGCTGAATTCGGTCCCGAAATCTCGTTCTTGTACACGACGCCATCTTTCATCACGAATTGAACATGTTGCAGTAAACGAATGTCACTGAGCGGATCGCCCTTCACCGCCACCATGTCGGCAAGCATGCCCGCATGAATGGCCCCAATGCGATCCGACCATCCCATCAGCTCCGCAGCATTCACTGTGCCGCTTTGCAGTGCCTGCGTCGGAGTTAGTCCGAGCTCAACCATGGACCAGAACTCGCCTCCGTTTTGCCCGTGAGGATAGACACCGGCATCGGTTCCGAGTGCGACGCGAACTCCGCTGTGAAACGCCTTCGTCATGTTCTTCTTGGCCGCGGGAATGATGATGGCGGATTTTTCCATCACCCATGGCGGGAGATGCATCTGGGGCGCGTGTTCTTCAAACCAGAAGAGGGGATAGGAGGTGGGCACAAGAAACGTGTTGTGCTCTCTCATCAGCGCGATGCCTTCGTCGTCCAGGAAAATGCCGTGTTCGATCGAGTCCACTCCGGCACGCACCGCATCCTTGATAGAAATAGCGGAGTGAGCGTGAGTCGCTACTTTGCGACCGAGCCGATGCGATTCCTCCACCAGGACTTTCATTTCCGCGGGACTGTACTGCTCGAGCAACGGATTATCGCCTTTCGAGAAAACACCCCCAGAAGCGCAAAACTTGATGACATCGGCACCGTACTTGATCACCTCGCGCACGCGGTGCATCACGGCCTCGGGGCCATCGGCCACGCCTTCCGCGGAATAATGAAATTCGAACGGCAACAGGCTGTTGTCGCAGTGTCCGCCAGTAATGCCGAGGGGAGGACCTGACACTTGCATTCGAGGACCGATTACGTCTCCGGCGTTGATGGCGTCGCGGAGGGCCACGTCCGAGTACCCTTCCGCACCGACATTGCGTACCGTGGTGAATCCGGCCAACAGCGTGAGCCGTGCGTTTTTGGCGCCCAGAAGTGCGGCACGAGGCGAAGAGATGCCCAAACCTTCATATCCTCCGCTACCTGCGTCGGACGTCAGGTGAGTGTGGACATCGATGAATCCGGGCAGAAGCGTCGCATCTCCGAGATCGATGAGCGTGGCGCCTGAGATAGAAGGTGTGCTGCCGTTCGAAACCGAATCGATCTTGCTTCCGACGATGACAATCACAGGCCGGTCGAGCATACGGCCTGCAACCGGGTCAAACAGCCTCCCGGCTCGAACGACCACGGTGTGAACAGGCTTTGTCTCCTGGGCAAAGGAATTCGTCAGCCCAAGGCAAAGCACGCAAGCCGCGAAAGTGATTCGGCGAAACCAGCTGTAACAACCGAGGCCGAGGCCCATGCTTTCTCTCCTGCCGCTAGGACTCACTTCCTGCACTGATCGCGGCCGGTGCCGTAACCAGCATCGCAAGGTTTTGCTGTAACAGGCGAAGCACAAACTTTACGTCGTCCAGGGTGTTGTAAGCGTGAAAAGAAATCCTCAAACCATCATGCCGGCTGGAACAAATCACCCCGTCTCTGGCGAACAAGCGAACCAGACCGTCAGCATCCCTGGACTGCAGGACGACGAGCGGTCCTACGCTGTCGAGTGGCGTCTTGATCTGAATGGCAAGCTCCGAAGCGCCACTGATCAAAGCCTTCGTCAGAACGCGAATCTGGTCGGCGACATTGTGTAATCCGAACTGCTGAAGGAGTTTGACCCCCGCGACGGCGCCATAAATAGTGGGAATCGGCGGCGTACCCGACTCGAAGCGGCGAGTGCCTGGGGCGGGATCGAAGAGCTTCACATCAAACGCAAAAGGGTTCCTCTGGCCGAACCAACCTGTGACGGTCGGCACCAGCGATTCAGCGATCGCTTTGCGCACATACATGAAAGCCATGCCCGGCGGCCCCAGCAGGTACTTCAACGTCCCGCTCACATAGGCGTCCACCTGCATCGCCTTCACATCGATCGGGCGAGTTCCGCTGTCCTGGTAGTCATCCAGCAGCACTAGTGCGCCGCGGTCGTGCGCGATCTTCGTAATTTCCGCGACCGGGCTACGAAAGCCGTTCATGAAGCACATATGAGTCAGAGGAACAATCAGAGTGTTACGATCCACAAGCGCGTCATAGGCTTCCGCTCGCAGGCGATTCTTTTCCGCCTCCACAAAAATCACATCCGCTCCGCGGGAACGCTGCGCGAGCCAGATATGCCCCATGGTGGGAAATTCGAATTCCCCAAGCACGACCTTGTTCCGCTGCTGGAACGATAAGGCGCTGGCGAGAGCATTGACACCCGCTGAGGCACTGGCAACGAGTGCCACTTCTTCCGTTTCGGCGCCAATCAGAGCTGCAAAGTCACGACGCCCAGCTTCGTACTGATCAATCCATATGTCCCAGGGAGAACCGTGTTCGTGCCAACTGCGCAGGTATTCGAGCATGCCCTCTTCCACATCCTGAGAGAGCGCTCCCTGGGAACAGCTGTTGAGATAGATCTTCTCCCCCAGGACTGGGAATCGCTTGCGAAAATCAGCAATGCTTTCTGACACATGCCCCTCGTCTCGTCACGGCTCAGAGTGCCCGCTTTCGTCAGCGGCCATGATCCACGCGAGTGGGCGTAAAAGTACCGCTGGTGACCGCTATATGTCAAGATGATTTTTATTGATATGCACATGGTATGCAAGTTAACCACGCGGGATACGCAGTTCGATGGACTTCTAGAATGCGTGTTTCACAGAACGTTTCCGTAGTGTCTAGGTTCCGTACCCTGCCCGGAATGCCCAAGCTCGATTCGAGACCTGGAGAAATTGCGCCACAGTTTTAGTGATCTGGTATATCAATATAATTCTCTTGACATAGCAAACAGGTGAGGGGTACCTTTTGGCCCGCGCATTCGTTCAAGGAGAGTGGCCATGGCCAGTAGCAGGAATGTGTTTTCTCGCTTCGCATCGCTGGTTGTCGTACTGATTGCTTTCGCCGTCACCAGTTCGGTCGCGCAACTCTTCCCCGGCCGCGTCACCGGCCGCGTCCACGACGCGCAGGGAGCGGCCGTTGCCGGTGCGACGGTCAAGCTGACGAATCCGGCAACCGGATTCGAGCGCAGCGCTACTACCGACGAAAATGGTGATTTCAACTTCCCCGACTTAGCCCTCGGCTCCTTTGACCTGACCGTCAGCAAGGCCGGCTTTCAGACGAACCTGCTGAAGGATATTAGGACTTCGGAGGGACAGGTAAACTCCCTCGCGCCAGTCCTCAAGGTTGGAACTGTGAATACCGAGATCGAGGTGAACTCGGCTCCGCCGCTGATCCAGACGGAGACAAACTCATTGGGAGGTCAACTCTCCGAAGAGCAAGTCGGTGCGCTTCCCATTGGCAATAGCGACTTCACCCGGCTGGCACTGACTCTGCCGGGCGTGGTTCAGAACAGCAATTTCGCATTCGCACAATACACCATCAACGGCTCTCGCTCCCGGTCCAATGGATTTAACATTGATGGCGCATCCAATACGGATCCGTCGACCTACTTGCCATCGATCAACGAGGGTGGTAATTCCGCCACCGCTGCCACTCGCCTGCCGCTCGATGCCATCCAGGAAGTCACCGTCACCAGCAGCGGCTCGGGAGCTGATCTTGGACAGAACTCCGGCAGCGTGATGAATGCCATCATCAAGAGCGGAACCAATCAGTTTCACGGGTCGCTGTACGAACTCCATCGCGACAAGGCGCTTGACGCCGCGAACTTCTTCGAAAATCTTGGGGGGGTCCCCAAGGCACCCTTCGTATGGAATGAATTTGGCGGTTCCGCGGGGGGACCACTGTACATCCCCCATGTTTACGACGGCAGGAACCGGACTTTTCTCTTCGGAGCGTACGACGGAAGCCGGTTGCGCCTGGGAACTACGCTGCGCGGCACCGCTCCGAGCCAGGCTGACGTCCAAACGGCGGAGGCGTTTCTCGCGTCACAGGAGATTCCTGTCAACCAACTCGGATTGAACATCCTCAATCTCTACTCGAACCTGGGCCTGTCGGGACCGTTCGTGATCGATAACCGTGGACAACAGTCGCCCAACAGCTTCGTCCTTAAGCTCGATCATCAATTTTCACAGAAAGATTCTCTTTCCGCTCGGCTTCTTTATGGCAAGGGAGAGGACGAGTTTCCGGGAGGTGGCCCAGGGCCTGGGGGCGGTTCGCAACTGAATCCGTGGTTCGGAGTTACACCCACTCACGTCGCGAACTTCGCGATCAGTGAAGTTCACATTTTTGCGCCGAACCTGCTTAATACTCTTCGTCTTGGATACAACCGGTTCAGCCAGTTTCAAAAAGGTCGGGATGCCAACGTGGATCCTGCGTCCATTGGGCTCAACACGGGCGTAGGTCCGGAAAGCTTTGGGATTCCCGAGATCGATATAGGTTCCGGAGTTCGGAGCGATAATCCTCCTGACCCCGGTCGTTTCGCAAACCTCGGCCTGCAGGCCGGATCCGGCGGCCGTGTAGCGACCTCCTTTCAGGTTGCCGATGATGTGAGCTTTACTCGGGGCCGGCACGCCATGAGGTTCGGGTTTAATTTCCTCCACAATTATTCGGATTACACGGCATCGGGTACACGCGGACTGTTTACCTTTGACGGTTCGCAGTTGGGGGATACTCAATTCGCGGGCCAAGGCGCGCTTGCCGGCCTTGTTGATTTGCTGGCGGGACTGCCAACTCCCGGCAATACCAACATCACTCGTCTTCTAAGCGATCGCTCTAACATAGCCCAGAACGTGATCAGCGGGTTCGTGATGGATACGTACAGGGTGACCAACAACCTGACTCTGATCGGCGGTCTTCGCTACGACTTCCTGGGAACGGTAGATGAGTCGCGTGGGCGTTTCTCGACATTCGATCCGAAGCTCGGGTTGGTCCTTGCATCGCAACTGCCGGGTCACAAAATCTATGACGCTCCCATGAAGAACTTCGGCCCGAGGATTGGGCTGGCGTGGAAACCTCCGCTTACGCTAATTCCAGGACGGCAAACCGTCGTGCGCGCCGGGTATGGGATCTACTACGACACTGCCCCCTTGAACAACTTCCAGGGTTTGTCGCAAAACCCAATTGGGACAACGGGTGGATACACCATCACACCCTCGGCACCGATTCCGTTCGACGTGGGTGTGCCGATATTTGGGACGGGAGCGCCGCAACCGCCGTTCGATGTCAACAACATCGACCGCCATCAACAAACCCCGAACACACAGACCTGGAACCTTAATGTGCAGCAGGAACTGAGCAGCAGATTCGTTCTGCAAGTGGGATACGTCGGGAACAAGAGCACGCATCAGTTGCAGTCGCTTGATATCAATCAACCGACTCCGGGTGACCCGGACACTTCACAATCGCGGCGCCCGTTCAACGCGCAGTTTCCGACGCTGCGACAAATCAATACCATCTCCTCCGTCGGATGGGCCTCGTATCACTCTTTGCAGACTTCCTTGCGGTCCACGGATTTCCACGGCCTGACAACTCAGATCGCGTTCACGTGGTCGCACAACATTGATACCGCGTCTGAGGTGAGCGACTTCTTCGGCACCAGCGGCTACGTACCGCAGGATTCGCGCAACCTGAAGGGCAGCGTCGGAAACTCGGAATTCGATCAGCGACGCGCGCTGATCATCACCTATATCTACGCGATTCCTGCATTATCCCAAGACAAGATTTTACGATCGGCTACCAAGGACTGGCAGATCTCGGGAACAACAACGTTTCGTGATGGCCTGGCCAGTCCCGTGCTGACGTTTGGCGGAGAGAGTGGAACCCAGAGCTTCCACGAGCGCCCAAATTGTATTGGTCCGATTCACTATCAGTTGAGAGACTTAACGAAGTCGTACGTGCTGCCAGGGGCGTTTGCCCCACCCGATCCAGGGACGTTTGGGAATTGCCCGCGCAATCCCATCGTCGCGCCGGGCCTGAGTGCGTGGGACATCAATATTCAGCGCACATTCAAGTTCACGGAACGATTTTCATTTCAGTTCCGCACCAGCTTCTTCAACGCGTTCAATCACCCCAACTTCGCCGAGCCCTCCCCCGACCTCAGCACGACTATCACAGCGACCGCGGATGACGGTAGCTTCGATTCGCATTTTGGCGTTGGCGGGCCGCGGAACATCCAGTTCTCGGGAAAATTGACCTGGTGAAGGATTCGTGACGTTGGACGGGGAGGTCTTAACTCATGCTTGGACTGCGCGGAGTCACGGTCGCACGGCGCGCGAAGAGTTCGCGGCGATGGATCTTGGGGATGGTGTTCGTCGCGGGTGTCCTAGCCTGGGGGCAAGCGGCGAAACAGCCTCCGGGACCTATCAGTATTTCGGTGGATGCAACGCAGGTCGCCCAAAAGGTCCTGCATGCCGAGCTATCGATACCGGCCAAGCCCGGACCTCTCACTCTCTATTATCCGAAGTGGATGCCGGCCGATCACTCCCCAGACGGTCCGATCTGGAACGTGGCAGGTCTGCAATTCTCCGCTGCCGGGAAATCAATTCCCTGGAGCCAGGACTCTGTGGACATGTATGCCTTCCACCTGGAGGTCCCCCAAGGTACCTTCTCAGTTACCGCCAAGCTCGACTTCCTGCTTTCAGCGCCGGGTCCGACCATTGATTTCAGCGCATCGGGCTCGGCAAGACTGTTCGTCCTCATGTGGAATCAAGTCGTTCTTTACCCGAGCGGCTGGCCCGCCAGCCAGATCGCATTTCAGCCCAAGCTCACTATTCCAAGCGGCTGGAAGTTCAGTACTGCTCTCCCGGTCGCAGAACAATCGTCAGGGACAATCACGTTCAAATCTGTGGCGCTCGACTTGTTGATCGACTCCCCGGTGCAATCGGGCGTATACACGAAGGTGATCCCGCTGACTCCCGGCGAGAATCCTTCCCACGAAATCGACGTGGCGGCCGATAGTTACTCGGCCCTCGACATTCCACCAGCTGTGATCAACAGCTACAAGCACCTGGTTCAGGAAGCTCAGGCTCTTTATCAGTCTCATCACTACCGTGAATATCACTTTTTGCTAACACTGAGCGACAACATCATGGGACTGGGCCAGGAGCATCATGAGAGCAGCGACGACCGGGTGCCTGCGAATGCTCTCTCTGACCCGAACCAGCGTCTGCTCGGAGCCGACCTGCTCCCGCATGAATTCACTCACTCCTGGAACGGACAGTATCGCCGGCCGGAGGGCCTAGCCACACTCGATTTCCAACAGCCCATGAAAGGCGAACTGCTGTGGGTTTATGAGGGACTGACCACATACCTCGGCGTGGTGCTGGCTGCGCGCAGCGGCTTGTGGAATGCGGAACAGACACGCGAGCACCTCGCGTTGTTGGCGTCAAAGCTCGATCATCGTGCGGGGAGAACATGGCGTTCGTTGGACAACACTTCCCGGGCGGCGCAGGTTCTTTACTTCGCTCCGTCGGAGTGGACCTCCTATCGTCGTGGAACCGATTTCTATCAGGAGAGCGTGCTGATCTGGCTCGATGCAGACGTGACTATCCGCAAACTTACGCAAGGACGCCGGTCGATGGACGATTTCTGCCGAACCTTCCTCGGTGGGCCCGAAGTCATGCCGGTTATCAAGACATTCAACTTCGATGACCTGGTGGCGGCGATGAACGAAGTCGCTGCTTACGACTGGCGGACTTTCTTTACGGAACGTCTGCAAGCGGTCGATGTCCATGCTCCGCTCGGAGGACTCAGTGGAGGCGGATGGCAAACCACTTACAACGACGAACCGAACCAGATGATTGCGGCGTCACAAGCCGCCGTGGGAGTTGCTGACTATACTTCCTCGATCGGCATGTTGGTCAAAGCAGATGGCACTGTGCAGGACGCGATACCCGGCATGCCTGCGTATCAACGCGGCATCAGTCCTTATACTCGAGTCGTAGCGGTAAACGGCCGTCAATTCTCCATAGACGAGCTGAACAGAGCTCTTGCCGAATCGAAGACGCAGGCTGGACCGATTGTCTTGCTGGTATCAAACGCCGGGTTCCTTGAAAGCCACGAAATTGACTATCATGGTGGCCTCCGCTACCCGCACCTGGTGCGCAACGAAGCTGCACACGACTATCTGGATGAGATCCTGAAGCCGCGGTTGACCCAATGATTGGTATGCGCCTGTGTATGATCTAATAGGTAAACGAACGCTGCACTCGCGGGTACTTTGTCGAGATCATCGCAGCACCAAGCCTTCGCAAACCGGACTTGGAGGGATAGTGGCGAAAGCTGTAAGTCACAAACGAACTCGATCAACACGCGCGTCCGGCGTTGGCGACAAGCTCAGTGTGAAGGTTTATAAGGCGATGAAGCGGGACATCATCCGCGGCGTCCACCCAGCCGGTGAACCGCTGACCGAGAAGGAGCTGGCAAAACAATACAAGGCCAGCCGGACACCAGTGCGCGAGGCCGCGCTGCGACTGCAAGAGGACCGCTTGCTGCGGATCGTTCCCAATCGCGGTTATTTTGTAAGCCAGATTACTCTGCAGGAGCTTACTGATATCTACGAATACCGGGCCGCAGTTGAATGCGCGGCGGCTGAACTCGCAGCCAGGAAAGCGACTGACTCAGAACTACTCCAGAAATTGATTAAACTGGCCGAGACTTCCTACCAGACTGACAGCATTGACAGCTACATGGAGTTCATTGAAGCCGATACCGTTTTCCACGTTGGGATTGCGCGTCTGTCACGCAATCAGATGCTGATTAGGGCCGTCAATGAAGCGCGTTGCCAGATGGAACGCATCATGTACGCGGCAATCGACATTCACTACTACGGCGAGGTGCCAACCCGCGAGCATAGAGCGATCATGAAAGCGATTCTCGAGCACGACCCCGAGGCAGCCCGCAGGCACATGTACGATCACATTATTCAGTCCAGGGGCAAGGTCCTCCGGTTGACCGGATCTTCCGGCGTACCCTAAGCCGTACACGGCCGAAGCGGCGCTCCTGCGTGTACGCATCTTCGTCGCCCAGCTTGATTGCTTCATTCATCCACGGCCACCGGCACGTTCTTCCTAGAGGAATTCTTAATCATAGTCTAGTCTTGGAATTGTCGGCGCAGCATAACGAGGATAGCCTCCGCCAGCGGCGCCGCTTCGAGACGCAGCGCGGCGCGGGGCCGTGAGACCTGAACAGGGGCTCTCCCCGCATCTCTCGTGCCGCCGATTGTCATGTGATGAGGACTGGCATTGCGCTGTTTGAGCGTCCGCCAACCCGACAAACTCCCCGGCAGCGATGCGGGCGGCGATGGCGACGTACGTGAGGCGCTGTGTCGAATCGTGAGCTCGTGATCAGGTAGGGCGCGTATGATGGAAGTCTGCAAATCCTCCGGCCCTGAAAATTTCTCGCGAAAAATGCCACTTTCCCAGCTTTCCACTTCGGCCAGAAATTCTGTCTGGCGCTGATCGGGCTGGATGCCTTGGTGAACGAAGGCCAGTACCGGCTTGCGACCGCGCGCCTCGCGATACTCCCCATGGGTGGCCGAAAGACCTGACGGCTGCACGAAACCATACTTCTCGCCCAGGATCAGCACGACGAGGTCGGATTGCCGAACGTCGGTCAGGCAGGCAACCTGTGGCGAGAGCGACTGCGCACCGAAATCCTCCGCCATCAGCGGCCGGTGACGCAGCGTCGTGACAGCTGCCTGCGCGGCCTGCTGGAGAGACTCCATGCCGCCAATGAGCGAACTGGCTTCCATATTTCGGCACACAGCCGGCACACAAGCGAGATCCCAAGGTAGGTGCTAGAGGCCAGCGAACTCCGTTCAACAAACCCAAGTCCGGACGGAGCGATAAGTCACTGATTCCAAGAGGCTGGACGCGACCGAAACTTTTCGTCGCCAAACAATGGTCACCCTGTCTCTTTTCTTTAGGGGAATTTAATTAAGTACTTAATTTATTTCATTGCTAAAGTAACGTGCAAGTGTCATGAGTCACTTCGGCAGTGACTCCCGCAATCGGAAGCTACCGTCGTAATGGCGCGGGTATCAAGGCGACAAGATGCGGTTCTGGCCCTCCCCGGGCCATGCAGCACTCGACGAGGATCCGCCTCTCTCAAGAAGTGTGCGACCAAAACATGTAACGCTGGCCGAACAAAATGTAGATCCGTACTAGGCGTTTCCGCCCTCAATTCCTCACTGTTAAGACAGGGCACCTCGCCCCGCACACCACTTCATACGCAGTGGCCCACGGCATATGGGTGACCGTAGCGATATGGGCTGAGCGATGCAAGCCCATAATGATCGCGTCAACCATTAGCTTTTCGGCCGTTTGCAGAATTTTCTCACTTACCGAATTCGTCGAGCCGAACTCGACGGCGAATTCAGGCCTGACTTCCAGCGTGGCATTCTGCGTCAATTCCTCAAGCCGTCGGAGGCTGGCCATGCGGGCGTTCTCCCGCATTTGCATAACATCGCCAGCAGTGTACCACCGCGTACTCTCCGGCGTCGGGACCGCAGAGACAACATGGAGCAAAACGAGTTTTGCCCGGAAGTGATTCGCCGACGAGATGGCATATGGCAGGGCCTGCAAAGAAGCTTCGCCAAAGTCCGTAGCGAGCAGAAAGGGCCGAATTGCTCTGGTGCCCTCAACCGCGTTTTCCTGAAAGGAACCCGGACCAACAGTCAGAACAAGGCAATCGGCGTGACGGAAAATTTGTTCCGCCACAGACCCAAGGAGCAGTTTCCCTAAGCCTCGTCGACCGTGTGTACCGATGACTACCAGATCCACCTGTTCCTGCGTGATTACTTTTTCCAACTCTTCCCACACCTCACCTTGGCGCACGATGACCTCATGACGCACCCCGGCCAGCGCGCCGCGCCGAGCGAGATCGTCCTCCAGTTGACGCGCATCCCTCCAAGCTGCCTCGGTGGCCGCGCTCACCGCATCCGGACCGACGAGGGTGAATCCCAGCGAGGAGACCACATGGGCGAGATAGAGTTTTGCTCCATAGTGGCGAGCAATGGCGAGAGCATGACGGAGTGGCTTTTGCGATGCTTCTGAGAAGTCAGTTGCGGCTAAGATTGACTTCAGGCGAAGATCTGGAGTTGGTTCCACGAGTGACATGCGAACCTCCTTCCTGGCAACTCGGCGGCGGTGCCGGGTCCGCCTGCTACGCCCCTCCGCCCAACACCTTGTATAAGGTGACGAGATTTGCCTGTCGGGCCATACGGAGGTTGACCAAACCCTGTTGGGCACCGTACAGCGATCGCTGTGCCACAAGGACACTTAGGTAGCTGTCGATTCCTGCCTTGTAGCGGGCGTCTGAAAGGCGATAGGTTTCGTCCAGGGAATTCACCAAGGCCTGCTGGGCGTCTTGCTGTTCCATTAGCCTTGTCCGCAGGGTCAGCGAATCGCTGACTTCCCGGAAGGCCGACTGGATCGCCTTGTCGTATCCAGCAATGGCGAAATCCCGATCCACTTTGGCAACTTTGAGATTGGCTCGACGAGAGCCGGCATCGAAGATGGGCATCACGACTTGTGGAGCGAAATTCCAGGTCTTGGAGCCACCTGTGAACAAGTCGGTCAGATCGCTGCTCATATAGCCTGCTCCACCGGTTAGAGTGATCTGCGGGAAGAATGCCGCGCGGGCTGCTCCAATATTGGCGTACGCGCCTTTCAGTTGGTGTTCCGCCATCAGGATATCGGGGCGGCGGAGCAGTACTTCGGACGGCAATCCGGCGGAGAGATCCTTCAGCGCACGATCGGAACCCAGTTCATTTGGCAACAAGCCGGGTGCGACCGGCGTACCGACCAAAAGGTTGAGTGCGTTTTCGTCCAGGGTGGCTTGTCCCGTGTATCGAGCGATATCTACTCGCGCCGCTTCCACCTGGCTCTGTGCCTGACGGAGATCCAAATCGGAGGCAATGCCCGCATCCCGCGAGCGCAAGATCAATTCGTAGGAAGACTGCTGGGCATCGAAGGTCGCTTGGGCCAAACGTAGGTTTTCCCGGTCGGCGGCAAGCGTAAGGTACGTGTTAGCGACGGCGGCTACCAGAGAGATTTGCGCCGCGGAGCGAGCCTGCTCCGTCGCCAGATACTGTTCCAACGCCTGCCGCTTCAAACTGCGGACGCGCCCGAAGAGGTCCAATTCCCACGAGGCTGCGCCCAGGTTCACGCTGTATTGCTCCACCGTCACCGCCTTCGGGACGCTGAAACCGGCAACGGTTGCGGTTTTGGGAAGCCGATAGTCATCTGCGCTGAAGGAAGCACTGATATTGGGATACTGCTCAGCGCGTTGGATCCGGTACAGAGCCTGAACTCTCTCGACATTGAGTGCGGCCATCCGGAGGTCGCGATTATTGGCAAGAGCCAGCTCGATCACCGATTGGAGATCCTTGTCGGTGAAAAACTCCTGCCACTTTGTTTCAGTGGCCTGAGGCGCCACGGGAGCGCTCGTCTGAGCCGCGGCGTTTTGCGGCCAGGCAGGAGGAACTGGCAACGAAGATCGGCTGTATCTTGGTTGTAGACACCCCGTTAGGCACGCGGCCATTCCCAATACAAGTAAGGTTCGGTACATGTTATTGTCCCTCCGCCGGACTCAACGAATGGGAGACGGGCTTCTCGGTGCCGGGGCTCTTCTTCCTTCCGAACAGCTGCACCACCGTCACAAAGAAAAGCGGGATAAAGAAGATTGCCAGGAAGGTGGCGGTTATCATGCCGCCGAGAACGCTGGTGCCAATCGCTTTCTGCGCTCCCGCCCCCGCTCCGGTGGCGATGGCCAAAGGCAGGACCCCGAAACCGAACGCCAAAGAAGTCATCACGATGGGGCGGAGTCGAAGCTTGGCCGCCTCAAGAGTAGCCTCGATCAACCCCATTCCTTCCTCTACGCGTATCTTGGCGAACTGAACGATCAGGATGGCGTTCTTGGTGGTCAATCCCAAGACAGTGAGCAGTCCGATCTGAAAGTAGACATCGTTGGGCAATCCGCGGAATGAGGACGCCATCACACCTCCGATTACGCCGAGAGGCAGGGCGAGCATGATCGAAATTGGGACCGTCCAACTCTCATAAAGCGCCGCGAGCACCAGGAAGATGACGAGGATGGAAAATGAGTAGAGGAGTCCGGTTTGGGCTTGGGCCATCCGCTCTTGATAGGAGAGGCCGGTCCATTCGTAGCCGATGCCCTTTGGCAGTTTTGCGGCGATCTCTTCCATGGCTTGCATTGCCTCGCCGGAGCTTCTCCCGGGGGCCGGTTCCCCAAGAAATTCCAGCGAAGGAAAACTGTTGTATCTTTCCAGTCGCGGAGACGCATAGACCCACCGGTCAGAGGTCAATGTTGAGACGGGCAGGATTCCACCCTTGTTGTTCCTGACATAGAGCCGGGAGAGATCGTTCGGTAGCATGCGGTAAGGGGCGTCCGCCTGGACGTAGACACGCTTCACCCGTCCCCCCTGAATGAAGTCGTTCACATAGGCGCTGCCGAAGGCCGCGGAAATGGTGTTGTGGACCGCCGTGATCGGAACTCCCAGTGTGCCGGCCTTACCCCAATCCACATCAGTCCTGTATTCGGGCACATCGTCCAAACCGTTGGGCCGAACCCGAATCAGCCTGGGATCCTTCGCCACCATGCCCATAAGCTGGCCGCGAGCTTCCATCAGCTTCTCGTGCCCAAGACCGCCGCGGTCCTGCAGCATAAGATCAAAACCTGTTGACATGCCGAGCTCTACCACCGCGGGCGGTGGAACAGCGAACACCACCGCGCTTCTCAAGCCGGAAAACGCCTTCATTGCTTTTGCCGCGACTGCTTTTACCCTGAGATCCTCCCGATTACGGAGGTTCCAGTCTCGCAACATCACGAATGCCATGCCTTGGTTCTGGCCCCTGCCGGCGAAGTTGATCCCGGAGACGGTCATGCAGGATTCGACCGCCTCTTTTTGGTCTTCGAGCATGTGGCGCCGCACTTGGTCCATGACCGCGTCGGTCTGCTCACGTGTCGAACCAGCCGGCAATTGCACTTGAACCAGGAGCATCCCCTGGTCCTCGTCCGGCAGGTAGGCTGACGGCATCCGTAAAAAGAGGAAGCCCATCGCCACGACAATTAAAACAAAAGCGACGAACGCAGGTATTTTTGCCCCGAGGACGCGCCCTACCAGCGACTGATACTTGTCACGCAGGAAGAAGAACAAACGGTCGAAACCCAGAAAGAGCGGCCGAAGCAATCGGAATCCGCTCTCCGCAGCCTCGTGTCCTTTGGCCACGGGCTTGAGGAGGGAGGCGCAGAGCACCGGCGTCAGGATGAGAGCAACCAGGACCGAGAGCAGCATGGAGGCAATCACGGTGACGGAAAATTGCCGATAGATGACGCCGGTGGACCCAGGGAAAAACATCATGGGAGCGAACACCGCGGAGAGGACGAAACCAATGCCCACCAGCGCACCGGTGATCTCTCCCATCGACTTGCGGGTGGCCTCCCATGGCGGAAGACCCTCTTCACTCATCACTCGTTCCACGTTTTCCACCACGACGATGGCATCGTCTACAAGGAGTCCGATGGCCAGTACCATGGCGAACATGGTCAGCATGTTGATGGAGAATCCGAACAATCCCAGGACGCCGAACGTGCCCAGGATCACCACCGGCACGGCGATGGTTGGCACCAGCGTCGCGCGCATGTTGCCCAGGAAGAGATACATGATGAGGAAGACCAGAATGATGGCTTCAAAAAGGGTTTTGACCACCTCACCGATGGCGACTTTCACGAAGGGCGTCGTGTCGTACGGGTAGACCACTCGCATGCCCGTGGGGAAATACCGGGACAATTCCCGCATTTTGGCCTTCACGCCTGCGGCAGTGTCCAACGCATTGGCGCCCGCCTCCTGGCGGATGGCGAGCGCGGAGGCTGGTTTGCCGTTGTGCAGTGCTTTCATGTCATAAAACTCAGTCCCGAGTTCGGTGCGCGCTACATCCCGAACGCGCACGACCGAACCGTCAGGATTGTTGCGCAGAGGAATAGCACCAAATTCCGCCGGTGTCTTCAAGAGCGACTGCACAACGATGGATGCGTTGAGCCGCTGGCCTCCGATCGCCGGCAACCCGCCGAATTGTCCGGCGGAGACCTCGACGTTATACGCCTGGATTGCAGCGACGATATCGTCGATCGTCATGTTGTACTGGGTGAGTTTGTCGGGATTCAGCCATACTCGCATGGAGTATTGGGAACCGAACGCTTCCACTTCGCCGACACCAGGTACGCGCGCCAAGGACGGCTGGACCTGTGAGATGGCGTAATCCGTCAAATCGTTCTGGTCTACATCCGGATTGTCGGAGACAAGGCCGACCAGCAACAGATAGTTGCGGGTTGACTTGCTGACCGTGACGCCCTGCCGTTGCACGACCTCGGGCAACATGGGCATGGCAAGCTGGAGCTTGTTTTGCACCTTGGACCACGCCAGGTCGGGATCAGTGCCTGGCGCAAAGGTCAGGGTGAGCAGCCCTTGGCCCGACGAATCGCTGGTCGCAGACATGTACAGCATCCGGTCCAGCCCCGTCATTTTCTGCTCGATGATCTGAACTACGCTGTCTTCCACAGTCTTTGCCGAGGCGCCGGGGTAGACCGCGGTGATGGCAATCGAAGGAGGTGCGATCGGCGGGTATTGCGAGATGGGCAGTGTGTAAATTGCGAGGCCGCCTCCCAGCATCATGGCGATGGCGATAACCCAGGCGAAAACCGGACGGTCGAGGAAGAAGTTGGACAACATTATTTTTCTCCTTCCGCATTGCTCCGGGCTGTGCCTGTTGCGGGATGGCCGCTTGCGTCCGCCGCAAAGGCGACCGCCCGAACCCGATCTCCCGGGCGCACTCTCTGGAGCCCTTCGACGATCAGCCGGTCACCATCATCGAGCCCTTTTGTCACGACCCATTTGTCCCCGATGGCCCGGTCCAGTTCGAGTGTCCGCTGCTCCACCTTCTCTTCTCTGTTCACGATCCAAGCGATCGGAGTGCCCTTCGTGTCGCGGGTGACACCCTGCTGGGGGGCGAGGAGGGCATGTTCGCTCACCCCCTCTTCTACAACTGCGCGCACGAACATACCCGGGAGAAGGACCTGGTTAGGGTTGGGGAAGACCAGGCGCAGCGTAACCGATCCCGTAGTTGGATCTACTGTGACGTCGCGGAATTGGAGGGTCCCCACCAGTGGATAAGGTGTCTTGTCTTCCAGGAACAGTTTCACCTTGCTCTGGATCGGTCCATTCTGTTTGAGACGTCCGCTCTCCAGGCGGCGCCGTAACCCCAGCACTTCCGCGCTGGCTTGAACTACATCCACGTAGATTGGATCCAGTTGCTGCACAACCGCCAGAGGAGTGGGCTGATAGGCGGTCGCCAGCGCGCCGACCGTGATGTTGGAGATGCCGATGCGACCAGAAATAGGCGCCCTGATGGGCGTGTAGGACAGATTGATGCGGGCGCTTTGCAGGGCTGCCCGGGAAACTTCAACCGCCGTTTTTCGCGCCGTGATCGTGGCTTCGCATTGCCGTAGCGCCGCGCTAGCGTCATCGTAGTCCTGTTGTCCGACGGCGTGGATGGCCGCGAGTCCTTTCAAACGCTCAGCGCGGGACTGGATGGCGGGGAGGTTTGCCTCGGCCATGGTGAGGTCCGCCTCCGCCGTGGCAAGAGCGGCCTTGGCCTGATCGTACGCAGCCTGGTAAGGCGCCGGGTCGATCTGGTACAGCAGGTCGCCTGCTTTCACACTCGCTCCCTCACGGAATGATCGGCTTTGGATGAGCCCATTCACCTGCGGGCGGATTTCGGCGACAAGGTAGGAAGAAGTCCGCCCAGGCAATTCGGTGGTCAACAGGACCCGTTCAGGACGGATGGCGACGATCGCTACCTCGGCGGGCCCTGCTGGGGGGCCTCCCACTTTTGACTTACAGCTGGAGAGGATTAGGCCCACCAGAACGAATCCGATTGTGACAAGATACCTAGGCCATTTGCCGAACCACATGGTGTGAAACGACTCCTTTTGCAGTCTTCCCCGAGGGCTTGTGTCGCTGAGGAACTTGGTGCTGATACCGTACACTTCATCGATAATTGTCATGCGGTTTGCCCCCGTAATCGTCACCACTGCCATGTTCTTGCTCGATCGTCCACGGTGCGGTTGGATCGTCTACTGGCAGGACAATGTGGCTGCTGGTTCGCAAGGTTCCCCAGTTGCTTTGCTCGGCCGATTGCAGTTGTGATCAGTTGGGCGGCAACATCAAGTCCCATCTCAGTGTTGATGCAGAGATCGTAGAGTGACTTGTCGAGCCAGTCTCTCCGATAGCATTGGCGGATATAGCTTGCGCGTTCGCCATCGACCTGCTTTATAAGCGCCTCAAAATCTACGCAGTCTGGTTGTCGTGCCCGCAGCCGTCGAATTCGCTCGTGGATCGGTGCGTACGCAAGAACATTGAGAACGTCGGTGCGCCCCTGAAGGAAACATTGCGCACCGCGTCCGACGATGACACACTTTCCGGAGTCGGCTGCTCTCTGGATCAGTCGCATCGTGATGTCATGCAAGGCGTCACCCTCGAACACACCGTCTTTCTCAGGCGAGCCGTACGCACAAGGTGCGGCGTAGCTCATTCCGGCGATTGCCCACTGCCACCAGCGGTGCGCGTGCTCGTCTAGACTGGCTGCCACTTTCGGGTCCACTCCGACGACACGCGCCACCCGGTCGACAAGCTGGCGGTCCAACAATTCCCAGCCAAGCTTCGCCGCCAGCATCTGTCCTAGCTCGGCGCCGCCGCTGCCGTACTCGCGCGCGATCGTAACTACAGTGATCAACTTCCCTCCTGACTTACTTGCCCGTTGACGACTCCTCTTCCGCCGCTGTCACTGACTCCGAAGTGTCTTTATCACTCCGGCGCGAATGATCGCTGCCGGATTGGGCTTCTGCTGAAGAACTTTGCTGGACAGCAGCCACCCGCTTGAGCTGCAACTCACGAAGCCAGGTCATTGCATGGCAATTGGCGGCGAGGATGGCAGCGCGCGAGACATTCAGGCGCAACACGCAGTCCTGAATCGACGACCGGAGCGCTAGCCTAAGAACCAAGACCGCCCGAGCCAGAGGGTCAAGTTCGGCGATCACGACTCTGGGATCGGTACTGAGAACGACGCTCAGTCGGTGTTCGCGTTCGGCATCATCGCCTTGTGACAAATGCTCGCTGTGCGAGCAACGCAGATCTTTGTATGCCGCCTCACAACTGCGTATGGCAGCGATGCACCGGCATATCGCACTGGTGATGGTGGCCGCCTTGGCCCATTCAGTCAGCCAATCACGAAAGGGACTGTGGCCCTGGACAGTGGTCTCACAGGCGTTGACTACGGATTGGTTCGCCGTCGCTTCATCGCTGGTGATCAGCAGGGCAAGGCGGAACAGAAGGCTTCTTTCGTCTCGGAAGCACGCCAGGACCTCCAACACGGACGCTTGGTCCCGGCGATCCACCACCACCTCGTTTGTATGAAACCAGCCCATATTCTGTTCCTCGTTGATGTACCGGCGATGGACCAACCCGGGCGAGCCTCAACCCGCCCGGGTATGGCCGGGGGAGGGCCTGCGAACGCCCCTTCGATGCCGCTCTTTGGACGAACCAGACGGCTGTCCTCGAAGCGGCAAATGCAGCCGTTCGCAAACACCCGCGGCGTAGATCGCCTTCGCGACAAACACTGCACCGATACTGCGGAACCAGGACAGTACTTGTTCGCCAACGGAATCTACGTAGCTCACTTCAGTTACATCCACGATCAGTCCCTTCGGAACGGAAGCCATAGTGACCAGCGACTTTGTCTGCTCTGCCCACTCACCAACAAGCCTGCCTTCCATCTTCAGAGTCGGACCATTCGCAAGCTGATGAATCTCTGCACGAAACATTGTTTTTTACCTTGGATCAGCGACCTCGTCCTGTTCTCCCGTCATAGGTACATGGGCAAGTCGCTTGCCAACGGCGCAGCCGCTATGTCACTGATAGACATCAACCATGCGCAGGTGCCCACACATTCAGTTGCCTCAATGCGGGCATTGTCCGTATGTGGGCACGCGATCTCAAACAGCAGCACCGAAGTACCCAATGTGACCATGTCCGCTGGGACTGGAGTTTTCGATGGTATCGAACGTTTGCCATCTACACGCAGGGGGTGAAGGCGACGATAGCGGGGTCTGTCTCACCAGGAATCGACGCTTTTTTCGCCGAGTCCTGGTCGGGGCGAACTGCGCTGCAGCAGAACCTCGGCAACAATGCGAATGTTCTCGTCGGAATCGTCTAGCGCAGCAAGGAGTTCTTCATAGGCCGCAATGTTCTGCCTTCTATGCCACTCCAAATGGCACGTGAACAAATACAAAGGATCGCGTTGTCTGCCGCTATCCGACATCTCAGTAGGGCTCGATATCTTGGCCAGCGCTGTCTCGGGCATGGTCCGTTTTCAATCTGGGCGGATCTTGCGCTGCTTGTCACCCCGGTTCGTACCGCCGATTACATCGGCGACCAGGATGCTGATCGTGTCGGCGACCGCCAGCAGCAAGATAGCGACAATCAGAACAAATGTTGCCAGGAGCTGCGCATCAACGCGGTCGGCGCGACAAACAAGCACGATCGGATAGACCATCACGAGAACGTTGAGAGTACCAAGCACCAACCAGAAATGGTTTGTGGGTCCTTTTTTTCTCATCTTGCACCTTGTCATGTTCCACAGGAAGGCTCGTGTACAGCGCTATTCATCGCTCTCGGGCACCATATCAATCCCGAACCGACGCTCCGTCGCCTCCGCCCGTCTTTTCAACTCCTGATTGATCCACCCCTGCTCCGTCTGTACGTACTCCGTTAACCGCGGACAAACCTGAGGCCTCGTGAACGTTTCGAGCAGTTCGCCTTCTGATTCGTGTGTGAGATCACCGACCAAGTTGGCCTCCTTTCGCACAAGCGTGAATTCACCGTGGATGAGTGCAGGTTATCTGCCATTCCAGGTGTCCTCTAAGTACTTGGCGCAATTGCCCTGCTTCTCTTTGCGACACTCTGCCGTGCCCTTTCGAGGGCAGTGCCTCAATGTGGGCAGAGACTCCGAGGCCCGTCAGGCGAGGTTTGGAAGAACAGAGTTTATGGCGATCAGGCTTTGGCCACGCGGATGCACACCTGCAAGCGTGGACGCTTACGGGAGGAGTCGCCATGGCCCGCGAGCAGTCGCCGTGTCGCCTGGAGTCTGACATTGTTACTCGAGCCCTGACAAGGGCGCGGCTGAACTCGGTGAAATCGGCGTCTTCGTCGATGGCTGCGCCGAGAGTGCAGGCGTGTTAGAGTTCGCCGGAGTACTCACCGGAGGCCCCAGCTGACACGCCGGAGATGTTTGCCCGCGGCACGGGCATTTTGGACGTGATCAAGGAGCGCCAAGCGCATCTCGAGAGCATCGAGGCGGATTACCGGGATCGGTTCGAAGACGTCGTCCGTCGCATGGAATCCGATCGGAGGTCGTCGCCCCGCTTTAGCAGCGACGTGGGTGTGCACGCGCACCTTTATCGCGACCGCGATCGGAGCCAATCTAGTTTGAATAATTGCTCTTTACTCCTACATTACATTCTCTGGAACCCGCAGTTCGTCTGCATCTTTTCCTGGTGGCCGAATCAGCAGGCACGTGACTGCCAAGGTGCTTTCTGAAGATTTGTTTGTGCTGAGTCTTATGTCAATCGAATGCATTGAGACGGGATCGTTCGCTAAACAACAAGACTCGCCCAAGCCTCCCATTGCGGTTTCGTGTTGTGAATTGGAACGTTGCCCGCGGTTCCCGGCTGAACGCGATTACCGAGTTTCTCGCCGGGGAGAGTGCCGACCTCGTTCTTCTTCAGGAAACGGACACAAACGCACTCCGAACGGGATATCGCAACATCGCAGAGGAGTTGCGCCGCTCGCAGCTTGCCGAGTTGCTAGACCATACGCGCCGATACGGCTCGGATACGCCAGTCGTTCTGGCAGGCGACTTCAACCTTGACCTGACTGAAGGATCTGTTGCGCCCGGTTTTGAGGAAATGCACTTTCACAATCCATTCAAGGATAAGTGCGCACAAACAACACGGTCACGTTTTCGCAGCCATGGCGTTGCCATCGACTGGATTCTGACCCGAGGGCCGCTGGATCCAACGTCTGCGCGTGTTCACAGTTCGGTTTCGGCGTCGGACCACTATCCTCTATCTCTTACCCTCAAATTGTCGTAGGCCCTCCGCCCATCTACCCGAAGGCGTCGCGCATTCCCCTGCGGCAACAATGTGCCCGCATTCGGTCGGCTGTCCGCATAAGGTCATACATTGTTTCGCCCAGAAACCGACGTACTGCTAAGTGGTTGGGTTGGCGTAAATTGCGCGTGCTCAATCTGGCACTCCGTTTGCCCTTACAAATCATGTGTTGATGCTCGCAATCATTCATCACGACAACCGGATTTCGGTCAGACTGACCGGGCGACTCGTGGGTACATGGGCGGAAGAGTTGAAATATGCAGCATATCCAGCAAATGCCTTGGATATCGATCTCAGTGGCGGAACCTTCGTCGATCGTGATGGGGAGCATTCACTCGTTTGGCTGCGAAGCATGGGTGCGAAATTTCGCGGTGAAGGTTTGTTCGCGCAGACATTGTGCAGGAGGATGCGTATACCGCTGTCGAAATAGGCCGATGTGAGATGCGTGAACGCGGGGCGGAAAGTCGCGATGCGCTTGGGTCCTGTTCTCCCGCAAACTACGGCGACGCCGAGTGCATCGCGCGCCCCGCCAGAACTCGTAAGAGCTGGTGTGAGACGGGGCCACTGAAAAGCGAGCACGAGATGACAAGTGCACGGGGGGCTCTCATTCTCGGCACCAAGGAGGAAGTTCGGAATGAAGAAAAAGCAACCAACTGCTCCTACAAGAACAGAACCAGTTCAATCTCCAGAGCAACTTCAGGAGAAGATTCGCCACCGCGCTTACGAACTGTACGAACTGCGCGGAAGACAGGACGGGCGTGATTTCGACGACTGGCTCGCAGCCGAATCGGACATTGCTGGAAGTTCCCATCAGTGACGTTTTCCGAAGGCGGCAGAGGTTCTCTTGTCGCTCTAGAGGAGTCGGCGGTTCTTAAATGGAGGTCGTTCGAGAACGCGATTGGGTAGGTATGTGCGCACGCCGATTGGAGAAACGATCGGCCACGTCCCCCCGGAGGGGGTGACTGTGGGGCGAGACTTGCGGTGCGTTTGGCTATGGCTCTCCCCCAACGTACGACATGGTCAAGTGCATCGCACGCCCCACCCCGGGGCCTTCCTCGTCGGCAGGAGTGCATCGGGGATGAACAAGAGTCCTGGGATTTGCGAAGCGAAACCGTCGCTGCCGGAGGTGCAGCAGAAATGAGAATTCTCTACCTCAATCCAGAACCATCTCCTGAAAACACCAGAGAACTTCTGAGGCAGCGCGGGTACCGAGTGGCCTTGGTCTGTGCGTGCGTCGAGGCACTCGAAATGATCCGCGGTCAAAGCTTTGATGCTGTCGTAATCTCGGGAGAAGACGAAAACCCGGAGGTACTCGATTTCACAGTTAAGGCGCATCGCATGCAGCCGGAACTGCCGGTGTTCCTGGCGAATGATTGGGGACCCGAGCTTCCGACGGCCCTGGAATCACTGGAAGGACTCGCGAAAGAGGGTGAGGTGCTGCATGGGTAAGGCGTTTGCTTTCGTCACCATAGCGCCTGACAGTTGTCGGACCGAGATGGCGCTCAGATTAGGTTCACCGATGGGAGCTAATTGCTATGGATGAGGGACGTCCCGTCGACATCCGCAAAGAGTTAATCGAACTGGAACCTGAAGGAGTTGCTGTCAGTACCGAGGGTAACGGTGAACAAGGAGGACTTGGTTTCGAGGCTTCGAGAAGTACGAGGCGAGATTGCTCGCGTCGAAGCTCAGCTGCATGCGAGACATGAACTCAGGGGATAGGCAATGTGTCCCGAAACAATAGTAAGTGCGGAGGAGGAGGGTTCCAGAGCGGGTGTCGCCGCGCAACCGTCAACCGAAGTTATGGGGATCCGCAGCCAGGAGTGTCACAAGGTGGGCGCCCGCCGAATGGCCCATCAGAACAAAACGCGACGGGTCGCCGCCCCATGACTTTGCCTGGCTCTGAGCAAAGGCGAGAGCCTTCGCCACGTCATTCGCCTGCTCCAGCGGATCGGCTGCCGGTAGTAGCCGGTAGTCTGTGGATACAAAAATAAATCCCTCAGGGAGCCAGTGGGCCGCTTTGTTTGCAACCACACGAGCCATCGTCTTATCGCCGACCGTCCAAGCGCCACCATGCACCATGAAGAGAATCGCTGTGCCTTTCGGGTGTGCCGGCAGGTAGATATCCATCTTGTAGGCTGCACCCGGGCCGTAGGCCACGTTGCGCAGCAGTCGCGCTCCCGCCGGCAGCCCTGCGCCAACTGGCGTTGGAGCGTGCGAAGCCTCTGCCGTCGTCGCGGCGGACACCGAAACCGCTCCGTTCGGCCGCTGATCAGCACGACGGCTAGCGCCGTCAGTGCGCCGACTCCAGGATGGGTCTGCAACCGTTGCGCCTCGGGACATTTCTCCACTTCCTGTTCGATGGCTGAGAGTTGTGCCTTGAACTGAACCGGGCAGAAAGAGGTCTTACGGAGGCTCTGGTCCGGATGGCAAGGGGACGAATTCACCAAATGAGCAAAATTGTTCCGGAAGCCGTGCGAACTAGACTCTGGGGTATCCTGTTGGTGACAGCAAGCGAAGGGTGCGTTCATCCTGGATAACCAGGCTCGAGCCGTGACACTGGATAATCCTCTTCCGCTCAAGAGTCCTGAGGGCTCGGCCGGCAGTTTCGCGGTTAGTCCCCAGCATTTGCGCGAGTTCCCGCTGAGTCAGAGGAAATCTCAGATGAATTCCGTTTTTAGGCTGCCGATCGTCACGCATACACCATCGGAGGAGCACGTTCGCAAGTTTTTCTGTAGCAGAGTGTGAGAGCCCAAATAGTCGCACGGGCTCATAGGCCTTCCTGACGTCATTGCTCAGGCATTTAAGCACGGCCAAACACGCCGCCCTGTCATTTCGCAAAAAGTTCAGGAAGCGATCTCCGCTGATCACTTTCAGTTGGCAGGGCTCGAGAGCCTCGATGCTCACTTCGTACGGTTTTCCCGAAATCGTCGCACTCAAACCGAGGACCGCTCCTGGCTCCGCGATTCCCAGGCAGACTGTCCTGCCAGTCTGAGAAGCTGTGGAGACTTTGACGTAACCTAAGCAAAGGACGGAGATCTCACGGGGCGATTGCCCCTGAGAGTAAAGTACAGTGCCTTTTGGACAGGCAGTGGTGATGCCCAGCGTTTGCAACGTCTCAAGAGTGGGGCGGGGCAGATTACAAAACAATCTCCCCACTCGCAGTTTGCACCGCAGACAGCTCTCCGTGATCTCAAGCCCATAGGGTAATGGCATAGGGCATTGTCCGGGCTGAGATTCACATTAACGCGACGACAACCACAGCACCATGACAGTACCATGAATGAATCATCCGCGCTGAGTCTCTTGCTGATTGCCTGGGCCCAATTTCCCCGGTTGCCTGCTGCACGTGTTCGAATTCTACGGGTTCGCCGGGTCAGAAGCGTTTCTTGCCACATCGTGCCATCGAAGTCTGGAAAAGAAGTATCCCTGCTTGTCGGGGCATCTGCAATATTCCTCTCATCCGAAAAGTTCTTGAGGTAAATGCACGCTTCCAGTGTCACAACGTTATGTGCTCGCGGCCACTGAGTGTGCGCCCAACGTCACTGCAATTTCAGCTCAGTGGGCAGAACATATTGAAAGAGACTTGCAAGAGTTGCCTTTCGCCAGTAATTCTGGGGAATACATAGCAAACGCTGGATACCCGTGAGACTCACGGGCGCAGCATTCTACCCCTTCAACCAAACTTAACGTGGAGGACGCCATGCTTGCCAAATGCGTCAATCCAGCGTGTTCCGCTACATTTCATTATTTCCACGAAGGAAGGCTATTCGTGTTCGAGTCGAAGCACGACTCGCCAAAGCGGGGACCGCCGGCTGATCCGGAACACACGGGCAGATCACACAGTCCCCAATATTTCTGGTTGTGCTCCTCATGCTGTTCTGCCCTGACGGTTCAATCCGATGGTAATCACGGAGTGACCGTGGTGTGTAAGCAAGGGGTGCCACAAAACGTTTTCGTGATGGAAGAGCGCACTCGGATGGCTGCATGAAAAACTCCATCCCTGGCGTGAAGTCTTGCGGTTTTGGAGGTGTGTATGAAAAGGGAAAGCACACTCCATGTTCTAAAGAATGAGCTGAAGTTTGTGCAGAAGGGCGGCTACCGCGCCCCGCTCGTATGGAGGGCACCACTGGTCTTCGAAGACTCGCCAACCTGCCCCAAAGAAAGATGTTCTGCTTGCCCGGATTCCAACTGTGTACTGATGAGTTTTGTTCCGAGAAAGTACCGTTACGAGGCTGTTCCGTGTCGTCACATTCCCTTGGATGAAACAGGCGAGACGCTAGACAGCCTGTACAGGACAGGAACAAACGAGGAGATTGAGCAGACACTACAAAGCTGGCTGTTGGAGACCATCCAGCAGCTCGAAGAACCATCTGAGGAGCTTGAAGAGCCATCTGAGCAGCGGTGGCTCGAACAAGCGGCTTAAGGGCGTACAACGGGATCGCAGACAAACAAAACGAGAACATGCGCCATCCCTCATGGGGCCCGGTTCAATGCCCGAACCCCAATTGGAGACCAGAATCCAGGTCAATCAGGGTTGTCGGACCCTGGAAGGCCACGTCGTGTGGCGACTTGCCGCGCAGGCGGGCTCCAACTATCAAGAAGTTGCTACGGAGGCAATCGTGTCCTTTGTCGAGGAGCAAACTCGTCTTTCTATCAAAAACATATTGCTGTCAACTGCGTTTACTGAACCTTCGGAAGCGATCCTGTCTTACGCAGTCCGTTTCGCGCGCCGCTATCACTTCAAAAATGTCTTTGACAGGCGCGGCCTCTCCCGGAGCGATTTGCGAGATCATCAGGAAATGGGAAACTGGCGAAGGGAGAGCTTGAGCAAATCGTGTATGTGACTGACTACACGACTAGTTCTTTGGAGGGCTTGCCGTATGCACTTGCTTTGGCTCAGGACCATGACGCACGGCTCAGATTCGTGCATGTCGCCGAGGGAACCACCATCGGTCCTTTCCGTTTCGGGAACTCAAGGATTGTGGTTTTTCGAAAACCGCTGGAGAACCTGGTTGCTTCGGCAAAGGGTCTCTTACAGGAATCAGAGTTTGCTGTTGGAGAGGGTGATCGGGCGGAAGGATTGGTTAGGATTGCGGCCAACTTCCATGCGAACTTGATTGTAATGAGTGCACACGAGATTCCGGGAAAAACATCCCCATACCTGTTGTGGCCTGTTGCTGGTCAAGTAGTCTGCTGTGCGCACTGCCCTGTACTCACAGTCCGGGGGTTTCCGTCTGAGGAGTGTCGAAGGACGTGCCCTAAGTGAGGTTCTCCGCTGGGGGAGCGGAGGTTTGCTTTTCGAGGTCCAGGCAGAGCGAAACAGCCAAGCGCAGGTTACTGAAATAAACAATGTCCCAGTTTCGCAAAGATGTTTTCACCGGCCGCTGGGTAATCGTGGCCGAAGCCGACGTGGTACGGCCATCGGATTTCCACTTCGAGAGATTCGTGCGGGGGACTGCTTTCTGTCCGTTCTGTGAGACCCATGAGGCTTCCACACCGCCAGAGATATTCGCTATCCGGCGGACGGGTTCACCGGCGGACGGGCCGGGATGGGTGGTCCGCGTGGTGCCGAACTCGCAACTGCGGTTGAGGGTGGAAGGTGAACTGAGACGGCGTCCCGAGGGATTCCACGACCTGATGAACGGCGTGGGCGCCGATGAGATCGTGGCAGAAACACCCCGGCACGACCGCAGCCTCCACGAGTTGGAGGTGAACGAGATCGCGGATGTGATCCGGACCTACGTGGCCCGCATCCTCGACCTGGAACGGGACAAGCGGATTCGGTACGTCCTGATATTCAAGAACCACGGCGTGGAAGCCGGGGCACACACCATTACGCATTCGATTTCGGAATTGATGGCCCTACCTGTGACGCCGCGTCTTATTAAGGCGAAACTCATGGCCGCGCGCGACTACTTTGCTTTGAAGGACCGCTGCATATACTGCGACGTTTTGCACCAGGAACTCAGGGAGCGGCGACGTCTGATTGCGGAGAATCATGATTTTGCATGTTTGGCGCCGTTTGCCTCAGGTTATCCGTTCGAAGCGTGCGTGTTCCCGAAAGTCCACAGCAGCGCTTTCAGCCGGATCAATGCCGTGCAGATTGAGAATCTCGCAAAAATCCTCCGCGACGTCCTGCAGAGATTGGATCACACATTAGGTGGTCCACCCTATAACCTCTCGCTACAGGACAGACCTTTCCTTCGCCCACGCGAGGGCTACTGGAAGACGATCGAAGAAGACTTTCACTGGCATCTGGAAATCCTCCCGCAACTCATTGGACTGACCGGCTTCGAGCGGGCCTCCTGGTTCTCCTACAACCCGGTGCCCCCAGAAACTGCCGCCCGATGCCTCTCGGGTTGACGAAGTGTAACTCCAGAATTGCGTCGTGGTTCTCTTTCCTCAGGCAGGGATCTCACCTGGACAGAACCTAATCCACCGCGACACGACGCAAAAGCCTGAAGTCGTCGAGAAGCTTGGCCGTGCCCAGCACCGCGCTGCATAGTGGGTCATCGGCAATGCAAACCGGTAGGCCGGTTTCATCTCGAATTCTCTTGTCCAGATTTTTCAAGAGCGCACCGCCACCGACAAGCACAAGGCCATGGTCGCTGATGTCAGCGGAGAGTTCCGGCGGAGTGCGCTCCAAGGCCACCCGGATAGCGCTCACGGTGGCGGCAACACATTCGTTCAACGCTTCGCGGATCTCACCATCGTCCACACTGATCGCCTTGGGCACACCCTCGATGAGACTTCTCCCTTTATTTTCCATGGTCATGGGTCTCTCCAGAGCGTATGCCGATCCAATCTCGATTTTGATCTGTTCCGCCATGCGCTCGCCGATCAGCAGGTTATATTTCCGTTTCACGTAGTTCATGATGGCCTCGTCCATGTGATTACCGGCTGTACGCAGGGAGCGCGAATAGAAAATCCCATACATGGAAATGACGGCGACGTCAGTCGTACCACCTCCGATGTCCACAACCAAATTGCCGATGGGCTTGGTGACGGGCAGTCCGGCGCCAATGACGGCCATCATCGCCTGCTCCACCAAGTGGACTTCTGCGGCCTTGGCTCGATAGGCTGAATCTGTTACCGCGCGCCGTTCGGCACTTCTTGCTGACGTTCAGACTGTTCGCCAAAGTGTCGACTGCTTCCGGGCTCGTGATAATTCTTAGGAGAGGCCGTGTGGCAATCCGCACTTCGGCCCCTCGCCGAGCCCTCGTTAAAAGTAAAACTTCAGTGCCATCTGCACCTCCCGCGGCGCATTGCAGGTGTAATAGGTCTGACCGAACGACGAGCTGCCAAACGTGACGTCCGGCGGACAGAACTGTGGATGATTGAAGGTGTTGAAGGTCTCGAAACGATACTCCAAGCGCGATCCTTCGCGAAGTTTACCTAGCCCGAACTCTTTGAATATTGATATGTCGGCATTCGCCGCTCCTGGATCGCGCACCTTGCCCAGCATGCGGGGCGCGGTGCCAATCGTGTACGCGTCCGGTGCCGCCAGAAAGTCGCTGCCGTCCGTAGTGGTGAAGTATTGGTTAATCCAGGTTGAATCCTTTCCGCCATTCCGGTGCGGCGTTCCAATCAGGTTAGGACGCTGCGGCCCGTACGTGGGAAGTGAGTGCGACAGGTCGCCGAGCAACTGTGGTTGAATGGGCCGCCCGCTGTTGAATCGCCAGATACCATTGGTACGCCATCCACCCACGATCCCATTGAGAATCGGGTTGAGATTGCCTCCAATGAGCTTACCGCGCCCTATCGGGAGTTCATACGTGTAGCTGAACTGCAAGACATGAGGGATGTCAAACGTCGAAAGACTGCGTTCTCCGTGCGGGTTGTTGGGATTCTGCAAGCTGGCAAAACTCCCCAGATATCCGCTGTTCGTGCTGGTGAGGGAGGAATCGTCGATGGATTTGGAGAAAGTATAAGTTGTGAGGAACTGCAATCCGTTCGAGAAACGTTTCTCCGCCCGGACCTGCAGCGCGTGATAAATCGAGTTAGCGATCGGTGGTTCGTCGCCCGCGAATCCATAGAACTGAGGATGCACCATCTGCAGTTGCGCATTTGTCATGTCCCAGAAGATAGGATTGCTGGCATCGACAAGTTGCGCCGCGTTTGACCGGGTGGGATCGTTGAATGGGCTGGGAACAAATGTATTCAGCGACGCAATCTCGTCCAAGGTAGCGTGCTCAACCCACGGGCCCAGGTGGCTGTAGTTGCCGGCATCGGCGAAATAGAGGTGCGTTCCCTTCTTCCCGATGTAGGCTGCGTCGAAGACCAGATTCCACTTGGTCTCGTGCTGGATGCCCAAACTCCAACTCTGCTCATTCGGCACCTTATTGCTGATGTTGCGGATCGGTCCGTAAGCGCCGTAGCCCACATCATTCAACAGTCCCAGACTGCTTCCCGGAGGCCTCCTGGGACCACCCGGATAGGGATCGCTCATCCGGGCGGCTGGTGTAACTCCGTCGCCCCAGTGAGAGGCAACCAGATCGGTTACCTGGTCAAACCCTTGTTGTCCAACGCCCGAAGTTCCAGCAACCGCTCCTCGCCAAGCCGAGAAATAAATGCCGTAGCCTCCACGTACGACCGTGTTGTGTGGCGCACGGTACGCAAAGCCAAAGCGCGGTTGGAAGTTCCTATACGAGGGAGCATAGGAGTAGCGATCGTGAGAACTGGCAAAGACCTCGCCGCCCAGAAGGTGCTGCCCGTCTACTGTAATTGGCGATTGCACATTCGGGTCGAGGTAGTTGAGTTCATTGCGCCGCTCGGTACGCGGCAGTACGACCTCATAACGCAGGCCTACGTTGAGAGTCAGTTTGTCGGTCTTTTTCCAGTTATCTTGCACAAATCCGCCAAACTCGAAATTCTGACTCGCCACGGAATTAGGAATCTCGTACTGGCCGCAGCAGTCGTTCGGTTGGGCGCCGATCAGGAAACTTGCTATGCCATCGCCACCAAGGGAATAGCAGGTCTGAGTGTCGCTCGGCACGCAATTGATATCGTAGTTTGACGTTCCGGTCGCATCGAAGTTGAAAACTCCGCCTGGCGCGTAATTGGGCTGCGTGTAGTTGAGCCGGTGCAAGCGCCCTTCGGCTCCAAACTTGAATTCGTGGGTTCCTTTCACCCAACTCAGCGTTCCAATCAGATGATGGGTTTCCTGTCCCTGCTTGGCGTAGCTCCACGGATTGCCGCCAATGTTGTAGGCATTGCCTTGTGCGGCAGTGTAATTTCCGATGCCCACTGCTGGAAACCAGTTGTAGCCCGAAGACTTCATGTACTGTGGTTCGCCGATGGCATCGACCGGCGAGACGTCTGGGAACAAACTGGCGACGCCGCCGTAATAATAAGTGCCCCGTGACAGACCATAGGACACCGTGAGCAAGGTGGTGGGATTGAAAGTATGCGTGTCATTGAGGGCGAACATGTGAGCGCCGCCCGAAACGGGACCGCTGCTGCAAGGATCGGCGGCGTTTCCAAAACAGTTGAACGAAGAGGAGGTGCTGTAATCGTGCGAATATTTGGCGCTCAGCAGATTCTTCTGGTTGAAACGATGATCGATCTTGAGATCCCACTTGTTATCGCGACTTTTAGTCGATCCTGCATCGATGCGATTGATATTCGATTCGGTATTGGGATTGACAAAATTCGGCTCGGGAAAATACTGCATTAATTTTTGCGCGACCGGATCAATCAAATTTCCCGCTCCGGAGGGCAGGCGATAGGGGGCGGCGGCAGGATCATCGGCCAAAGTTTGGTTGCCGGGATGGTTCGCATCCACAGTGCTGGTATAGGTCGCGAGATTATTGTTTGGAATCGGCGCCAGGCGTTGGGCGCCAGCGACGTCCTCCCGGTAGTAGCCTGAATAAGGGTCCCAGAGCTGTCCGGTCGGATCAGAACAATTACCCTGTTGATCGAATGTAGCCCCGAGTTTTGTGCATAGCTCGCTGAAGTCGCCGTTGCGCTGGGCGTCGGTGGGCACGCTGTAGTAGGTGGGGCCGGCCAATGCCGTGACGCGAGTGCCTTGATAATCGAAAAAGAAGAATGTCTTGTTCTTCCAGATTGGACCGCCGACCGTGAGGCCAAAGTCGTTTCGCCGCAGCGGCGCCTTTGGAATTCCCTGGTTGTTGCTGAACCAGTTGTTAGCGTCCATCTTGTAGTGGCGCAGGAATTCGAACATGCTTCCGTGAAAACTGTTCGTGCCCGACCGAGTTACAAGGTTGATAATCGTGGCGCCACTGAAGCCGTATTCGGCGCTGAAGTTCGTTTCCTGCACCTTAAATTCTTCGACGGCGTCCACCGAGGGTGTATAAGTATCCACGCGAATGCCGCTGTTCTGCTCATAGTTCGTGGTTGTGACTCCATCCATCAGAATGTCGGCAGTAGCATTCCGGCTTCCGTTCGAGACGAAGTTGTTGGCCGAACACCCCATGCACGCCGCGTCCACTTCCGTGACACCGGGTGCGAGAAATGCGAGGTTGAGGACGCCTCTGCCATTCAGGGGAAGATCGTTGATGAACTTCCGGTCCACTACCTGCCCGGTGACAGCATCCTCCGTACCGAGCAAGGGAGCGGCCGTGGAGACGGTCATGGTTTCCATTGTGCCTAAGACCAGCATGGCGAAGTCCACGCCGACATTCTGACTGACGTCGACCTTGATTCCGGTCCGAGTCTGGTCCTTAAAGCCCGCTGCCTTGATCAACAGGTTGTACAACCCAGGCGGGACGGCACGAAAGAGATAGCGTCCCTTGTCGTCGGTTTTGGCAGTGAACGTGAAGCCCCTTTGCGCATCCACAAGCGTCACGTCAGCCTGTGCAATCAGGGCTCCGGTCTGGTCGCTGACCATGCCCGTAACAGAGCCGGTGTAAAGCTGGGCCCTTACCGGCGTCACAAGCGCAAATGATATGAGCAGGGCCATGAGAGACACGCCCGCGACAACGCGAAGGATAGATGCTCTGCGGGTGCTGCCCTGGGATACGACGTTCGACAGTGTGAGTTCGGTCATTGCGGTCTCCTTGGTTCTCCAATTTCTGTTCTCGTCTACACACCATTCACGCTGTAGAGACGCGACCCGTTGCATCTCCTCTGCGCGAAGTGGGGTGTTGCGCTATGGCAAAGGCGCCTCGACTTCCTCAAGCACCCAGTGCTCCGGTGACTCCAAGTGACAGTCATAGCCATAAAATCGATTGTTAAAAATGTGCTGAAACAGACAGGCGCGCTGGCCGCGCATAATGGGATTTCCTTCCACGGGTTGGAAATCACCATCTGGCGAATCCGCAGCGAAGATCTTGACCTGCCACTCGCCTTCCGGATCGTCGGTGTAACGGTGCGGGTAAATCTCGGTGGCGAGATAGTAGACTCCAGTCTTCTTTCCGCCGATTGTGACGGCATCCTTGACGTACAGCAGCGTGGGTGCCGCAATGGTAGTGGTGGACTTGAGGAGGATTTTTTCCGAGGCCTTGTCCAGGTCGACAACGGAGTCGGCGCTCTTGCTGATGATCTCGAAGTGATCCTTGTCATTGCCGCGATAAAAAGTCAGATAGAAGCGTCCCGTGCGCGGATCACGGAAGAGGTTCGGGTTCTGATTGCGCTGGTTGGGAACGCCCGCCACCAAAACCTTTTCCTCGGTCAGATGGATTCCATCGGCGGATATAGCCAACACAATGTGGCTGCTCGGAGTGTCGTACCCCCGAGTGATCGCAAAATAGAGCAGGTCTTTGTGCTTTGGGTCGGCGCCGGCAAGCACCGAGGGCCAGCGAGCGTTCGTCCACAGTGGATTCTGCTCATACTTGGTCCAATTCACCAGATCGTTGCTGCGGGCGAGGCCAATGCCTTCACCTTCGTTCAAGCCGTACCATCCCCAGTAGCGGAAGCCGTCCCGCTTCAGTTCCAGCACCGTCATGGTATGGGGAAACTCGTTCTTCTCCCACTTTTGGGCGTCGGGAAGTACGTGGCGCGGGGTCGTCAGTTTCAGATATGGAATGGCGGACTTGGCATCCGGCTGCTGCGCAACGGCAGCTACCACTGCAAGACAAATCCCAATGATGATGACTGTAAGAATCCACAGCTTCGGTTTGGCGCTGAACATGTACTCTCCTCGAAAGAATTTGGCGAACTTCCGCTCATCATTTCTGCTTTGCCATCGCGGTGTCGATCGTGCTCCACATCGAGTCAGGTCGCGGATCGTACGGCACCATGTCAATGGCAAACTCCCAATAAAAACCGCCTCCTACCCAGTTCGAAACGTCCGGATGCAGGGCGTAGTACCTCGAGATCAAGTCCTTTACGACATTGTTCGACGCTCTCGAATTCGACCAACCGAACTCGGAAATCCCCAGCTTGGAATTCGGAAAAATCGCGGCAATCCGGCTGAAGAGGCTCTGCCAATCCGCGCGGTATCCCCTGCAATCGACTTCGTAGTAGCTCACCAACACATAGTCGAGTCCAGTCTTCATGCGTTCCGGCACGTTCGCATTCACCCAGGTGAACATTTCGTTTGCAGCCGGCCGCTCGCAGGGGGTGTTGTAGTAAAGCGTGAGCGCCGCGACTTTCCCCTGCGACTTCACGTAGTCATAGGCTTCGGTCATCTTGGTAACGGCGTCAGCCTGCGACGTCGAACTCACCGACGCTTTCGGTCTGCACCTGCGCGTATTTCCGAACAGCCACTCGCCGTTGATCTCGTTCCCTACTTCCCAGATGTCGACAATTGGCCCGAATGTGTCAACGTAGTCTTTGAAGCGCGCGAGATACTCGGTAGGCGTGAAGCAATGCATGTAGAACGAGTCGACGGGCTGGCCCATTACGTATCCGACAGCACGAATCTGCCGGGTCGCGTTCACATAAGACCCTGCAGCGAAATGCTCCTTCTTATTGCCGGGCTTGTAGACGATCCTCGTGGTCGGCTTCACCGAGAGATGGCTCAGGGAATCGATCACCTTTGCCAAAACTTTCGGATCGCGAATGTCATGCTTGTCATCGACGGTTACGCCATGAATCGGCGCCGGTACCGCGCTCTGCGCCGACGAACTCACCGAAGACACGAGGAGCAGCGCCGCGGTAATTACCCAAATCTGTTTTGTACGTTGCATGCTCCTCCTTTCGCGCTCACTCATCGGCGGCGCGCCGTCCGTCCGATGGCCGTCTCGCCCGCCGCATTTCACGCCTTCACACCCGAAGCCGTCACCATTTCCTGTTTCTTCAAAATCGTGGCATTCGTGATGATCGGCCGCGCCCAGAAGCCGACGCTGAGAACGCATCCAAACGTCACGTAGAGAAAAGCGACACCGGCGCGGAGACCAGCGAAATCTCCGATGCGACCGATGATCAACGGCACCACCGCTCCACCCATGATTCCCGTGCTTAGAATTCCAGCGAACGGACCGTGGTGTTCTGAGACGGAGTTCAATGCCAGTGAAACCAGCACTGGCCACATGATCGAAGCGAAAAGGCCGATGGCAGGAAACGCGATCAGCGATACACGCGCTGGGCCAAACAACGCCGCCGTCAGGCAAAGCAGCGCACCGATGGAGAAAGCAACCAACACTCGCCGGCTGTCAAACAGCTTGAGCAGGCCCATGCCCACGAAGCATCCGGCGGTGAGCATTCCCCAAAACCAGGAGACTGCGGTCGCTCCCGTGGTATGCGGGTCGTAGCCGTGATACTGGGCGAGAAACTTAGAGATCCAATCGGCCGTTCCCTGCTCGCATCCCACGTACGCAAAGACACACAGGAAAAACGCCCACACCATGGGCTTCCGCAGCAGACTGCCATACATTTCCAAGGAACCGGCGGCCTCATCGCCCGTGCGTTCGACGCGCGGGAAGCGCGTGACTCCGAGCACGGCAATCATCAACACCGTGAAGACCGCAAAGATCCAATACATCGAGGCCCAGGGAAGGGCAGCCGGAGTAAGTCTGCCGAGAGTTTCCAACAGCAGATTGCCCCTCGCAGGAGGCTTGCCTAGGTTCTCCACCAGATAGGAGTAAATGCGCGGGCTGGCAAAGGACGCGGTGCCGAAGATCAATTGAGCAAATGCGGAGTTGAATGCGAAGTGCTCTTCTCCGCCCGCCACCCGCAACAGCGGGTTGATGGCAACTTGAAGGGTCGCCATGCCTGCGCCCATGACAAACAATGACCCGACCGCAACGTGGTAGGTCGGTAAGAGAGCGAAACTCAACGATCCGAGAGTACCGGCGAGGAAGGCCGCAATCATCACGGGCTTCTCGGTAAAGCGCTCTACCCAAAAGCCGGCCGGAATTGACATCACCCCATAAGCGATGAAGAAGGAAAAAGGCAAGAGAGCCGCGGCGGTGAGGCTGACGCCGAAGCTGTTGATGATGTCGGGCACGATCGGCCCGAGGATGTTGGTCAGTAGCGACATCACGAAGAATGTCAGGAAGACCAAGCCGACCATGGTGCGGTTTCGTGCCATAGAAACGATTCCTCTTTGCTGCCTTTACTCTGTCGTTGTAACTTTGCTTGCCAGCTCGAAGCGGCCCGGCTCGCGCCCGGTCTGTGCTGCGAGCGCCAGTGTGATCATCTCCACGGGCAGAATTTCCAGAATCTGGCGAACGCTCGGACCGTGCTCTGCGATCCGGCAGCAAGACAAGGAAGCATCCTTATCGACAAGTTCGGCGCGCCCTTCCTGCTGGTGAATGTCGTGGAGCAAGCGCTGGTTCAAGTCCCGCGTCTTGGCGTCGCCGGCGAAGACAAGTACAAAGGTCTCACTGCCCAGCATTTCAAAGGGCCCATGCCGAAAAGCGGCGCTGCTCATGCCCTCAGCGTGAAAGTGGTCGGATTCCTTGACGATCAATGCGCCGGTGCCGACGGTCGCCAATGACGCACCGCGACCGACCAGAAACAGGTGGCGAGCGTTCTCGAGCACCTCAGCCAGGGCGTGTACATATTCCTTCCAATCGGCCAGATAGGCGGCGACCGCTGGAGCCGCATGCTTCAGCTCCCGGTGCGCCCGGCGTAAATCGCGTTCACAGAGGAGATCGCCCAGCCATTGCAGCGCCATGAGTGCGGTCACATAGGTCTTGCAGGACACGGAGAACTCGTTGCCTGCCTTGGTGATTACGGCGGCCTTTGCATGCTTGGCCAGCGGACTGTCGGGCGTGTTCGTCACCGCGATCACGGTGCAGCTCTTGTGGTTGGTTTGCACCAGCCGCACCATCTCTGCGCTTTGCCCAGACTGCGACGCGGCAATAATCAAGGTCTTGGGGTCAAAGAATCGATTCTTGTAGTGCACCAGTTCGGAGGTCTCAACCATGACGGCAGTAAATCCGTGGCTGATGAGTTCCAGGTTCAGCGGATGAAGGGCGTGGAACGACGAGCCCATGCCGGTCAGCACCACTCTCTGGAACTTCCCCTTGTTCAGTCGCGCGGCCACGTCCTGCAACGGCTTGGACGTTTCGAGGCTGGCAAGAGTGTCGTCCAGCGCCTGGGGCTGATGAAGAAGGTCCCGAAGATATTCGCCTTCAATCATTGCGAGATCTTCAAGCACAGTGTCCTTCCTTTCGATCGAACCGGTGATGCCACACGCGCGCAGCGCCGATCAGGTTTGCATCCTCGCCTAAAGAAGCCAGGGCCAGATCCGTCTTCTCGTACGGAACGAAGCGGCAGCACCGGCAAATGGTCTTGCGAATCTCTTCCAGAAAAAGAGCCGCGCTCTTCATCACGCTGCCTCCAAGCACGATGGCGTCGGGCGCAAACAGCGTGACCAGATTGGCCAAACCAAGGCCCAGGTAGCGAGCCTCCCGGTCGACCGCTTCGCGGGCTAACGCATCGCCCTCTCGCGCAAGCTCACAAACTCGCTTGGCCGTTAACTTATCGCGGTGCGCATAGTCTTCCGGCATCTTGCTCTCGATCCACGAGATCATCGCTGGACCCGCCGCCAAGGATTCCCAGCACCCGTGAAAACCACACATACATAGAGGCCCGCTAGCGTCGATGACATGATGGCCAATCTCCGGGTGAGCGCCATCCACGCCGCGATAAAGCTGTCCATCCAGAATGATTCCCCCGCCGATGCCCGTCCCGACGGTCACGTAGATCAGGCGCTCCTTGTCCTTTCCTGCGCCCCACGCGGCTTCCGCGAGGGCCGACGCATCAGCGTCGTTCTCCATCGCCACTCTCACAGCGAAGATGCGGGACAGGTCGGCCACCGGATTGTTCCCGCGCCATTCCGGAAAGAAATTGACGTCCCCAATCTCGCCGGTGAAGGGATCGATGGGACCTGTGCTCCCAATCCCAATGCCAGTCAACTCGATACCGGCCGCGGCCAACATGGCTCGCAACATCTGCTCGATACGCACCAGCGCCTCTGCATAACCGCGCTCCGCGTCTGTCGGACTCTCCGTGCGAGACAACACACGGCCGTCATCATCGACCAGTCCAACCGCGATTTTTGTGCCGCCGATGTCAACTGCTCCGATCATGCGTGTTCTTTCCCGGTTGCTACTTCCACTCCACGATGGCCGCTTCGTAGGGCTGCAGGTCCATCTTCCAGCCGGAGCCCTCGACTGGCAGCGCTTTGGAACTTTCAGCCCCAATCTGGCGAACCGATGTCACCGGCAGCGTTGTCGAAATGGTGGTCTTGTAAGCTTGCGAACTGTGATTCACAACTACCGCGTACCCGCGCCGGTCCCCGCGCAACGAAGTCACCTCAACTGAGGGCTGATCGCTCTGGAAGGCAGGCTTTACGCCGGTCCAGTCGCGGAAGGCCTCGTAAATGCGATGGGTGTTCTCTGCTTTTTCAAACGCCGCCGGAGTATTCGCCAGATAGGTTTCGATCGGATATGCCGAGAGCAATGTCTTCCCTGCGCCGACTGTGTTCGCGACCAATGCAGGCCGGCCGTCCTGATCGACGGCGATCACTTTTCCACCCATGACTTCGAGCAGCGAACCCCATACGTGAGGATTTGCGCCGGGAAGCGAGAAGTGGAACGTGTCTCCGGGTTTCAAGCCGCCGAAGGGCTCAACAATTTTCAGTGTGACGTCGGATACAACTGCAGTGTCGACCAAACGCGCGCCAAAAATCGTTTGCATGTCAGGGATGGCAGCGTCTGCGGCAACCGACGCGTAGAGGAAGCCGCCGCCTTCTACATATTTTTTCGCTTTCTCATAGAAGTCGGAATGAACGTGCGCGATTACGCTGGCCGTGCTCGTCAACGGCGACGGCAGGAACAGCATTGGACGTTTCGCCCAGTCGTCATACTCGCGCGGGAAATCCGCTTTCAGACCGGCACGATGGGCGAGGATGAAAGTGCTCAACGCGGAACCCATCAGCCATCCGTTGTCGGCGCCTGTACTTGGCGATGCCTGACCGGGCATGGCATCGCCGTCGAAGGTTGAAACGTAGGGCGTAACTTCGGGGCCGGTCAGACCGAAGCGCGAAAAATCTCCGTGCGTTCGCGCCCATTCTCCGGGAATCAATATCGCGACTTCGGCGGGAGCTGGCGTTACACCGGTCAGATCCAGCTGACCTGTAATCTTTGAAAATTTCTTGAACTCGGTCGCCAGTGGTTTGTCCTGACGGTCCCAGGCCGTCATTCCCCAGCGCGTCTCCTGCGGAGTGCGAAGGTATGGTGCCTTGTGAAATTGCTCCGGGGAAGCGTCGGTATAGCACCAGAGATCTACGCCGATCGATCCTGCGGCTAGCCCCGAATACATCTGCAGGCGGTCATAGAGGGCGACTCTCTCGGGTGAGTATTGAGCGGTAGAGCCGCCCATTTCATGGATCATCGCGGGGCGGCCCGCGCCATTTGCCAACTCGAGTTCAAAGGCAGCGCCATAGGTTCCGCGCTCGGAAAGCATGGGATCGGGAAAAAGGTCGGAACTATAAATCGTGAAGGGATGCACGCTAAAAAAATCGACTTCTCTCGCAATGTTGTCGGGGCGGAACGGCCCATGCCCGACTTCTTCTCCGCTGGTTCCGACGACGATGGGGTGCAGCTTGTCTTCGCGGCGAATGGCACCGGCAATCAGGCGAGTCCAGTTGATGGCCATGGCGTCGGTGGTCTGCGCTTGCACAATCCAGAATGGAGGCTCGTCGGTCAGGTCCCAGGCGATGATCGCGCTCTCGTTGGCGTAGCGTCGCCCAAACTCAGCCGCGAGATTCGTCTCCAGCCGCAACATTTCCGGATCGGAGTGTGGATGCCGTCCATGCCGCCAAGGCACATCCCAATAGGCCTCGCCCACTTCGCCGCCGATAAATAAGGACGGGTGCAGGTAGATCTGATATTTATGCGCGAGCGAAACGAAGTAGTCGAGTTGCTGAAATGCAACCGGGTTGTAGTCTCCAGGGCGCGGTTCAAACCACGCCCACATCAAGTCGAAGCGGACAATGCTGTAGCCGAGTTCGTGCATCTTCGCGAAATCAGCTTCGATGTCCTTGGGGTCCCACTGAACCGGCCATTGCATCGCCGCCTTAGCCGGAACCCAGTGCGCTCCTACAGGCAGGAAGCGCTTGCCGTCGCGTGTGAAGTACTGGCCATCGAGATGAACCGGCGGTAACTTCTTCACGGTCGTGCTTGTGGTTGCCACTGGACTCGTCTGCTGACCGAACCCAGGTCGTGCCTGCAATAGCAGCAATACCCCACAGGCGATCATTCCGATTTCCGCTAACCGGAGAACTCTCATATTCTGCACGCACTTACCTCTCGCTTCCTGCGCACGTTTCTACTGGCGCACTTCGATTTCGTCGATAAACGTCCAACCCGCACTGGATCCCGGCTTCACTTGAACCTGTACATAGCGTCCGTTCACGCCGGTCAAATCCGTCATGGTGTACCAGAGCGACAGCGTGTTATCACCGGGCGACGGTTTCTTCACCGTGCCCACCGCCGTGAAGTTGACGTTGTCGTCTGAGACCAAACAGGTGATCTGTTTTGGCAACAGGATCGCCGGCGGCTCGTCCTGAAGCCAGTGGCTTCGGACTTCCTTGATCACCTGCACCGCGCCGAGATCAATCGTGAACGAATAAACCTTCGTGGTCGCCCTGCCCTGCCAGGCTGGGTCGCTGAAGTCGGTCGCGCCCAACATGCCGTCGGTCAACTCGACGACGCCAGTATCGGGATAGCTGGGATTCGCGGGCATGGTGGCCGTGTACGGTTTCCCCAGTGAAATGTTGGTCGGATACAGATGCGGCTCCGGCGTCGTCGCCGTGGCCGCGTCGCTCAGCGCCGAGTCATTGCCCGCGGCATCGAACGCCCTGACCTGGTACGTGTAGGTTGTACCGGAATCGAGTTGCGAATCCAGAAAGGTGGTCGTTCCATCGCGCAAACTGGCAACATGCCGTCCATCGCGGCGGATGTTGTAGCCGACGACGCCGACATTATCGGTCGAAGCCGCCCACGTCAGGCGGATGGTCTTGGAGTCGACGGCCACGCTGGTCAATCCCGTCGGCGGCGTCGGACGCACGTGCTCAACTTTCCCGGTCGCGAGGTAATCCAGATACGTCTGGTAGTAAAACGGATTTACCTGCTGCGGGCTCAGATAGTGATTGAAACTGAAACTCAGATAACTGCTGACGTAGGGTCGCACCGCGCACATATCGTCCACGATGGAACGAATCGACTGGGGTTCGCTGTCCAATGTGAAGGTTTCCGTGTCAACCCAGAATTGCACGCGGCGACGAGAATTCTGAATCGCATTTTGTACGGCACTGAACCACTCAGGCAATTGCACTTTGTTGGCGTGCCCCACGCCCACTCCGTCCTGCAGCGCCAGGACGTCGATCGGGCTGCGTTTTAGAACGTATTCCCACATGGTTTGCCATTGGGAAGGCGACAGATCCGCCTTCGTGCTGAAGAATGGCGAAATCACGATCGGTTTGCCCGGCGTGAGCTTGTGCAGGTGATCGCCGGCGGTCCGGTAGAACGCAACCAAGTTGTCCCACTCTGCCGGAGTGCTCTCGACGTTATCCACCTCGAATGCCAGATACCATCCGGTCAGAGACCGGTGGCGGCCGTAATGCTTCCATAAGTCGTCGGCCAAAACGTTGGCAAGCTTAGCCTCGTTCTTGAGCCACAGCTTGTCTGAGAGATATTTCGTCCACCAATCGTCATTGATCTGCAGGCCCAGGTACACTTGTGCGCCGCTGGCGTCGGCGGCATGAAGCGCCCGCTCCACCACGTCATGTTCTGTGTTCTGGGTATAGCCGGCGACTGCGGAGGGATAGATCGTGGTCTTCCCCTTGCTGTCGGCGGTCCACTGTAGGACCATCTGATCGAGTCGAGCATCTCTCATGTAGTGGAACTCGTCCTGCCACTGTTTTAAAGTCCACGTGTCACCGAGGGCTGGTTGCAGAAACGAACCTCGCAGTACGGGGCCGGAGCAATCCTGCGCGACGCATGCTAACCAAGGTAGGAAGATGAACGCCGCGACCATCACGTATTTCGCACGCATTGCCATTCTCACTCTCTCCCCTGGCTTAGGTCTGTGACAGAACCACGCTTCGCGAAACCCAGCAACCTGCCAACCTCGCGTTTCCCAAGTCCAGCATATTGACATGAACTCGTAGTTCATCTTCACGGGCCGATAGACCCGCGCCAGCGCCTGCGCCACGCGGTTCACGTCCTCGATCATCGCCGCCCGCTCGGGGGCCTCGAGGTCGTACAGCTCGACCGCGTGGCGCCTGAGCACGACGAAGACCCAGCCTGGGAAGAACTGGTCTTCGTTGAGATAGGCGCGGCTCGTTCCGAGGTCGGCGATGA
>JAIQFA010000013.1 GCA_020073525.1 Terriglobia bacterium
CTTCCGGCTGCTGGACCCCGCAGCGGTAGCGGAGATCGGACGCAAGGACGGAGAGGAACTCCGCCCGGGCGAGAGCCCTATCGAGGTGTGTGCCTTGGCGCGCGCCTTGCTTTCCGGAGAACGCGTGGCCTTGAACCTGCTCCAGCGGCTCTCCGGCATCGCCACGCTCACGCGCTGCTTTGTGCGTGAGGTGGCGGGCACAGGCGTGCAAATCCTGGATACCAGGAAGACCACTCCGGGGCTGCGCGCGCTGGAAAAATATGCGGTCCGCGTCGGCGGAGGCCGCAATCACCGCAAGGACCTGGCGGAAGCAGTCCTGATCAAGGAGAATCACATCCGAATGGCGGGCGGAGTCTCCTCGGCGCTCCAAGCAGCGCAGCCTGTCAAAGGCCGCGTGGCGTGGACCGAAATCGAAGTGACGAATTTCGACGAGTTGCGCGACGCACTCAATCACAGCCCGGATGTCATCCTTCTTGATAATATGCAACCCGCGCAAGTGCGCCAGGCGGTCGAACAGGTGCGCCTCGCGGAAGGCGCTCGGCGCGAACCCGCGCACGATCTTTCGCACGATATCTCGCGAAAGATTCGCATCGAGGCGTCGGGTGGAATTACGCTGGCGAACGTAAGGGAGTTCGCGGAGACCGGCGTGGACTGGATTTCGGTCGGCGCGCTCACCCACTCTGCCCCGGCAGTGGACTTGAGCTTCGAGATTGAACCCGCCTGATGCAGGACACCTTACAGACCGATATTCTCGTCATCGGCAGCGGTCTGGCTGGCCTCGCGGCCGCCTGGAATGCCGCCCAACGCGGTTGCCAAGTCACTCTGCTGACGCGCGCCTCGAACCCTACGGAAAGCAATACCGATCGGGCGCAGGGCGGGATCATCTATCGCGCGCCAGAGGAATCCCCAGAGCAGCTTGTTGCCGACATCCTCTCGGTTGGTGGCGGCCTGAGTTCCCCCGAAGCCGCCCGCCTGCTGAGCCGTGAAGGCCCGCGTCTGGTGAAGGAAATTCTGATTGACGAGCTGGGCGTTCCCTTTGATTTCTCCACGGAAAATCCCGGGCAGCTTGACCTGACCCGCGAGGCGGGTCATTCCCTGCCCCGGATCATTCACCACAAGGATCAATCCGGCTCCGCGATTGAGCGAGCGTTCCTTGACCGGGTCCGCTCGCGCCCGAACGTGAAGGTGATTCCTCATGCGACCGCCGTGGACTTGCTGACCGTCTCGCACCACTCCCTTGAGCCCACCGACGTCTATCGCCTACTGACCTGCGTCGGGGCCTACGTGCTCGATCAGACGACGGGGAAAATCTTCTCTCTCCTGGCCAAGGAAACCATTCTTGCCACGGGCGGGCTGGGTAGCGTCTTCCTGCATACGACGAATCCTCCCGGGGCGCGCGGCGATGGCATCGCCATGGCCTACCGCGCTGGAGCCCGCTGCATGAACATGCAGTACATCCAATTCCACCCGACCGCGCTGCTGGCGCCCGACGGCTGCTTCCTGATTTCCGAGACGGTGCGCGGCGAGGGAGGCCGTCTGGTGGATCGTCGTGGGAAGGAATTTATGCAACGATTCCATCCCGATGGCTCGCTGGCGCCGCGCGACATCGCCGCGCGCGCCATCTACCAAACGATGCTGGAGTCGGGCGAGCCTTGCGTTTACCTGGACATTACACACAAGCCTGCCGATCAGCTTCGCGAACGTTTTCCCGGCATCTACGCCGTGTGCATGGAGCGCGGCATCGACCTCACCCGCGAACCCATCCCGGTGGTCCCCGCCGCGCACTATAGCTGCGGCGGCATTGCGACCGACGATTGCGGTCGAACGACCGTGGGGCGGCTGCGGGCCGCTGGCGAGGTCGCATGCACCGGATTGCACGGTGCCAACCGCCTGGCCAGCACATCCCTGCTCGAATGCCTGGTTTGGGGAACGCGGGCCGGGGCGCAAGCCGCTGAAGGCATCCGGCGCGGCGACGATTTCTATTTTCCCAAGGTCGCGGACTGGCGCTATGAACACGAACCGGCGGACCCCGCCCTCATCACTCAGGATTGGCTGACGATCCAGCACACGATGTGGAATTATGTCGGCCTGATCCGAAGCGAGAGACGTCTGAATCGGGCGATGCGGATCTTGCGCGAACTCGACCTCGAGATCGCGCGTTTCTACGAAAAGTGCGAGGTCAGCGATTCCATCATCGGCCTGCGCAATGGTATCCTCACAGCTTTTCTGATACTGGAAGCCGCGCAACAATCCCGCGAAAGCCGCGGCGGCCATTACCGGATCAACTGAGGTAAATCATCATTAAGTGGGTATGTCGCCCGCGATTACCATCGATTGGGAACTCGTTTTCGAGCGGCTGGTTTCGCGGCGGCGGGCCGCGTTTCGTCAGTCCTCCTTTCGCTCACTGAACGAAAACTGACGTTAGCAAGCTCACCTCGCCCCACCGCACTCACGCAGGTTGGCCGAAGGGACACAGTGTTTTACGGTCGCTGGTTCCGTACGAAGAGCACCAGTTGGATGCCTCCCATCACGGTGCGGCCGGGCATGGCTACAGCCGGAATGTCGTGGTAGCTCGTGCTGCCCAGGTTGGAAAATTGGATATATGGCCGAATCAAGCCGTGGCTACGGCTTGCCGCCAGATCCCAAATTGCATAGGCAGTCTGACCAAGCCGTTGAGTGGCACCCACGCGCGTGCGTATGCTCAGCAAATCGTGGAATTCACCCAGCCAGGAAAAGACTCCATTGTGGCCCGGGTAGTTGAAGACGTACTTTGAGGTGAGCCCCACCTGCTCCTGCTGGCTGGCATGCAACGCGGTGTAGGCCAAATCGATCTCTTGGGATTTCGGTAGCCGGACTCTTATTGTGGCCTCCGCTCCTAGAAAGCCTAGGTACGAGATGTTAGTCGCTTGCCAGGGCACATTGGGCGAACTTCGAACGTAGTCGATATCGTTTCGGTCAAGCCGTCGGAAAACCGTGAGCTGGGCCGAGACTTTGCCTCCTGGATTCCACTCTGGTCCGCCTTCAAAACTCCACGCAGACTCAGGTTTCAGCAAGGGATTGCCCAGATTTGCGGGATCGCTGTAGTACAGGTCTGTGTAGGTCGGCAATCGAAATGCGCGACTCACGCTTCCACGCAACCTCAACCCGCCTTTCACCCAGAGACCTCCGGCAACGGTTGGGGCGAACTCGCCGCGGCCTCCGCTAAAGACTTCCTCGCGTGCGCCTACAGAGAGAAAGAGCCGCTGAAAAAGCTGGATGTCGAGGTTCAGGTACCCGGCGCCGCGATTTCGCGCGTGGTGACCAAGATTGTTGCTGTCGATCTCGTCGCCATCGGCATCGAGCCCGTAGCTGAAGGTAAAGTCGTTAGCAACCGTCGACTTGCGACGCACGGCTGCCTGCCAGCTCTGGCTTATGTGGTTATTTTCATAAAGCGCCGGATCATTGCGAACCAGCACAAATTCGTCCGAGTGGCGCCGGTAGCCGAAAGCCACGCTCGTGTTCGCGGTCAGTTCCTGGTTGATCGAGGCAAACCAGCTCTTGGTTCGTTCCCAGGAATTGAAGTTGCCGTAGAACTGGTCGGCTCCGAACGGACGATCGCTCCCGGCGAACAAGATGGTGGTAGCTCCCAGCGGGGTCGTGAAGCGCGTTTCAGAAGATGCCGAACTGCTTCGGTAGTCGCGGTCCGGCCGGAAGCCGGTGGAGAGTTCTCGGCTTGCCGCCACCTGCTCCGAGAACGCTCGTCCGAGGTACGAGAGATCCAGCCCTTGTTGATTGGTTCCGAAATTTCCAGCCCCGATTTGAGCCCGGATCTCCGTCTTGTTGGGTCGGGCGGTAATGAAGTTCACCGCACCACCGAGAGCGTCTGCGCCATACAATGTCGACCCAGCCCCATGCAGGACCTCGATGCGCGACACGGTCTCCAACGGAACCGGAATGTCCATGTCGTGGTGACCCGATTGGGCATCGTTGATGCGTAGTCCGTTGATCAATACCAAGGACTGCTCAAATGTCGCCCCCCGGATGGAAAGATCGGACTGAACGCCACTTGCCGCTCGCTGCTCAAGGTCCACGGAAGGGTCCAGATGCAAGTAGTCGACGAAAGAATTGAAGAGAAGCGGCTGGTCGTGGGCATCGAGCGAAACAACCGACCGGTTAGCCTCTGAAAGAGGCGCCGGTTCAAAGGTCCCGGTCACCACGACTGTCTCCGTGTCGGTCGCGATCTTCTGGTTGGTCGCGGACTGCTGGGGGAAAACGGCGGTCGAGCTCAGCAACAGCAGTACAAAACAGGCTCTCTGGAAGATCAATTCAGTCTCCTGGGCAAAGCTCTGAGGCTAACGGCATGAATCGATGACTATTGGGAAGATGCTAGAGGTTGTACTGGGTGGGAACAGACTTCGAACGGTTCCCGGATCGAGCTTCAGCACTCAACAACGTTGACCGCAAGGCCGGCGAGGGAGGTTTCCTTGTATTTTGCCTGCATGTCCCGGCCGGTCTCATACATCGTGCGAATGACCTGGTCGAGAGAGACCTTGTGGTCGCCAGCCCCCTGCATTGCCATTCGTGCTGCGTTGACGGCTTTGACTGCGCCAAAAGCATTTCGCTCGATACAGGGAATCTGCACTAAGCCTCCAATCGGATCACAGGTCATGCCGAGGTTGTGTTCCATGCCAATCTCGGCTGCATGCTCAACTTGTTCGTTGGTTCCGTTTAACGCAGCCACCAGGCCACCGGCAGCCATGGAGCAGGCCACCCCGACTTCCCCCTGACAGCCGACTTCGGCACCGGAGATCGAAGCATTCTCCTTGTAGAGAATTCCAATGGCACCCGCTGTGAGGAAGTAACGAAAGATACCCTCGTCATCCGTCTTTTCGACAAACTTTTCGTAATAGTGGGCCACTGCGGGTACAACACCGGCGGCGCCGTTGGTGGGCGCGGTAACCACTCGCCCCCCGGCGGCGTTCTCCTCGTTCACCGCGATGGCGAACAGGTTGATCCAATCGATCACCGCAAGTGGGTCGGCGTCAGCTCGGCTAGAAAGTTCTCGATACAAGCGCGGGGCGCGCCGCAGGACATCGAGTCCGCCGGCGAGGATTCCTTCGGTCCCAATGCCGCGGTAGGTACAGTCCTTCATCACCTGCCATATGCGAGCGACGCCGCGTCTGATCTCCGTCTCCGATCGCCACATCTTTTCGTTTTCGAGTACTATCTCCCAGATCTGTTTCTGGTGTTCCTCGCCAAGTCGTAACAAATCCGCGGCACTCTTGAACGGATACGGAATGTCCACTCCGACGAACTCTCCTGGATTTGCTTCTTCACCCTCGGCAATTACGAACCCGCCGCCTATGGAGTACAAAGTCTTCCGTTCCAACTCGATCCCGTCCCAGTCGGAGGCGGTGAAGACCATGCCGTTGGAGTGACCCGCGAGAACTTCTGTCTTGTGAAACACAATGTCTTTCTCTGGGTTGAAATCAATTGGCCGTTTCCCCAATAGGGGTAACACACCCTCGTCTCGAATCTGGGACAGCTTGGAGTCGATGGTGGAAGGGTCGATCTCTTCGGGCAGTTCCCCCATGAGGCCAAGCATCACCGCTCGATCCGTGCCGTGTCCTTTCCCTGTGAGAGCAAGCGATCCGTAGAGGCTCACTTTGATGGTCTGTGTTCCCACTAGGTGGCCACGTAGTTCTAGGCCTTGGGCGAACCGCCGCGCCGCCCGCATCGGGCCCACGGTATGGGAACTGGACGGACCAATACCGATCTTGAACAAATCAAGAATGCTGATTGTCATAAGTTTGCATTGCCCGGCTGATGTCAACCTGCGCTTAGGAAGTCTGCGCCAGCCTCTCCAGGCAGGTGCTTTCAATTCCATCCAATGCTTTCCAAAGGAGCTCAGCCGCCGCCTCGGCACTCTTGAGCGCCGCCTCGACCGCTACCAAGTTAGCCTGCAGACGCTTCCCAAGCTGCTCGCGCCAGACCTTGGCATGATGGATATCGGCCGTCATGTGGACGATGAAGTACTGGCAGGTGCGCTCGTTGGCACTGTACTTCTCGCGGAGTCCTCGCGCCTTCTCTTTGGATATTCGTGGTACCTGAGATTCGTACGCGTAGAAAGCCGCCAGAGCTTGTTCCGGTGTACCTTCCCTGGCCACTGTCTCAAAAAAGTGGATCAGGTTCTCGATCTCTGGGGACGGATCCTCTTCCAGGAAAAACTGTCCCATTCCAACGCCTTCCCCGAAGTTGCGCCAGAGATCGGCGTGGGAAGGTTCATTTCTGCGGCCTAGCTCATCATACAGGTTGTCCAAAACTGCCTGTCGAAGATCACTCTGTGGCAGTCGGCGCGCAAAATAAGCCAGTGCGCGAGGAAACGATTCTACGTGATGGTAATAATCCCGCGCGTAGTCCTGCAGATCTTCACGGGTCAGCACACCTTTACTCCAGGCTTGATAAAAAGGATGTCGAAGTAGGTCATACCGGGCAATGCAGTCGTCTAATCGACTAAAGAATTCATCCGTTACCACAACCCCTCCTATGGAAGAAATTGTTGCAAGCGCTCCATTTCAGACTTGTCCTGGGTCATTGAGTTCGTAATGGAAAAGGCCGTCATTGGCTGGTGACGGCCTGAGGAGTTACCCCTGCCAGCGTCATCCACTTCGAATAACACGGCGGAAAGTGATGGGCACGAACGGAAGGGCGATGCTTTTCTCGCCGTCAGGTGTTTTCAACGGAGTCGGCGCTTTCACAGCACGACTAGACCTACGGGGCACGGCGGCCCTCGATTTGAACTCGACTCTCATCCGAGCACGCGCTTCGCCAATTCCTCGTATTCGCCTGGGAGAACATATCCCCGCAGAAAGCAGTTCGCAGCAACCGAATAGGCTCGCAAGTCGGCCCGCGTAAAGTACGTAGTTGCTCGGCATGGCGAAACGCAAGTCAGTTTGTACCGGCTTTCATCTTGTCTGGAATCGTAGCGCTTGATCCTGCTCGTCATGGTCACGAGAAATACGCGCTCACACTTCGCGCACATGATCCCGACATATAGCGCCATCGTTTTCTGAAGAACTACATGCTTTCGATACTGCTGGCTGCAGATGACGGACCCTGTTCCGTAACCTGTCTAGCCTTAACGCCATGGGAACGTAGGCAACCACAAACCCGGCACCCACACCCAGCACAAACATGAGGAGTGCAAGCGGTTCGCATCCCATGCAAAGCGTCTCCTGGGTCGGACCAAGTCAAGGAAAAGCGTCGGGTGATTAACCCGGCACAGTCCTGTAGGGTTCGACGGTCCAGCACACCTGGCAGGACAGGAGGGCGATCCGTGCCCAGACACACTAAACCTGCCGTGTTCTATTACTAATACCGCTCAAACGCATGATTTGTACCACCCTGAGACTGAAGAATTGCAGACGTCTTCAACAAAGGCCGGAGGATGACGGGGTCAGTGGACAGTCAGGGGTGGGTCCGGTGATCGTTCTTCGTCATCGCCGCGTGCACCGCCTTCCAAGCCTCCGCCGCCCAATCGGGCGCTGGTTTCAACTCGGGCGCGCAACCTCTTTCCCAGCGGCCTCCACTCCGTCGAGCACGGCTGAGGAATTCAATTGTGCGGCGGCAAATCGACCGTCGGCTTCTTCCGCTCGGACTCTTCTTTTTGCGTTTGCACCCAAGCTGTTTTCATGGCCGCCCATCGGGCCGCGCGTTCGGGATCTGCGGGCAGCGTGGCCTCACGCCAACTTCTGATTCTGTTTGGGCTAACGCTGAGGTCGGGAAAGTTGTAAGTATGGCCAACAGCGGCAATGGGAAATTCCAAAAAGTCCATCTTCCGATCAGATTACATTTAGTCACGGCTTAGCAGGTCCTTGTACGTCCGGCTCTTCCCTTCAATGTGTGTAGAGCTGTCTTTTTGAAGGCGCTGACGAATTTGCGACCGCAGGCTTACCTTCGCACTCGACACGGATTGACGAGTACCACATCTGCTGAGTGCCGGTACGACCGTCCATCCACAGCGCATGAAAAATACCATCTGGGCCGGCCGTGGTGTTGAGATAGTCGCCCAGGCGTCCATTCTTAAACCCAAATTGCTCATAGTCCGGAGTTGGTTGCGACGCCAGCGGGACGGTCGGTAGGAAGGTGGCTCCGCCATCGAGAGAGGCGGTGATGTAGCGCTGATAGGAAGCGGACCGCTTGTCCGCAGCATCCTCCGGCGCCGTAAAACGATACCAGCTCAGGATCAGTACGCCCCGGTTGTTGACCGATACCGTCGGCAGCACGCTGGACTCCAAAACTCCTTCGCGGTTGTCTATCGCCGCCGTCTCAACGACGTTCGGCGCGCTCCAGATATCCCCGCCATCGGAGAACGAAAAAAACAGTTTCCGCATTTGCGTCGCAGCATCTTCTTCCATCCAGGCGGTATAAAGCCGGCCGTCAAAGGGACCCAATGTGGTATCAATGGCATAACCGATTCCCCACCAAGAGACCCGGCCAGATTTCATCAAGGGACTGCCATCAGCAAGATGGAGTTGACGCGGCCTTGCGAACGTCTTTCCGCCATCATCGGAAAACGTGATCCAATGATAGGAATTAGGCGAGTCAAGGTTGATTTTCCCGTTTGTTGTAACACCGGCAACAAAGGGAAGACTCAACCTTCCTTCACGTGATACCAGGAGGGACATCACAGATCCGACCAGAAAGTAATCCGGGCCCAAGGCATCGACTGTTGTCATCTTCTTGACATCCCAGTTCATGCCACGATCTTTGGAGACAGTGAAAAAAAGGGTATCCACAGCCCTACTGTTTTCCTTGGTCCGATCACCTCCCAATCCATAGAGATTTCCGCCATACGAGCCTTTGCCAAGATCCGTTGCTAACGTCACATGATCGATGAATCCGCTGACCCGCGTAGGGACGGTCCAACTCCGTCCCTGGTCGGTCGAGCGGCTGAGGAAGTTGCCTTTCTCTCCAATTGTGTAGTAGTAAGCAGTCCCACGGCGGTCGAAGATGAGCGTAGCGTCCCCTTCCCTGAAGGTTGCAGCCGGCCGCTTTCCCCTGCGCCAGCTTCTGCCGCCATCTTCGCTCACATAGGCAAGAGCTTCCTGAGCGCTGCTGTCTTTGGGATCCCCGAGATGATAAAGACCTGAAGCAATCAGATTGCGGCTATTCTTTGGATTAACGGCAATCTGGGTTTCGTAGACGTAAGCTCCAAGCCTTTTCGCAATATCGCTAACTTGGATGTTGTCTCCCACCATTAAACGGCAGCTCCCGCTTCCGGCAAGGCTAACGGCTCGGGTCTTTGAACCACTCTCTCTTTCCTGTGCAATAGCTGCTTCGCCGGTGCCGAAACAGACTACAGCGGTCAATAGAAGTATCAATGCGTGACGCGGATTGCTCATGTTAATCCTCCGAATAACGATATTGGGGTCATTCACGACAATCCCAAAAGCATTTACAACTTGAGTAGCCATGAGGAATTTCACCCCGAGGCCCCTCTAGCTTCTTCCCTGCAAAGCGGGTCCGAAGGGCCACCCCTTTATTGACTACGCAGATACGCGAACCAGTCTGCGACGGGCAGACTGCTTTGCTCGTGGCACACTTAGAAGACCAGTTTGAGCGCTAGCTGCAGGGAGCGCGGGCCGCCAGATTGATATAGCGGGTTTAGCCCGCCAAGCGAGTTATTGAGCGTGTTGTACGCGTGACCGAACAGACTTGGACCAAAGGATAGGTACTGGTAAATCCCTCCAAAATTGGCGTGGTTGACCACGTTAAAGGCCTCGGCGCGAAACTGTAAGTGCAGTCTTTCGTGAATTGGGAATTCTCGCCGCAAGGACAAGCTCACTGCTGTGGCTCCAAAGCCACGCGCGAAATTGCGCCCGACATTACCCTCGACAGGCAAGAGGTTGTTTGGATCACAATTCAATAGAAACGCGTAGCAATTAATGATCCGGCCTCCGGGATATTGCGAGCCGTAGAGGTAAATCGGTTGGCCAGGAACCAGGTCGGGGTGAAAGTACACATTCTGATGTGTCACAGGGTTAAGTGCCTGTGCGCCGATCACATCCACCGGTGGGGCCGAATGCACCGAAACACGCGTGTCCAAACCCCAGTGCGTCAACACTGCCGATGCTAAACGGTTCGAATAGCTGCCGGGAACATCATAGGTAATCGCCGCCTGGAAGTTGTGCCGGATATCGAAATCCGAACTGGAACGCAGCAATTCGTCTTGAGCGGTGAAGTTTGTTGACAAGTCATCGATGGAGTGGGACCAGGTATACGAGGCCAGTGCCTGCAAACCGTGCGAGAGATTCTTCTGGTACTTTACCTGAAGCGCATTGTAGTCGGAACTCGCGCGGTTTGCGGTTATGTATAGGCCGGCCCCCAATGAGAAATTGGGATTGTCAGGGCGATAGTAAAGAAACTGTGCCAGCAATCTTCGTGCTGCTGATCCGACATAACTCATCGTCAAGGTTTGGTTCGCTCCCAAGCCCTGCTCGACAGCAAAGTTCCATTCCATGGTATACGGGAGCTTCAAATTCGGATCGAAGGCAAAGACACTGGCGTTATACGGAGCCGCAACGCTCGGCGGAGGAAGCGTAACTTGCGCCGAAGTCAGCGGCACGGGCACCCCGAAGAAAAGAGCATACGACGAAAAGCCGATAGCACCGAATCCGCCCGAGCCTTGCGTATTCCCCATGTCGTAGAAGAGACCGAAGCCTGTGCGCAGGACCGTCTCGTGGCCCGGCGCCCGCCGCAACTGGTAAGCCAGTCCCAGGCGCGGAGCGAATCCATGCCAGTCCGTTTTCCAGAGCGGAGTGTTCTGGGGAGCAAGCTTGGTCGTAGATAGATCTGTGATTTGATCGACGGTGTAAGGCGATGGTCCGTTGAGATTGCCCGGAGCTGGATTGACGTCCCAGCGCAAGCCCAAGGACAGCGAAAGCCGTGGAGCTGCCTTCCACTCGTCCTGTGCAAAGGCCGAGAAATTATGATAAACAGGCTCGACTGGCACATTGGTATTTGAAGAGACGTTGACAAAGTCGGCGCTATTCGCCAGTACTGATGCCTCACTGGCAAAATCAATGAACTGGAAGTTTGTAATTGGCCGGGCATAGGTCGTCAGTCTGCGCCAGTCCACTCCAAACTTGAACTGGTGCGCACCATGCGACCATGTGTAGGTATCCGTTACGTTGTACTGCCGCTGGGCGTTGGTGTTCTCTCCTGCTTCCCAAAAAGGAAAGCCACCGAAGCCAAGAAAGAAGAACAGTTCCGTCCCGACTGCCGGCGACGGCTGCCCGTTTGGCCCGGGAAGGCTGCTGATATCGAACGGGGTAGCGCCGCCAAAATTCGTGGACGCAAGATTGTTTATCGAGTTGTTCTGTGTAATGTTGAAGCGCAGTTCGTTCGCTTGCCTTGGGGTGATCATGCTCGTGGCACCCACGGTCAGGGTGCGCACGTTGATCGCGGTAGTTCTTTGAAATCCTGGGGCTGAAAAGGTCCAGCCGCTGGACGGCGTGTTCGCGTACCTGCCAAAGAGCTTTAACTTGTCGCCGAAGCTGTGGTCTACGCGCACGCCAACGTTGTCCAAGAAAGACGGGGCGGAGTAAGCAAGATTGTAGAGCGCAAGACCTGTGGGCTTCTGGCCAGACGGAGGACAAGTGGGATCAGTTGCTGGGTCGCATGGAGCCAACACTTCGGGCCCGTTCGGCACTGAGAAGGCATTCAGGAATGGCTGCAATAGCGTGGGCGCCTGCTGTCGCAGGGTCATGTCCGGAACGAAAAATTGACTGGGTGACTGGGGCACGGTGAGCCGCAGACCTTCGTAGGAGAAAAAAAAGAAGGTCTTGTCCTTTCCGTTGTAAAGCCCTGGGATCCTGATTGGCCCCCCGAGCGTGCCGCCAAAATCGTTTTGGCGCTCCGGTAGCCTGGGAGTGAGCGGATACCCCAAACACCCACACTTGTTAAACCAGTTGTTGGCATCCATCGCATCGTTGCGGAAATAGTCAAATGCCGATCCGTGCCAAGCGTTTGTGCCGGAGCGCGTGGTGAAGGAAAACTGCCCACCAGGTGTCCGCCCATATTCCGCGGAGTAGGTGGATGTACTAGCGCGAAACTCCTGCAACGCATCAATGGAAACCATGCTTTGTGTCGTTCCCAACATGGTCTCTCCAGGAGTATTGCCGGAAAAACCGGGGCCGCCGATAGTGTTCAGTGGCGCTGTGCCTGTGTTCACACTGACACCATCCACTGTGAAGTAGTTGGCTTCCGTGCGTTGTCCATTAACGCTGATCTCGCCAGAATTGCCAGTACCCTGTGACGGCACTACCGTCACGCCGGGCGACAGCGTCAGCAAATCCTGAAAGCTCCTGCCATTCAGCGGCATGTTCTCGACGAACTTACGATCAATCACGGCACTTACGCTAGCGTCTGTTGTGTTCACCAGCGGCGCTCCGCCTTTCACCGTCATGGTTTCCGATACGGATCCAACCGCCATTTCGAAGTTGAGCTCAACCGTGCCCTGCACATGGAGGATGACATTGGGCTTCACGATGGTTTTGAAGCCCAGCTTTTCTACTTGAATCCGATACTCTCCGGGAGGAAGGGAGGGGATGAGGTACGTACCCGACTTGTTGGTGGTCCCTTCGTAGCGAACATTGGTGTTGTCGTTGATGGCCGTAACTTTGGCCTCAGGAATCAGCGCCTTGCTGGGATCATCCACCTGGCCAGTGATCGCCGCACTAGTGGATTGCGCGAAGAGAGCGCAGGGAACGAGCAACACCGCAAGAGTCAGAACGAGCGACCGGATAAGGGTCATCTGGGAGTACCTCGAATTAACGTTCATTTAACAATGATCGAACTCGTATGGGTATTCGGCCGCAAGGAGGACTCTGTACCAAAGATCCTTATGGGAACTATGCAACGAAGTGTCGCCGGGGCATCGGAAGAGCAGCCACTGGGCGCGCCGATCCTGCTGCTCCGCAAAAGAGGAAGGATTAAAGATAAGAATACGGATAGAGATGCCGCAGCGTTCAGAAACCCCCGTCAGGGATGATTCGGCGGCGCGGTATGCAAATAGGCCAGAAGAAATGGCTTATTGGTGGGCTTCTTGCTTCCCCCCTTGGGCTCGACCGTCACAAACACCGAGCTTATCTCATCCAGGATTTTGGGATCATCGAACTTCAGTGCCCAGCGCCTGTTAGCTTCATTGTCCATATAGAAGATGCCTAAACTGACAGGAGCCGACTGTGAAGGACTCGGCCGCCCCCAGGCCTGGAACGCCTTGGCCTCACGATAGCCCGGCTGCTTATCCAGATCAAAGGCGTAGAAGATCAGCGACTTACCTTTGGTGTAGAAAACACGTCCGAACGGCGTCTTGGTCTTTCCCTGCGAATCAATGTCGAAGACATCGGCGATGTAAAGCTGTCGTGCCCCCATGAGTTCTCGAACGTCACGGTCGGAAGCAAGATATTGTTGCGTCCTCTCCGAGGCGTCTTCGTGTTCGCGCAGCTCGGCCGTGAGGCGGTCAACCTGTGTCTCCAGACTCGCGCTGCGGAGCAGAAGCCGCTGGCGATCGTCGTGGGTCGAGTCGAGTTCCTGGCGGACCGACTGAAGGGTAGCTTCCGCTTCATGCAATCTTTTTTCGAGCGTGTCGCGTTCGCCGGAAAGAGTTGCGAGCGAAGATGATTGCTCCTGAGACTTCGCCTCGATCGATGACTTGGCGGACTGCATCTGTGCAAGATCGCGCTCGGCCTGAGTAGCCCTTTGCTCTAAACGATTGATCCTGATCGCGTCGGCAGCCAGCTTCAGGTCCAGCGACTTCTTCTCAGCCTCAAGCTGCTGGAATTCCGGCCGCAGATCTGCCTGAACAACTGTGCTCGGAGACGCGGCAATCCCAGACCCCGCCCGAGCTCCGCGTTCAGTTCCCTTCTTGACTCCAACGTAAAAGGCGGTTAGCGCCGCTAAGACGACAACTGCCGCCACTCCCAAAGGCCTCAGTGTAGCCCGCAAATCGAATTGTGGAACGAAGCGATCGATCCAACTCTTCGCACTCTTCGCTGCCGTTCTCGATTCACTTACCGGTTGCGGCGCATTTGCGCCCTCCAAGGCATTCAGAAAACGCATCTTCGCCTGGGTGCGGTCCCACTGTGTTTCCTGCTGGGCACAGGAAGCCTTCGCCGATCGCGCCGCCGCGACCTTCGCCAAACCGGTTGATGCCAAAGCTTTGTAATCCGCAAGTAAAGCTTCACATTGCGGACAAACTGAGACGTGTTCTTCCAATGTCTGCCATTCTTCCGGAGTCAAGTTGCCCGAGGTTGCCAAGGCACACAACTCCGCAAACTGCTGACTGCAACCGGACTGTACATTGACTTCGCTCATCGTCTACTTCCTGTGGCGATGCGCCATCCCGATGGCGCTTTTGCGCAGCCGCTCCAGGCCGCGATAATAATGGTGCCGCGTATTCTCTAAAGATTCGGCCAAACGCTCGCTGATCTCCCGCAGATCCAACCCTTCAAAAAAGTACAGCTCCAGCGTGAGCCGCTGCTTTTCATTTAGTTCGTCGAACGCGGCATGCAACTGCTCTCCGGTCAGGAGATCGAGGACTTGTGCTTCCAATCCTTCTTTCCCCTGTAGAGTATTCTGCAGGCGTTCAAGGTCTGTACCGTGGTAAAAGCTGCGCCGGGTAAGGTAGGCGCGCCGATCAAACGCCCGACGGTAGGCAATCTGGATAATCCAGGTCCGCCCCGATCCCTTTGCGGGATCGAATCCCCGAACCTTCTCGACCAGCCCAAGAAACACTTCCTGCACCAGATCCTCGGCCTCGCCTCGATCGCGAAGAACACGCAGGCCGATGGTAAAGATCAGATCCGAGTAACGGTCGAAAAGAGCAGCCGCGGCGGATGCGTCCCCGGCTTCCGTCCGCAACAGCAAGTCTTCATCAACGAGCCCCATAGGAACGGACGGAGCCTCGTCCATTCGGCTCGGCTCCCCGATCTGCAGCCACGGGAATGGCGACGACTCGTCTGTTGTGCGCGTGCTCAACGATTCCGCTCTGGGCGTCCCTGGGACGAACTATTCCGGGCGCGATGAGATCAGAATGTATATCTCTTTTCCGCTGTAAACAAGGGATTTGCAGCCATTTCTGGATGGAATATTTCTTGCTTTGCCTGGTACAACTGGTCAAACAGAGTCGAAACAGCCGAGTCGAAGGTACGATCAGAGTCACGCGCTAGGGAAGGATCTGTTGCCGTCGAGAAGGCGATTCTGGGCAGATCTAGTTTTCCGGTTTGAAAGTGAACTCGATGACTCCCGTGCTTTCTTCCGGACCAGGTTCGAACTTCCAACTCTTAAGCGCATCTTGGGCGGCAACTACCAGCAACGGGTGCCCACCAAGAACTGTAGTGCTTCTCACCGATCCATTGGTGCCGACTACCACAATGAGCTTGACCGTTCCGCCCAGACTCATCCGTCGCGCAGTTTCCGGATAGGCGGGGGCGACCTTGGTTTTCACTTTGCGCGTGATCGCAGGCTGCTGCCCGAAGGCCGGCAAGGATTTGCCAGTAAAGACTATCGTTAGCAGTACTATCAGCGCCGTTGCGACTCGGCGCCGCGTTGATTGAGAAGACACAAGTACTCCTTCACAGGCAAGAACGTTGCTACCACACCTAAAACCGCGGGCGATTCTTGCTCGGATCATTGGAATCGATCCATATATCCTGAATACCGCCCCAAGCTCGAACCTGTGCCGCGTCCCCGAAACCTCGCGCAAACTTCAGTAATGCGGCTAGTCGAGTCGGTAGCCTTGCTCTCAAGGTGGCTGCGGTGACGGGCCGTCCTATCGGCGCAAGCACGCGGGACTTAGCAGCCGCCCGGCTTTCCGGCGAACCGACCCCCAGGGCTGGCGCTGCATGCGAAACTCGACGGTGGGCCACCCGCGATCCCGACCAATGCTGCAACCTGCGGAAGGTTGAACCGCTCCGCCGCAAGCTGAGCGAACTGGGCGCGTGGATCACCAGCATTCGCCGCGCCCAGACCTCATTTCGCAAGGACGCCCGCAAAGTTGAGTGGGACGTGAAATTCGGGTTAGTGAAGGTGAATCCGATCGCAGACTGGACTTCGCAACAAGTTTGGCGCTATCTCCACGAACACGGCGTGCCTTACAACTCACTCCATGATCAGAATTATCCGAGCATAGGTTGCACGCATTGCACGCGGGCCATCCAGCCGGGAGAAGATCCCAGGGCTGGACGCTGGCCTGGTACTGCCAAAACTGAGTGCGGTCTGCACATCATTGAGCCGCTCAGGCCATTGCCTGAAGCGGACGCATGAAGAGTCTAGGCCGGGTTCGAGACGCTCAGGCAATCGCATCTGATGTAACGTCCAGTCACGAGTCAGTTCGCCGGTGCAGCTTGGGTCTTAGCGTCGTTCTGTTCTTGGAGTTTCCGGAGTTCATGCCAGCGGGCGTATTGCTCGGCTTTGGCGGGGTCCGGATCTTCGTAGCTTTGGAGCCAAAAGCGGAACCAATCGATGCTCGCGCCTTGCGAAGCGAGACGCTGCCCTGGATTCGTAAAAGGATGAGTGCCGTCCCCAACTATAAGGTTTTCAACTGGTTTGTGCAGATACCTTAACCCCGAATAGAGCTCCCACTGGAAAGCCAGACTGACCATACCCCTGTTAGTGATGAGCACGGGGGTCGTGACACGATCCAGATTGAGTGCAGGAGATTTCGCAAGCCACATTTTCAATCCGCTTCCGTACGGTGCTGCTCCGAAATATTCTTCAAACTGCCTTCGTATCCCCCCGTTCGGTGCGTCAACATCCTCCATAAAATAGCTCACCAAGCCGCCGGTCTCGCCGTCGGCCACGGAGGCTACAGCAAAGTGACGTCTGCCGAACGTCAGAGCTTGCATGACATCAAGCATTGTTCTGCTAAAACCGGCAAGCCCAACCCGATTGGGGTCGACGACTCCGTCTTCTATCAGCTTGTCTACGGCGCTCTCATATCCGGCAACGGCTGACGGTAAGTCTTGCGCGGTGAAGAGATCGTAGTGAAGATCCTCGACTTGCAATACGGTAACGCCTGCCGCGGCCAGCTCTCGCGCCGCAAAGTTTGTAGTAAACGTTCCGCTGGCCATAAACTGGTGTTTGTTGAAGCCATGAGTTTGGATCACCAGTGGATAGCGCTTCCCGCGGACGTAATCAGGTGGCAAGACCAGGCCGCCCTCCCAAGGCCGTCCATAAGGGTCTTTCCACTGGAACACGGATGCCTCTCCAAGATTCATGGACGCGATCTCTGGATTCGGATCCCAGATGACTCTTGAAGCCTTCGCATCTCCGCTGATCGCGGCGAGCACAGGCGGCTTGTTCAGATCCTGTTCCACGACAAGGTCGAAGGCCATCTGCTTCTGGTTTGGGTCGTGCCAGTTGTCGTCAAGCTTCCACGAGCCATCGACACTCCGTCTGTACATCATAGTCTCCGGATTGGTCTCGCGACTGCCCAGCTGATGTAGGCTAATCTTCAGGGTCCTGTTGTCCAGTCCCTCGAAGCGGATCTGATCGATACCCAGAAGTCCTTCTGCATAGGTTCGCAAAGCGACAACACACTGTGCATTGCGACGCGCCAGATCGTATATCGCCACGCAAGGATGGTCCGCTTCTAGCGGATGACCGTCAGCATTGTCAGTGCCGAGTGGCAAGAATGTATTTGTAAGCGCGAGCAACCGCCCGTCCGAGGACCATACCGTCGTGAAGCCCTTGTCGATAAACCACCCGGCGCTCACACCCGTAGGGGCATCCAGGAGCTGCTCCGCATGTCCCGTGCCCAGATCGACAAGAAAATAGGACTCTGTGAATGAAGATCCCCACCATTTCCGTATCTCCTGTTTGCCACTTCTTATGGCGGTTATGCCGCTTCCAATGAAGAAGCCGCGATACTGCTCCCATTTCTTTGGCACCATTGACACCGGCATGGGCACGACGATGAGGCGACCGTCCGGCGAAATCGCCGGATCCTTAAGCGAGCCGATTTCGTTATCAACAAAATCGGCCTGTACAAGTGTGGGGGTGTGCGTTACCTGATCCTCCACTCGCCACGTCTTGCCAGCGCGTGCGACCCACACTTCGCTGAGGGACGCCGCTCGCGATGTGAGCTCGGGATCTAAAATGTTGTAGAGTGATTGCCCTTGTTCGGCTGTGAAGTAAGCCGACGACGCGTGACGCTTGGATATCTGCTCGGCTACTAATGCGCTCGTTGCAAAGTAAACAACTTCATCATCCCGGACAGCGTATCCAGTGACGTTTTGAGTGTCAGGAGTGAGTGGGCTAATTGAACCATTGATCTCTGCCCTGAATAACTGACGTCGCCCAGTCTGCGCCATCGCTAGAAAGTACAGAGCAGAAGAATCGTCACCCCAGCGCACATCGTTGATAATGGGCCCGTCTTTGTAGGTCGATACGTGTACTAGTGAAGTTATCCTAGGAGACGCACTTGGGTCGCTGCTCTGCAAGTACTTTTCGACCTCATCTGACTTGACTATCGAGATTGTGTCTTCCGGCACATCTTTGTCTATAAGCCCTCGCTCGGTAACGATTGCAAAATAGCGTCCATCCGGTGACACTTTTGTAACGGCCGTCCGGCTCTCACCCGGATATGGATCCAAAAACTTCGTCATCTGTATGTCGTCCGATAACGACATTCTCTTTGAAGCGTTTGCACCTATAACAGGCAGCGCCACACACACCGTGACGGATATTGCCAGAAGGCAGTTGTGCTTCCGATAATTCATCAGCTTCATTGTTATCTCCGTACGTTATGACGAATTGCCTTCTCAAAAGCATCCCGTGAATGTTTGATTAAGTCATACACCTTGGCTGAGATTCCTCGCTACGCTCGGACTGACAAGCGACTTGGCGGTTGAAACAGCCCCGCAATTTCAGCGATCAAAACGGCAATTCAGTACTAGCTGGAGAGATCGCGGGGCCACCCATTTGATTTGCTACCTTTGCACGACCGCAATCTTGACTGTCGTCGGCTCTAGCGTACAGCGGAGCGCTAGAAATCAGTTGTGCGCTGTCGCGATTTGGACTACATCAGGTGTGAAACCAACATGTCAGCGACATTCAGCCGCCCGCGCTTCATAGCCCTGCTGGTAGCCTACCCTGAGGGGCGAATCTACTCCTGCAACTCAGTGGAGACAGCAACATCGGCGGCACGTGGTGTACATATCAAAAAAACACCTTCAGCGCCGCTTGCACTGATCGAGGACCTCCGATCTGGTACAAGGCATTGAATCCGGCACCCCCAGAGCTCTGATCCAGGCTCCTGCCTAGCATCTGCGTGGACCTCCCAAATTGAGATGTGTTATTGAGATTTCCTATTGGGTTTCCAAAATTGGGGTGATTTAACACGTTGAACATTTCACAGCGGAATTGGAGCTTGATCCCTTCGCGAATCGGAAAGTCACGGTGCACCGCAAAGTCCCACTGCGCAGCTCCGAAACCTCTTAGCGCATTGCGCCCTACGTCTCCTTGCCGAAGCACCTGTTGTGTGTTGGGATCAATCGGAGGAGTGGTAAACGCAGCGGGATTGAACGCCTTCCCTCCAGGGTACTGTGACTGCGGACCATGTAAATAGACGGGCACTCCCGGCACTACGTCGGGTCGCACATCCACGCTTTGCCCTGGATAGGAAAGGGATTGGTAATCAACGTTCACCGGTGGCGCGGATCGTGCTTGTACTACAGTCTGAAGGGACCAACCACATAGCAGTGCGCATGAAACGCCGGTCGATCTTAAGCCGGGAAGTTGATATGTGACGCCCGCCGAGACGGAATGCCGAATGTCGAAGTCGGAGGGACCACGACTTCCAAATGCTGGGGAATAAACGTTGGATACTGTACCTGCCGACGAGGCAGAGCCGTCGTCGATTGAGTGTCCCCACGTATAAGAGACAAGGCTTTCTAGACCGTGTGACAGCCGTTGCCGAAACTGAGCTTGGAAAGCATGATAATCAGACCTGCCTGCATTTGTAACAAGCGTCGCGGACGAGATGTTCGCGTTCGGCGCGGAAAGACTTTCTGTAGCGATGAGACGCCGACCGACCGCGCCAGTGTACGTGAGAGAGAAGCTACGTGCCGGTCCTAATGCTCTCTCAACCGCAAGATTCCACTCGACCGTATACGGCAGCTTCAAATCTGGGTCAAGCGCGAACAGACTGGCATTAGACAGTGAAATCGGCGATGGTGCTATTTGCGCTGGGGTAGGCGGGAATGGGACGAAGAAAGCAAAGCTGTATCCCGCGAACGGATAATAACCGGCCAGCCCACTACCTACTTCCTGCGTCGCTGTGTCGTAGAACATACCGACACCACCTCGCAGCACGGTCTCTTGACCAGCCTTGTCGATGATTCGGTATGCAAGCCCGAGCCGAGGCGCAACATTTCCGTATTTGGTGCTGAAAACTGGAGTTCCGGAAGGAGCAATCGCCAACGCCGAGGGATTGCGAAATCCGGTTACGGCAACCAGTTTAGGTCCAGCCGTGGAAGACGGGCTGAACTCTACGTCCCACCGCAGACCGTAGGTCAGAGTTAATTTCGGCCTAATTCTCCACGTATCTTGACCAAACACTCCAAGATCCTGGAACACCAATGCCGTATTTCGGAACGACGCCGTAACGACGTAGAAAAGATTTCCAGACTCAGCTGACGGGACATCCAGGAATCCCAAAATTTGATCGTACGTCTGCGGGTCAAAGACGGGAAATAGGCGGCGGTAATCAAGTCCAAACTTCAGACTATGCATGCCCTTCTGTACCGACAAATTGTCAATCCAATTCAGCTGTCGTTGCAAATTATGAGCATTCTTTCCCTGATATAAGCCCCCAGCGCCAATCGAGAAAATGGTAAACGAAAAGAACGATGACTCTGGGTTCACAGAGTTTGGCAGTAGGCTTGAAATTGCCGGAACCACAGCGCCGCCGAAGGTGGTCAGGCGGTTCCCGCTACTACCTTCCACTCTGCTGTAGTTGAATCGAAAATCATCTGCAATGGTCGGAGATATTGCCCAATCCGCGCCCACAGTAGCTGTGTGAGTCGTGAGACTCTCGTTAAGATCTGAGCTCGGGCTTACATATCCTCCGTAGCCGGGCTGGTCTAACTGTGAGGGGGAGTAGTTATATCGTCCAAAGATGTTGAGGCTGGAGCCTACCCTGTGATCAAGCCGTAGACTGTATGCGTCCAATGTGGAACTGTTTGAGTAGCTAGCGTGAAACTCGGCTATCCCCGTTGCCGGGTCGTCCAAGCCGTTTGGCTGCGGAAATGCGTTTAGAAGCGGTCGGATTGCGGGGATCGCATTCTGGCGCGCGGACATGTCTGGAACGGTGACCTGCGCCACCTGTGGTAGGCGAAGTCGGAGTCCTTCATATGAGATGAAGAAAAAGGTTCGGTTTTTCAGAATCGGACCGCTGAAGGTTCCCCCGAAATCATTCTGCCGCTCCTCCGGCTTTGGCAATCCTGCGTTGTTCGCAAACCAGTCGTTCGCATCTAGCGCATCATTTCGAAGATAGTCGAACAGCGTTCCGTGAAATTGATTTGTGCCAGAGCGCGTTATGATCGAGATCTGACCGCCGGGCGTGCGGCCGAATTCCGGCGCGTACGACGAGGTTTGAAGTCGGAATTCCTGCAAAGCGTCCACAGAAACCAAGCTGTTCGTTCCGCCCATAAGGCTGAAACCACCGACTGAACCTGCAAGTCCCTGCGCGGGGGTGGCAAGTGGACTTGTTCCAATGTTGGCGCTAGCCCCGTCTATCGTCCAATAGTTTGCGGTAGCGCGCTGACCGTTGACGCTGAACTGGCCGTAGTCGTAACCAGTAGTTGTAGCTGCGACGACCCCTGGAGTCAGCTGAATCAGCGTCTGGAAGCTCCTGCCATTCAACGGCAAATTCTCCGCAAACTGCCGATCAACAACAGTGCTCACGGACGCGTCCGTGGTGTTGATGGGAGTCGCATCCGCGGTAACCGTTATCGATTCCGATATCGCGCCGACGGTTAAGGAGAAATTCTCTGCAAGCTCATCCTGCACGTGCAGGGTGAGGCCCTGCTTGATCAAAACCCGGAAGCCGGTGGCTCCCGCCGCCACGCGGTAAGTCCCGGGATGAACTCCGGGAAAGACATATAAGCCGACGCCATTAGTCTTGGTTCGTTGCTCCACGTTGGTTTGTGTATTCGTGAGCACGACCTCGGCTCCGACGATAGCGGCGCCGCTGGGATCGCTCACACGTCCTGAAAGCGTTGCAGACTCGCTTTGTGCCAGGCAGAGGCCCGACAGCGCGAGTACCGAGAACAACACAAACCATTTCGTCATATGCTTTTCCTCTCCAATTGCCTGATGAGCAATACCACCGAGTGGAAAGGAATGTGCCGAGGCAGGAGAGAAATATTACAACTCGATGAACGAACCCAGAAAATCACGGATGATTGATGGGATTGCGCAGGTACGCGTACATCAACTTCTTCCCGCTGGGCTTCTTGGTTCCGCCGTGGGGTTCCAGCGTCACAAAGACGGAATCGATGGCCTCCAAGAGATTCGGGTCCTCCACCTTAAGTGCCCAGCGCGACTGCTTTTGGTCGTCAATATAGAAGATGCCAAGGTTCAGAGCTGCCCGGCCGCCGTCGGCTCGCTGGCCCCACGCCTGAAAAGAAGCGTTCTTCAAATTGGCGGAATTGAGGTCGTAAGCATAGAAGATCAAGCGCTTCCCTTCGGTCAGGAAGATGCGCCCGAAAGGCCGAGACTCGCCGTGGGCAGTCTGATCATGCACGTCGATGATATGAAGGTTACGGGCGCCCATCACGTCGCGGATGTCGCGGCCGTCAGCCAGGAGTTGCTGTTCACGATCTAGGGCTACCTTTTGCGCGCTCAGCTGATCGGAAAGCTCGGAGATGCGGTACTGTTGGGCCACCAGGCCGGCTTCCTTCTGAGAAGCGTCTGCCCGCAACGCCTCCATTTGCCCACGAAGCGTTGCAAGTTCACTATCTTTATTCTGGGCATCCTGAACGACGTTTGCTTTTTCTGATTCGAGCTGCGCAACCTGTGCTTCCAAAACTCGGAGCGATCGAACGTCCCGCTGATGTTCGGCATCGAGCTGGGCGGTGCGCTCATGGGCAGCGTCGAGCTGCTGCTGCAAAGACGCGTCCGGTTTGGCCTCCGATTGTGGATCGGAGGCATGGCTGAGCTGTTGTTTCAAGCGGGCTGCATCACTCTGCGCTTCGTACAAACTGGAAGTTAACCCTTCCACTTGGTGACGACGCGCCGCATCGTGGCGTACAAACACCACGCCGACGACTCCAACTGCAAGCAACGTCGCTACAATTGTCACTTGCGACAGCCGTGCTCGCATCGACCAAACAACGTCGCCCAGCCATTCAGCGGCCCTGGTATGGCGGTGAATTGTTCCAGCCATCGCCTCCGGGGAGATGTGAAATCCTTCGTTGGCAACCTTTGCGAATGTTGCCTGACGAAGGACTGTTGTGACTTCCGCAGTTGCTTTTCTCAGCGAGCGAACGGAGCTGCGATCTGCGGTCGGCAGATGCTCGCCAGTTAGGGCAACGAAATCAGCATAAGCAACTCTGCACTCCGGGCATTGACGGAGGTGCCGTTCCAGCTCCGTCCATTCCTCAGACGACACCTCGCCGAGCACCGCAAGGCTGCACAGTTCTTCGAAGTGTTCATGTCTGGACATCAAACGTCTCCTGTGCTGCCGGCATGGGCTCGCGACTGTTCTTCTGCCGCAGCAGCGCACGCATCTTGCTAATCCCTCGGTAATAGCGATGTCGCACACTCGCGAAGCTGTCGCCCGTCCGCTCGGCTACGTCTTTCATGGATAAACCTTCGAAGTACACCAACTCGATGACGCGCCTCTGCGCCGCGTCCAAAGCTCCGAGCATCTGCCGTGCGAGTCGCTGCGACTCTTGGGATGTGAGCGTTTGTGGCAGGCCAATTTCGGCGGACGGGCAGTTTTCCAGATCTCCGAGATCGGCCAGGACGTGCGCATTCCGGAATTTGAGACTGCGGCGGCGATTCAGACTGCGCCGGTATGTGGAGCGAATGACCCACATCTTAGCAGTACCCTTGGCGGCATCGAATCGTGCCGCGGTCCGGCACAACTCCACAAAAATCTCCTGGGTAAGATCCTCGGCCTCGGTGTGGTCTTGTACAATTTTGGCGGCGATGTTGAGTACCAGACGAGAATAGCGGTCGAATAGGACTGCCACAGCGTCGCCGTGACCCGCCGCGAGATGGAGCATGATTTTCTCGTCTGATAGATCGGCGAGCTCCTGATAGGCTAAGCCGCAAGGCTCACGCACTTCTTCATCCGCGGACACGGGCATGTCGCCTAGACTCCTAATGCCGGGAGTGTACACCACGGAGCTTGGCGATTTAAACGGTATATTTGCTGCTGAACGCTGCTAGAATTTCTCATTTTTCTGCGGCACAAACTGGTCACGTGGCGGGTATTTCTTAGCAGTGAGTGTAATTCTTATCCGGACGAATGGCCCGAGGGGCTGCAGCGAAACACCTGTCGAAGCCCTCCTTGTTGGGCCGAATTAGCACAGCCGGTGCAATGCTTACAGAACCCTTTGCAGCAGCCGAAAGGCTCTATCTCGTACGCATTTGGCACACTCACTTCGTCGGCTCACGGGTTCTCTTCTGATGCTGACGCAGCCGTTTCCGGCTCCTGCGCCTTACTCCACCGCTGTAGTGCCATCAGCACAGGACGCAGTGTCGTTCCTTTGGCGGTGAGCTTGTACTCCACCGTCGGCGGTATGGTGGGATATTGCGTGCGGTGGATGATCCCATCCGCCTGCAGCTGACGCAGTTCGTAAGTGAGAGTTCCGCGGTGAACCCCGGGCAATAAGCGGCGCAACTCCCCGAAGCGCTTGGTGCCCCCAAAAAGATGGCAGATGATCTTTACCTTCCATTTCCCGGCGATCACGTCCACGCTCCGCGCGAGGCCCGCTGCTTGGCAATCAAAGAGAGTTGACTTCACTTTCATGCCCAGACGTGAGGAACCTTGCTTCGAATTTTCCTCATCTGGCAACCCTTGCGAAGTCGCCTGCGGAGACGAAGACCAGCTTGCTGGGGTCGATGAATTGCCGCATCGCCTGGGTGATCTCCCTCGGGTCGAGAGAGCGGATCTTGTTTTCATACCGCTCATCCCAGTGGAAGTCGCGCCCCACGAACAGGTAGTCCGCCAGGGTTCCGGCGATGCTTCCGTCATCCGATCGATCCACTTGCCGGGATTGCAGGTATCCGGACTTCGCGGCTGTAAGTTCTTCTTCGGTGAACCCTTCCGCCAAGGCTCGCGACAATTCTTCTTCGACAGCTTTGGCTACCTTAGGTTCATTCTGGGGTGCCGTAATCGCCGATACTCGAAACGAGCCGGCCTTATCCAGCGAGTCAGCCTGGATGCCCGACTGTACGCCATAGCTCAGACCCTCTTTCTGGCGAATGCGGGTGGCAAGCCGCGAATTGAGGAACCCGCCGCCCAACATGTAATTTCCAAGCACCAGGGCAGGGTAGCTGGGATCGTCATCCCTCAGCTCTAGGTTCGTGCCGGCAACGAAGACTGCATTTTCCTTGTCGGGGGTTTCGAAGGATTCTTTTTTGCCCGCGACAGGCTTGTAAATTCGCGGAACTCGTTCATAAGCCGTTGGGCTCTTCCAGTTGCCGAATAGTTCCTTCATCAGCTTGGTGACGTCACTCTGGTCAAAGTCGCCCACGAAGGCCGCTTCCGCCGAACCGATGCCGTAGAAACCCCGGTAGAACTTCTTGACGTTGTCGAGCGTCGTCGCCTTCACTTGTTCCAATGACTCGTCGATGGTCGCGACATAGAGCACGTGGCCCGGTGGATACGGGGACAAGGCACGCCGCAGAGCAAGCCCGGCGATTGTGTTGGGCTCTGTTCGCGAACTCTCAATGCCTAATAGAGTTTGACGCTTGATCTCGTCGAATTCCTTCTCCGGGAAGATCGGCTGCTGCAAGACCTCTGCGGCCAGACGCAGCGCCACCGGCAAATGCTCTCGATCGGTGAGGATGGAAACATTGACACCCGTAGCACCGCCTCGGACCGACATCTGGGTCTTGCTTTCCGTCAGGGCGTCCCGCAACTGGGTCATGTCGTGCTTGGCCGTCCCCCGCATCAGCAGACTCCCGGCGAACTGGGCGGCAAACACCTTGTCTCTAAGCGATTTCTCGTTCCCAAAGTGAATCTGGAAGACAACGTTCACTAGGTTGCCCCGGGTCTTCTTGGGCAGAAAGGCCAGCTTGATCGCTCCCACCGAAGTCCGAGTGGTTCGGGCTTCGATATTCGCTGGTGTGAATTCGAACTGCTCCCCCGCCGACGCCGCTTTGTCGCCCGTGTACCCTTTCAGCACCGTCGCGTAGTCTGGCACCGTGGGGATCGCTGCCCTCACCGGCTTTTCTTCCGGAATGAACGTGCCTATCGTCAGGTTGGATGGAATCAGGTACTGCGTCGCTACCCGTTGGAGGTCCTGCAGCGAGACCTTCTTCGTCTGGTCGCGTTCCCAGAAAAGCAGCCGCCAATCTCCCACGGCTACGGCTTCGCTGAGGTTTCCGCCAAGCGTTGGTGCATCGGTCATCGCCTTCTCAAAGAAATCCAGATAACGGGCGCGGGCACGGTCGAGCTCGGCTTGTGTGATCGGGTCACTGGGAATGCCCTGCGCAACCTTGAGCAGCTCTTCGCGGGCCGCCTGCAGGTTGCCATCCTTCGGCACCATCGCAAAGAACTGCATGGTTCCCGGATCGTGCATACTGGCCAGCTGGGCCCCCGCCCGGACTGCCAGTTTGGTATCCACCAATCGCTTCCGCAGTCGGCCCGACGCAGAATCCGAAAGAATATCGGTCAGCATGTTTAGCGCGATCGTATCCAGGTGTCCGTCGGGAGGTATGTGGTAAGCCGCAATGACGGCCTGCATGTCACCCACGCGTCGCAGTTCAACTTCCCGTTGTCCATCCTGGGTTGGCTCTTCTGTGTATGGTTGAGGAACTGTGCGCGTGGGTTTCGGGATGGAGCCAAACTTCTGCTGGATGAGCGACAGCGTCTTGCCCTCATCGAATTTCCCGGCGACGATCAGCACCGCATTATCTGGTTGGTAATAAGTCTTGTAGAACGCCTGCAAGTGCTCAATCGGCACCTTCTCGATGTCCGACCGTGCCCCGATGGTCGGGTGGCTGTAGTTGTGCCAGATATATGCCGTCTCCAGTACGCGCTCACTCAGAACTGTGATTGGGTTGTTCTCCCCACTCTCAAACTCGTTGCGCACGACCGTCATCTCGCTATCGAGATCCTTCTTCGCGATAAACGAATTCACCATGCGGTCCGCTTCAAGACTGAGCGCCCAGTCCAAATTTTCGTCTGTGGCTGCGAAGGCCTCAAAATAGTTCGTCCGATCGGTATTGGTCGTTCCATTCGGCTGGGCGCCATGCTTCGATAGTTCATCCGGAACGTTGGGATGAGACGGCGTTCCCTTGAACATCAAGTGCTCCAGCAGATGGGCCATGCCGGTCTCGCCGTAGCTTTCGTTGCGCGAGCCTACAAGGTACGTGATGTTCACGTACGCGACCGGCTTCGAGGAATCCGGAACGGACAGCACCCGAAGTCCATTCGAGAGCTGGTACTCGGTCACTCCTTCAACCGACGTGATCCTCTCAACACCCGAGGGAAGGACCGGGAGGTCCTGCGCCGAGAGCGCCACCGCGGAAAGAAAAAACGCGAACAGTACGACGAAGATTCTTCTGAACTTGGCAAGGTCACTGTGAGCTGCTGGGCTGACTGTGTTCACTTCTTCTCATGTGTATCTGGGTGTCGGGAAACGGTGGCTTTCAGGTCTTCTTGATCTTTCGACTCTGCCGGCTAGAAGTTATTCTGGGAGACGCTTTCGAACGAACTGTCCCACTGGTATTCCTGTTCTTTGCTTTGTGGAGTCACGGTATAGCGCACGACCCAATGTCGCGGCAGCGTCAAACCCTCAACCGGGCGGAAGTCATCAAACCGCTCTTCCAGGGTCTGCTGGGTCTCGTCGGTTCCTTCCGAGGCCAATCCGGAGGAATTTCGGATCGTGAGCGTATAGACGGTCATCACATGGCGGTAGGTCGCTGGATCGAAATACAGATGGATGGACATCTCCTCGTTCGCACGGCTTTTTCCGGTCAGATACCTCAGGTCATGCAGCGGGCGGCCGTCGATCTTGTGCATTCCCTCATATTTGAGCTTTGCTCCGCTCTGGAACGCGTCCAGCAGAAGCCATCCGGTAGAGAGAGCGCCTCCAAACAGGCCATCGTGCAGCAGTTCATCGTGTAAATAAAGGAAGGTGCCGAGATTCGACCGGCTGGTTGCATCGATCATCCCAACCATCACCTTCTGGCCATCGAAGACGAGCTGTTCCCCTGGATACTGCGACACGGCAAACTTGAAGGAGCATTTGAACTTATGCCCCTGGGAGACAACCGAGCTAGCCCCCTCGACATGAAGATTGCGATTGATGATTTCGCTGAAGACGACCTTCCCCTGTGACATCCGGGACTTGGCAGCCGCCCGGTTTTCCGGTGAACCGATGGATTGAAGATGTTTGGCAACCAGCTCTTCCGCGGAGATCTTCGCGTCCTTCGCGGATACCAGCGTCACTGCGGCGAACACAACACCTAACACTTTCGCGGCGGCTCGAAGATTCGTTGTCACTGGTTCGGTTGGCCTAGGCAATGTCAGCTGGGTAGAGCAATGGCTGGGTCAGTCTGGAAATCCGATGACAATTTCGCCGCTCCGCCAGCCCGCCGTGTGGGCAACACACTAACTCTTAGTAATACGCTGCAAACGAGGCTTTTGTACCACCGCGTGTCGCCAATATTTTCGAAAATTAACTGGGTTTCGCCTCGTGATGGGCTCGGACATCCAGCGCCGCAGCGGAGGTCGACGATGTCAGAGGACAATCGCGGATGGGTCGCGTCGATCGTTCTTCGCCATCGCCACGTGCACCGACTTCGTTGCCTCCGCTGCCCAATCGGGCGCTGGTTTCAACTCGGGCAACGGCGAAACCTCTTTTCCAGCGGCCTTCACTGTACCGAGGACGGCCTGCTGCTCCGCGTTGTTCTTGTTGGCCTTGCCACCGATGCACGAATCGTTTTCACTTTTTACGGTTCATTCAGGTACCCGCCTTTGCTCCGGCCAGCGACAACATGTACGTAGAGATGGAGTTGATGGCTGGTAGATCCCTCTTCACACGACGATCAATGAGCGGCCGAAGTGCGACTGATCTCGGGAGACGGAGCTCGTCCCAACGGATAAGAAATCCCGTCCTTCCACCAATCCGGCGCAGGAGCCCCTTTCAGAAAACAATTGAAAAACTGAAGCATTCTCATTTGTACGTCGTGTCCCGTCGCAGATTCCCCTTCGTATTGGATCCCAAGGTGGTCTTCCCGATGATATTGCAAAAGAACGACGTCTTTCTTCCCAAGTCGATGTAAGGCATTGAACATCTCCACTGCGTGATGGAACGGCACGGCGAAATCCTCGTCACCATGAATCATTAGCATCGGAGTGTTGATGCCTTCCGCATGAAACAGAGGAGAATTTCGAACATAGTCATTCCACCGCGTCCACCACGGTCCCCCGATGTAGGGCTGAAAGGTCTCATATGATTGTGGCTCGGGTAGTGAGTCCAGATATGGCTCCCGACCAGGCGTATAAAGGTCTCCATAGCCCGAAATCAAGTCGGTGAGTCCTGCCATGGGCACTGCGGCGCTGAACATATTGGTACGCGACACGATAAAGTAAGTTTCATAGCCGCCGTGGGAGTGCCCAGTGATCCCGAGCCTGTTAGGATCAACTAATCCAGTCGCCTCGGCTGCTCTTACCGCTTCGGTAACTGACTCCAGTGCAGCTGCGCCCGGATCACCAAAGCGCGGGCGAATAGATGGCTTCAATAAAGCGTATCCATTCTCCAACCAAGGGTTCCCCGGCCAGACATATGTGTGTTGTCCGCCGTGCTCCTCGTAGATTTCTACAATGGTGGGATATCCGTGTTTGCCAATCGGCTTATCGATTGGCAAAATGAGCCGGGCTTCTAAGGCATCACCATGATTGGTCGTATACCGGAATACACGCTCGCCGGATGTGAAGGCAAGTCCGGAGTTTGCGAAGCTCAACTGCTTGGAGGGCCTCCACGATTCGTCAAGTACAAAATAGTTGGGATAGGACTGTGCGGTCGACCGAGTAGCGACATATACATCCGCCATCGTGGCGCGCACGTAATTACTCATTCGTGCCGGCTCCCAATGGAGAATAACTGTCGTCCTAGTTTCTGGACTCCACCTCGCCATGCCCGATCGACCGCTCGTCAGATCCTTTGCTGCAAAATATAGCGGGCGACTGAGGTCGACGTATTGCTGGTCATTTTGATCGCTAGAGCCCTGCACGGCAGAATCATATTTCAGCAAATCATAGGAAATGTCGGCTCGGCGACCGTTTCCAGTTAAATTGATTCCAACTCCATGTTGGAGGGGAAGTGCCCAGATGTCGCGGTAATCCGACAGGAGAATGTGGCGACCGTCTTTGGACCAGCCTTGCATGACGACAGTGGACCCACCATAGCCAGCACGTCGGCGGTTGCGGTCGCTGTCCGGCGCATAGAATCTGGTGGGAAGTCCTCGAGTCATGTTTCGAGTAACTCCTGTTTTCACTTCGTAAGCGTAATATTCTCCGTCCTCTTGATATACGACGAACGCTCCGTCAGGCGAGAGTAGAGGCCTGATATCGCTAGTGGCAAAATTGACATTGTCGACTTGAAGCCTCTTTTTGAGCATCCGGCGGCGCCCTGTTTCCAGATCCACTAAATAGTAATCACGAAGTTCCATGCCGTTGGAGGTCGCTACATCGTAGGGCTTTTCGTCGAATGCAAGAGCAAACCGGCCTCTCTTTTGCGGCACAAGCGTAGCCAAGGATGGATCGGAGAGGACGATAGCATGGTCACTGAGGGTCGAGAACAAAGCCATGTAGTTCCGTGGTCTGTCTTCGAGAAAGGCCTTGGAAGCAGGAATGTGTGGATCTCGGGCGTTCCACAGAATCAGATTAGGGGTGACTTCCACGGCTGCCGTGGTTTTGGTTTGCGGTAAAGGTCGAATGCCGAAGTACACACCGCTGTCGTTGTCGCGCCAGATTAACGGCGCATCGGGAACGGTGACGTACCCGGCAGGGAAACTCCGGTCGTCCGATTGAAAGCTCTGCTTGATCAATGCCGCAGCGTCCAGCTTCGTAAAAACTTCAAGCGTATTGCCCCTGAATAGCGCCAACGCGGAGCCTCGATCTGACCACGTGAGATTTCGATACTCTTTCGCTGATGCATCGTCGAGATCGCGAGCGATACCGGTCGAAAGATCCTCAACGTGCAGCCCGGCGTCATCCGCCCATGCAAGACGAGTTCCCTGTCTGTTTTGCCCGTAAATTCGCACTCCGTGTTTGACACTTTGTTTTCCCGTACGAAGAGCTACGGTCGTGAGATCAAAACTCCCTTGCGCAGAATGGCCGCTTAGAACAATCTGTTCATCTGCGCCTCCCACAAATGCAGAATCGATAGCATCCTCGAATTCTGTTCGCGCGCCGGTTGCCACTCCGATCAAAACAGTCCTTGGATACTTTGGAGTGGGGCTCTCGTTGCTATTCGACGCTTGAAAGGTGATCCACCGACCAGACGGAGACATTTTGAGATTTTCCGTTGAAGCAGAGGCTTCTCCGGCGATGTACTGCCGTTCGGCACTACCCATGGTGCTACGCACCACTACCGTCGCAAATCGGCTAGGGGGCGGATCTCCGAGGGGTGAAAGAACGTAAACGAACCACTTCCCATCAGGTGCAAGCAGCGGAGTGGTAATCATGCTCAGCTGCTTCGCGTCGCTCCGCTTCGTGAGGTCCGCCTCCGTAGCTGCCAATGCTGCAGACGCTGCGAAGGTCGTCATTGTGACAAACAACATCCCTGTCATTGCAAGTCTCATGGATTAGCTCAGTTGTACGTGGTCATGGGCAAATTCGCGTGCTCACGCATTTAGAACTCGGCGTGGGAATCAGTGGATGGACAGCTCGAACCTTATATTCGCGCCGAGATGACCCATCGCATTCTCTTGCTCATCGCTGAGGTGTTCGACTTGCTGGCCCATGGACCGGGCGTCACCGACCTGTGACGCTCGCCTTGAAGGCGGATCTTCAGTTTCGGAACTCTGATCAGCCGGGTGGTCTGAGGCTCAGGCCTGTTCGGGCATGGGCAGCAGCTTCCGTACGGAAGCACTATTTATGCGGCTTGGCTCCTTGCGACTTAGTCGAATCAATCCGCGCCGTAACCTTAAACTGGAAAATGGGAACTTGTATGGGATTCGGTGACTTGAGAAATTGGAGAATCCTATCCTCGCTACTGGCACCGGGTGTTAAAACCGAAAACCCTCCAAGGGCTTTCGAATAGTCGAATGCCGCTCCGGCGCCGGGCTCTCCGTTGTCGGCGCCACGCAGCGTCGCTGCGTTATTCAACTGCGTAATCGTGAGACGTATTGGAGGATACAGAGTTAACGCAGACTTATTTTTGATACGAAGCGGCAGTTCTATCGTCCCCGGCGCTGCGAATTCCAGCATAGGATCGGCTTCCAATTGAATCTTGTCGCTCACGTCGGCATCTACGAGATCTGCGCCGAAATTAGTGCGCACTGATTCGTTCTCATCTTGGGACACTCGAACGGAGGCTGTCCACAATTGATAGCTCCCCGTCCGACCATCTTTCCAAATCACATGAAAGAGTCCATCCGCATCGGCCGTCATTCCGTTGTATTCTTCATGAGTTTCTGACGCCAACAGAAATACTGTGTTGCCCTCGATCTCGGTGCCCGCAATGTTGCGATATTCCTGCGTTGGATCAGTTGCAACGGACGAAACGGCTACAGCGGGAAGGAATGATTTGCCACCGTCAACTGACGCCGCAAAGTAGCGGCTCACGCTCTCGTGCTCTTTAGTAGTCGTATCCCGTGTGTCATACCATGAGAGGGCGACTACACCCGACTTATTTACGGCAATCGCGTGCGGTCCGAACTGCCCGCCGACAGCAGGCGAATCTACCTCGACAGGATTCGTCCACGTGCGGCCATGATCCGAGGATGAAGAGATTAGTAGTCTTGCCGGAGTGGAAGATTCTGATCCATCCATGAAGCGACTTTGGTTAGGCGAATAGCACCGGCTCATCCACGCGGCATAAACCCTGTCTTTAGAGGGTCCATCCGAGTGGTCAATGGCATAAACGGGAGTAGCCCCCGTGGGGCAGTAGGGGCCGATGATTAGGCTGCCGTCGCTCAGTTTGAGGCGTGCTGGCGCGCTATAGCTTTTCCCACCGTCTTTCGAGGTCACATACCAGTACCCGATGCCGCCAGGGGCTCTCGGATCCATAACTATCTCGCTGAACGGAACAAATAATTCGCCGTCAGAAAAGACTGCCGGGTCGGAATTCAGTAACCCACGATCCCGGGTAGCGTGATTGTTCGCAACGTCGAAAGGTCCTTCCCATGTCTTGCCGCTATCCGTCGAGCGAAATACACAAATGTGATAATCCTTGATCTCCATTGTTGCGTGCGGATTGTGCAGCTGTGCGAAAGAGATGTAGATGTTCCCGCGAAACTTGCCTTTGCTTTGATCTACGGCCACTTTAGGTTGATCGAGAAATGGTCCTTCAATCAGAGATGGAACGCTCCATTTGAGGCCACTGTCTTCCGAGCGATATATCGCAAGGTGTGTGATCGGATTTGCGTCTCCATTTAGGAGGAACGTTATGAAGTAGGCCGCACCGTTCGAGCCGTAGAAGGCCACTGGATCGCCTCCACCGTTTTCGTTTTCGACTTCAGGGTATTTGACTGGCATCCAGGTATATCCTGCATCTCGACTTCTGTAACCCCTCGTCTTCTGCGATTCCCCATCGCGCGTGAAAAGGATTCCTGACGCGAACAAATTTTTCGCGTTCCTGGGGTCAGCCGCAATTCGAGCCTCCGCGGAAGCGCCGCTCCTTTCTTTGCTCACCGCAGCATTGGGACCAACAACAACTTTCCACGCTTCGGTTTCGTTTTCGCGTGGCGCTGAGTAGCCCAGAGTCCAAGGGAGAGCGACGATCGCCAGAACAAAGATGGTTTTCAGATTGTTTCCCAGTACCGGAAATGCTCGCATTTCACTCCTTTGAATGCATGGTCGGAGCATCACGGCGCCAACCATTTCCGAGTTGTCGTGCTCTGCTTTCGCGCAATTAAGGACTGCGCGACTGCGTGACGATTAGAATTGCAGCTTGAGAATCAATTGAAGCGAACGAGAACCGCATTCACGTTTAGCTGACAGATGGTGTATGCCATCCCATTCGGATCCGCCGCAACCTTCGATTCCGCGGCAAGAACTCTGTTCACAAGAACGAGCCGGGTGAATTGGCCGCTCCGGGCGATGGTCAGAATTCCAATTTCAGCGCTAATTGGATCGACCGCGGACCGCCAATTTGATAAAGCGAGCTCAGGCTTCCGGTCTGGTTGAGTGTGGTGCCGGCCCGACCAAACAGGCTTGGACCCCACGGCAACTGGTTGTAGATGAAGCCGAAATTCGGGTGATTAAAGATGTTGAAAGCTTCTGCACGGAATTGCAGGTGAAGCCGCTCGTAAATCGGAAAGTTTCGGCGGATCGCCAAATTAGCCTGCCATGCCCCGAAGCCACGCGCGAAGTTACGCGGAACGTTCCCTTCCGTACCAGACGGAGGAAGTGTGAAGGCGTTGTAGTTTATGATGCGGCCTCCGGGATATTGCGAACCGTAGAGATACACTGGCTGCCCACTGATCAGATCTGGGTGGAAGTTGAGATATCGTTGCGTCGCTGGATCGATCGTAGACTCGCCGATGATGTCTACGGGCAGTGCCGATCGAGCTGAAATACGTGTATCAAGCGCCCAGTGCTTCAGTACCGCTGACGCCAGAGCGTTCGAGTAACGTCCCGGAACATCGTAAGTCACTGCCGCCTGGAAGTCGTGCCGAATGTCTAGATCCGAGCTGGCTCGGAGCAGTTCGTAAAGCTGAAAGTTACTCGAGGCATCGTCGATGGAGTGGGACCACGTGTAGGAAGCCAGTGCCTGCAGGCCACGCGACAGGCTCTTCTGGTACTTCACCTGAAGCGAATTGTAATCTGAGCTCGCGAGGTTTGAAGTAAGCGTCAAGCCTCCAAACAGCGCAAAATTGGGATTCCCCAAAGCAGCAGGAAAATATTCGAATGAAGTCAGCAATTTTCGACTGCTTGAGGCGACGTAACTGACGGTCAATGTTTGCTGTGCTCCCAAGCCTTGCTCCACCGCAAAATTCCACTGCGCCGTGCGGGGAAGGCTGAGATTTGGAGCGAAAGCATAGATAGTTGCATCGTAGGGAGGTGCAACACTGGGTGGAGGAAGTGTAAGCTGTGCTGACGTCAGGGGGAAGGGTACGCCAAAGAGGTAACCACCCGACTGAAAACCGACCCCGGTGAACCCCTGTGAGCCCAGAGTATTTCCCATGTCGTAAAACAGACCGAAACCTGTCCTTAGAACCGTCTCGTGACCAGGGGCTTGGCGCAACTGGTAGGCGAGCCCCACCCGTGGCGCAAAACCGTGCCAATCGGTATTCCAGAGCGGAGTACCAGCGGGAGCAAGCTTGGTGGTAGCGAGATTCGTAGTCTGGTCGACGGTATATGGTGACGGCCCGTTCAGATTGCCCGGCGCAGGATTGATGTCCCAGCGAAGGCCTAGAGACAGTGAGAGCCGCGAAGTCGTTCTCCACTCGTCCTGAACGAAAGCCGAAAAGTTGTGATATATAGGCTCGACGGGAATAACTGTAAATACGAGGTTGGCAGCGAAGTCGGCGCTGTTCGCAAGCACCAAAGCCTCGCTGGAAAAATAGCCAGACTCCGAAGTCGTGATCGGATTTATGAAGGTGGTCAGCCTGCGCCAGTCCACGCCAAACTTCACTTGGTGGACGCCATGAGACCAGGAGTAGCTGTCCGTCACGTTGAATTGCCGCTGCGCATTGCGGTTCTCCCCTAGAAAAAGAGAAGGAAAGCCACCGTATTCGAGACCGAAAGCCAACTCTGTACCCAGAGGCGTGAGTGGTTGCCCATTTGGGCCTGGAAGATCGCTGATGTTGAGTGGAGTCGCGCCTCCAAAGTTCGTAGACGTAAAGCTGAAATTTGCTCTGTTCTGCGTGATATTGAAACGCAGTTCGTTCGCTTGTGTTCCGGTGATCCGGCTGGTGGCTCCCAGAGTCAGGCTTCGCACACTGATGGCCGGGGTAGCTCTAGTTGACGAGCTTTGAGTCCAACCGCTGGAAGGGGAATCGGCGTATCTGCCAAAGAGTTTCAGTCTATCGCCGAAGCTGTGGTCGATGCGTATACTGACGTTGTCCAACGAAGAAGGGGCCGAGTACGCAAGGTTGTAGAAGGCGAGGCCATCATTCAGGCCGTCTTCCCCGCCATTCGGGATAGCGAAGGCGTTCAGGAAGGGCTGCAACGCCGCGGGTGCCTGCTGCCGCAAATTCATGTCAGGAACCAACGACTGATAGGAGGGTTGCGGTACCGTCAGGCGTAAGCCTTCATAGGAAAAGAAGAAAAACGTTTTGTCTTTGCCGTTGTAAAGACCCGGAATCACAATGGGCCCGCCGAGGGTGCCTCCGAAGTCATTCTGTCGCTCCGCCAATTTCGGGACCTGCGGCGTGGCATTATCATTGAACCAGTTATTGGCGTCCATCACGTCGTTGCGGAAGTAGTCGTAGGCGGTGCCATGCCAGTTATTCGCGCCGGAGCGCGTAGAAAAGGAGAACTGCCCGCCAGGCGTGCGGCCATATTCAGCGGAGTAATTGGAGGTACTGACGCGAAACTCCTGCAAGGCGTCGATAGAAACCATGCTCTGTGTCGTGCCCAAGACCGTTTCCCCGGGAACACTGCCTGAGAAGCCTGCCCCTCCAATAAAGTTACTCGGAACTGTTCCGGTGTTCGCGCTGACGCCATCCACTGTGAAGTAGTTTGCCTCGGTTCGTTGGCCATTGACGCTGATTTCACCGCCGTAACCGGGAATAGAAGCGACAGTGGGGACCTGGGCTACTCCGGGCGTAAGCGTCAACAGATCCTGAAAGCTTCTGCCGTTCAGTGGCATGCTCTCAACGAATTTGCGGTCAATGACAGTACTAACCGTGGCATCGGTCGTATTTACATTAGCAGCGTCAGCTGTCACCGTAATTGACTCGGAGAACGAGCCCACCTGAAGCACGAAGTTTCGCGACAAATTGTCTTGCACGTTCAGGACGATGCCCGTCACGGAAACGCTGCGAAACGACTGCTTGCGCACATTCATCAAATATTTTCCGGGCTTAACTGCCGAAAACGCGTAAAACCCTCCTTGATTTGTCTTCGTGGTCTGGACGATGTTCGTGTCCACGTTTTTGAGCTCGATTTCGACCTCGGGTACCACGGCTGCACTTTGGTCGGTCACCCGGCCTGACACCGAAGCCGATTCCGACTGCCCAAACGCCCGGGCCGGCCCCAGCACCAGGCCAATCATGAGAAGAGCCAGAAATACTGCGGATGTGGCAGAGACGGCTCGAAGGCGATGAGATAAGTGCACGGGATATTCCTCCCTTTCAAGCAAGTATCCTTGGCGCTTGTGCTCTTTGTCCCAAGACACGAGAAGAATTATTACAGGGAGGTAAACTGCGATCGAAGATCGACCACGCGGAGTGACCACGGAGAGGAACCACGCGGAAGCTTCGGAACCGTTCATGCAGCGCGTGGTCCTACGGATGATTAGGCTGACCGCGCAAATAGGCGTACATGAGATTCGGCCCTTTGGGATGCGCGGGGTCGCTGCCGGCGGGCTCAAGCGTGACAAAGACAGAATCGATCTCACTTAGAATTTTGGGATCATTGCACTTGAACACCCAACGTCTCTGCGACTTATCATCCGAAAAAAAGATTCCGAGGTTCCGCACTTCCCTATCCCCGCCCTCCTTCTTAGCCCATACGGAGTATTGGAGGGTGGCCTTCTGCATCTTTGCTTCGTTCAAATCGTAGGCATAAAAAAGGAGTGACTTGCCTTCTGTGAAGAAGATTCGTCCGAAGGCCGGCTGCGTCTTCCCCCGGGTATCGGTATCGACGACGTCCACGATATGAAGGTTTCGCGCAGCCATCAGATCCGAAACATCGCGCCCAACGGCGAGCAGTTGCCGCTCCTTGTCAAGGGCCGCGGTCCTATCTGCCAACTCCTGTGACAGGTCATGCATTCGCGACTGATCGGCGACCAAGGTTGTCTCCAGGTCGCCGGCATGCGCGTGCTCCTTCGCCGCCTCCTGCTGCGCACTGGCCACAGCAGTCTGAGAATCACCGAGCGCAAGCTCCGCTTTTGTCAACTGCGCTTCCAGAGCGTCGCGATCCGCCTGGAGCTTTTGCCGATCCTCTGACGCCAGTTCGATGGTCGTGCCGCGAGCAGCCAATTCGCCGTTCACTCTGTTTAGCTCGGTGTGCAATCGGTCGATCTGCTGCCGAAACGCCTGGTTGGTCTTCTCCAATTCCGCGACCCGCTGATCCGCAACCTCTTGGCCCAAGCGATTCGAAGATCCACTCCCGGTCGACCCAACTCTGTTCTCGACGCGCGCCAGAGATTGAGTGGAATTCCGGGTCCACGTTCGGTAAAAATGTCTTGCCGACAGCCCCACAACCATTAGCAGAGCAGCAGCTGCCGCCATTACCTGCGGCCGCCACCATAGCCGTCTCCGAAACGATAGCGAAAGAGTCGCAGGTTTCTGGATCTCCTGCTCCACATCCTCCGAAAAGTGGATGCCTTCCTGTTCCGCCCGCGCGAAGAATCTTCGAGTGAAGAGGTCTGAGTTCAAACATTCGTCTGCTTCTTCGGAAGACAGCGCGGCATTCTGTCCAGAGGATGCGAACTGCTGCGCGGCCACGCCCAGAAAGTCGTAATAGGCCTTCCGGCAAGCATCGCATTCCGACGCGTGCCGCTCCAGCTCTACGAGTTCCTCTGGCGACGCCTGACCAATACTCGCCGCAGCGCAGAGTTCTTGAAAATCTTCATGTCTCAGCACGAGTTACGTCTCCCAGTGGGACAACCGATCGTTTCCCCTGTTCCTGCTGCGTTTTGGCTTCGAGGTAGCCGCGCAGGTGCTCCAGTCCCCGATAGTAATGATGGCGAACATTGGAAAATGTTTCCTTCCTCCGCCCCGCGATCTCCTTCAGTGTCAATCCTTCAAAGAAGAACATTTCAATGGTCTGCCTCTGCGCCTCCGGAAGCATGACCAGCACTTCGCCGGTCAGCCGCGTGTTTTCCTGGGTGGGCAAGCAAGCCAACCACAGGCTTTCCGAGTCCTCACCCGCGCTCAACTCCGCGTGCTTCTGAAAGCCGCGGACGGCCAGATAATTCCGGCGGTTCATACTTCGGCTGTAGGCGTATTGCAGAAGCCACACTTTAAGTGTCCCTCTGGCCGGGTCAAACTGTCCCGCTTTGCGATAGATTTCGAGGAATACGGCTTGGGTCAGGTCTTCCGCTTCTCCTGCATCGCGCAGGATGCGCAGCGCTGTGGTATGGACAAGACGATGGTACCGTTTGAAGAGGATGGCAAACGAGTCGGCATTGCCCGCCTGTAACTCCTGCATCACGCCTTCGTCGCCGAGTGTCAGTAGCTCTGCGTACGAGACGTATTCTTGATCATCACCCGAAGCCATGCCCGAAGCGTCCATAAACCAGACGGATCAGATGTCTATATCACAGAAAACAGGGCGAGAACGCGGAGAATATTTATTTCTTGCAGGTGGGACAAAGGCCGCCCACCGGCCGGTATACTCCCCGAAACCATCGAGGTAAGGGTCAGGTTATGTTGGCATTCCGCTATGGCAAAGTCGTTTGTCTCAATTGCGACTCTTCTCAGCAATTCAGTTGTGCGGCGGTGAATCGGCCGTTGGCTTCTTCCGCTCGGACTCTTCTTTTTGTGTCAGTACCCAAGCGGTTTTCATGGCTGTCCATCGAGCCGCGCGCGGTCAGCATCCGCGGGCGGCTTTACCCTGCAGGTCGAAAATAGCGATTCGCCCTTCGCCCAGAAAACCGATCGTTTCGTTTAAGGTTTCGCACTTTTGAAGCTCAGCGTTGTGTTGGTGAAGCCAATCGCATAAGTGGTTCTGACCTACTTGCCCTTCTTCCAATCGAACCGATCTCCTGCCCGCAGTACCGACATCCGCATCCCACGCCCGGATTGCACTTCGCCCTTCGCCGCCTTGCCGACCTTCGTATGGCGCGCATCGATTACGATGACGCCGCCCTTGCCGAACACCTCGAAGCTATCGCCCGAAACGAGGATGGCAGTCTCCTCGTCGATCGCGATCCCAGGAAAGGCCGGATTGTCGAGCACGGCGGAGACGAGCCGCGCAAAGCGCTGGCGCTTAACGAAATGCTGATCCGTGATCACCTCGGGCCAAAAGCCGAGTCCGGCGCCGATTTCGGTCCCGCCGCTCTTGATCGCGGTAAGATCCGCCGTCTCTCCGCCCTTGATCATCAGTGCCGGCATCGCTGCTGCTCCGGCGCTCATCCCGCCGACCAATGCGCCCGCTGCATGCCGTCTGCGGATCGCGGCCATCACCGCGGGCGCACCGTCCATCCACTTCAATAGTGTCTTTTGGTCGCCGCCGTCGAAGAAGATGTAATCTGCCGCCTCCACCGCTGCGATGGCGGAACCTTCATCAGTCTCCAAGTCAAGCACGGTAACGTTGATAGCACCAGCATCAGTCCAGCTCTTCTTGAGCATCGCAACAAGAACGTCGTATTCGATCTCGCCTTTCGAATGCGGATGCAGGTTGCCTGTCGCATAGGCCACGACCACTACGCGCGAGCCCGGCCCGCCGCAGAGCTGGAGTCCCTTGGCCGTATACTCCTCGGGCGCGCCCCCCCCACCCTGGATGAGCAGCTTGCCATGACCAGGACCGTCGCAAGGCTTAGCAGCGAGGGCTGGCGTGGCGGTCGAGAGTGCGACGGCAAGCGTGAGGCAGAGCAAGGAAACACGCATAACAGCTCCTAGTTTGGGAATATTTCGTTTCTCATCTCGGATTCGACTGTTTCGGCTTATCTGTGCTCTGTGCCTTCTCAACCCTGGCCGTCACTTTGAACTTGAAGCGCGGGCACTCCATCAGTTTAGAAGGTAGCTTGAATCGCCAAACGATCCCCTCGCTAATCGCACCAGGGGGGAGCGACTCGAAATCGCCAAGAGCATGAGCGTAATCGAAAACCGCGCCGACGCCCGCTTTGCCGTTGATCGCGTTGAGGAGCACGCCATCAAGCGGGTTCCGTTCCCCGGTGACAGGATTGAATACGGATCCAGTGAGCGAAGTTACCTCCACCTTGATCGGGCCGTAGATCGGTTTACCCGACACGTTCTTCAGCCGGATCGGCAGCTCGACGGTTCCGGCTGGTGGAAACTCGCGCAATGGTTCCATCCACACTTCCACTTGTTCGCTTACGTCGGCTTCGACCAGCACTGATTTAGACTTCTCGGTGTTCGCCTTGTCGGGGCGCTCCACTCGCACACGCGCCGTCCATATCTGATGGGATCCGGTGCGACCATCGATCCAGAAAGGATGGAACGTCCCGTCGCTGGCTGCAGTCATTCCCATGTAGTCTCGGTATGCCGACAGGCCGCCGGAGAACTTGCCGTAAGTACCAGTGATCTCGACTCGAAACAAATTTCGCCCCAGGGCAGCAATGTCCGTGGGAAGCGAGGAGACCCGCACGGCAGGCAAGAAAGTCTCGCCACCGTCGACCGAGGCTGCGAGATATTGCTGCACCAGCACGCCATCATGTCCAGCGAGCGTGTCACGTGTGTCATACCAGGCTACAGCCAACGTGCCTTCGCTGTTCACCGCGAGGGTTGGCAAGAATTGATTGCCGATGTCGGGGGTCCCAGCGGAGATCATCTTCGGCTTGGCCCAGCTCTTTCCCCGGTCGGAAGAATACGACATCAAGATCCGCACGTTCCGGGGTGCGGGCTGATTCTCCTGGGGAAAGGGAAAGGCTGGGTCGTAATACTGTTCCGCCCAGACGATATAAAGGCGGTTTCGTAAGGGCCCATCAGAGTTGTCAATTGCGAGATAGGGGAATACGTCTCCAGCGATCTCGCCGCCGCCCTGAAGTGTGAACTTCTGCGGAGAAGAAAAGGTGGCGCCACCATCCGTCGATGTGGCGAACCAATAGTGATACCAAGCATAGATCGTTTTCGCCTCATCATTGGCTGCGAAATCCAGAAACGGGACCAAGAGCTCGCCATCGGTGAATAGCACCGGAGTCGTGGAGTTAAGGCGTCGCCCAGGCATGTTGTACGAGTTGGCCACATCAACCAGTCCAATCCAGGTTCGACCGTCATCGCTCGAGCGGTATACTCCGATGCGGTTGTTCTGCTTCTGCTCGCTCGTGACCGTCGCTTCAAGGTCCTCGTACATCCCGTTCATGTAAATGTTCCCTGCAAATCGGCCGTTGGTGTGATCCACCACGATTTGCTCACGATCGATGACGGTGAGATATGTAGGTTTGTCCCAAGTGACGCCACCGTCCTCCGAGCGGTAGAAGAGCGTCGCTTGCTTTGAATCCTTCACCCCGCCGGTCACAAAGTAGCCGGTCCCGGTTCGACCGTATGCGACTACTGGGTCGCCGCTAAAGGCTGCGGCTTCTGGATAGATGATGGTATTCCAGCTATACCCGCCATCCCGACTGTAAAACCCTCTGCTTTCCTGATCCCCGAGTGGGTGCTTCGTCCGCTGAAGAATGCCCGAGCCCAACAGGTTTGACGGGTTGGTCGGATCCGCCGCGACCTGCAACTCATAATACTTCCCGTCGTCCCCTGAACTCACGAGCACGTTGGGACCAACCAAGACACGTGCCTTCTGTTGTGCTGCTACGTTCACTACAACGATAAGTAGTCCGAGAATGATGGCATGCAGTTTGTGCATCAACCTTGCACGATTGCTCATTTGCTCTTCTTCCTTAATTGAGAATTGACAGTCGTAAATACAGCCTGGCACCTGGCGCCAAAACCCAGGACAAGCATCTAGTAGTGCAGGCGGTTCAAATCCGGCTTCACGCATGGCACACGCCGAGTCGGGGCGATTTCACTCCGAGCCGCTAACAGATCCGTGCATGACGGTCTCCCACCGGTTTTTCCATACTAGAAGAGCAGCTTGAGTGCCAGCTGTAGTGAGCGCGGGCCGCCAGATTGATACAGCGGGTTCAGCCCGCCGAGCGAGTTATTCACCGTGGCGTACGCCTGGCCGAAATAGGTTGGACCAATCGTCAGGAAGCTGTACATCGGTCCAAAGCTGGGATGGTTAAAGACGTTGAAGGCCTCAGCGCGGAACTGTAAGTGCAGTCTTTCGCGGATTGGGAATTCTCGCCGCAAGGCCAAGCTCACTTGCGTAGCTCCAAAGCCGCGTGCGAAATTGCGCCCGACATTACCCTCGACGCCAGGAGGCAAGAGGTTGTTTGGATCACAATTCAACAGGAACGCGTAGCAATTGATGATCCGGCCTCCGGGATATTGTGAGCCGTTGAGGTAAATCGGCTGGGCAGGAACCAAATTGGGGTGAAAGTATTCGTTCTGATGTGTCACAGGGTTAATTGCCTGCGTACCGATCACATCCACCGGCAGGGCCGAGCGTACCGAAATACGCGTGTCCAATCCCCAGTGCGCCAAGGCTGCCGACGCTAAACGGTTCGAATAGCTGCCCGGAACGTCGTAAGTAATCGCAGCCTGGACGTTGTGCCGAACGTCGAAATCTGAGCTGGAGCGCAGCAATTCGTCGTTAGCATAAAAGTTTGTTGAGTTGTCATCGATGGAGTGGGACCAGGTATACGACGCCAGCGCCTGCAAACCGTGCGAAAGATTCTTCTGGTACTTTACCTGAAGCGCATTGTAGTTGGAGCTGGCCCGGTTCGAGGTTATGGCTAAGCCGTTTCCCAACGAGAAATTAGGATTGTCCGTGGGATTGTAAAAAAAAGCTGCCATCAATCTTCGCGCTGCTGATCCGACATAACTCATCGTCACGGTTTGGTTCGCTCCCAAACCCTGCTCGACGGCAAAGTTCCATTGCATGGTATACGGAAGCCTCAAATTCGGATCAAAGGCATAGACAATAGCGTTATATGGAGCTGCAACGCTCGGCGGAGGAAGCGTAACTTGCGCCGAGGTCAGCGGCAGGGGCACGCCGAAGAAAAGAGCACTCGATGTAAAGCCAACAGCAGCATTGAATCCGTTCGAGCCTAGGGTGTTCCCCATGTCGTAGAAGAAACCGAAGCCTGTGCGCAGGACCGTCTGGTGGCCCGGTGCCTGCTGCAACTGATAGGCCAGTCCCACGCGCGGCGCGAATCCATGCCAGTCTGTCTTCCAGAGCGGAGTATTTTCTGGAGCCAGCTTGGTCGTAGATAAATCTGTGATCTGATCGACGGTGTAAGGAGATGGGCCGCTGAGATTGCCGGGAGCTGGATTGACGTCCCAGCGCAGACCCAACGACAGCGAAAGCTGTGGAGTTGCCTTCCACTCATCCTGCACAAAGGCCGAGAAATTACGATACACAGGCGTCACTGGCGCGCTTGTGGTTGAAGCAACTCCCGCGAGGTCGGCGCTATTCGTCAGCACCGATGCTTCACTGAAGAACAGAGCGAATTGGGAGGCTGTAATTGGCTGGACATAGGTCGTCAGTCTGCGCCAATCCACTCCGAATTTGAACTGGTGTGCACCATGCGACCAAGCATGGGCATCCGTCACGGTGTACTGCCGCTGGGCGGCAGCGTTCTCTCCCGCACCCCAGAAAGCACCGCCACCGTAGGCAAGAAGGAACGCAACAGACGATCCGACTGCCGTCGGCGGCTGGCCGTTTGGCCCGGGAAGACTGGCGATATCGAACGGGGTAGCTCCGCCGAAACTCGTGGACACATTATTGCTTAGCGAGTTGTTCTGTGTAATGTTAAACCGCAGTTCATTCGTCTGCCTTGAGGTGATCGTGCTCGTGGCACCCACGGTTAGGGTGCGCACGTTGATCGCGTTGGTTGTTTGAAATCCTGGGGCCGAATAGACCCAACCACTGGACGGCGTATTCGCGTACCGGCCAAAGAGCTGGAGCTTGTTGCCAATGCTGTGGTCAACTCGTATGCCAACATTGTCCAACGAAGACGGAGCCGAGTAAGAAATGTTGTAGATAGCCAGTCCGTCATTCAGACCGTCTTCACCTCCGTTCGGCAATGAGAAGGCAGTCAGGAATGGCTGCAATGCAGCGGGCGCCTGCTGTCGCAGGGTCATGTCCGGAACGAAGAACTTCTGTGCCGGCTGGGGCACGGTGAGCCGCAAACCTTCGTAGGAGAAGAAAAAGAAGGTCTTGTCCTTGCCGTTGTAAAGCCCAGGGATCCGGATTGGCCCCCCGAGTGTGCCACCAAAATCGTTTTGACGCTCCGGTAGCCTGGGAGTGAGCGGATTATTCAAACACCCACACGTGTTAAACCAATTGTTGGCGTCCATCGCATCGTTTCGGAGATAATCATAGGCCGATCCGTGCCATGCGTTCGTGCCAGAGCGCGTGGTGAAGGCAAACTGTCCGCCAGGTGTGCGCCCATATTCCGCCGAGTAGGTGGACGTGCTAGCCCGAAACTCCTGTAAGGCATCCACCGAAACCATGCTTTGCGTGGTGCCCAATATAGTCTCGCCAGGAGTGTTCCCGGAAACTCCCGCGCCGCCGAGAGGATTATCTGGTGCGGTGCCAGTGTTCGCACTGACACCATCCACGGTGAAGTAGTTGGCTTCGGTCCGCTGACCATTGACGCTGATTTCGCCGGCGCCTCCGACACCACCGCCAGGGACCTGTACCACGCCCGGCGCGAGCGTCAGCAAATCCTGAAAGCTCCTACCATTCAGCGGCATGTTCTCGACGAACTTACGGTCAATCACTGCGCTGACCGACGCGTCCGTCGTATTGACCACAAGTCCGCCTGCTTGTACGGTGATACTTTCTGATATGGAGCCGATCGCCATCTCAAAATTGATTGCAGCAACGTCCTGAACGTGCAATACAACGCCCGGCTTCAAGATGGTCTTGAACCCCGCTCTTTGCACCTCAATCTGGTAGGTTCCCGGAGGGAGTGAGGGGACCGTGTAGTTTCCCGTCTGATCGGTGGAGGTCTCCTGTCGTACGTTGGTGAGGACATTTACCACCATCACCTTCACACCGGGAAGCACAGCCTTGGTCGGATCCGTTATTCGGCCGGTGATGGTTGCGCTGGTGGATTGTCCGAAAGCATTGCACATCAGAACCAAGACGGTCAGAACCGGGAGCAGTCGCCGCATGTTTTTCTCCTGCTGCGCGGGGTGGCAGCCTATCCGCTAGTACGGCAGCTTCCGAGGTTCTGTACCGCTGGCGCAGGATTTTGGCTTGGTTCGACAAAAAAAAGCAGGGGGTAAGCAGCGAACGTGCAGCGCTCGCTGCCTACGGATGATTGGCCAGTTTCTGCAGAGAGGCATAGAGGAACGGCTTCCCGGTAGGCTTGTTGCTTCCCCCGTTGGGCTCTACAGTCACAAAGATGGCATCCACGTCCGCCAACTTGGCGGGATCGTCGAAGCGAAGAGCCCAGCGCCGGTTGGTCTCATTGTCCATATAAAGGATGCCCAAATTAAGAGGTTTCGCTTGTCCCAGCACGCGCTGTCCCCAAACCTGAAATGCGCTGGCATTCTTGACATGCGGTTGCTGGTCCAGGTCGAAGGCGTAAAAGACGAGCGACTTGCTCTTGGTGTAAAAGACGCGGCCAAACGGTTTGCGCGTCTTGCCACTGTTGTCGACATCGTAGACGTCGGCAATGTACAACTGTCGCGCCCCCATCAGCTCGCGAATGTCGCGATCGGACGACAAATACTGCTCGCGGTCGGCAATTGTCTGATCCTGTTCGCGGACCCGCGCCGAGAGATTCTGGACGTTCGATTCCAGAGATGCCATCTTGACCAGGGTCTGACTGTACTGACCTTGGATGGTGTCAAGTCTTTCTTGGACTGTTCGATAGGCCTGCTGCGCTCTCTGCAGTTGATCGGCGAGGGAATCGCGCTCACTACTGACCAGTTGCAGCTGCTCGGAACTCGCGCTGCTGGTAGCGGCTAGTTCGTCGACACGAACCTCGGCCACCTTAAGCCTGTTGTCCAGACGACCAATCTCGGCTTGCTTCTGCTTGCTTTCCCGCTGCAGAGCTTCCACTTGCGCCGCGCTGGCTCTGAGTTTCACCTGCCACTCTTGCCCATCGAAATTTTGCGGCGGCAGGGCCTGAGGAGTGATCGAAGTCATCTGCACAGTCGCGCGAGCGCCTCGCTGCCATGCCCGATAAGCCACAGCGCCAACAGCAATCACCACACACGCCGCCAGCACACCGATACCAACTCTCGCCAGATTCCAGTTGAGTGTTGGCGCAACGCGCCACGGTGCAGCCCTTTCCGCGCTTCCAATGGTCGCGAGCAAGCGATCTCGCACTCCGGATTCGTTCCACGGTCGCTCGTCTTCGCGAGGCAATTCGTAATCCGCCGCCAGCAGCGGCATGCCTTCACTCGCGACCTTCTTAAACTGTTCGTAAGTTTCACGGCACGCCGAACAAGCAACTAGGTGCGCTTGCAGTTCGTTCGTCTCTTCCGAGGAGAGCGTTCCCGATGTCGCGAGAGCGCACAGTTCGATATACCGATCGTGGTCGCCCGCAGCGTCTTCTACAGTAATCATGACTTTATATCTCGCAGCTTCTCGATAATTGTGCTCTTACGGAGCTTGTCGAGCCCCCGGTAATAATGGTGCCGAACGTTGCCGAGTGGCTCACCCAATCGTTCGGCGATGTCCGCGAATTCGAGTCCCTCAAAGAAGAACAGCTCCAGAGTCTTCCGCTGCTTCTCACTCAATTCCGCAAACGCAGGCCGCATCTGCTCGAGGGTCAGCTTCCCTCCCACCTCGCGTTCCAGGTCAGTGTCTCCCGATAAAGTATCGCCCACCGCTTCCAGATCTGTACCAGCATAGAAATTCCTTCGCACCAGAAAGGAACGTCGATCGAGCGCCCGGTGGTAGGCGATCTGCACAATCCACCCCTTGCCGCTTCCCTTGACCGGATCAAACAGATTCGCCTTCTGGTAAAGGTGCAGAAATACGTCTTGTACCAGTTCCTCGGACTCTCCCTGATCGTGCAGTATGCGCAGGCCGATCGAAAACACCAATCTGGAGAAGCGGCTGAACAACAGCTGGAAGGCGTTTTTGTCCTGCTTGCTGAGTCTTAGAATGGCTTGTTCGTCGCTCAGCTCGGGATCACTAAGCAGACGGCGGCGTTGGGTATCTTCCCCAAAGAGTTCAGCCATCGGAAATAACTGGTCTTGAGATGCGCTACTCACAGGACGTTGCCAGGGCTCCTAGGCAAACTGCTACAAGTGCTGACAATACACCAACTTCCCACCGCTGGAATCATTTTTCTTGCGCCTAGAAAAAAGGCCTGCCCACTGGTACAGAAACTACTCAAGAAACGTATACTGCCCTAGCAATCAGACCTAAGAGGAAGCGGCGAACGCTCCGACGACCGGCGCCTGGTCAGAAGTTTCTTCTCGACTCCATCTCTACTATTCAGGAATAAACAACTGTCGCGCGGGAATTCGATAGCCGCCGGTTATCAATCCGATCAACTAAAATCTTGGACTACGGAACCACTGTTGCATAGTTTGTTTCAGGGCGCTGTATGGGACGCACAGTTCAAAGGGATCGATGTGGTCTCTCCTGCCCCCAATTGGAAGGAACACAGCGTGGTTCGTCGTTCCCAGCGTGAGCCACGAATGGCGTTATATTCCGCCGTGGAACCCTCAACCTACAAGCTACGCTTCTGAGGTGAATCGGTGAATCATGATCGAGACTGCTCTCGGGATAAACGGCTACGATTGCACGTTCGGCGATGGCAACACAGCCGAAGAGTATGAGGCCATTGCAGTAGCGCTGCTCCGGACGGCGGAGGCGGTCCGCAATCGAGAAGAAGGCAGGGTGGAATGTCTCGGAAAGGATGCAAAGTACTCGCTTCGGCGCTGATCCATCATTGTGGTCCAGAGTGCGATGAAGACGCCCTTGCTGATCCGGCCACGATTGAGGAATTCACCTGTGCTGGCGGCTCCGGTGCGTCGCTGCGTGCCATTTCACGATCAATGATCGACCAGTACCGCCGCGCGTCAAGACAGTAGAACTACATGCGGATCCGTAAACTCAGAACCATTCTCCCGTGTTGGCTACGAAGGACTAGAGGTTCGACTTAGTGACTCCCTGATCTTCTGGGCCAATTCCTCTGGATCAAATGGCTTCTGGATCAACGTCATATTTCTCTCGGACAACAACCGGTTTTCCACTAACGCGTCCTCGGAATAGCCCGACATCAAGATCACGCAAAGACCGGGATAGATCTCGGTGAGACGTTTCGCCAACTCGATCCCTCGGAGTTGCGGCATGATCACGTCGGTGACCAGCACGTCAACCGATCCCGTGTGGTGCTTCGCGACCTCAATAGCCTCGTTACCGTTCTGAGCCTCCAATACCTTGTACCCTTCAGATTCCAGGAACTCGCGTAATACGTTCCTGATGGAAGGTTGATCCTCCGCCAGAAGAATCGTTTCTGAACCACCCATCACGGGATTCGAGATTTTGGTAGTCCTTTGTGGGCGTATGGCCTGCTCCACAATAGGAAGGTACACTCTGAAGGTGGTTCCCTTGCCAGGCAGACTTTCCACTTCGATGGAACCTCCGCTCTGCTTCACAATTCCGTATGCTGTGGAGAGTCCGAGCCCCGTCCCCTTGCCGATTGGCTTAGTGGTGAAGAATGGCTCGAAGAGATGAGCCTTTGTCTCGGCATCCATGCCGCAACCGGTGTCAGTCATCTCCACCATCGCATAAGCTGCTGGATAGCTCGTTGCCGGCGCTTCAGGAGCGGTTCTGGATACTCGAGCAGTTTTTATTGTTAGTACCCCTCCTGCAGACATGGCGTCACAGGCGTTTACAGCAAGATTCATAATCACTTGCTCGATCTTACCTGGGTCAACCTTGACGGGAAGTCGTTGCGAACTCGACGCCATGATCAACTGAACCTGCTCCGTCGGGAGGGTAGACAGCATTTCCTTGACTTCCCCGAGTAGCTCGTTCAAATCCAGCACCTGAAGCGCCAACACTTGCCGCCGGCCAAAAGCAAGCAGCTGTTTCGTAAGCGAAGCGGCCCTTTCAGCGGCCGCTCGGACTGTATCAGCGTGTTCCAGCAGTTGAGTCCGGTTAGGCAAACTCCGTATCTTCGAAATCTGGGTGAGAATCACCATGAGGAGATTGTTGAAGTCATGCGCGATTCCTCCCACCAGTCGACCAACCACCTCCATTTTCTGGACTTGCCGAGTTTCTTCTTCGAGACGTTTGCGCTCTCGAATGTCCCGAAAAATACCCTGCACTATCCTTCTTCCTTCAAACTCCGTCACACTTGCGTTGACTTCGACCGCAAGCGCGCTCCCATCGGAATGAATCAGGTGCAACTCCCTCCCGTCAGACTTATTACCTTCCCACGCCGCTTTCAACATCCCGCGGTACGCTTCATGATCGCTCTCCAGAACGATCACCTCGGCTCGCGTGCCTACCAGCTCTCGTGTTGGCCTTCCCAAGAATTCGCCGCTCCTCGCATTCGCTTCCACTACGATCCCTGTCGCGGCGTCGATCACGAGGATCGCATCGCTGGCGGTGTCGATGAGATGTTTGTACCGTTGCTCTGTCTGGCGCATGTAGCGCAACAAGGCAGCGAAGAGTAACCCTCCCATCAAGCAAATGGCGGTTGCGCTGAACGTGACCAAAAGAAAGAAACGCTTTGCCTGGCGTGCTCCTGCTCCCAGAGCATTTGAAAACCTGTCTTCTAGCGGGGTAAGCTCATCTCCTATGACCTCCACTTGCTGAACCATCTCCGCGATCTTAGGAGCATTGGGTCTCTCGGAGGAGATCTCCCGGTGCAAATCGTCCCCAACCCGTTGCAGTTGTTCGATGAGCGCGTCACCCTGCGACCAGATACTGATTGCCTCCGACATGTGGTTCAAGTGCCGGCAGTGCCGGAACATCGCCGCCATTCCTTTGACATCCTCCGGATTATTCCGGCCTTGGATGAAACCTCTGCGGACAACGCCCATGTCCGGAACGGTCTTTTCCAACTCCAGGCGCGCTTGCCTGTCTCCCAGGGGCACTAGAACCACCTTTTGATAGGCTTGGAAGTCTTTTTCCGAGTGGGAGATTGAGTAGCGCAGCAGGTCGTCGACGGCTTGCTTCTGTGCCTTGGACCAAAGACCTTCCCCGCCCACGTAGGCTCTCGCGGCGGAGAGGTTTTCAATGGTCAGGTAGCTCAGGCCCAACAGGCCGACGACGGCGATGAGAAACAGCCATAGGATTACGACCAGCTTCTTTGGGGCTGGCAAGTCGAGGAACAGCTTGTGCGCAACAGACACGGCGATCTGCTCCGATCACTAAATCCTGCCTGGGAGCCTTGCTTCTAGAATCGCAACAGCAACGCCAACCTTCATGAAAAAAATCTCTGCTGAGATAGGATCTGTATCCATTGGAATCGTCGCTCGATACGCCTTCAGTTTTGTCCAACTCTCGATTAGCCGCCCCCTCGGCACCGGCACGGTCGCGATGTATACGTCAAGTTGATCTGTTAAGTCTTCGATGGCGAGTGCTACAACCTGTTCGTAAATCCGCCGATGACACACGAGCATCGCCTGATCAGCAACCTCCCCCGAAAACCTGCGAGCTAGCTCTGGGTGGTAGTAGTGGCCAGAGTTGTTGTCGCGTAAAGTCGCTAGGAATATCAGGCGAGAGAGGTCATTCGGCAAAGATATGTTGAGTGCCCTAGAAATGTCTTCCGCTACGACACTCCGATCGGACCCTTCGATGGACGCCTTCTCAACAGCGCCAGGATAAAGTCCGCCTCCATTGCTCCGATTGTCAGATAACGGTGGACTCGCGATTTCCGTGTCAATCAACAGATTCCCAACATTCTTCAGAATGCTGGCCGACACGGAGAGTTGCAGACGCTGCGGAATCCCGGGCCCCAGGACTCGTAGGACACCGAGGCTCAGGCGCCCAGATGTGCAGGCAACCAGCAAGAAGGCATTCTTCGCTTTCGATGTGGAAGACTGAAAGAGCCGGGAAAGCGAGCCATTGAACGACCGGCTTCTCCTCTCACTCAGCTGGCGGACAAGCATCTTGCTTGCTACCTGCAGCGAGAAACTTGCGAGTCGTTGCTGATGCACTTCGAATGAACTGGCAACCTCCGAAGGCGCGTTTGCGGCCACGAACGTAAGAGTGTTGAGATTGAGAACGCTACGACAAACCTCGCGGAACGCGAGCCCGAGGTTACCACCTGGCCGGTTAAAACTGCGATAGTGATTAGGCATGTTTGGCAGAACCCCATTTCTCTATGTCTATTCGTCCAACCAGCCCCTAAGATGCGGAGCCCGGTATCTCCCTACTCTCGACCCGATTCCATCCACGCCGTGCAGACTCGTAGAGGGCGTGTCGTCACCCTGGGACCGCCAGATTCTCCGGTATGCTTCACACCGGACCAGTAGTTCCGGATGTTTCCCTGAACCAACGATCGCGCCATTGTCCACCACCAAGATTCGATCCGCCCACAGGATTGTCGCCGGCCGATGGGAAACCACGACAAGAGTTCGAGCTCGGCGAAATAGATCGAGCCCATCAAGCAGCCCGGCGGCACTCGGCGCATCAAGGGAACTCGTGATTTCATCCACAATCAGAATCCTTGGTTGCTGCAAAAGAGTACGTGCCAGCGCCAGTCTTTTCCTTTCGCCCCCGGAGAGCCTGCTGCCGAGTGGCCCCAGTGGTTCATCGAAACCTCTCGGAAGCCTCTGGAGAACCCGGTCGAGCTGCGTCAGAGCCGCAACCGTATCCAAATCGCTGCTGGTTGCACATGGGTTCCCATATAGAAGGTTTTCCCGGATCGTCTCATCAAAGAGGAATGGGTCTTGCGGAACCAAGGTTATGCTGGCACGGAGGCTTCGGCGGTCGACATCATGAATGTCCTTGCCGCCCACCAGTATTGATCCTGCATCGGGGTCGTACAGCCGGGTCGCCAGCAGGCCAATCGTGCTCTTTCCCGACCCATTGAGGCCTACAAGCGCTACCGTTTCTTCAGCCTCAACGCGAAAGCTCATATCGCGCAGCACTGGCCTGTCTTCGCTGTAAGCGAACCACACTGAACGGAATTCCAGGTCGGGCTTGATGTCGCGTCGCAAAGGCACCGTGTTCGCTCGTCCATCCGGTTGTTGCCTCCGGTCGGTAATCTCTTGAATGCGCCGAATACTGGCGCTGATCCGCTGCAACCGCGACTGGAGGTCGATTGCGATGCTCACAGGGGCGAACAGACGAAAGACGTAGCCGTAGAACGCAACCAGACCTCCAACCGTCAACGCTCCCCGAGTTACCTCATACCCTCCGTATCCGAGAATCAGTCCCATACCAAGAACGATGACCGACACAGATGCCCCGCCAAACGCCATTTCCGTGGTTCGCTGTTGAATCTGAAGCTGCGCTCCCTTCGCCGCAAGGCGAGCAAATTTTCTGGCTTGCGTGCCGGTACGGTTGAGCAGTTGCAACTGCATCATGCCTGCCAAGTGTTCCTGCAAAAATGCATTGATCTTTCCTGACTGACTTTGAACCTGGTCCGCGGCGTCCTTTAATTTCGCCGCATAGCGGCGCTGCAAGAGGTAGAAGATCGGCAATATTGGGGCAACCAGCGCCGTCAGATGCCAATTCAGAATTCCCATGGTGACCAACACCATGATGCCCATGAGCACCATCTGAATGGTTAAGGGAAGAATATCTCCGCTCAGTTCGGCCACGCGGTCCACGTCTTGCTCGATCCGATAGAGCGTATCTCCCACTTGTGACCTTTCGTTACGGTGTGCAGGCAGCGCATGGATCTGGCGTAGCAGTGCGACGCGGATCCGGAATACCATCTTTTGCGTGAGCAGACAGCTCACGAACGACGCCAGGTAGTTGGTCCCCAGGCTCGCCAGGTACACCGCACAAAAGACCAATGTGCCCAACAGGACGAGGTGGAGGTCACACTTCGGGAGAGCAATATCAATCAGCCACTTTACGACAAGCGGGTCGAGCAGCGAGAGCCCGCTGCCCACAATCATGCACGCGAGATCGGCGATCACCAATGACAGTAGGGGCCGAAGATAACGGACGAGCCAGCTCACGGAAGAAGACAGGGATTGGCCATTCTGCCCCGACATTCTGTGCTACATAACACCTTCCGGGGGCGGCGCGACAAATCTTTTTTTGCTGCCAGAATTTCAACTGCGGAATTCGCCGCACCTCAGTTGGTTCTGTAACATCGGGCTCCATAACCTACTGAGCGACCGACATTTACGAAGAAGTTGGTCTCTTCCCCAGAAGAAGTCAGTAGGCGGACCGCCCGGACGCTCCTGCCGTTCCGCTGCACGAATTCGTGCAGGGACTACAGAAGCATGACCACCGGTTTGACCCTAAATGCCGAGAAGATCATCTTGCCGCGAATTCCTTCTGCACAAATTCCTGCAACAGAAATAGTTCTTGCCGGCATTGAGAATCCAGGTCTACTGTGGCCGGTATTCCTCTGACGGAGACGAGAGGCCAATCGCAAGGTGGCAAATATGAGCGACCCGGCAACGATCATAGACTTCACTATCGCGCCAGGGGTTCGCGAGACTGCTTCGGAAGATGGAGCTGTGCTCCTTGATGTCGAACAAGGCGTCTGCTTCAGTCTCAACCCGGTCGGACTCAGAATTTGGGAGTTGTTGAAGAAGCGGTATTCCCTCGATCAGATTGCGGATGCCTTGGGACAGGAATTCTCCGTATCCCGATCTCAGCTTCTATCAGACGCAACCGAATTCATCGAGGCACTGGAAGCTAAGCATTTGATTCACCGACCGGGTCACACCGTGCCCAAGAAGTCATGGTTCTCCAGGATGTTACCGGCCCGGAAGGAGCGTCCATCAGCCCACTAGACCTGGGCCGTGCGCGGGTTGTTCAACCTGGTTTCTGGATGATGAGAGGCGGCCAGACGTGAATAACTCGGCCGATAATCGTCGCTGCGCGTGGTGTCTTGAAAATCATTACCGGCTGGTGTGAAGTCGGATAGGGCACGATAAACAACGTTTCACGCACCATGTAGCACCAAGAGCAACTGAAGCCATTTTCATGCCACACGAAATAGATCGGCCGTTCCCGGATGCTTTTCCAGTCACCCATCTCAACCGTGTTATGGGATTTGTCGATGACCACCACCGAACCGGCCGGGGCCAGTTCACCCATGGTGTCGTCGTTTACGCCGATTATTCCCAACCGAAACTGACCCAAGTCCAAGCGTTGACGCACGACCGCTGGGACTCCCAATTCCTCCGCGCTCTCCGTAACCAGACGGGTGGCGTCAAAACTGATGTTGCTCTGAAATGTCAGCGAAAAGGGGCGATCCGCATCAGAGAAGGACCATTGCTTTGAAAGCTCGTGGGATCTTGAAGGGCTTTCCGACGCGCTCTGAGACTCGCCCAGTTTCATGCCGAAGGCTTGCAATACGGCAGAGTACGGTACTTTGTAGCACTCGCTAAGACTTGCTGCCTCAAAAATGTCCGGTGCGCTTCTGCCTTTCTCAAGGTCGGCAAGGCGGCCACGTCGGATGCGGAGGCGCTCGTTCGCAGCTTCGCTTGCCGACTTACTCGTAAGGCGCTCAACGCCACTACGCGTAAGGTGGAGTTCCTCGCGACGCTCTCTGAGCCAACCTCCCGGACTTGTCATGCCTGCCAACTACTCCCGCCGTGATGGATTTGACGGTGGCTCAGCGAAGAATCTAATCAGCTACGTATCGCTGAGCGCTCAATCGAACACGACTATGTGCCCCTCTTCATACTCCCAGAAGATCCAGATTGGCTAAACGGTATCGCGATGCGCGTGGCAGCACTCCAACAGGGTGCCCCATCGTTTCGCCAATGCAAGAAATACCCCAGCTTCGTCTCAGTGTAAGGCCACAGTTACATCCTGCAAGAACAATGGTCGGCTTGTTCTAAAAATGGAACAGAGGCAAAAACCGCTGTAAGTAAATCGTTTTCTAAGTCCGGGATCAGCCATGAGAAAATTGATTCGTACACGTGGTGTCGCTGTGAAGCGTTTCGCCCTCAAGGCCACTTATTCCTTTTGGTAATCATTGTCATCTGTGATGAGTGAAACCAACACGCTGGGCTTCGTCATGAAGAGCCAGGCGTCCTGAGTTGGCTTCCCTTTCATAAAACGAGAACGCCCGCCAATCTCCTTCACGCGGGAAGAACAAAATGCTTCTGCCAGAGATCGAGGCCAACAGGAACTGGGCCAGGTGGTGGTGTTTCGAGCTTATCCCAACCCGCTGTAAACCGATTCCGATGCAGGCCCTGACCACCACTTCATCCCAGTCCTCGGCACTGTGCACGTTGTCCGGCCGCAGCTTGGCCGCCAGACAGTCTCCTTTCCCAATACTGGCGTTGACCCGACCATAGGACCGCTTACGCTCAAAAAGGAAATGTGGGTTAAGGTTGCATGTTATTGGTGTTCTTGGGCCGAGCACCTGTCTGAGGAAACTTACCACTGGCAACTGCGAAGTGTGACATCTTTAGTTTCTTGCACGATTCTGTGCAGATCCTGCGGCCAAGCCCGAATCACTATGGCCACTAGTAGTGCGGAATCCTCGCTGCTACCCGACCAGCGGGGGCAGTCCACGACATTGTTCAAATTCTTAGCAGTCATCACATTGCATTCTCGTTCCTGCGGCTCCAAGTAATGCATTTTGACGCTCCCCCGGACAGAGTTGGCCTGCACGATTTCCTGCGTGAAAAAAGTCTTTGGAAGAAGACTCCGCTATGGACTTACTGTGCACGCATCATTTAGCTCAGATGTGGGGTTGAGCCCAGGTCCTAGAGCTGCTACCTCCGTAGCCCTGAATGTTCTGGAGAGTAAGCACATGGCTCACGCAGTAGATGCACCTCCGCCGACACCGGTCGGACCCGTAACCGAGGTCCTGCACGGCATCGAGATCACAGACCCTTATCGCTGGCTAGAAGATCAGAACTCACCTCGAACGAGGAAGTGGCTCGAAGAGCAGGCTGCATACACACGCGCATATTTTGCGTCGGTTCCGGACCGAGAGCGTATCAGGATGCGGGTTAGGGATCTGCTGGCTCTCAAGGAAGTTATCTCCGAACCTTGGAACGTCGGCAACCGCTACTTTTTCCTCAAGCGTCAGGAAGACAGGGAGCAGCCTGTCATAGTCATGAGGGACGGGTTGTTTGGGCCGGAAACTGTTCTGGTTGACCCAGCCCAGCGTGGAAGCGGGAACTCGATAGCTGTCTCTATCGCTACGATCTCTGCGGATGGTCGCTTCCTCGCGTACTCTGTGCGGCAAGGCGGTACTGATCACTCATCTCTCGAAATTTTCGACGTCGAGCGGGGCACCGTACTTCGGGATCGCCTTCCGGAAGGCTTCTGCACCGGGATTGCCTTCGCCTCTGACGGCACAGGGTTTTATTACTCCCATCGCGAGCTGCACGATCCCCATCCCAACTATCGAGCTGCTTTCTGGCACCGGTTTGGCACAGAGCGATCACAGGATCGGGAGACGTTCTTTGCTGGAGAAGAACCCAACCTGTTCCTAGGGATTCTTGACTCCCCCGAAGCCAACCTATTGGCCTACACCGTCTTTTGCACTGGCAAGTTACCTCGCAGTTCGGTTTATCTGCAGGAGATGTTATCCAAACCGGCCGAGGCCAGGCTTGTAGTCCAGGGAATTGAAGGCTGCTTTGTACCGATTTTCGTGCGTGGTCAACTGCTGGCTTACACGGACTTCGCAGCACCGAATTTCCGCATCGTTCGGATCGACTCAGCCTACCCTGATCCCTCGCATTGGCACGACGTTGTACCCGAGTCAGACGAGCGCATCCAGCAATTTGCAGTCGCGGGTAATCAAGTGTTTGTGACTCGGATTGATCGCTTTTCCACGAAGGTTTATGCCTTTGGCCTCGACGGAGGACAGAAGGAAGTCCCGCACTTCCCTTCCCGCGGGACCATCGATTTGCTCAATCGGACGACTGCAACGGAGAAATTGTTCTACAGCTACACTTCAATTTCCAAACCCGCTGCAGTTTATTGCTATGACGCACGCCGAGAAGATGTTTTCACTTGGAATGAAGCGAACGCTCCAGGCGATCCTTCTGCAATCGCAGTCGAGGAAACTGCATACACCTCCACAGACGGGACATCGGTTCCAGTCTTTCTTGCTGCCCGCAGGGACCTCTTACATTCGGGCCCACTCCCGACCTTCCTGACGGGCTACGGTGGCTTCGGGAGTTGCGTGACGCCTCGATTCACCGCGTTCGCCACGTTCTTAATGGAGCAGGGATTTCTATTTGCTGTCCCGGCTTTGCGGGGTGGCTCCGAACTGGGTGAGCAGTGGCACCGCGCCGGCAAACGCGAAAACCGTCAGAATTCGTTCAATGATTTTGTGACGGCGGCCGATTGGCTCATTCGAGAACAGCGCTCGATATCCGGCCGCATCGCTATTGGCGGAGGCTCTAACGCTGGCCTACTCGTTGGCGCAGCCATTACTCAACGTCCCGATCTGTTCTGCGCCGCCATCTGCCTGGGCCCGTTGCTCGACATGGCGAGATATCACCTCTTCAACTTTGCCGCGGGATGGGCTGACGAATACGGGTCGCCAGAAGATCCAGAGGACTTTCAATCCCTCTTGGCCTACTCGCCCTACCACCATGTCCTGGATAGGGTCGCGTATCCGGCAGTCTTGCTCATCTCGGGAGACGGAGACACTCGATGCAATCCGATGCACGCTCGCAAAATGGCGGCGCGCCTGCAGGTAGCAACTAGTTCCACCCGCCCCGTTCTGCTCGACTACAAACCCGCGTGGGGTCACACACCGGTTCAGCCCTTTTCGACGAAGATCGAGGCCCTAACCGACAGACTTGCCTTCGTCTGCCACGAACTCGGAGTTCATGTGCAACCAGGGAGGTCCTTGTGATTCTCTTCCTCCAAGCGTTGTTTGTGCTCTTGGCCTACGACATTTTGAGCGCTCTTTGCCGTTTTCAAACCATTTACTCCATGGTGAGAGGCTGGACGGTCAACAGCAAGACTGACGGACCGGACATTATCGACAGGGTGTGCATGGCGGTCAACTACGCCTGCGTTTGGTACCCGAAACAAGCCCTTTGCCTGCAGCGATCCTTTGTCACTACCTATTTGCTCAGGAAGCACGGCGTCGCAGCCCAGATGGTCCTGGGCGCGCAGAAACTGCCCTTCAAGGCCCACGCTTGGGTCGAAGTCGATGGGCAAGCCATCAACGAAAGATCGAATGTCCAGGCCACCTACGCCGTTTGGGACAAGTGCTAGCAAGGAGAACGGTATGAGCGTGCAGGCAGGGATTTGGAATTTTGACGGAAGGCCGGTCGACCACAAGCTTCTCGCGGATATCAGTGAGTCGTTGAAGCAGCAAGGTCCAGACGGCGAATCCTGCCATGTAGACGGTTCCGTTGCGCTTCTCTATCGGCCATTCCACGCCACGGCCGAGTCACGCCGGGAAAAACAACCATACTTCTCGCACCGGGGCTTCGTTCTCACCTGGGACGGCCGCCTCGACAACCGTTGCGATCTCATCGCCGACCTCCGTAGCGATCTCGAAACCAATCCCACCGACCTAGCCATCGTCGCCGCTGCCTTCGACCGTTGGGAGACTGACTCCTTTCGCCGCATCATCGGAGACTGGGCGGTCTCCGTATGGAAACCTCACCAGCAGGAACTACTTTTTGCCACTGACTACATGGCCATCCGGCACGTCTTTTACTACCTCAAGAATGACCGAATCTGGTGGTCGACGGATCTCAGTCCGCTGGTGCTGCTTTCGGGCGATAAGTTCCACATCGATGATGACTACATCGCCGGATACTTTGCCCACGAACCTGACGCTCATTTGACACCTTACCGAGAGATTCGCGAGGTTCCGCCAGGTCAATTTGTCCGCATTCGAAAGGGTGCCGCCTCGGTCGAGCGCTACTGGCGGTTCAGCCCGAAGTCGCGCATCCGCTACAAAACCGACGCGGAATATGAGGAACACTTCCGCCACGTCTTCCGGCAATCCGTTCGGCGCAGATTGCGTTCGGATTCACCGATCCTCGCAGAACTGAGTGGCGGCCTGGACTCTTCTTCGATTGTCTGCATGGCGGACGACATTCTGGCGAAAGAGGGTGCGGAAAGGCCCCGCCTCGACACGATCTCCTATTACGACAAGACCGAGCCTAGTGGGGACGACTGTATTCACTTTCCGAAGATCGAGCAGAAGCGTAGAAGAGTCGGCATTCACATTGATAGCAGCAAAATGGGAAACTCTCCCGCTTCGCTTGGATTGCCGGAGTTCTGCCCTTTTCCTGGAGCCCTCGGCGCCGGAGAGGAACTTGGACATGAGCGCGCCGATGTTGTGCGTGGCGGCGGCTACCGGGCGGTGCTGTCAGGCATTGGCGGCGACGAGTTCATGGGAGGAGTCCCCGATCCTCGCGCCCTCTTGGCCGATCTTATCGTGCAGTTTAAGCTCGTCAGCCTCGCCAAACAGCTCACGGCCTGGAGTTTGGTCAAACGGAGACCCTGCATTCAACTTCTCTGGCAGTCAGCAATCGATGTCCTGCCTGCTTCCCTGGGCCAATACTTGGTCAAGGAGGCTAAAGTCGAATCATGGATTGACAGAGGCTTCGCCAAGCGCACCAACCTTGCCCTCCACTTGCTGGACGTCGACGAACACTTCGGGCTCTGGTTACCAACCCGCCGCGGTTACGTCGCGGGTGTGCACTTGATGGCCTGTAAATTGGCCAAGTTTACGCCGTCGGTATCTGCACTCGAGGAGGCTCGCTATCCCTATCTCGATCAGAATCTGATTGAGTTCATACTCGCCATACCGGCCAGTCAGATGTTGCGTCCCGGTGAGAGACGTTCGCTCATGCGGCGGTCGCTGGCCGGCATGGTGCCTGAGGAGATCCTGTCGCGTCGCACCAAGCAGGTCGGTGCGCGCACCCCTGTCGTCGTCCTGGAGAAACACTGGGACGAGCTTCAAAGCATCTACCAGACGCCTCTCAGCTCAAGTCTCGGATATGTGGATGAGGCTCACTTGCTGAAGACGATCTGCGACGCCCGTGCCGGAAAGATTGTTCCTATGGTGCGGGTATTTTGGACGATTTCGCTGGAATATTGGCTACGTGACCTGGCTGCACGCGGACTGCTCGACGCTCCCGCGGCCTCCTCGTCATTGGCGAGACAACGTGACCTGCAGGTAACTGCGTAGCCGTGGCCAGCAACGATCTTCCGTACCCAGCACGATCGGGGACGGAATATTTCAACAAAGGAGATACACCATGAACTACAGCAAGCCCGATGTAAGCACTCTCGGTCAGGCCAAGAGCGTGATCGAGCAGACTCCCGTCACTACGAAGCTGAGCACCAGTTCCGACGGCGGTCCGATTGGCTTCAACAAGCCCAATCCCGCGTACGACCTGGACGAGTAACCAAAGAACGGGTCACTAATTTGTCAGCAATTAGCGCCCACACCTTCCCGACCGTGCACAACGGCCGGGAAGGACATATTACACCTTCGCGTGCGGATCAAGCGAGCGACGACCGCCCGCAGTATTTCGGCGTACGCAATGCATATTTCAGAAAAGGAGCTACGCCATGAACTACGTGAAACCAGAAGTGGCGGTACTCGGCACGGCAGTTCGCGTGATCGAGCAGATCCCCATCCAAAAGGGGCCTTACACGGTTATCGAGGTAGCTTCCCCGAAGTATAGGGTCAATCCCGCGTACGACCTGGACGAGTAACCAAAGGACGGGTCGGCACATCACCCTGCCTATGACGAATCGAGAGGGTGTGCTCTGGAGCGGTAGTAGATCACTGCGTACTGCCGCTTGTAGTCGCTGGACGGCTCAGGCCTCGCAACTCGCGCCAGCGCTTATACTGCTCAGCCTTTGCTGGATCAGGATCCTCCTCGCCCTTGAGCCAAAAGCAAAACCAATCCACGTCGCCCTGCTGCGAAACCATGCGCTCCCAAGGCTTTTCTAAAATGTGCGTACCATCGGGAAGGTAGATCAGTTCGACCGGTTTCCCCAGTCCATAGAGTCCCGAAAACCAATTCCACTCCTGCAGCAAAGAATATGGTCCGATAGCCTGAATCCGCACTGGGGCCTGGACTTGGTCCATGTGAAAAGCGGAGACCCGCGTCGTCCAGGAAGATAGCGCATCGCCAAAGGGGGCGCCGCCGTTCAGGGCTTCAGACTCCCCAGCTAGATCAGAGTTTATGTTCGAGAATGCGAAGTACTGAAAGTAGCCAGCGTCCACTCCGTCGGCAATGACTGCTGCCGCAATGCGGTACTTGGAAAATGCCAGCATGTGGGTCACGTAGTAACAGGTTCGGCTGAACCCCATAATGCCCACGAGGTTCCGATCAATAAGGCCTCCGCCATCCAGGTAATCGATCGCACTCTCATAGTCCACCATTGCGCTCGGCGCCTCCTTTGGAGTTCCCGCTAAATGCCAAGCTAACTCGGTAACCTGCAGAACAAAAAAACCTTTTCCCGCCAGGGGCTGAGCAGCGAACGCTGTCGCCCAGGGGCCATCCGTCCAGAATCGATCAGGAACCCACCCATGGGTTTGTATGACTAACGGATATTTCTGCCCCGCGACATAGTCCACAGGCCAATAGAGCCCCCCCTTTTCTTCATTCCCATGAGAATTCTTCCACGAAACTTCCTCGACCTTGGCGAAAGCCAGATCCCGGAACTGAGGATTCAGGTCCATGAGCAGAGATTTCCGGCCACCATCCGGGGCAATCGCAACAATCCGCGGCGGCGTATTCATGTCCTCCTCGCGAACAATGTCGGGCAGCGAAGACGGTTTCTTTTCGTCCGACGCACTCACCCGAGACCATGTCTCGCTATTCCTTCTAAAGTAGGCCTTCGGCGGATTCTTCCCGCTGTCTAGTCTTCCCACATCACATATCACCGCATTGGTCTTTCGATCCCACTCAATAAGTTTCAAGTCTTCGTCGCTTATCGTCAGGAACTGGAGGCTGGGAATCTTGTATTCCAGCAGGAAGGCGTGCGCCTTCCGCCGCTTTTGTTCCACCGGATCATCGACATTCAACGGCAGGTACACATTGGAAACCACCACTGACTTGCTGTCGGGCGACCAGGCCATCTCCGATCCAGAAGGCGAGATTGGCGCATCGGACAAGACTGTGCTTGCACCAGTCCGCATGTCCACCAATTCGTATTGGGAGATGGTCGTTTGGTCTCCGTGCTTCGCTGGGTGATGGGTAATGGTCTGTAAGATCTGGTCCTCGTACCCGCTCCACGCCTCGGGAACACGAGGGGGTCTCGTCTGAATGAGGAGGTGCGCGCCATCCGGGGAAAGCGCGATCGCACTCTCGTCCAAGTAATCGATTCGCCCTTCCAGTTTTATCTTGATTTCCGGCCTATTTCCAGGTTGCTTTATGAACAAGATGGGTCCGCCGCTCCCGTACCCTCCCCTGATAAGATCGGATAATCCCTCGTGCGTGACGTTGAATCCATTTCGCGCGACGCCGTCACTCGTGAGACTCGTAACTTGATTTTCCGTGACATACGCGATTTCATCGGCGCCGGGCGTAGTGACGAACAAGGTCAGATTGGTATCGTGATTCGTGAGCCGCGTGAGCTTTCTGGAGTTGCATCGAATTGAGTAGATTTCACTTTTTTCGCCGGCGTGCTCTCCCAGAAACAAAAGAGTATCGTTGTCGTTCAGCCATGCCACATTGTGGATTGCAGGCCGATTGGAAGATGAGGACATCGAGACTAGCGTACGTGGTGTGGGCAAGTGAAACGCTTCCGCAGTCTTGAATAGAACTAAAGAATATTCGTTGGTGTTGTCTTGCAGATTTCCTCTTTTCAAAACCACAACAAACTGCTCGCCATTCGGCGAGAACGCGACGATTCTTTTCGCCGAATAACCCTTGGCGTCGTCCCCAAACCGAGTCATTTGAATGGAGTCAGCAACTGTAACGGCACGTTTAGTCGCATGGGTCTCTGGGTTAGCTTGGCTCATCGACGCTAGGGTCACAGAATATTCGGACCTCTGCCCCATGCAAAACATAGAAAGACAGCAGGCGATGAGATTAGGGACAACGTGGATCACTAGATGCCGTCCCAGACACCATGAGTTTGTTGGTTGGTCGCATTTCATGTTGGAGATTCCTCGCTCGGGCCCTGGCATCGGGAGACTGCTAGAAGAAAAGCTTCAACGCAAACTGAATGGATCGAGGCCCACCCAGTTGGTAGAGAGGATTGAACGCACCGGCCCCAACAAAACCTCCCGCGAGACTCTATCCTAGCATCTGGATTGACTGGCCGAACTGCGGGTTGATTGCCGAGGGGGTTCCTAGGTTCCCAATGGGCGGCCCGAAGTTGGGATGGTTGAGGAGATTGAACAGCTCGGCCCGGAATTGCAGCTTCACTGATTCACGGATCGGAAAATCTCGATGGACCGCGAAATCCCACTGGGCCACACCGAAGCCCCTTAAGGCATTTCTTCCCAAGTTTCCCTGCCGTGTTGGCAATCCGCTGACACTGGGTGGAGGGCAGAATGGCCCAACCATATCCGAACCATCAGGACAGCCTCCTGGCGTGATCGTGTTGTTGATGGACTTGCCGCCCGGATACTGCGGTCCATATAGGTAGAAGGGCTGGCTACCAATGATGTCAGGTCTCGGGTTGGTAGCAAATCCCGTAGACAGCTCACCAAGAAATGTGTAGTTCACGTCAACCGGAGGAGCGGATTGAGCTTGCACCACATTTTCTGTGGACCAACCCAGCAAAACCGCATTCGTGAAACTATTCCATTTGGGGAATGGGACGTCATAGGTTAATGCAATGGAGAACGCGTTTCGGCGGTCGAAATCGGAGGGGCCGCGGTTCACATTGGGGTTGAGCGCTGAAAGGTCATTGGATCCGTTGCCGGTCGAGCCCGCGGATGCGGTGTCAATCGAATGTGACCAAGTGTACGAGGCGAGCGCCTGAAGGCCACGAGACAAACGCCGTTGGAACTGAAGCTGGAATGCGTTGTAATCAGAAGTGCCAGCGTTGGTTACGAGATGCGCTGCCCCAAGATTTGGGTTCGGCGAATAGATGGTTGCGGTTTGGAGAAGCCGCCTTCCCGCGGAACCGATATACGACGCGGTTACGGTCTGTTGTTTCCCTAACGATTGCTCCAGTGCAACATTCCATTGAAGCGTGCGCGGCGATTTGAGATGCGGATCAAATGCGAAAAGGGCTGAGGTTGGGCCAGGCGGAATGATCGCCGGCGGCGCTGCGTTTGCAGAACTCAAGGGAAACGTGGCAGTGCCGCCAATGGGAATGCCAAATACTAAGCTTTGTGTTCCAAAAGGATAGAAATTCAGGTTAAGGATGTTTCCAGCTTCTGAGGTCGCCAGATCATAGAAGACGCCGAACCCTCCTCTCAACACTGTCTGCCGATTCGGATTCTGAGATGACTGGTAGGCCAAACCGATGCGCGGCGCGACATTGCCATACGCTGTGTCATACGGCGGCGCGCCTGCTGGTGCCAGGGCAAGGTTGGATAAATTGCTGAGATCGAAGCCGGTGACCGCGTTAAAGCCGGGGCCGCTGATCGACGACGGCACGAAATCAACATCCCATCTCAGTCCGTAGGTCAAGGTCAACCGTGACCCTACCCGCCACGTATCCTGGGCGAAAATGCCCAGATTGCGAAACAGCAAGGTTGCGGGACGGGTGGAACCCACTAAGCTGAAAAACATAGCTCCCACTTCGGTGGACGGTACATCGCTGAAGAGACTGCTCTGCGTATACTCTACAGGATCAAACTGCGGAGATAGCCGTCGAAAATCAACACCAAACTTCAGAGCGTGCACGCCTCTTTGCAGCGCTACATTGTCCACGAGATTGATTTGTCGCTGCAGATTGTGGGCATTCGCACCGGCGGCGAGACCACCGTAGAGTCCGAGTGAAGAAATTGTTAGGCTGAGATATGCATTTTGAGTGGTAAACGAATTGGGAAACGGCAGGGCAGCGATAGGGACGGCGCCTCCAAAATCATCTAGATACGCGTAGCTGGAAGCGTCTGTACTGCTGTAGTTAAATCGGAAGTCGTTCACAGCGGTCGGTGACAGCCCCCAGGTCACGCCCGCCGTTCCAGTTTGGGTCGTGCTCGTCAGCGGAACTACGGTGCTCAAGGCAGCGACGCCGCGCTCACTGATCTTTGACGGCGAATAGTCATAACGTCCGAAGAGGGCGAGCTTGTCGCTCAGTTTGTGGTCAATTCGAAGACTGTATGCGTTCAGCGTAGCAGGATTTGAAAAACTGGCATTGTACTGAGCGACATTAGTCGCTGGGTCGTCCGGCCCATTAGGCATTGGAAAAGCGTTTAAGAAAGGCTGAACTGCCGGCAGAGCATTCTGGCGCGCGGTTAGATCGGGGACAAGGGTTGGAAGGGTCTGCGGCAGCCGGAGTCGCAGCCCTTCGTAGGAAAAGAAGAAGAACGTCCGGTTCTTCAAAATAGGACCACTAAGAGTGCCACCGAAGTCGTTCTGGCGTTCCTCGGCCTTAGGCAGAGGAGGATTGTTCGTGTAGCCGTTGAACCAATCGTTCGCATCAAAGACGTCGTTTCGCACGTAATCAAACGCAGTGCCGTGAAATTGATGGGTTCCGGAGCGTGTGACGATGGAAATCTGTCCGCCAGGGGTACGACCAAATTCCGGTGCAAAAGTGGAGGTTTGGATACGAAATTCCTGCAGGGCATCAACCGAAACCAAACTGTTCGTACCCCCAAGTACGCTAGAAGAGCCCAGCGCACCTCCCATTCCGTTTCCTGGGGTTTGGCCCGTGGTGATCCCGATGTTCGCACTCGCACCGTCCACCATCCAATAGTTTGAACTCGCGCGCTGGCCGTTGATACTGAACTGTCCTGTGTCAAGCCCGTTATTGGCGGTGAGCACCACACCGGGCGTCAGTTGAATTAAGGTTTGAAAGCTCCTGCCATTCAGCGGCAGGTTCTCTGCGAAGTTCCGATCAACGACCGTGCTGACCGTCGCAGATTCCGTGTCAACCAGCGGCGCTCCGCCCTCAACCGTGATCGACTCAGAAACCGATCCCACGACTAGCTTGAAATTTTGTTCGAGATGATCCTGGACATTTACCGTGACGCCCGTGACATTGACCACCTTGAAGCCCGCAGCAATAACTTCGATCCGGTAGCGCCCAGGCCTAACGCTCGGAAACGTGTACATGCCGGTATTTTTGGTGGTCACGCTGGTGCTGGTGTCACGATCAATGTCGACCAGCTTTACCTGGGCACCCGTTATGTTCAACCCGGACGGATCCACAACCTGCCCAGAAAGCGTCGCGGTTTCGGATTGTGCTGAGGCGAAGCTGGCAATCAGCGAGACGAGCAGCAACAGGAAGCAATACTTTCCCATAATCCCCCAGGAGAAACGGAGCATCGGTTCGTAGCCCTCTACGCATGTATGCCGACGTATTGCGGCTTTTTGCCCGACGGAAGATCTCCACGTCAGCAATGTCGGAGAATGATGAAAAAAAGGGTCAGGACTGACTAGTTCAGGCGTGAAGGCTCGTAGTCACGGATGGTTGGGCTTGTCTCCAAGGAAGGCAAATAGTATTCGCCGTCCTCCAGGCTTTTTTACTGCTTTCCGCGACGACTCGACGGTTACGAAAACAGAGTTGATTTGCGCCAGGACCTGTGGATCGCCGAACGTCAGCACCCAGCGGCCGTCGTTCACGTCATCGTTGTGGAAGATCCCCAAGCTTCGGATTGGCTTCTCAGCACCCAGGCGCTCTCCCCATACGTAGAAGGAAACTTTCGCATCCAATTTTCGAGGATCGGCAAGGTCGTAGGCGTAGAAAATCAGTGACTTCCCTTCAGTGTAGAAAATACGCCCGAAGGCGCGCTGACTTTTACCGTCGCCGTCCCGGTCGTGCACATCGATAATGTGGAGATTACGCGCAACCACCAGATCCCGCACATCACTTCCTCTTGCGGCAAGGTCTTCCTGCTGCCCCAGAGCCGCGGCCTGATCAGCGAGTCTGTTTCGCAGTTTGCGCAGTTCGGCCTCTTGTAGAGTGAGCGCCACGTCACCGGCGTTCTTTTCTGATCTCGACTTCGCCACTTCTGCTTCCAGCCCAGCGGTCCGAGCCTCCAGTTGCACTCTCTCTGACTGGATGCGGGCGTTTTCCTGCTGGGCTTCGGTGAGGCGCGAATTCAAAGAGTCCCTAGTCTTGCTCACCGATTCAAGCTCAGTGCGCTGCGCACGCATCGTAGCTCCCATGGAGTTCACTTCGGCTCGCGCCGATGCAAGTTGCTGCTGTAATCCATTGTCCTGGGCTTGAGCATTTTGGGGCGGCACACTCGGGGAAGGCACAGTCGTCGGGTAGCCGGGCAGTTGCCTATGGTCTCCCGCCGTCGGAGAAGACCTCTGCTTGCCAATCATCAGAAACCCCGCGATCAGGATGACCGCGGCAACGGCGCCGATGCCCAGGAAAAGCGCACGCCGATTCGTTGGCATCGTCTTCGGCACATTTTCCCGGGTCATCTCTACTCCCTCGGACCGCGCCCGAGCAACAAATCTTTGCGTCATCCCGGAGGGAATCTGGCAGTGCAGCCGCTTCCCTGCTAACTGGGAGAGCGCTTGAGCGCTGATCTGGGTAAAGTCGTAAGCGGCACTACGGCAGCTGGGGCAGTTTTCGAGGTGAGCCCTGAGGTCGGTCAACTCATCTGGAGAGGCTTGCCCGCTGGCAGCCAGAGCGCATAGCTCCTCATATTGTTCATGGGTATTCAACGAGGATCCTCTTCCCTTTCAGCGTCTGTTCGGCGGCCGTCTTCTCTTTTCCCTTGGCTTTGCTAGCTTCCTGCAGCACACTGCGCAACTTTGCCAGCCCTCGATACAAATTGTGCCGGACCGATGATGCCGAGTCGCCTGTTTTCTTGGCGATCTCTTCCGCCGTCAGGCCCTCGAAATAGGTGAGCTCAATTACTCGACGCTGGCGCGATTCAAGGGTTGCGAGCACTTGCTCCACCAAGCAGACCACTTCCTGCGGAAGCAAGCATAACAAATGTCCAGGTCCAAAAAACAGGTCAGCCGGCATCATCTCATCCAGTTCGTCCCGACTGTAAAACCGGTTTGCCTGGAGATGCTGCCGACGATTAATGCTGCGGTGGTAGGCGTACTGAAGCAACCAAGTTTTGAAGCTTCCGCGATCAGGATTGAACTGGTTCACCGCTCTAAACACATCCAGGAATACCCTCTGGACCGTCTCTTCTGCTTCGCCATCATCGTGAAGAATTGCGCGGGCGATTCGGAAGACCAGAGCACTGTGTCTTTCAAACAAGACCGCCAGGGCATCGTTGCAGCCCATGCATAAGGCCCGCATTAGATCTTCATCAGTAAGGTTTCGAAGCCCAGAAGGAGAGAGGAAGAGGGCTGCCAGTTCGTCATCCGATAAAGACATGGGCTCCCCCCTAAAAGGGCCCTAGCAGAAGAATTCATGAGATCCCGGCCCTGGATTTGTGGTCGGCCAGTCTCAACACTTCCCTGCTGGCGTTTTGGATTACCGGTTCCGGGGCCTGATTTTGGGCGCACTTCACCGGCCCGCGATTTGGCACACCTCGCCGCACATCTAAATGGTTTCGCTTCAACTACTTACAAACATTCCACCCTGGGGGGCGGCGGACTCAGTCTTACCTTGCGTCAACTGATTACCAGCCCGATCGAGCCTAACGACTTGCTGCCTATAGACGGTCATTCTATAGGCGGTGGACGCTTGCATGAGCTTGCTTTCAAATCTCGCACGTGACACAACTACTCCTTAAGATAGGGAAACGAGTACGAAACCTACGAACGGACCGTGGGTGGTCGCAGGAAGAACTTGCCGATCGAAGCCGCGTGAACCGTTCCTATATGAGCCGAGTCGAACTTGGAAAATCCGACGTGTCATTGTCCGTCCTTCACAAAATTGCCCGGACCCTCGGGATTTCACTTGCAGAACTGCTAACGGGGATCTGACAACCCGAATTGCTCAATTGAAAATCGAATAAATTAAACAGCGAGCGCTCGGTGTTTGTCAATGAACTTTTGTGCCGGTTCACTTGGACTTGGGAGGGCGGCCACCTCGCCGGTTCTTTCGCTTCTTGGAAAGCTTGCTGTAGTGATCCGAACCGTACTTCTTATACGTCGCCCTCCCGCCTTTCCGCCCAAGATCCGTGGCGGCGGGATCTTTCTTTCTTGCCAACCGTATTCAGTAACAGGAACGACTGACTCAGTTTAGCAGCACGACCTCTTCCATTGAAGCGCTCCATATTCGAGGAGGCGCTTTTCATAATTCTGAGGACGCAACTGCGAGCGACAAATTGGTCGGGCGGGAAGACCATTCGCGATCCTCATGGCCACCGAAACCTCATATGGTTCAGTCCTACGGCTAGCGCCATGGCGCATAGTGTAATTTCCGCAACCAGGATGCGAACCCCAAGATCGGCAGACAAAAAGTCTACGCCAGTAACGCAGCTTCCACCTTCGCGGCAGCATCATCCTGCATGTGCGGCAGCACGTGTGAATACACATCCAGCGTGAATGCTGCACTCGTGTGCCCGAGTTGCTCTGATACAACCTTCGGGGAAACGCCAACCGTCAAGGCTAGGGTAGCTGCTGTGTGCCGCAAATCGTAGAGCCTGATGTTCGGCAACACGGCTCTTCTTAAGATCGGTTTGAAGTGCTTGTAGACCAGGCTATTCACATTCACCGGCCTTCCAAACTCCGTTAAGAAAATGAGATCCACGGCTTCCGGCCACTCTTCTGGATCGACGAGCCGTGAACCGTACGGTTGTAGTAATTACGTTGCTTGGTTTCGGGATCGCAGCCTAATGGAATCCGAATCATCCATGTGTTTTCTCGAATGCCGATGATCTGACCTAATTTGCGAGCCACAGAAACACCTCCTTTCTCTGCTCACGAAGACCGGAGCAAGAGTTGCTGTTGATTTTGGGATCGAGAGATGGACTAAAAAGAGAGGCCGTTGACCAGTGCTGCTTCCATCTTTGCCGCGGCTTCCGCCTGCATGTGCGGAAGGACGTGGGAATAGGTATCCAACGTGAATGCCGCACTAGCGTGTCCGAGTTGCTCGGACACTACTTTGGGGGGCACACCTACCGTGAGGGCAAGCGTTGCAAACGTGTGCCGAAGATCATAGAGGCGAATGTCCGGCAACCCGGCCTCTCGCAAAATTGGTTTGAAGTGTTTCTTGACTAGGTACTCCTCGTTAATCGGTTCACCGCGTGGGGTCGTAAAGATGAGGTCGGAAAACTCGAAATCACTCTTTCTTTCCGCGGTAGCTCCCTCATTTTCGTGCTTCAGCTTCACCAAAAGTCGTAGCACCCAGCTCTGCAGCTTTACGAGTCGGCGACTACGAATTCGCTTCGTGTCATCGAAGCGCCATTGCCCCTCGTTTTTGTGCAGACTCCGAACGACACTAACCGTTCCGTGTTCCCAATCGATGTCCTGCCAACAGAGGGCCAGGTATTCGCTGGGGCGCATTCCGGTAGTCAGAGCGAGCGCGAAAATGCAGGCTTGCGGAGTCTGCGATGCAATGCTCAGAAACGCCCGAGCCTGTTCTGTGGTTAGCACGCGCATTTCTTTACACTGCTGACGAGGAAGCTGAACTCCCTGCGTTGGGTCATTGAAGAGCAACTGCCAACGTATGGCCTGCCGCATTGCGGAACGCAATACAGCGTGCGCGTAATTAACAGTCCGGGACGAAAGACCCTTGTCGATCATGTTCTGATATGCAGCCTGGATCTCAAGAGGCGAAAGCGCAGCCATGATTTTTGCGCCAATGGGTGGACGAATGTATCTCCGTAGCATGGCTGCGTAGTCTCGATATGTCTTCTCGCGAACCTTGGGTTTAACAGCTGTTTTCAGCCAGTGATCCAAGAATTCGTCCAGCGTGACCTGCTGACCTTGCACACCGCGACACAGGTCTCGTTCATGCAACCTCTTCGTTAAGTAAGCCTGCGCGTATCGTAGCGAACCGTAGATTGTTCGATTGTGGTACGTGCGCTTGCGTGTTTCGCGACCGCGGCCAAGATAAACCCGGACCAGCCAGCGACGCTCGCCTCGCGCAATGATCTGACCAACCTTGCGGGACATAGAAGTTCCTCCTTTCTCCGGAGCAGACACACATCCGGGCGATTTGCACTCTCCAGCTTTCTTGGGAAGGTCGCGTTTTGGCTGTCAATTACTTGGGGTGGACAGCGCTTCAGTAGGCAGTTTCGTGGGTGTCAGGTTTCTGCTTTCCTTTACTCACGCCTCACCCAGCGAGCGTTGGATCGACAAGCCGCACAGTGGGAGAACCCAGCGCCAGTTGGCAACTTGGAGACTTCTGCAGATCCGGCAACAGATGTGCGGCGTTTAGGTTTCATTCGTGGGGAGACTTGCAGCGTCAGTACACGCGAACCGAGGTTCGAGGTCACGGAACTTGCCGTCCACAAGTTCGGGAACTTGAAGGAGAGTTCCTTGTTCATCTCGAAACGTGCGGTGCGGGTCGCCTTTGAATGACAGCCAGTTGAAACTTGTGACCGCTGCGAACTCGCTGTCTTTAATAAGCACCTTAGCGTGGGTATTGCCCAAGCGTTTGAAGACGAACGTAGGATATTTGTTGCTGAGGTTGTTGAGATCATCGACTGCCGCGGCGTCTTGGAACGGTGCATTGGCGGTCGGCTGTTCGTTGATGCCGTATCCGATGTAGACCCTGACACCATTCGACAGTAGCTGTTCGAGCTTTCGAACGAACGCCTGGTCCACGACCTTGCGCTTGATCCATGGCGAGATGATCATGAGCCGCGATTTAGCTGTGCGAAGGGCGTCTTCGAGCAAAGGCGGATGATCGGCAACGTACAGATTGCGCACTTGCAGGCGCCTCGCTTCCTCCTGGAGACGCTGGACTTGCTTTTCGGCAGCCTGCAGCCGCTCCCAAAGCTGGAGACGTTCCTTGCTGCTTTCGGCGGCTTCGAGCAGCTGAGCAGCTTCTGCGAGCTGGGCTTCAGCGCTATCTGTGGACTCCCGAAGCTGCTGCGCTGCCTCAGGGGACGGTGCCCAGTCCCGTGCTGCCGCGGCGGCAGCGTCAAGCTCCTTTCGCTCAGCTGGGTCAACCGATAGAGAAGCGATCAGCCGACGACACGCATCCGTGCCGGCAAACGCGAGTTGATGTTCCTCGGACAGCTTGCCGTCAATGACGAAGGCAATCTGGACGTCGTCGCCCTCGGTGCTGCGGTAGACCAACGCGAGGGCGCGGATATAGAAGGGCTTGATGTTCTCCAACGACCGGATGGCGAGCACGTCCCGCCGCTGATCGGCCAGCCCAGGGGTCGCTTTGAGAATCTTTTCGATACCTAGCGGCGTGATCTCGCCAGGTTGAGGATGCCTGCGCGGGGTGATCTCAATCTCCTTGAGGCCCTCGTCGGTGAGCTCCTTGTGCTTGAGCGGCTTTTGGAACCGATACAGCGCGGGTTTTCGGGTAATGATGTCGAACTGTATCGAGAAGGTCTGCTCCTCCGGCGAGACGAGCTCTGCCGTTTGCAGTGTGGCTCGCCCTTTCGACGTAAGCGTCCAGGCTTGTTTTCCCCGCGGCGCCGTCAACGCGATGCTCTCGGTCTGCGCCAAGTTGACCAACGCGGACTTAACGACCTCTTCCTCCAGGCCGAGAAACTCTTTGATCTCCTCGACGGTCGAGACGTTCAAGGCGAGACACTTGAGGATGAACTCCTCGACTGGCGGAAGCCGCCGGTGCGCGAGCGTAAGCGCCTGAACGTGAAGCTTGTAGATCGGTATCGCAACCTCAGCGTAATCCGCAAGGCGGAACCCGCTCCGCCGTTTATGCCGTGCGACAATCTGCTCAATCGTCAATTCTTGAATTCCTTAATGGCCGCCGCCGAGGGATGTTGTTCGATGTGTTCCACAACGCGCTGGAACGGATTCTCCCCACCAGCGGTGCGGCAAAAGTAGTGGTCGCCGACGAGCACCAGGTATTGCTTACCTCTAGACAGCGCGACATTCAACCGTCGGAGCTCGCGGAGGAAGCCTAGGCGCCCCGCAGGGTTGGAACGGGTCACGGAATAGATGGCGACGTCGCCTTCGCGGCCCTGCACGGCGTCCACTGTGTTGCATTCGACGTTCAATGCGGTCAGCTTCGCCGATGCGAGCGCTCTGATGATCGCGTGTTTCTGCTCCGAATAGCCCGTTATGACCAGCACCTTCCACCTCGTATTCTTCGTCTCCGCCAGGCCGTTCATGCGCAGCAGGAGGTCGTGAATGATCTTCGCTTCGCACGGGTTGTTGAAGCTCAGCCCGGACGGGATCTCGGCCCGGTTTATAAGGGCGGCAGTCGTTAGCCACGTCACCGGCTTCGGCAAGACGTGCTGGAACGTTGGATCCCAAACCTTCGGTGCGCTGCTGAGTTCTCCGCGGTAAAAGCACTGGCTTATTAGGTCTCCGATCTCCGGCACCATCCGGTGCTGCATCGAGAGGGCGGTCTGGCACTCGGGTGGGAGTTGCTCTTGGAGGGTCTTGAACAGCGTGCCGTACAGGGCTTCTTCGTCCAGGTTGTTCGCGTCGAGCAGACTCTTGTCCCGGAGGCCGTCCTCGAGAAAGGGCGGCAGTTGATTGCTGTCGCCGACGAGAATCCAGCGCCGGGCACGGGAGAGCGGAACCAATGTCTCGGTCGGTGTCGCCTTCGACGCCTCGTCGACGATGCAGAGGTCGAATTCTAGGTCGGACAGCCCCCTGACCGCGGCTACGCCGACACACGTTCCGGCCACTACCTGCGACGAGGCAATGAGGGCCGCCTCGAAATCGCTGATGCGCCCGAAACGAGATTCCCAATCTGCGTGCATGGTGACCAATTGGGTGAATCGAGCGGCGTCGGGCGAGTCCGGCAGATAGGTCCTTGCCCACGTTTCCAACTCCTGCGGATCCGAATCGAGCAGCTCGGCGGCATCGGGTTCGATGCGCCTCAATGCGGTTGCGATCCGCTTCCGTTCCTTTTCAAGCTTGTTGATTTCGGAACGGAGCCGCTCCAGCTGGTCGCGCGTGTCGTTCAGATCGTCAAAACCCTCGACCTCCTCGACTGCGGCTGTGGTGGAGGCTTGCTTGAGCTCGCTGACGTCAGCCGTGAGATCCGAGGATAGGCCTTTCAGATGCGACAGGCACGAATCCAGAGCGCTGAGCTGCCGAAGGTGATTCGCGACTTCGAATTGCTGGCGCGAGATGCCATGGGAGTCTGCCCATTTCTCCAAATACTGCTTGCCGCAGCTTAGTACAACGTCACGCCAGCTTTCCATCTGGTTTTCGAGCAAAAGTTTCTCGACATCCTTAGAGATGCGCGCGTTGTCGGATCGGCCGATGCGGACGATGCGGAAGTCCGCGCCGGACCTGTGGAGACGTTCAACGGCGTTATCAAGCGCGACGTGCGTCTGCGACGTGAGAAGGATCCGGGCTCTCGGATTTCGGCGCATCGTCTGGAGGATGAGCTCCGTGATGAATGTCGTTTTGCCGGTGCCAGGAGGCCCCTGGACCACAAGCAGATCTTCGCTGCCGAGGGCCCGCGCCACGGCGGCTTGTTTGGGCGCGTCCAGCTTCTTGTCGAAGAATTCGACGTCGCCGACTGGCGTCGGCACTTTGCATGCGTCGGGATGCACGAGCAGCCGTCGGAGGTCTCCCCGTACCGCGCGATCGAACCGGACCGCGTCAAGCGCTTGCGTCTGGCGTTTGATCGCTTCGCGCGCCGCCCAGTTGTCGATGATGAGCTCACCGGAAGACGGCATGTCCTCGACCGAGATCCGGTCCGCGAAGAGGGTCAGCGTCGTTCCGTCCACCTCTTCGACCTCGCCGGCCACGATGCAAGTCTGCCCCTCATTCACGCGCCGCTGTTGTCCGACGATGTCGTCAGGCGACGGCTGTTGAAGTACGAATCGCACCCGATGCTCGTCTATCCACGCTCGGCGGAATCTCAGGGGCTGTTCTTTTTGCCGCTCCAAGTCGCTCTTGAGCTTGAGTACTGAGGACCAGACGCGGAACAGCTCTTGTTCCTTTGCTTCAGCGTCCCTGATTCGAAGATCTTCCTGTTGGCGCTCCAGGCCTTCGCGAATATTAAGGATCGCGGTTTGCGCCGCGACCAGATCGCTCGGCTTTCCGAACCGCGCGCGGATCGGCGTAATGAACGCCCGTTCCCGCCGCTGTTCCAGGACGGCGGATGACAGCCGTGAGGCATTGAGAATGACAAGCTGTCCTGTGTCATTGCGGTGCATCGCAACGTGGAACGAAAACGACGCGCCATAAAGCGAGAACTGCTCCGTGGAGTTCGGGACATTGCTCTGGTAGGGACTGACGCCGCAGACAGTGTTGAGGTCCGCAGCGAGCATCGCAGAGATCTCGTCCTTGCCCTTGTTGGGGAACTCTTTGCGCAGCCTCTCAAGCGCAGCCGTCGAGAGCTCGAAATACACGTCTTCGGGCGTGACCCATGTGGTCTCGCGCGGCGCCTGAATAACCTCGATCTGCGAAAGGACCACGGCGGCGTTGGTTTGGCGGGCAGCCGGATCCTTGGAGAGGGCTTGCTGCAGTACAGTGAAAACGTCCTGCGGGACATCTGCGTCGTCGAGGGCGGCGAAGAGCTCGGCGTGCGTGGCCAGCAGCCCATCCGATAGGCACTGCACGGCAGTTGCGGCATATCCGAAGACGTCTCGCGTGTATTCGAACGAGCCGTCGTTCGCTTCCGGCGGACAGAACGGCCGGGACGCGAACTCCTTGAGGGTGATGCCCGGCTCCAGCCACGTCTTCAGGATCGAGATACCGAAGTCAGCGAGTTTCGGAGCGCCCGCGGCATCGAGAAGGATGTTCTTCGGTTTTACATCCCGGTGGATGACCTGACGCGAGTGGGCGAACGCAAGCGCCTTGAGGAGCGGGCGCCCGATCTCGACATAGAAGGAGTCCCAACCTTGATAGGCCGGCCGCTCCGTCCTGTTGGACAGATCGGAGTCCATCCACTCCAGTACGAGGAATTGTTTCCCGGTCGCCTTGTCGATGCCCGAATCCAACAGTTGGACGATGTTCGGATGCCGGAGTTCCTTGAGCGAGCGAAGCTCGCGATCAAACGCCTCCTTCAGGATCTCCTCTTCTATAGCGCCCTGCTGGAAGAGCTTGACGGCGACAGTCCTGCTCTCGTGGACGTCGTAGGCCTTGTACACCTCGGCCATGCCTCCGGTTCGTGCGGGCGGCTGAAGGGCGTAGCGATCATTGAGTATTCGTGATTGCGCCACCGATATAATCTGCTGAGCAAAAGGTATCGTTAACTAGAGTTCTTTACAATAGAACGGCAGTAATTTCAGTAACATATCTCCGCACTGCCGATCTTGCGATTTGGTCCAGTCCAGCCGGTTTTTGCTGATCGTCTGGCGCGCCGGACGACATCGTGACTCAAGGTTGCCCCGAGACGATTGACTCAACAACACCGCCCGTCGCGGCACCGAATTGATGCTCTGCTCGTTCCCAATCTGCGCGATATCGAGGTATGCGTTGTGTGCTCAGGATATTTTCGGAGCGTGTTGTGCAGCTGATCGAGGGTAGGCGTCTGAGAAGTGGCCTTACCCGAGACAACATTGTGGAACGCCTGGTTCTGTGTGCACGCGCCCTACTAACGTTAGTTTTGCTGTGTAGGCTTTTCCTGAGGGGGCGGAGCCTGAGCAAGCCTCGCAATAACCCAAAACACAATCACGACAATCAACGGAAGATGCCTTTTCATGCTTCCATTCCTATCCAGCGGGGCACGCGAGGATGTTGGTGTTGATCGCAGCATTCCCTCCTCAATTCGCAAGTCTCGAGTTTGACGCCGAGCAGTTGCACAGGCCCAGATTACGAAAGCGTCCCGGAAAAACACGCAATTTTGGCCTGGCAAGGGATTGGAGATTACACGCCACCAATGTCCATTCGGTTCACTGTCGTGTATTGCACCGACAATCGCGCTTCGCCAGTTCCTCCGGATGAACCAGCGCCTGGGGGATGCAGGCCGCTTCAATATCAAAAACATCAGGCTAGAAGAGCTCGCAGGCGCTAGAGGACTGCAGCTGGAGAGAACTAGAGCCGCCGCAGTACAGGTTGCGATTTTACCCGATCTGAATGCGGAGGATATTTCCTTCACTCGTGATCAGGGCCGAGCAAATCCAGCACACATCCGGCACACAAGTTTTCAGAACACGCCGAACAAAGCGGTAGTGAGGGGCGTCCGACAGTCAGTCGACCGTTGCTTCCTCGTGGATGGGGCATTCATTCCGCATTTTCTCCAAGCCGGAAAAACCCGGTGAGTGCCGCTCGATCGGCATCCCATCCTGGCGGTACACCGCCGCCCAAGGCGGCGCGGCTGAGCAAATTGTTGCCTGCAATGCAGGCGACTTCGGGAGCCATAATGCAAGCGGGGCATGCGCCGCCGCGCTGGTCGCACAGACTGCCGCCATCACACTTGAGAGCACGATCAGAGAGGAGTTGCTCCAACACCGTCAGTCCATGGTTACGCCACATAGCGGACAAATTGCCGAGATCAGGCGTCATACCTCTGCGGTATACGAGAAAGGCGAGGTTGGCGGGAAACAGATACTCGCCGATTGATCCGTGCTCCAGGCCAGAATATTCAACAACGGCGTGGGCGAAATGATGCGCCATCGTATGAAGAAGCAGATACACAAAGTTGGGCAACGAGCGCGGAGTAGGCGGCGTGGCGCGTTCGCGATAGTCCTGCACAAAACGACCGAAATCCGCGTATTCTTCAATCAAGAGCCCACCGAGTTTCATCCCCTCGCGGGGCGGCAGTTGCCCGCCGAGACCGTTTTGGCTGAGCCAATCGATGACTCGCGTTTCGTTTAACCGGATGTAGAAGCCTTCATTTTTTTGTTCAAGGAGATAGATCGGGCGCTTTTTCTTTTCCACGTAATCGAACGCGCACAGCCTCACCGGCATTTCCCTATCCTTGACTGTGGTAGAAGGCGTAGAACTGACCCGTGTGTACCCGAAGCTGAACTCGCAGATGTCCAGCCCGCGCAGAAGTACGAGCTCATCGATTCCGAGCCGCAGCAGGTGATGTTCAACGGTCGTGGCATATGACTTGCGTTCTCTGGCGTCTGCGGCGTCGATGTCGCAGACCTCTGGATTGAGAACGGATATTGCCGGCAGGCTCGGGTCGGTACCCTGTCTGTCTATAACCTCCTTCCGGAAGGAGGAGTGTTCTACAGCGAGCCGTACCGGGTTATAGCGCCTTGCCCATTCGTGGTTGGCTTCGACTTGGGAGGCGAGGGCCTGCGACTGCTGGTGCTGTTTTGCAATGAGCCCGCCAGCTTCGTAGGCCGCGCGCTTCTCGCTCAGTTGTCGCTCCATGGTTTCTTTCATGGCGGCTACCGGAATCACTTTGAGGATTTCCAGAAGATCTTTGTAGTTCTTGGCCTCGTCGTTCCGCCCGTTTTCTTTTAGCTGCCTGATGACCTCGTCGTTCGTTAGTGGTGTACCGGGAAAATTGTAGAGTTTCATGAGACGGGAGATGAGGTCGGCGCGCCGTGCCGCCGTGAGCAGGGTTGTGACTTCAGCGTCCCGGAACAGGATGAAGCTATCGGTCTGGGCGTAGAAGACCGATGACGCCCTGTACGAGACGGGGAGCATGTTCCATTCCTTGGCCAGGTTGCCATATCCCCCGTCCATCCGGGGCTTGAGGAGTTCCAGCGTTTCGCGGTCTGCCTGCACAACTTCTTTCGTGGTGAGGCATTGGATGCACTGGAAGCGCCAATCACTGAAGAAAGGAGAGCCCTTGGTCACGAGTTGGTATTCCTCGTGGCCGCAGTTCCGGCATCTTTTAATCTGGTTGATCCTGCCATCAGGCGCCATGACCCAGAGGTGAGGGCTCAGGCCGCAATAGTTTCCGGACCAGTGGGCGTAGACAACATCAACCTGTCGCCAATTGTGACGCCTCGATTCCGCAATCGCGCAATCTGTGCGGTCCTTTGTTTGGGGCCAGCGACGGTGAAGATCCTCCACGTCATTAAATTCCGTAAGGCGCCCGCAATCAGAGCACACAAATACGAGCGGGTCCGGAAGAAATCCGATCCTGCTGGGTTGGTTGAGGACAAACTTTCCTTGATCGACGAACGGCTCGTTCTGGTGATTCAGGAATGCACTGTCTATGCATTGTTCGGGCAGAACAGCGGGTTCCGGACGGCAGTTTGTGGCACGCTGAAACCAGCTCTCGACATATTCTGCGAGGTGCTCAAACAATTGCTTCTGGACTGCGGGAGAGGAGGGCGTAACCGGCGCGGACATAGCGACCGAGACGCAACATCCGAGTCCACCCTCATAGGTGAAGAGCGCACCAGGAGCGTAGGATGTGGCAATTTGAGTTCTGGACCGCTGCATTTTCCTTACGCCTCTCCATCATCGCTGTCAAGTTCGCCGACCCGGCTCCGTTGCCGTCTTACAATACGAAGCGCCTCCGCAATCAGCGTCTTCTCATCGGCACCCTTGATTCTGTGCTTGCCGAACGGTCTCGCGGGAATGAATCGCCCGGCCTCGTCAATATCGCGCAGGGATGTCATCGGCTTCTGTCCTACGGGAGAGTTCTCCCAATAGTCGCTTAACCTTGTCGTGGCGTTTTCGGTGCGGAATTCGTCTGTCAGTTCCTTGGCGAGATTGCGGATGCGGCCGTCATAGTATTCCGGATGCGGGGCGGCCCCCAATCGGCTAACGCCGCGGCCCGGAACGCCAAGCGCAAGAACGCAAAATTCCATGAAATCCTTCGCGGCGCCGGGCAGGTCGCTTCCGGTAAAGAGTCGGTTTACGTCATTTACCGTCTCGAATCTTGGCGCGCGAATCTTCTCGGCATCTGCGTATTCCATGAATAGCTTCTGCTCAGCCCAGCCGCTCAGCCACGCCTGAAAAAGGCTGGTCAGTACGCGGTCATGAGCGGTTGCGGCCCACCGTGTGATCGCCGGCGGGGCGATCATGCGTTCCAGGAAACGGTGGAAAACATCGTGGGTTTCGACAATGTACCGGTCCCGGCGGGCCTGCGGCGTGGGTACAAGAAGGCTGAAACCGACGTGAGCACGGCCTATGCGAGAAGACGCTTGAATGAACTCTGCGATGTCATTGGGCATTCCCGCAAAAAACATCGCGTTGAATTTGTCCACATCGACCCCGTGAGAAATAGCGGAGGTTGCGACAATGTTTCTCAGGGATTGGTCGAGATCAGGAAAATCCTCGCCGCTCGTGATGCCGCCGTCTGCCTGCCGCATAATTTCTTGAATCTCGGCAACATCAATTCCCCCTGAAATCAAGCGCGTGTGGAACTGCGCCATAGTGCGGCCGTGGCGCTTGTGAACTTTTGCCACTTCCTCCCTGAATGCATCAATGACCTGATCGCCGCCCTTCTTATTGGTCACATAAGTGAGTGAAATCCGCATGAGGTCCAGCAGAGTGAGCAAAATTGCGGGATCTTCTTTCGCACAAACGCTGATGGCGCTCGCATGAAATTGCGTCAAAGGAGTACCTGGCGTGAGAGCCTCCAATAGTCGTTGCGCGACTATTTCCGTGCGGTTGCCTGTCAACAGATCCTGCCACATCTCCGTGATCGCGAGGTGATATGCGGCGAGCACGGCAACCGTCGTGACGGTATGGTTGCGGCCATTCGTCATGATTGACGTATACAACCTCATCCAGGGCGCCTCTATTTCCGGAGCGCGCGGGCTGCCGCCCGCAATCCCCCGGCGTGCGGGATTGGACGGCGTAGCCGGCACCGAATAGAAAGACCTGTAGATTGAGGTGCCGGGATAAGGGAAATGCATATGCCGACGCTGATAGAGCGACCCGAACTGCTGCTGAGGCACGCTGACCGTCGCGGTTGCGGCTATGACCTTGGGAAGACGGGCTGCCCTTGATCCGAACGGGCTGCGCGCTACTCGGTCGCCCAGCAGTACCGATCCGCGCACGAACAACTGCTCCAGCATCGTCTCGAAAAGCCCGGCGAAAGTGCCCAGGCTCTCTTCAAGCAAGTGCGCTTCATCCTGAATGATCAATGATGGAAACGGATCGCAGAAAATCTCGCACCCTTCCTTATAGGCGGGAGCGATAGCCTCACAATTGTTTACAGACGGACCTTCCCTCAGCTTTGTCCACGAAGGCATCACAAGACGGCCCGTCGCAGATTCTCGCCAACGGGCGAACCCGAACATTCCCATGACCCTGTTGATTGTTGCGGGATGCTGGCCGATGAGCGCGAGTTTATCGATGACGCCGAGGAGTACGGCCGGAGCGTGACGGTAAATGTCCTTGTCAATAATCAGGAATGGGAGCGGTGACCGCTGTGTTTCCAGGTTCCATCGACAAGTTTGGTTAAAACAAAAAATGCCGATTTCATCGTCGGTGCCTGACGAGATTCGCCGTAACCCCGTACTTTGGGAGCAGAGGGGGCACTTGGGTGTTTTGTTGAAACTGTCGTTCACCTCGCTGTAGTCGATGCCCAGGTTGTCATCGTTCTGATGCTTTGCGTCGTCCAGACGAGGGACAGGAGCTAGGCGATGATCGTCAGGGCTGTTCGGGGTGTTGCCGCTGCCAACCCAGAAGCCGATCTCGAAGGGCGCGCCCCCGACAGACGCGCTTCGGCGCAACAATTCTGCGCGCATCAGAATGGAAAGCAGTCTTTGCGCCTGCTGCAGCGTCAGCAGTCTCAGCGGGTATCGAATCAGCGCTGTAACGCCCACACTCTTGCCGCGAAGGCGATCAAGGAAAAGATTAAAGATGAGCAGGCCAAAGAAGGCTTCCGACTTACCGCCACCGGTTGGAAAATACAAAAGTGTCGCAGTCTCTTCATCAAATTCGGGGTCGAACCATGGTGCTTTTGCGTACTCCGTCATGCGGGACGCAAGGGTGGGGATATGAGCAAGGACGAACGTGAGCTGGAATAGGCGCCACCTTTCGATCCCGCGCGCGAACCCGGCTTCGCGAAACGTTTGGTTCAGCAGCAGCCAGGCACGATACGGGAACGCCTCGCGACATTGAGGCTCTTCCCGAAAGCGGTTGAAGGCGTGCTCCAGAAGACTTATGCCCAGCTCGATCCTGCTGGCTTCTCGCCGATAGTTCGCGATGTCCTTTCTGAATTTCTCTCGTTCTCGATCTGCCTGATCGGCGTCTTCAACGCCGGCGGCAGGGTCCAGATTCTGTTCTTCTCCTCTTATCCAGTCTTGGTAGGCCTTGATGAGAGGACGTATGCTTGCGGGATTGAAATTATCGGTGCCAAGGGTTGCAAAATCCGTTGGAACGCCTTTGATGTCGGTAGGCACGATCCGGGGCTGCTGATACCGGGGCATCCATGTTGTTGTCAGCCACAATCTGTCGCCGATGCGGGCCTCGGAAACCCCACAGTTTATGCCAATCGCAGGATAGGACAGAAAGTCCCGAAATCTGTACGAAGGCTCGACCCGGTCAAGCTTCAGGGCCCGGTGAGCCTGCGCCGGCAGCTCGATAGCAAGTCCTACTTGATGGATGGAGTGGTCAAAGCGGTGACGCATCCGCTTTCGCACTTCATTGCTGTTGTTCTCCAGCATCACCCTCAAGTTGCGGCGGTCCGGGTCGCGCAGGTCGTTGTCGAATTGAACAGTCAGGACGAGGCCGCTCAAGTCGGGCCCCAGCTCTTTCGCCGACGGGGCGGGGGCTCGAAGTGTAGTAAGGAAATCGTTCCAGGTTTTCTCTGAACGGATGAAGCTCGGCCTGATGTTGGCTGGCCGGTACGCCCAGTTTCGGCCTTCATCGGTTTCTATCCATGCCGCGGTTGCCTTGACCACCGCCTCGCGCATCTGTCTGGTCCAAGTTTCTACCGCGACCTGAATGACCGCCTCATCGGACATGTCGACCGAGAGGGGCGCGAGCTCAATGGCAAGCCGTTTCCATTTCTGCGGAATGTCAATCTCCTGAGCCGCCTCGTCTCTGTGGAAGATATAGCGACCACGTTGGGTCACAAGGCGTGCGCCATCCCCCGCTGTTTCGCCCTGATCGGAAGGATCGACCTCCACCGTCCCAGCGGCTTGCTCAGGGTTCACGCCGGCATCAACAACCCAATCGTCCGACGATACCTCGACGCCGTGATCGCCCAACAGTTCGCGATAGATCGCCTGTTGAAGATCACGCCTTTGTCGCCTTTCATCGGGGGCCTTGGCCTCCTCCGCCACCAGGGCGACGGTCATACGTTCCCTCATCGCGTCGCGAATGGCCGCTTCCAGGTCCCTTCGCAGGGTGATATTGGGGTACAGTTCAAGCTCGGGTTTCGTCAGTTCTTCCCAGCTGGGCAGCATGCGCACGTAAATCGAAAATGCTGCGCCGATTGCCAGATTTCCGTTGGCGGAGGCTGCAATCTGGCAATCGAGGCCGTGCGCGCTAATGTGGATATCCGAGGTCTCGTCCTGCTCGCCGCCTTCCTCAAATCGCGGCAGCAAGAATCCCGAAACAAATCTTAATGAAGGTTTCGCGCCGAAAATGATCTCGCCTTCAGCCCCGGCGCCACTTGCCCGCTGCCAGGTCAGATTAAGGAGGGCGTCAACGATTCCCTCCTTGGCATCGTCGAGATTGCCGGCGATCCCGGCAGGCAGCGTTCTCAGATCAATGACTTCCATCTGCATTACCTTCTGGATTGTTCGAGATTACAGCAACGAGATGCTGCTCGGCAGTTTCATATATTCGCCAGACTTCCTGGCGGTGCGCTTCAGGAAGGCGTGAAACTGCGCCATCCGGGTCGATTAGGACGCCCATGAAGACTTGGTGGAATGCTGTACCGCTCTTAATACGCTGCGAGCGTGTCCAGAAGATTCCCCAGTCCCAGTAATAGCCTGCCACATCGTCCGCGATTCCGAGCGCCTTCATAAAACAGAGATAGTGGCGGCGGTCGCGCGGAGCTTGAGGTCTTACTTCGTCCCGCGGCGTATCAACCAGATCTGCCACGTCAATCCACTGCTTAATGGACTGTGGCCCCGGCAACGAGAGGGTTGAGTCGATTTTCATGATCGAATTGCGAAGCGCGTCAGCTCTTGCTGTCATATCTTGCCCCGGCAGCTTCGTCGCCGCCTCCGCAACGGTCTTGTGATACAAGGTGAGAACCTCCGGTGCCGTGGCGCTGAGGTGCAGTTTTTCCCTCGCGGCATCTATGAAGTCAGGACTGAAGACGCATATCTGATCGCCTGGCTGCAGGTCCTTCGCGAGGCGCCGCGAAAACGGTTGCAGGGCATCCGGGTCGTAAACCGCTAACTCCGATCCGTCGAACGCCCTGATTTGAACATCACCGGATGTGCGAATGATACGTGTCGGGCCGGCTCCTGGGGCGTGGGGTCCCGTCAAGTCGATAGTCCCCACGCGCGGCGGCAAGAGGACGGTGTCCAGATCGGGAATATCAATCGTGTGGCCGCTGAGGGCCTTTTGAAGACTTTCCTGCACTATCAGAAGATTCCATTCAACGGGAGCGATGCCGTCCAGCTGCAAAAACGCCTCGACGCGTTGAAGGATCTGTTTTGCGCACGCAAGATGGCAGAGCACGGTGACCTTCGAGGGCAGGGCTGGATGCGTCAGGGTTTGCAGAAAATGGTCCGCATACGGCTCCACAAAAAAGACCTGTTGATAGGGATTCTGCAGACTGACGGCGCGTTCAAGCTCTTCCGTCACTTCCTTGGTATCGACGAGCATAATGTCTCGCCTCAGTTTTTGCCGCACATCAGCCAGTGTGCTTTCATTTTCTATGCGCCACTCCGCGAAAGCGCGGATCAGGTCGCTCGAAAAAGCGACGATTGATCGCAACGAATGCTTTACTAGCCGTGAAAGGCAAGCGTCGAATAGGCGTGTTCCAGGATTTTGAGTTGCAGCGACCGAGCAAAGGTTATCGTATGCGCCGAGAAAGGATACGAGTTGTGCGTGATTGGCGCCGGCAGCTCCCAGCTTTATGACAGAGTTGATTTTCCCTCTGGGCGTCAAGTGGTCGAACCGGGACCCCAAGCTCTGGAGCTCGTATCCTTGGTAATTGTCCGCGAGAAAAGTCATAAATTGTTGCGGCGGACCAGGCAAGCCGATCAGGTTTTGCAAAGCGACGAGGGCGGCCGTCACCGATGATGCGACCTCATGGTCGCCGGCGTCGAGGAGAGAGCGTTTTAGTTTCAGGCCGTCATCAACGAAGTTCAGAAGATCTGCGCCGTAAACTTCGGCGGAAAGTTCGTCCAGAGATGCCGGAGCGGCATTTTCCGAGCCGATGACATCGGTCTTGACATTGAGAATCAATCGCGAACGGGCGGGCTGCTTAGGGGTCGTCGCTACCCCGCGACGGGCATCGTAGTCATTCAAGACCTTCCATCTGACTGTCTGCAGCACGAAGACTTCATCGGTCACCGCAAGAACCGGTGGACGAGTTGGTCCGTACAGCTGCTCAACCATTTGAAGAAATCTCGAAACCGCGTCCCGCCAATTGCCCCCGAGTGCATTCCTTGATCGGCGGGCGAGATCGAGCAGGACAATGTCAGGACGCCGGCCGCCACGATCAGGATCCAGACCTGCCTCGCGAAGCAGCTCTAAAGACAAAGCATCCGGATGCACACCGAAGAGGAAAAAGGGGGCTTGGGATGAATCATTCGCAGCGTTAATGTGTTCACTGCGTTCGTTGATCCATGTGTGGCGTCGCAAGCGGTGGAGAAAGTGATCTCTGTACTCGCGCGCACTTGCGACCTGAATACCTGCCTGCGGAATGATCTCAAACAGCGTGGGGTGCATCAGCCCAGGATCGTCCTGCAAGGCTTTCTGTCGTCGGTTTCCCTGTTCTCCGGTCGAAAGGTGCTTCAGGCTATGAAGCGCCATCAGGTAGCCAAACGCGGGACAACGGGCACCGTGCTGGTGGACTCGATTAAGTGGGGGGAGGGCAGCCTGCACTAGCTGTTCCCTGTCAACCAGCAGCGTCCGCTGGGTTCCTCCGGAGTTGCGGTTCCATGGAAAGAACAGGGTCGCCAAGCCTTGGCTGTCACAAGTGCCTATTCCGGCAAGGGCCGCTAATGCATGGATTACCGCAATGCCCTCGATACCCTGCGGCCAGAGCAAGAGCGCTTCGCTCTTCCCCTCCGCGATAACACGATTGAAGGTGGCAAGCACCTCCTTCGCGGACGGCCCTACGTCACAAGATTGACCCGGTTCATTGCGCCGGCGAAGGCTCACGTCGTGATTTTGGCCGGAGTTTACGGCGCCATGCTTGGCCAAAGGTTGCGCGCCCACGTTTTGACTGCCTGGCATCGCGCTTACCCACTTGCCGCCATTGCGGACGACTTTCGCGCCGTAGCCGTTAGTGATTCGAAATAGGCAGTCTTGGCGGCATGGTCGTCTTCAATGCCGGGCTTGAACGCGGCACGAACGGTCGTTGCAGATGGAAGGGGAAGCTGCCTCAGAGCTTTCGTCGACACGCTCACAGAGCCGGAAATTCTGCGGAAGCGCATATCAACAGCCGCGCTGTTCAGCAGGCGGCACAACATCTTCAATGTTATTTTTTGACTCTTGGTTGGATCGGGGATGATAACGATGGTGTGGTTTTCGGTGACGAATCCGCGCCCTCCTGGGACTTTGGCTTTGCGGACGACCGCAGCGATCAACCTTCGCGCCTGTCGCCGATTGCTGGTTCGCTGAAGTATGAGCGCATCCGAGCAAATTATTGCACTGCTCTCGCGTTCGATTCTTACAAAACCGATCCGGGTCGAATCTGGCTTTCCATCGTACGGCTTGCATAGACGGTTGGCTTTGACATTGTGCGCCCAGAACAAAGGAACTTCGGTCGACCGGGGCTTGTTTCCGGTGCGATAGCGATGCTGCTCACGGTTCCATACAAAGTATCCGGTCTTTGCAATATAGCCGTAGTCTGCGAGTGTTTCCAATCCGCTCTGGAACAATCCTTCCGTCTGTTCTTCGTCCGGGAGGGCCCACATGCGGCCCGCAGCACGGTCTGGAATCTCCAACGTACCGAGGTCACGATTCGACTGCCCCATCATGAGGAGAGAACTCTTCGGAACCACTGTGCGCGCAAGGGCGCCCTTCTTGCGAAGTACCAGAACGCAGACATCGTATAGAACATCGAGGAACACATCGCTTCGCTTGTCGATAGGATCAAGCCGGAGAACATGTGAGGTTTCTAGAATGCGCTTCCTCAAAGCCGTGAAATACGGTCCCCCGACAAACGACATGGGGACGATC
>JAIQFA010000093.1 GCA_020073525.1 Terriglobia bacterium
GGCGGCTTCTTCAATGCCAATAGCGCGCATCCGTTTGAGAACCCGACTCCCTTCTCAAATCTCATCGAGATGTTCTCCATCTTCGCAATTGGGGCCGGACTGACTTACACACTGGGCCGGATGACGGGCTCACAGCGCCATTCTCGCACGTCGCGGATCGCGTCGCCGTGATGTATGCCGGCAACCTGGTCGAACTTGGCTCGAAGGCAGACATTTTCCACGCACCCGCACATCCCTATACTCAAGGACTGCTGCGCGCCATCCCTACCCTCGCCACCGATCGCGCAATGCCGCTGGCGACGATCGAAGGCACCGTTCCGCCCATCGCCCAACTTCCTCCCGGATGCCCTTTTGAGCCGCGCTGCTCGCACCGCGTCACAGCTTGCGCTCGCGAACTTCCACCGCTGGTCGAAGTGCGTCCCAGACATTGGGCTCGATGCCCGGTCGTGAATCCGCATCGAATCTGATAAACATAATCAAAGAAACTTGATCTGATAAAAATAGACGCTATGGGCCCGAACCGACTGGAAGCATTCAGCGATGGACTCAGCCCGCTAGGCTGCCTCGTCGTTTCGCCTCCAGAAAAGCTATAATCACCCCTTTGTGCGCATCCTTCTTCTAAGCGACATTCACAGCAACCTCGAAGCGCTGGAATCTTGTCTGGCGGCGGCGCCCGCCTACGACCTCGTCGTCAATCTTGGCGATTCTGTTGGCTATGGCGGCAATCCCAACGAAGTCATTGCCAAAGCGCAATCGCTGGGACAGGTCTTCGTCCGCGGCAATCACGACAAAGCGGTCAGCGGTCTCATGAACCTTGAGGAATTCAACCCTGTCGCCGGTCTGGCAACTCTCTGGACGCGCGACCAGCTCACTGCTAAGAATCTCGAATGGCTCCGCTCGCTTCCGCAGGGACCCATCCAACTCGCCGAACTTCCTGGTGTCCAGTTCGTTCACGGCTCCGCGCTCGACGAAGATGAATACATGGTCAGTGCTCGCGACGCTATCGAGCCGCTCATCACCAATCCCGTCCCGGTCACCTTCTTCGGACACACTCACCTGCAGGGCGGATTCGTGCTCACGGGCGAAATCAGCGAAGCCTACCGTCCCGGATATCGCACCGTCGGGCAGGCTGAGTCGTCCGACTGGCCGCTGCGTAAGGATCGCCGCTATCTCATCAACCCCGGCTCTGTCGGCCAGCCTCGTGATGGCGACTGGCGCGCCGCCTTTGCCGTGTTCGATTCCGATGCCTGGATCGTGAGTTTCTATCGTGTGCCCTACAACCTGCGTGTAGCTCAGGAAAAAATTCTTGCCGCGAATCTGCCGCAGCGACTAGCCACAAGACTCGCGACCGGAAGATAGACGAAGACTGCTGGTGGACCAGGCTTCATTTGTCGAAGGTGGGACTCCACGGTAGTCGCCCGCTTGGATTTTGCTGATTCCCGAAATGTCGTCGCTGAAAAGCTCGTTGTAAACTCACTGAATGCCTACACGCTCTTCCGATTCCAACAACCTTTTCTCCGCTTCGAAACCCGCGCCTCCCGCCCACACCGCTCATGTCGATGGCGGAGCTCGCGGTAATCCCGGGCCAGCCGGTTACGGTGTCGCCATCACGGACGCGTCCGGGAAGCCGGTTGCCGAGCTCAGCGAATACCTCGGGCACCGGACCAACAACTACGCCGAATATCAGGGACTCCTGGCCGCACTTCGCTATGCCAGTGAAAACCAGATTAAGGCGCTGAAGGTGATTAGCGATTCTGAATTGATGGTGCGGCAGATGAAAGGTATTTACAAGGTGCGTCATCCCGAACTGCGCAAGCTCTACGACGAGGCGCAGCAACTGGTTCGACGGCTCGAACATTTTGAAATTCGCCACGCCCTCCGGGAACACAATCGAACGGCAGATCGGCTGGCGAATGAAGCGATGGACCGCGGGCGGTGAGATTGCAGAGGTGAGAGTTCAGAGATAAAAGAGCTATTTCACAGGACCTCTGCAATCTGCCTTCTGACCTCTGCAATCCGCTCACTCTCCTGCCGAATGGTCATGCACAATCTTCCATCCCTCGGGGAACTTGCGGAATACTAGCGTGAATAGGCCGTGCGGCGTCTTCCCGTCTGACATCGTGAGGTGAAACTCACCGCGGACAAAGGCTGCCTCTGGTCCCAGCATCTCGATGCGGAGATTCGCGAATTCCAGCTTACCCATTTCGTGGCCTGCGCCCTGATAGTTTCTTTTGTAGCGATCGAGCGCCGCTTGCCAGCCCTTCGACTCGCGGGCGCCGGAGAAGAACGTCAGTTCCGGAGAATTCCAATATCCGGCCATGAAGCCTTCGAGGTCCTGCCGGTTCCAGGCTGTCTGCTGATCTTCAATTACCTTGCGAATCGCCGCGCGCCCGGCGTCGGCGCGGTCTTGTCCACTTCCGGAGACGGCAAACGCGGCAATCACGCCCACTAGCAAAATCAAATCTCGCATACGGCCTCCGTCAACGTTAGGTAGGCATCATACCGTTTCGGATTTCTTGATGCGGAGAGAAAAGAGGGAAGAAGGGCAGAATCAATTTACGACGCGCAGCCCCTAAAAGGGCATCTTGTTTCGCAAACTTGCGGTATCGCTAAAGCGATGCCCTGATACGAAGCTCAAGTTTCACACGGATTGTTGACTACCCGTAGCCGGGAGCTAAAAGCAAAAGCGAGACGGGGTCGAAACTGAGAGCTGACGGCTGAGAGCTGACAACTGGTTCCAGCGCACCTACGCCCGGCTTTTTTTCGTCGCTGCGGCCGCTTTTGCCTTCACTGTCTCCCAAGGCCGTTTCGGACGCTCCACCTCAGGCCGATCGCGGTCCTTAATGCGATCGTACTGGTAGGACTCGCTCACCGTGCCTAGGGATTCGTTGTAGAGACTCGGCAGACCCAGCGCCTCTTTCATTTCTTCGGAGAACTGCTGCAATGCTTTCAGGTGGTCAGCCGTGGCCGGCACCTCGGTTTTCGTTGTCTTCAGGAACTGCTGGTATCCACGATTGACCAGTTTTGAAATTTCGCTGCCGATCATGTAGCCGGGATAGGCGAAGATTTTCGCGCCGCCGTCGTCCGTCTTCTGGATCGCCGCCGAGCAGTTGTACTTCTTCAGGAACACGCGGGTTTGCGCGCCCGGCGCTTCAATCAGGTCAAAGCCATGCTCTTTCAGCCAGGCGACTGCGTCTTCGTAGCTTCGCTGTTCGACTTTCGCTGTCATTTATAAGCTCAATTCTCGTTGCATCCAGTTAGATGCGGCCTGCACGGTTTCGATGGAACCAAAAGTACCCTCAGGGAATCTAATGAGGTTGAAAATACAGTAACGCTAGTATAGATATACCTTTTCAAGATTGCGGGCACATTACTCTAGTCATAAGGGCATTTACAGTCAATGACACCAGCCGCTTCCAGCTCCTCGCCGTTCCCCTCATCTTCCCAGGCAAAAGCCGTGCCTGGTCGAGGAGAAGCCGTGCTCGCTCAGATCGGCAACACGCCGCTGTTGGCGCTGGACGCACTCACCAGCGAGTTTCCCACCACCAAACTTTTGGGCAAGGCCGAATGGCACAACCCCGGCGGATCCGTGAAAGATCGCGCCGCTGCCCGCATTGTGGCCGAAGCGCGCCGCTCGGGCAAACTTGCTTCCGGAAAAATTCTGCTCGATTCCACCAGCGGCAACACGGGCATCGCCTACGCCATGCTGGGCGCCGCCCTCGGATTCCCGGTCACGCTCTGCGTGCCCGAGAATGTTTCTCCCGAGCGAAAACGCATTCTACAGGCATACGGCGCAAATATCATCTATACCGATCCCGCCGAAGGCTCCGACGGCGCCATCAAGATTGTGCGCCAACTGGCCGAACGCCATCCTGATCTTTATTTTTACGCCGATCAGTATTCGAACGATGCCAACTGGCGCGCGCATTACGAAACCACCGCCAACGAAATCTGGCAACAAACCGAAGGACGGATCACGCATTTCGTTGCCATGCTCGGCACCACCGGAACTTTCGTTGGCACCACGCGCCGGTTGAAGGAGTTGAATCCGAGGATTCGCTGCATCTCGCTGCAACCCGACTCCGCGTTTCATGGCATTGAAGGCGCGAAGTACTTGCCCACGGCGATCGTGCCGCGCATTTACGATGCGTCGCTGGCTGATCAGAATCTCGAGATCGTCACCGAGGACGCGTATGCCATGGCTCGGCGGCTGGCGCGTGAACAAGGACTCCTCGTTGGAGTTTCTTCCGCGGCGGCCGTGGTCGGCAGTTTGCAGATTGCGGAGCGTCTTAAGATCGATCAGCGCGCCACGATTGTCACCATCCTTTGCGATTCCGGGGAAAAGTATCTGAGCGAGAAATTCTGGCACGAAAAGTAATTGCAGAAGTCAGAAGTCAAATTGCAGAAGTAAAATCTCCGGGGTTTCAATGCGCAGTTTTTGGACTGAGTGGTTTACTTCTGCAATTTGACTTCTAACTTCTGACTTCCTATGCTCAAGATTCCGCATGACGTCTACGTCTCCCTTCGTCAACACGGAGAGGAAACCTATCCCCACGAGTGCTGCGGTGTGCTGCTTGGGCAATTCGATGACGACGGCGCGAAGACAGTTACGCGCACGGCGCGCTGCGGAAACACGCGCGCGGACTCGCCCCACAACCGCTACAACATCGATCCCAAGGAACTGATCCGTATCCAGCGCGAAGGGCGTGAGCGCGGCGAGGACATCGTCGGTTTCTATCATTCCCATCCCGACCATCCCGCGCAATGGTCGTCCACTGACCTTTCCGACGCTCACTGGTTCGGTTGTTCCTACGTGATTACGAGCGTGGAAAAGGGCAAGGCGACGATTACGAATTCATTCGAACTTGTGGGAGGCGACGAAGCCGACAAGAAATTTGTGGATGAGAAGACCGAACTGGTCTGATAATGTGGCGCGGGCGCCCTCGCCCGCGAAGGTCGGAGTAGGCGATGCGGGAACTTGTCGGCACAGTTCTGGTGTTGTTGCTGTGGGTGGGGTTCTACGCTTGTGTCAACGTATTCTTTTCATCGATCAAGCGCTCAGCTCTTCGTCAGCAGCCACGGCAAGCGGTCTAGCGCTGGAATTTTTCCCGGTAACTCGAATGCAGGTTCTCGTCAGATTGGTCCTGGTGCTCCTGGCTGCTTTCGGGGTCGTCGTTTCAGTGGCAACGCGCAAGGAGGGTGGGGGCTTCTACGCTCTTTTGGTTCCCGCGACAGTGTTCCTGCTCATCTCCCTGGTGCGGCCCGTGTCCGTGGTGGTCGACGATCACGGCATTCGGCAGCGCCGTTGGTTCCTTCACGACAAGGAAATTAAGTGGGCGGACGTTGCCTCAGTCGCGTACGGCGCGAAGACAGGCACGACATACGTTCTGTCCAAGAACGGGGGGCCTAAGATACGCTTCTCCATTTTTCTGGTCGGCCGGGCTCGCTTCAAGCACGAGATTCGAGCGCATGCCCGCGATGCCGAAATTTATTCTGAAGACGACGACTAGTTGAGACTGACTGACTTGCATCCTTCGCCAGTACCTTGGCATCTTCTCTATATGCCCCAGATTCAGATTCCGTCTCCACTTCGCCAATACTCGGGGAAACAGGCCTCGGTCGATGTCCCTGGTAAGACCGTGGGAGAGGCCCTCGCAGGCCTGGTCTCGCAGCATCCCGAACTGAAGCGCCATCTTTATACCGACGATGGCAAGCTGCGCGCGTTCGTCAACGTGTACGTCAATGACGAAGACATGCGCTACCTGCAGAAAGAAGCCACCGCGCTGAAAGACGGTGATACGATTTCCATTGTGCCGTCGATTGCCGGTGGCTGCGCGGGGTGCGACGGTTCCCTCAGGGGCTGAAGCCCCGGGTCAAAGCGACTCGGAGCGGCCCGTCTGAAGCCGGGCCCTTTCAAAGCACTACTTCCGAAACATCAATTATTATTAAGGACTCTATGGCCACGCTTTCCGAAATCAAGTCCACTGAAGCCAAACCTGAAGCGGTTTTAAGCAACGACGAGATCCTCCGCTACTCGCGCCATCTGATCATGCCCGAGGTGGGCATGGAAGGGCAGCAGAAGCTGAAGGCCGCGAAGGTGCTGTGCATCGGAGCGGGCGGACTTGGCTCGCCCCTTGCGCTCTACCTGACGGCCGCGGGCGTTGGCACGCTTGGCATCGTGGACTTTGACGTGGTGGACTACACGAATTTGCAACGCCAGATCATCCACACCACTGCTGACGTTGGGCGCAAGAAGCTTGACTCGGCGGCCGACAAACTGAAGGCGATCAATCCTTTCCTCAACCTGCGGACGTTCGATATGAAACTGACCAGCGCCAACGCGCTGGAATTGTTTCGCGAGTTCGACATCGTCGCCGACGGCACCGACAATTTCCCTACGCGCTACCTGGTCAACGACGCCTGCGTGCTTACCGGTAAGCCGAATGTTTACGGCTCGATCTTTCGTTTCGAAGGTCAGGCGAGTGTGTTCGCCACCGAAGAGGGGCCGTGCTATCGCTGTCTCTATCCCGAGCCGCCACCGCCGGGCCTGGTGCCTTCGTGCGCCGAAGGGGGAGTGCTCGGCATTCTGCCTGGACTGGTCGGCGTGATTCAGGCGACCGAGACCATCAAGCTGATTCTGGGGCAGGGTGATTCGCTCGTAGGACGACTGCTGCTAGTCGATGCGCTGGGCATGAAGTTCCGCGAGTTGAAGCTGCGCAAGAACCCCGATTGCCCCGTTTGCGGCACGCACCGCACCATCACGAAACTGATTGACTACGATCAGTTCTGCGGCATCCGCGGCGAGGAAGCGCCGGTATATGGAGGAGATCTCTCGGTGATTTCGGTGGAAGAGTTGAAGAAGAAGCTCGATGCCAAGGCCGACATCTTTGTTCTCGATGTCCGCGAGCCGCATGAATACCAGATCTGCAATCTCGGCGGATATCTGATTCCCCTGGGCGATCTGCCGAAGCGAGTCGGCGAACTCGACTCCAGCCGCGAGATCGTCGCTCATTGCAAAATGGGCGGACGCAGCGCCAAGGCCGTCGCATTCCTGAAGCAAGCCGGGTTTACAAAAGTGCGAAACCTGACCGGCGGCATCACGGCATGGGCGGAGCGGATCGACCCCAAGATGCCGAAGTATTGAGGACAGTTCTCGGTTCTCAGTGGCCAGTTCTCAGTGGTTAGAGGGAGCGCTTTGCGCGCTCCCTTTTTTTGTTGGTGCTCAAGGCAGGGCGGTATCACACTATTCTCTTTGAAGTAATCGCCGCCAAGTCCATAATGACCAATCACCGCCTATATTTCCTTGCTAACAAGAAACGCTGGTCGTCTAAGGACTGGAGGTCCAATGAAAGATGTCTTCTATCTATGCGTCGCGATGTTGTTTCTATCTAGTACTTTGACTGGTCAGGCAAACGCCACGCAAGCGTCCGGCAGTCCTACCGCCCCCCCTGCGGCGGCATCGCAGCAGCCTACTGAGACTTCGAACTTCACATCTGCCAAGGGATTTGTATTGGAGGATGCGATACCGGTAAAGCTACGATTCAATCGGACTGTTTCTTCCGCCGATGCGCATGTTGGAGATACCGTGGATTTCGAAGTACTGCAAGACATTAGCGTGAACGGAACGCTTGTTATTCCCAAGGGAGGCGTGGCCTTCGGCACGGTCACCGAAGCACAGCCGAAGCGAAGAATGGCGCGCGGAGGCAAACTTGAGATCAATGTTGACTATGTGAAATTACTAAATGGCGACAAAGCGGCCTTGCGCTCGGTAAAGGGAGGCAGTGGTGGGGGCCACGTGGGCGGTATGACGGCGGGCATTGTGGCGACCGGCATCGTGTTCTTTCCTGCGGCGCCATTTTTCCTGTTCATGCACGGCAAGGACATTACGCTTCCGAAAGGGGCGGAATTTACCGCTTATGTCAACGGAGACATGAAGCTCGACATTGCGAAATTTCAGCCGACCGCGCCAACGTCGGTAACAAATCTAAGCGCTAGCAGTCATGATGAGAATGCTAGCCCGGCCTCCGCCAAGTTACAGATCGATTCAACTCCGTCGGGTGCAGACATTGAGGTCGACGGTGGATTTGTTGGTAGCACGCCTTCTGACGTTCGGGTAGCCGAGGGTGAACACATGGTGGTCATCAGGAAACCAGGATTCAAAAACTGGGAACGAAAGTTGAAGGCCAGTGCGGGCAGCAGCGTGCATCTAGGGGCGGAGTTGGAGAAAGCCGATAATCCGTAGAACCGCTGGACCGTCCGACTTCGCTCATGGCAGGCTCGCGAGACCCCGTCGCCCCAATCAAAGAACAAAAGGGAGCACCGAAATGCTCCCCTTGGTTGCATTCGCTCTTCCAGGACTTAATCAGCTACTTGCTCAGTTCAGCTTTGTCGGTGCCGCCGATGGCCAGGGCGAACTTCTTGCCGGCGAAGCGTAATTCCGAAACCGCTGCCTTGCCGCTCGCGTGGTCGATGACGGCGGAGTCGTAGTTGGAAGATTTGTCGAGTGCAACGACTTTCGCCGACGTTTTCGCTACTTCTTTCTTGCCCTGCATGAAGCTTACTTCGACGTTCGATCCCGTGCCGTCCCAGCGTACTTGATAGGCGCCAGGAGCGAGTTGCTGGCCGTTGACTTCGACCGTCTCGCGCACCTGCAGCGTCCCCTTGTTACTTGCGAAAGCACTCGATGCGAGCAGTACCGCCAGCCCGAGCACAACACTCTTAGCCAGATTGTTCAGTTTCATTTGCTCCGTCGCTTTCTCCCGGCGTTGGCCGGGACCTTAGGGGCGGCTGGTGATCGTGCGAGGACGCTCGACTGAGGGCTTGCCTTTTTTGTGCGAAGTCCTACAATGCGCATGTCAGGGTGACGCAAAAAGACGCGGGCCTTTCAACTCGTTCTTTTTACCGGACGTTTTCGTTGGACCCAGCGCATCCAGGGCCGCCAAACCATGCGTGCGCCAGTCCCGTCACCCTGCAAATTCTTTTCAGTGGATCGAAGTTTGTTTTCGTCCACCCCACGTTGGCTCACTTCAGGATACGAATCTCGGTTTGAGTAAGTTCCCGCTTTCTTTACGAACCATTGTGCTTGCTATGCTCATTGGACGGGCGGACACTCGTCGCGTTAGCAGCGTTTGACGCGGGTTGGCGGAGTAACAGCGCGAGAATGTTTTGTGTGGAATTCAGGCTGTGTGGAAGAAACTGCGGATCCCTTCGACGGAGTGCTAGCTGATCTTCAGCACAATCTTGCCGTAGTTCTTGCCCTCTTGCATCAGGGTGTAGGCGGCGGGAGCTTCTTCCAGCGGGAAAACTTTTCCGATCACGGGATGAAGTTTGCCAGCTGCCAGCCATTCGGAAAGCCGCCTCCACGCGGATTCCATGAGCGGACGGTTTGCGCTCAGATACGACAGCCAGAGCCCGTGCACGCTGGCGCCTTTTGCATAAAGAATGCGGGTGTCGAGTTGTGGAGTTTCGCCGGTAGCAGCGCCATAGACGATGACGCGTCCGAAGTCGCGCACGCATTTGACGCTTTTTGCGACGTGCTCGCCGCCTAACATTTCGAAAACCGCGTCGACACCTTCGCCCCGCGTCAGGTCTTTGATCGCTTCGGCATAATCGCGCTGCTTGTAGTTGATGCCATGTTGCAGGCCGAGTTCGCGCACTCGAGCCAGTTTGTCTTCGGAAGAGGACGTTCCATACATCTCGATGCCAAGAATTCTCCCGATTTGCACGGCGGCGGTACCAACTCCTCCAGCAACGGCGTGAATCAGGACGCGGGAACCGGCGGCGTTATCGATCAGACCAGCCTTCCAGTAGGCGAAGTACGCGGTAAAGAAATTTACGGGGAAAGCGGCAGCCTGTTCGGCGGTCCACTTTTCGGGGATGGGCCAGAGCAGGTTGCGATGGGCCACGGTTTTTTCGGCGAAGGCGGCCCACTGGGTGTAGCCCATCACGCGGCGTCCGGTAGCGTCATTGCCAGTGAGTTCGCGTCCGGCGAATTCGCGTCCGGCAGTGAGCGGCGGCTTGGGAGTACCGGCATATCCGCCACGCGCGGTGAGCAGATCGGCAAAGTTCAAGCCGCCTGCCTCCACTTTCACGAGAAGCTGCTCCGGCGTCGGATGCGCGTCGGGGACCTGCTGCAGTTCGAGAACCTCGGGACCGCCGAAACGGGTGATGACCAGTGCTTTCATGGGGGAAGTTTAACAGTCCAGAATGTGGTTCGCAGAGAGCCGTTGCGGCATCTATAATGGGGATTGAGTTTCCGACCCCTGTTGGCCTGGGAGATTCTCTGGCGGCGGGGGCGAGGGTCACGTCGGGTTGACCGGCGCGATTCGAGGGTGCGGATGGAAACGTCTGCGCCTCCCGTGTTGGAAAGGAAACGCTCGCCGGGTTGTACCCGCCTGTTTGTTTCCTGGAGTTCAGCAGTTGGCAATTAGCACTTGGCATTCAGTCAAAGCCGCTCGGTGCCATGTGCAAGCCAAGTGCTAAGTGCTGCTTTACCCATGCCGCTTCTTGATCATTTCGGGCGCTCCATTCACGACCTGCGGATCTCGATCACCGACCGCTGCAACTATAGGTGTGTCTATTGCCGGACGGGGACCAACGGTGCAGCGTATGCGGAACTTCCATTTGACGATTATCTGCGGATGGCGCGCGTCCTGGTGGGGCTGGGGATCACGAAAATTCGGCTGACGGGGGGCGAGCCGCTACTGCGCAAGGGCATTGTGGAGTTTGTGCGCGATCTGGCGAAACTGTGCACCCTCGACGGGAAGAAGCCTGAGATTGCGTTGACCACGAACGGCCATCTGCTGGCTGAAATCGCTGGTCCGTTGAAGGACGCGGGACTGGACCGCGTGACGGTCAGCATGGACGCCGTGGATCCGGATCGATTTGCGCGTATCACGCGCGTGCCGAACGGATACGACAGCGTGTTGGCGGGAGTGCGCGCGTCGCGCCAGGCGGGGCTCGATCCGGTAAAAATCAATTGTGTGCTGCTGCGCGGCTTCAATGAAGATCAGATCATTCCGTTCGGGATGTTTTCGCGGGAAGAAGGCGTGGTCGTGCGCTTCATCGAATTCATGCCCCTCGAAGAGGACCGCGTCTGGACGCCGGAAATTGTAGTGACGCTCGATGAGATCGTCCACCGCATGTCGGAGTACTTACCACTGAAGGAAATTGCCCACGAGCGCAGCGAAACGGCGCGGCGGTATCGCTTCAACGATGGCATAGGAGAGATTGGGATTATCGCGCCGGTGTCGCATCCGTTCTGCGGACACTGCAGCCGGATCCGCATTACCTCGGATGGCAAGCTGCGGACCTGTTTATTTTCCGTTTGGGATCACGATCTGCATGAATTGATGCGTCGGGGCGCGACGGACGAGAAACTCGCCGAGTTCATCGTAAAAGTGGTGGAGAAAAAAGAAGAACGCCACCATATCGGGGAGGCGGGATTTGTGCCAGCTTCGCGGACCATGGTGCATATTGGGGGATAGCCGTCAGCCATCAGTCATCAGCCGTCAGTTTTTCTCCATGTCGAAGATCTCGTTGAGACGCGCTTTAGCGAGCTCACTTCTTTTCTTGTCGTTGCACAATGCGATCCTGCTGAATCTGTCAGCTCAGGTGCGTCCAGTCTTCCTCGGCTTCGATCGCAACGAATATCCGGGGGACCAAAATCTGAAGGATCTGCATGCGACATTTTCTTATTCAGGTTACTGGCTGAACAATCCTCCGGGGGCTAACTCGAATACCTGGGCGGGGAAGCGTGGCAAGTTGGAAGCGGCTGGGTTCGGATTCCTGGTGTTGTTCAACGGGCGCCTCTATAAGGAACTCGGCAGTGTTGAACGGGCGGCCGAGTTGGGGAAGGACGACGCGAAAAGTGCAGTGCAAGCTGCTGGGCGGGAAGGTTTCCCAGCGCAAACTGTTATCTTCCTCGATCAGGAAGAAGGTGGGCGGTTGTTGCCCGAGCAGAAGGCGTACTTGTTCGCCTGGGTAGATGGAGTGAATAAGTCACGATTTCGAGCAGGAGTGTATTGCTCGGGGATTGTCGCGAAGGAGAAGGGCGGAGAGAGCATCGTGACCGCCGAGGACGTGCGGCAGAACGCTGGTGGACGTGACATCACTTACTGGGTGACGAATGATGCGTGTCCGCCGTCCCCCGGATGTGTTGTTCCTCGGCATCCGCCGTCCCCCAGTGCGAGTGGAGTGCAATTCGCGGATATTTGGCAGTTCACGCAGTCTCCTCGCCGCAAGGACGTGGCCGGTGCTTGTGGGCGTACTTACTCGGCGGATGGGAATTGTTATGCGCCGAGAGCGGGTTCAGGGCAGTCGCTTGCCGTAGATCTGAATACGGCGACTTCGGCGGATCCGTCGAGCGGAAGGACGCGCTAACAGTCGCGACCGGGTCAGCATCCAGCGCCTGAAGGCGCGTTGCTATTACAGCCATTACGGCACCTGAAGGCATGCCCTGATACGAATCGTCTTCACCTGATACGATTCGTGTCAGTAGAAAGCGTCGTACTTTGTAACTGTCCAGCCGGAATCTTTTTTCTCTTCAGTCACCGAGAAGAGGTCTTTGTAAGTTGCGTCCTGGCTGGGCGTGCTGTAGCGCTGACCTTTGAAATGCAGAATCACGAGTGGCGGCGCGTCTTCCCACTCCACCAGGTTCCAGGAAATCAGCGGGTGCTGGGCCTCGGAGTTGCAAAGGAACTGGGCGCGTTTCTTGCGGTAGTCCCTTTCCCACTGGGCAAGCAACTTGCGGCAATTGCCGTCTCGCATTTCGGAGATGAAGGTGTTGGCAGTGCGCTCTATGGTGCGATCTCGAAACGGATTCATGGTGATGCTGATCGGCATCTGGGTGAGCGGGTCGCGTTCTTCGGAGCGCGACAGAACCGGCGGCTGGGTGGTGAGCCAATACAGATAGCCCAGAAACACGAGCACCAACAGGCCAGCGGCCCCGAGTGCGATGGCGAGATGGGCACGGGAAAACTGCATCACAACAAGTTTGGGGGACGGGCACGGTGACGGCAAGGTTACTTCAGATACTTCCGGTGTGAGCGTGCGCTCAGCCCCAAACCGTACCCGCGCTGGTTTGTCTTTTCCATAATGGCGGCGTATAGTTGGTGATGGAAACTGTTGTGTCGTAGTGTCAGGATTGGCGAAGCACACCAGTGGGCGAAAGCCCACTTTTTAGTTTGGGCGGGTACTGGCGCGGCGACTCGGGCGCAAATTGCTGAAAACATGGCTTTAGATCTGGATAAGATCCGGCAGATTGCCGAGCGGGTGGCAGGCTCGAGCGGGCTGGAAGTAGTCGAAGTGGAGGTATGCGGGGCGGGTAAGCACCGTATGCTGCGCGTCTTCATCGACCGGCCGGGAGCGGCTCCGGCGGCCGATCGGCCGGACGGGGTCACGCACGAGGATTGTTCGAAGTTCAGCCGCGAGTTTGGAACGATCGTTGATGTTGAGGATGCGGTGTCCGGCGGATCGTATGTGCTGGAGGTTTCTTCTCCGGGACTCGACCGCAAGCTGACGAAGGCGGCGGATTTTGAGCGCTTCCGCGGACAGCGCGTGAAGTTGACGACGCGGGAGCCGTTGAATAACAACCGGTACTTTGAAGGGAAGCTGGAGAGTTTCGAGAACGGAAAGCTGCTGCTGGATTTGAGCGCGGCGCGTAAGAAGAAGATGCGTCCGAAAGAGGGCGCGGCGACGAAGGTTGAAATTGAGTTGGCTAATGTGGAAAAGGCCAACCTGGTACCGGAAATCTAGTAGCAAGGTCTCAGGTGTTAGGTGTCAGGTCTCAGGAAAACCAAGTTCTGAGACCTGACACCTAAGACCTGACACCTGAAGAGTTTGGATCTTTTATGGCTAGTGAGCTTTACAACATTATCGAAGGGGTCAGCCGGGAAAAGGGCATTGATCCGCAGATTGTGGTCAGCGCGGTCGAGGACGCCATTGTGGTGGCCACGCGCAAGTACTACAAGACGCAGGAAAACTTGCGCGCGGTGCTCGATAAGGACAGTGGCAAGATCAATGCCTATGCGGTGAAGTCGATCGTCGAGAATCCGGAGCAGGTGGAAGACGCGAACTTGCAAGTGACGGTGGAGCAGGCGCGGAAGCTGGATCCGAGCGCGGAAGCGGGCGGAGAACTGCTGATCCCGAAAGTGACGGAAGGGATTCTGGGACGGATTGCGGCGCAACTGGCGAAGCAAGTCATTTTTCAGAAAGTGCGCGAGGCGGAGCGCGACACTGTTTACAACGAGTACATCGGGCATGTGAACGAAGTCGTGAATGCGACCGTAAAGCGGCTCGAGGGTCCGGATGTGATCCTCGATATCGGCAAGGCCGAGGCGCGCATGGGACGCAAGGAGCAGTCGCGGCTGGAATCGTTCGCCGTGGGCGAACGCATTCGAGTTGTAATCGTCCGGGTCGAAAAGGCGGTGAAGGGTCCGGGCGTGGTGGCTTCGCGTTCAGCGCCGGAACTGGTGCAGCATTTGTTCCAGACGGAAGTGCCGGAGATTTATGACGGCACGGTGGTGATCCGGGCAATTGCGCGGGAAGCGGGCGAGCGCACCAAGATCGCGGTGATGTCGAAGGATAAGGACGTGGACGCGGTTGGCGCCTGCGTAGGCATGAAGGGGATGCGGGTGCAGTCGATCATTCGCGAGTTGCGCGGAGAAAAGATCGACATCATCGAGTATCACGAGGATCCAGTCACGTTTGCGGAGAAGGCGCTGCAGCCGGCGAAAGTAAGCCGGGTCACGATTGTCGATGCTGCCGATAAGCATCTGGAAGTGGTGGTGGACGATACGCAGCTTTCGCTCGCAATCGGCAAAAAGGGCCAGAACGTCCGTCTGGCAGCCAAGCTGCTGGGCTGGAAGATCGATATCAAGAGCGAAGAAGAAAAGCGGCAGGAAGTGGAACAGCAGATGTCTGCATTGGTCACGCAGACGGTCACTCCGCTGGAATTGGTTACGGGACTTGGCGAGGGGCTGGTTGAGAAACTGAAAGCGGCGGGCGTGAACACCGTAGAGTCGCTGGCCGACATGACGCCGGAGCAATTGGAAGCGATTGAAGGCATTGGCCCGAAAACGGTGGAAAAAATCAGTATTGCGGTCAATAATTACTTCGCCAGCCTGGATGGCGGCGAGGCAGTAGCCGCCGCGGAAGCGGAAAGCACGGGAGAAGCCGCCACCGAAGCGGCAGTCTTCGATACTGGAGTCAGTGAGGAATCGCTGGCTGAAGGTTCAGTGGAAGCGGATGCGTTGTCTGCTGAAGCAGAGCCCACGGAAACGGCGCCAGCCGAAGAAGGCGTCGAGGCTGCGGGAGAAGAACCTGCAACCGAGAAAGCCGCGACCGAAGAAGCCGCGACTGAAGAAGCCCCGGAAGACAAGCAGAACTGAACTGGGAGCGTGGCGGGTTTGGAGTTGCCTCTGAACCGTATGCGCGGGCTTCGTCAACCAGAAGCGAGCCGGATGTGAGATTGCACAGGGATTTCGCGAGGTTAGATATGCGAGCTTAGAACCACGACAATAGCGGGACAAAAGAGGAAACGAGAGCGGATGAGTAAGATTCGAATCAACGATCTGGCCCGTGAGTTGGAAGTCAAGAGCAAGGAAATTCTTGACGTGCTGACCACGGTGGGCGTCACGGAGAAAAAAACGCACTCCAGTTCTCTGGAAGAGCACGAAGCGGATCTGGTGCGAAAGCATCTCCGCGGCCGGTCCGATTCAGCGCCCAGTTCGGCGAAGGCTTCTTCGCGTGCTGCGCACGGCGAGGAAGATTTCAAGACCAAGATCGACCTCTCGCATATTTCGCGGCCAGGAGACGTGCTGCGTGCCATTACGCAGCAAAAGGGAGCCGCCGAGCATCCTGCGGCGCGTCCGGCAATCAAGCCGACGCCGACCCCAACCGTCGAAGCGAAGGTAGAGGCTCCGCCCGCTCCGGCGCCGCCGAAGGCAGTAGCGCCCAAGCCCGTGACCGAAGCCCCCGCCCCGCCGCCTGCACCAAGAATTGTGACGCCGGCCTCGGTGGCTGCCACGTATCGGCCTCCGTCCGTGGTGGTGATTCCGCCGAAAGTTCCCGTGGCTCCACCGGCCGCAACTCCGCCTCCTGTTGCGACGAGCGCAGCACCGCCGGCGATTGCCGTTCCGCCGAGGGTTACGGCTCCGGTCCCGCCGACGGGCAATGTTCCTCCAGCGGCGCAGCCTCCATCCAATGTCACGCAGATGCAAAGCGCGGCGCCCGTGAAACCAGCGGCTCCGATTGCGCCACCGCCGAGAATGATCATGCCGCAGACCGGCCCGCGCCCGGTATACAAAGCGCCTTTACCTCCGGCAGGAGCCGCGCCGGGTGGACCTCCGAGGCCAACGCCTGGACGGCCCGTGCCGGGACAGCCAATTTTTCAGCGTACAGCACGGCCGCTAGCACCGGGACAGTCACGTCCTCCGCTTCGTCCGGGGGAACGGCGCCCCATGCATCCGACGCGGGTTGCGCCGGCGGGATCGCGTCCACTGGGTGTAGGCCCGGGAGCGGGAATGGCACCCCCCGGACCCGTGCGTCCGGGAGCCCGTCCGGGAGCGCCGTCGCGAAGACCGGGACAAAGATATGTGCCGCGAGGCGTGAAGGAAGGCCCGATGAAGGGCTACACTCCGCCGCCGCGCATGACCATCAGCAGTGAGCCGGCGCCGATCACGCGGAACATCACGATTACAGAAGGAATCTCGGTGAAGGACCTGGCCGAGAAGCTGGGCATTCGTGCCAAGGATGTCATTGCGCGGCTGGTGGTACGCGGAGTGTTCGCTACCATCAATCAAACGCTCGACGCGGAACTGGCCAGCGAAATGGCGCGCTTCTTCGGAGCCGAGACGGAAGTCATCACCTTCGAAGAGCAGGCCGCGAAGGATACGACCGAAGCCACTGAGAGCAGCGAAGAAGGCGCAGAAGCGGTGCCGCGGCCTCCCGTGGTTACGATCATGGGCCATGTCGACCACGGCAAAACCACGCTGCTGGATTCGATCCGCTCGACCAATGTAGCTGGCGGCGAGGCGGGTGGGATTACGCAACACATCGGCGCCTACAAAGTTTCCATCACCGACAAGGCGTCTCCGGCTTACGGGCGCGAGATCGTGTTCCTGGATACGCCGGGTCACGAAGCCTTCACGCGCATGCGTTCGCGCGGGGCGAAGGCAACTGACATTGTGGTGCTGGTTACTGCAGCGGACGACGGTGTGATGCCGCAAACGGTGGAAGCGATCGACCATGCGCACGCTGCTGAAGTTCCCATTATTGTCGCGGTCAACAAGATCGATAAGCCGGGCGCGATGCCGGAACGGGTCAAGAAGCAACTGGCCGATCGCGGGCTGGTGCCCGAAGAATGGGGCGGCAAGACAGTGTTTGTCGACGTTTCCGCCAAGCAGAAAACGAATCTGAATCTGCTGATGGAAATGATTTGCCTGACGGCGGACTTGCAGGAATTGAAAGCTACCCCGGGACGTGCAGCGAGCGGGTTGGTGCTGGAAGCCAAGTTGGATCGCGGACGCGGTCCAGTGGGGACGATTCTCGTGCAGAACGGCACGCTCCACACGGGCGACAACTTCGTCGTGGGTAACGTGTACGGAAAAGTCAGGGCGATGTTCGACGATCGCAGCAAGCCGCTGAAGGAAGCGCCGCCTTCGACGCCGGTGGAAATCATCGGGTTAGAAGGGCTGCCGCAAGCGGGCGATCAGTTCGTGGTGGTCGCCGACCGCGAGAAGGCGCGCGATATCTCGGACTACCGCGAGCAGAAGGCGCGCGAAGCTACGCTTGCCAAGAGTTCACGAGTCTCGCTCGAAGGCTTGGCGGAGCAGTTGAAGACGGCCGGCATGAAGGAACTGAACGTCATCTTGAAGGCCGACGTGCAAGGATCGGTCGAAGTGCTGGGCGATTTGCTGGGCCGGCTGTCGAACGATAAAGTACGGCTGAAGTTGCTGCGATCAGGCATTGGTGCGATCACCGAGACGGACGTGCTGCTCGCCTCGGCGTCGAATGCCATCATCATTGGATTCAACGTGCGTCCGGAGCGCAAGGCGCAGGAACTGGCCGATCAGGAAAAAGTCGACATACGACTGCACTCGATCATTTACGAACTGCAGGACGAGATCAAGCGCGCCATGACCGGCCTGCTCGAACCTACGATCAAGGAAACTTACCAGGGGCGCGCCGAGGTGCTGGAAACATTCCGCATTCCGAAGGTGGGAACGATTGCCGGTTGCCGCGTGAGCGATGGATTGATCAAGCGCGATTCCGAAGCGCGGTTGCTGCGCGACAACGTGGTCGTATTCAAAGGAAAAGTCGGCTCGCTGCGGCGCTTCAAGGACGATGCTTCCCAAGTGACGAGCGGTATGGAGTGCGGTATCTCCATCTCGAACTACGGCGACATCAAGGCCGGCGACGTGATTGAGGCGTTTGTGACGGAGAGGATCGCGGCGGAAGCGATCAAGTAAATAAAAGAGTTTGTGTGTGTCGTCACCAAGAGCGTGTGGCTCTGTGCGCATGCCCTCGTCTCGTGGAATCATGGAGTTCGTCAGAGGGTTTCACCAAATGCTTGAAGGGATTGGGTTGTAAAGTAAGTCCTCCGATTAAGTAGCGTGGCCGGAAAGTTCAGTCGGTCTTATCTCCAGAGTAACTCTCTATTCAGTCCACTGTTCGCCCACTCCTTCGTCACCTGTTCTAAATTCGTAACAGAAAGACGAATGAATAAAGAACAGACCCCCTTTTGCGATAGGCTCTTCCGTTCCGAGAAACTCACAAATTGGAGATCCTTATGAGCAGTCTGCGGATTCAAACGATACTAGCCGCTTTAGTTTGTTGCTTAGCGTTCTGTGGCGCTGCCTTAGGCCAAGGTGGCCAAAGCACCACACACGTCTTCTATTTTGATAATAACCAGCACCTGGATCAATGGTATAACTACCTTCCGTCCGGCAGCGCTTTCTATTGGGGTGCTTGGCAAGATGTCACCGCCGCCGCTGGGGCGCCCGCGGTTGGAGCCGGTAGTGGGTTGAGTGCCCTTGCCAGCAATGGCGAACATTTATTTTACGTGGACAGCTCGCAGCATGTTCAACACCTTCTAAACGATGGAAACCACACCACCTGGACTAAACAAGATCTGACAGCTTTGACGGGCTGCCCGCTTGCGAATCCTGGGGCCCCAGTCACTAGTTTTAGAGTCTCATCTGGGACGCTATACGTTGGCTATCGAACGGTTCCAGGGCGTACTCTAGGCCTAGGCATTCTCGAGGAAAATGGGACGTCGTGGAGCTGCATCCCGCGAGCTGATCTCTTCGCGTACACAGTCCTAGCTGGCTTAGGTGGGACCTATCCACATTTTTTTCAGGCAGGCACTAATAGAGCGCTGACAGGTAACAGCCTCCATGAGCTACATTGGGGGTATGAGGAGGGGGTGTGGGGCTGGTTTGGGGAGGACCTCGGGGTACCGATCAGCGTCAGCGCAGGGATCACCGCTTTCGCGGACAGCCGCGGGCAGCATGTGTATTATGGGGATCCAAGCCAGCACATTCACGAGCATTTGTGCCCCAGCGAGAACACCTACGGTATTTGTTCAGGGTGGGTTGACACAGATCTGACGGCCACGTACGGGGGCCCGCTAGCGCATCCGAATACCACTCTCACCGCCTACAACGACGGTTCCATTGCCCCATACAACAATGACCCCGGAGAGCATGTCTATTATGCGGCGTCAAACGAACACATAAATCTGTTTCTGTATGCGAACAACACTTGGACAAACTCGGACATATCTGCTCAGTCCAATACGATCTACCCGTCTGTCGGCATAACCCTAGCGAGCACTCC
>JAIQFA010000094.1 GCA_020073525.1 Terriglobia bacterium
CCCGCTTCCACACTAGATCAGGACCGGCCACAATTCACCCGGCCCTTTATTCTTGCCAACGTCGGTTTGACCACTCTCCCCACCGCCAGTTAGGATTCGATGGTGATCTCCCCACAATCAGCCGCCCTTTCCGAGCTGCTGAGAAACTCCCGATTCGTATTACGCTCCCGATCCGTATCAGGGTATCGCTTTAGCGATACCGCCAAGCTTTTCAATTCAAATGCCCCTTTAGGGGCTGACTACTCTCCCTTACTTCCTTTGCATACTTTCCCGATCCCTTTTAGACTACTGGTTTCGACTTCATTCGGTGCGTTGAGCAATATGCAGTCGTAAATCAGCAAACGCCGGCCCGGAACCCGAGCCCGCGATCCCCAGACTTGGAAACGAGGAGAAACATGGCAGCCGTTGATGAAAAAGTGAAACAGATTATTGTCGAGCAGTTGGGCGTGGACGAGGGCGAGGTTACACCCAGCGCTTCGTTCGTGGACGACCTGGGCGCCGATTCGCTCGATACGGTCGAGCTCGTAATGGCCTTCGAAGAGGCCTTTGATATCGAAATCCCCGACGAGGACGCGGAGAAGATTCGCACCGTATCCGATGCCGTTGATTACATCGGCAAGCACGCCAAGGCGGGCAAGTAATTTGCCCATTGATTCGACAAGACGGGTCGTCATCACCGGCATCGGCCTGATCTGCTCGGTGGGCAATACCACCGACGCAGTCTGGCGGGCCCTGCTCGCAGGCAAGAGCGGAGTCGACCGCATCACCGGGTTCGACGCCTCCGCGTTTGCCTGCCAGATCGCGGCCGAAGTCCGCAATTTCGATCCCTTCCAATTCATCGAGAAAAAAGAAGTCAAGAAGATGGGCCGCTTCATCCACTTCGCCATCGCCGCCTCCGACGAAGCGATGAAGATGTCGCAGCTCAAGGTCACGCCCGAAAACGCCGAAAACGTCGGCGTCCACATCGGCTCGGGCATCGGCGGGTTCGATGTGATTGAGCGCGAACATACCGCGCTCCTCCAAGGCGGACCGCGCAAGATCTCGCCCTTCTTCATCCCGGCGGCCATCGTCAACCTTGCCGCCGGACACGTCTCGATGAGGTTTGGCGCGAAGGGACCCAATGAAGCGACGGCCACCGCCTGCACGACGAGCGCCCACTCCATCGGCGATTCCTTCCGCATCATCCAGCACGGCGATGCCGACGTCATGATTGCTGGAGGCGCCGAAGCCGCCATCACTCCTATGGGCGTCGGCGGATTCGCCGCCATGCGCGCGCTCTCCACTCGCAATGACGATCCCGCGCGCGCCAGCCGTCCTTGGGACAAGGACCGCGACGGCTTCGTGATGGGTGAAGGCGCCGGCATCATGGTCCTGGAAGAACTGGAGCACGCCCGCCGCCGTGGCGCGCCCATCCTGGCTGAAATCGTTGGCTACGGCATGAGCGCGGACGCCTATCACATGACGCAACCCGCCCCCGAACACGAAGGCGGTTTCCGCGTCATGCGCAACGCGCTGCGTGATGCGAAGCTCGATGCCAGCGTAGTCGGGTATCTCAACGCCCACGGCACCTCGACGCCGATAGGCGATACGTTAGAAGCCCACGCCATCAGAAATTTATTTGGAAAGAAAGTTCCGGTAAGTTCCACTAAATCCATGACCGGACATTTGCTAGGCGGGGCGGGTGGATTAGAGGCAGGAGTGACGGTGCTGGCGCTGCGCGATCAGATTCTGCCGCCCACCATCAACTTGGAGAATCAAGACCCGGAAACGGACAACATGGATTTCGTCCCCAACCACGCCCGCAAAATAAAATTCGAATACGCCATGTCGAACTCCTTCGGCTTCGGCGGCACGAATGGCGCCCTGCTGTTTCGCCGCTGGACCGAATAGAAAGGCAAAAGTCAGAAGTCAAATTGAAGAAGTAAAACCTTTTCGGTCAAAAGCGAGTTTTACGGCCTAGGGGTTTACTTCTTCAATTTGACTTCTGACTTTTGCCTTTCTTCAATCTTTCTTCATCGCATCGATCATCACGTAGAGTTGGCTCGTGTCCGTAACTTCCACATAGGGCTTGGCGCCACGTTTGCTGCTCACCACCCAGATCGTCGGCGTGTGCTCGATGTGCAGGCTCATCCCCAAATCTTTGTCTGCCCGTACCAGACCCGCCAGCTTGCCATCCGGATCCACCACGAACGGCAGACCAATCTTGTGCTCAGCGGCAAACTTGTCGGCGAATCCGCGCAAATTCTGCGGGTTGATCTCCAGTTGGTGCGCAAACACGGTGTCACGGAACGCATTTCCCACTTCCTTGGAATGCGTGTCAAAGTAACGCGCCAGCACCGCAGCATCGAACGACCAGTTGTGCATGGGCAGCGGGAAATCGTGCTGCACCAGCGGAATCTTATAAGTCCGTGAGGCCTGCACCAGCAGCGGCGCGGTTCGTCCACATTGCGGACATTGCAGGTCTTCGAAAACGACGAGCGCAACCTGCGCCCCCCTTGGCGGACGGAGAGCCTCGGGCGCATCCTGCGCAAGAACCGGCAAACAGAACAGGACCAGAGACAACAGAGCTACAGCTAAGGTCGGCAAAACAATAGAGAACGGCAACTGGCGTTGAATTTTCATGGTTTTATTTTGGATGCACATCGAACTGCTAATGTTCCTATGGTAGCGAATCCAGCCCATTTGCGCACCTGAGAAGCCTCTCCAAAGTAATGACCCAACGCGACCGGAGGTGTGCACTTCGTAGCCACCTACGATCCTTGGTCAAACGGCGAAGCGCCCCTATCTGTGAAGTAGCGGGAAACGAGGTTTCGTATCAGGGCATCGCTTCAGCGATGCCGTATGTTCTTCGAAATCAGTAGCCCCTTTAGGGGCTGGGCATACGCCGCTCTCACTTCAAGTCGTTGCTGATTTCGAGATTGTAGAAGTAATAGAAGCGCAGCCCAAGAATCTGCCCGGGAAATTCCTTCGGGAGCGGAGGAAATGGCGTGGACGCCGTGATGCTTCCCCACGCCGCCCGGTCGAGCGCCACGTCGCCGGACGAAGTGTGCACCACCATGCCGGTCGTTTTTCCATCCTTCAGGATGACAAATTCAATGGAAAGCTTGCCCTGTTTCGAGATCGGCGGATACACCGACGGCGGCATCAGGCTATACCAGTTCTGACGCACAATTTGCGTGATCCGCGTCAAGTAAGGACCAAAATCCACGCCCATTGTATCGGTGAGGATTTCCGCCTGATCCAGCGCCTTCGCCCCGCCCCGGCCCCGGCTCAACCCGTAGTCTCCCGATTCTCCGCTGCCATAGCGCCCGCGGTTGGCGGCTGCGGCCCGTGCCGCTTGCTCAATCGCTGAGCCTGCCGTCATAGAAGCATTGAAATTCGGTTGCGGCCTGCTCTGCGGAGGCGTCTGCAAACGCGGCGTCTGATCGCTCGGCTGCGGCTGCGCGAGTCCCTGCGGGTTGTCCTGCGGTGACGGCGGCGCCTGATTCTGCGCCATCTGTGCCGGCTGCCCTTCCGCCGGCGGCGCCTGCACGTTCGCGCCCGGCCGTCCCGGATGCGAGCTCTCCAGGATCTTCTTCAAATCTTCGCGATTGATCTGCGGCGCCTTGCTGGTCGCGATGCGATCCTTGTCCGAAAGCACCTTCGCATCGGGACGCCGCGTCAGCTTCTGCGCATCCGGCGGCAACTCCAGGAACGTCGCGTCTTTCGATTGGTCCGCATTGGTTCGAATTGCCAGATTCACCGTGCGATGCGGCAACAGATTCATCAACTTCTCAGTGTTCCACAGCAGAATGATGACGAACAGATGCAGGATGACCGACAGCCACAGCGCCTCCCGCTTGCGTGCCCGCGAAAGATCGTCCTGCAATTGGATGAGAAGATGGGGAACGTCGTCAGGATTGAAGCCGCGGTAAGCCGTCTCCCAATGCTGCGCTTCAAACAAATCGCGCTGCTCCGGCTGTTCGGCAGGCGGGGTCAAGGGATCGCGAGACGGAATTTGGGTAACCGGCATCGGGCAGCGACTATTAACGTTAGAGCCACGGGCAGCCTCCCGGGTTGCGTAAGATTACGGGTAAAGTTCCAACGTAAAGTTACGTAAATGATGGAGTTGCGACCGTTGAATCTATTGTCGCATTTTTTGCGCCAAGCCAGTGAGTACCTGAGTAACGGCAATTGCAGAAGTCAAAAGTCAGATTGCAGAAGTAAACCCGTCGGCCGCAAAGGTGTCTTTGCACGAAGAGGGTCGTTACTTCTTCAATTTGACTTCTGACTTTTGCCTTTAAACTTTCCCCACCCCGATCCGACCCGCGTGCCGCCCAATCTCGGCAAGAATTGCGAGCCCAAGCTCCAACGCTCTCCGCCCGTCTTCCAACGCCACCACCGGACGCGACCGGTCCCGCACCGCCTGCAGGAATGCCTTAATCTCCGCCAGCAGCGGCTCCTCCGCCGTGATCGGAGGCTTCGCCATCTGGATTTGCGGATTCACACTAGGCTGGGTGCCCCACTCCTTCGCGTCTTTTGCGAAGGGGTGGGCGCCGCCGGCAGCACCACCCACCGAGAACACCAGCACATCCTGCCGTCCATAATCGATCGAAATATACTGCCCCGGCTGGAAGAAGCGCAGCTTGCGCACGCGCTCCGTTGAAACTCGGCTGGCGGTAAAGTTGGCCACGCAGCCTGATTCAAACTCAATGCGCACATTCGCAATGTCCACTTTGCCCGAGAGAATCGGCAGCCCCACCGCCCGAATTTCCTTTACCTCCGATTTCACGAACGTCAGCACCACGTCGAGGTCATGGATCATCAGGTCGAGCACCACGTCCACGTCCAGTGCCCGCGGAGAAAACACGCTAAGCCGGTGTACTTCAAAAAACATCGGTCGGCTGATCAGCGGCAGCGTGGCCCGCACCGCCGGATTGAAGCGCTCCAGATGCCCCACCTGCGCCACCCGTTTGTGCTCCGATGCAACGCGCAGCAGTTCGTCGGCCTCCTCGAGAGTCGCGGCCAACGGCTTCTCGATCAGCACGTCCACTCCGGCTTCCATCAGATTGCGCGCCACTTCCAGATGCAAAACCGTCGGCACCGCGACCGACGCCGCCTGCACCTCGCTGTGCGTCGTTAGCATCTGCTCGACCGAGCCAAACGATTTGCAGCCGAACTCGCGGGCAACCGCATCCGCCCGCAGAGTATCCGGATCGACCACCCCCACCAGCCGCACGCTGCCTGCCTGCTGCAATTGCTGATACACACGCGCATGATTGCGCCCAAAAGCGCCCACGCCAATCACCGCAACGTTAATTGGAGATTCTTTGCTCAGATAAGTGCTCCGGAACCGCGTCTCAAGACGAACATTGTCGCAGTTCCGGAGCGGGAAGGGAAAGTCGCAACTCAGAGCCCCGTAGAGCGCAGCCGGCGATTGTGGATAACAAATCGAAAAACCCGAGGCGCAACCGCTCGAGCCGCGGAGCGGCGGCATTCGTTAGCCCAGCGCGTAAGCGCTGGCAAGGCGTGAGTGGAGACATCGCGAGTCCCGCAAGGAGTCTGTGTCATAGCGTGAGGGCCAAAAAAAAGTGGAACACACTACTCTCCAGCCGCAAAGCGGCGGAATAGGAAAGCCCGGCACGTGAGTGCCGGGTACGCAAAGTAAGAAGGATCGAGTCCCGCAAGGGACGGCACGTAGGCTATGACGCAGCCTCAGGAAAAATAACAGGGCATCCGCCTTTCCTACAACGCGGCTCGTTCACATCTTCTTCAACAGCGCAATCTGCCCCGCATGATACAGCTCATGCTGCACCACCCCATGCAGCATGTAGTAAAAGTTGTAATGCGCGCCCTGCTTACCCGGAACCATCTCGTAAAGCCGCGAGTCCGGGAGAACAGCCACAGCCGCAACCAGTTCCTCGTGAACGCGCCGCACCTCAGCCAGCGCCTTGCGCCATGCCGCCTCGCTAGCGTCCTTGACCGGCGGAAAATTCTTCTTCGCCGACAGAGACACCGCGACCCCGCCCATCCGCCGCAGCACCGCACCATCCCAGGCCGCGATGTGCAGAACGAGTTCCCATATGCTGTGGGCATGCTTGATAGGACGGGCGGCAGCTCGTGCGGCCGTCACGCCCTCCAGAATTTGCAGCACAGAATCGCCATGCCAGGCGTCCCCATCAAATGCCCGGCGAAGTTGGTCAGCTATGCGAACTGCTTCAGACATGGGATGCCTCCATTCCGTCACTATACATGACTAACGGGTATTCAGGTATACTGGGGATGTGATCTCCAGCTTCGGGGATGCGACGACTGCCGACATCTATCACGGGAACGACACCAAAGCAGCCCGCAGGATTCGGCGTGACCTCTGGAGCCGGGTGCAGCGCAAACTCGATCTCCTGAACGCCTGCACATCCGTCGAGGACCTGCGGATACCTCCCGCTAACCGGCTGGAGAAGCTGAAGGGAGATTTGGCTGGGTTCTACAGTATCCGTGTGAACCAGCAATATCGGATCGTCTTTCACTTCGCGAACGGCAATTGTGAAGCCGTTCGCTGCACAGATTACCACTGAGGAGTTACCGCCATGTTGCCCGAATCCCGCATCGCAACTCATCCCGGTCAAATCCTGCTCGCGGACTTTCTCGAACCGCTGCGGCTGACTCAGGCCGAACTTGCCCGCGCTCTGCAGATCCCTCTCAACCGCGTCAACGAACTGGTTCGTGGCAAGCGCGGCATCACACCTGAGTCCGCCCTTTTGCTTGCGGAATACTTCAAGAATTCTCCCGAGTTCTGGATGAACCTCCAGACCGCGCATGATCTCGCGCGCGCTCGCCAGGAAATGCGCAAAGACCTGCGCAAGCGCCCCGGCGGAATCACCCGAATCAAGGCACTTTCGAAAGCCCGACGTCGCACCCAAGGCGCTGACTGATCGCGAGGCCTATTCCGCGCACACGGCGATACCCGCATCATCCGCCGCCTGCGTGGTTGCTTCGCCATCCAGTAACAGACATCGCCCCGCATCCACCGCCAGACAACTGGCCCCCGCGCGCGCCATCGTCTCGATGGTCTTCACCCCAATCACCGGAACATCAAAGCGCATATCCTGCTTCGGCTTCGCAATTTTTACCACTGTCAGCGCACGACTCAACAGCGGAGCAGGGTCCGAACCGAGGGTGCCCCATCCTTCGCGCTTTTTGCGAAGGGTGGGAGACTCCATATCATCCTCGTCGGTAGCGAGGCTCCGCATGATCTGCCCCGCGCGTTCGATCGTCGCGTCCGTGCCTTCCATCGCCTCGACCGCCACGCACGCCGCTTCCGCGATCACCACCGTTTGTCCGATGTCGTATTCCGCCAGCCGGTGCGCAACCACGCGCCCATATTCGATGTTCTTGCGTTCCTGCACGCTCGGAGCCCGCTTGCTGAGCACGCCCGTTTTCGCGAGCAGCGGCTCCAGCAGCGCCGTAGAATTCTCGAGCATGATGCCCTCATCCGCCAGGACCTTCGCCACCGCGCCCAACAGCGAGTCCGTATTGCGTGTACCAAGCGACAGCAGCAGCTTCGCCAGCCGCCAGTCCGGCTTGATGGCTGAAAAAATCTGCTTGTGCTTAACCTGTCCCGCCATGACAGCGCGCGTGACCCCCTCAGCCTTGAAAGTGTCGATGAGCTTGGACAGCTCGCCCAGAGAAAGCCAGTGAACGGAAGCCGCGCCCTTCGTCTCGATCTCGGGAGAAGCCTCTTCCTTAATAGCAGCCACAACGACATCGAAACCCTGAGTGCGAGCAGCATCGAGGACAAGAAAAGGGAACTTGCCATTGCCCGCGATAAGACCAAGCCGTGTCATAGGCAAGAACGCACGTCCATCCCAACCCTGAAGGCTGCCCCCTCCAAGCTCCGCTTGGGCGGGGGTGTTCGTCGAGAACCACGTAGGGGCGGAAGAGTCTGTTTCACAATCCCGAGGGCAGAAAGAAAGTCGGACATCCTATCGCTCCAGCCGCGAAGCGGCAACACAAGAAAGCCCGGCACGTAAGCGCCGGGAAGACAATGTGGACAAACCAGAGTCCCGTCAGGGACGGCACTCGTCAATCGCGCCGGCCACTACTTAACGACCCCGCGTTCTGAGGATTCAATGAAGCCGATGAGCATCTCCACATCTTCCCCGAGATCAGTTTCAGCCTTCAGCTTCTCGATGGCCTGCGAAGTATTGAGCTTCGAAGCCAGCAGCACCCGATACGCATGATGAATCTTCTTGATTCTTTCTTTCGTGAATCCCCGCCGCTCCAGCCCCACCGCATTCAATCCATAAGCATGCGTCCCGCGCTCGGCGGACGTCTTGGAAAAAGGCAGTACATCGCGCGTAATCGTCGTGCCTCCACCGACAAAAGCATGCGTCCCAATCCGCACAAAGTGATGCACCGGACACAGCGCTCCCACCGTGGCCCAGTCCCCCACCGTCACGTGCCCGCCCAGCGTGGCCGCGTTCGCCATGATGATGTGGCTGCCAACCTGGCAATCATGCGCAATGTGCGTGTAGGCCATGATCAGGTTGTAGTCCCCAACCCGCGTGCATCCTCCACCCTTCACCGTCCCGCGGTTGATGGTGACAAATTCGCGAATCTTGTTGTGGTCGCCAATCTCCAGCCGCGTCGGCTCGCCCGCATAGGTAATGTCTTGCGGAGCCATGCCAATCGAAGTGAAAGGGAAGAAGCCGTTGTCGACACCAATCTTGGTGGGTCCTTCAATGGTGACGTGTGAAACCAGGTGGCAGCGCTCACCCAGTTCCACCTCGGCCCCGATCACGCAATAAGGCCCAATCTTGCACGACGGATGTACTTTGCTTTTCGGATCGACGATCGCCGTAGGATGGATAGCCATCGTCAAATACCTGATCCCTTGTCATCCTGAGCGAAGTCGAGCCGTGAGCGAAGCGAATGGCTCGACGGAGTCGAAGGACCCCTACTCATTCCCAATCTACCGCGCTGCCGCAGGGAGTTCTCACGATGGACCATGTGGTCTGCAACTTATTCTTCCCCGCTCTCAACTTCCGCTGCTCCCACATTGCGCGGCACCAGCCGGCAAGTCACCGTCGCCTCGGCCGCCACTTTGCCGTCCACATACGCTTTGCCTTCGAGCCGCGCCGCCGTCATCCGCCAAGCCTTCACCACCACTTCAATCCGCAACTGATCTCCCGGAACCACCGGACGCCGGAAGCGCGCCTTCTCGATCCCCGTGAACACCATCAGCATCTCATCGCGGTTCGGAACCTCGGTCAGCAGCAGCAACCCGCCCGCCTGCGCGATCGCTTCCACAATCAGCACGCCCGGCATGATCGGCTTACCGGGAAAGTGTCCCTGAAAAAAAGGCTCGGTGACGGTGACATTTTTCAACGCGACAATGCTCTTCATCCGCACCAGTTCCACCACCCGGTCGATGAGGAGAAAGGGATAGCGATGGGGCAGGATCTTGAAAATATCGCCAATATCCATGCTGGTTTTCGACGGCCCCGCCGCTTCGCTCGCCGCCGTTTCCGTGGTCTGGTTCATGTCAGTCATTGCCATTTCGTTCAAGCCGAAGATTATACTGTAGCGCACGATCGTATGAGCCTGCTTACGAAGAGAACTTGTACCAATGGCAGATTGCTGAAGGGCTAGGCCTCGTATCAGGGCATCTCTCTAGCGATGCCGACAGATTCTATCTCGCACCAGCCGCGAAGCGGCGAAACAGGAAAGCCCGGCACGTGAGTGCCGGGAAGCAAAATGGAAGAAACCGGAGTCCCGTCAGGGACGGCACCCAGTTGCGACTGTCACGACGAAAGGATCCCGCACCCAGTTGCGACTGTCACGACGAAAGGATCCCCATGACCACAAGGTCTCCATTGCGTAACGTCATCATCCTTGCCCTGCTGATCTTTGTCGCCTCCATTCTTTGGTCGCAGCCGTCGCCATCCGGCCCGCAATCCTCCGCCGTCCCCGCCCTCCCGGCCGACATTCCCACCATCGCTGACCGCTTTTCCCTCCTGCTGGTGGGTAATCTCGCCGGACAGGAAGCCGTCTGGACCGCCTCCGACGGCACGCTCCACATCTTCTTCCAATTCAATGACCGCGGACGCGGCCCCAAAACCACCAGCATCCTCAAACTCGATCCCAATGGCGTCCCCGTCTCTGAAGTCATTACCGGAATCGACTACCTGAAATCTCCGGTCAACGAAAACTATTCGCTCGACGCCGGCACCGCGCATTGGAAGAACACCGCCGAACAAGGCGAAAAGAAAATTTCGGCTCCCGCCTACTACTCTCCTCTCAATGGAGGCCCGTCGGAGGTCGGCCTCCTCGCCCACGCCGCTCTCCAGAACGGAGGAAAAATCGCGCTCCTCCCCGAAGGCGAAGTTCGCGTCCAGCGCATGTCCGAACTGGACGTCGAAGCCGCTGGCCACAAAAAGCACGTCTCGCTATATGCCATCGCCGGACTCGATTTCTCGCCCACCTATTTCTGGGCGGAAGGCGCCGACAAATTCTTCGCTTCCGTCGATGAGTGGGGATCCCTAGTCCCCGAAGGCTGGGAGTCCGCCGTCAAGCCGCTTCTAGCCGCTCAGGATCAAGTCAAGCAGTCCCGCTCCGCCGAACTCGCTGCCAAGCTTGCGCATCATCCGCGCGCTGATCGCATCTTCTTTAAGAACGCCAACCTCTTTGATTCCGAATCCGGCAAGATCATTCCTAACCAGGAGGTCCTAATTGAAGGGAATCGCATAATCAATGTCGGCAGCTTCGGCTACGATGGCCGACTCCCCGAAGTCATCGACGCCACCGGCAAAACCCTCCTCCCCGGCCTCTGGGATATGCACGCCCACGTCACCGATAACGACGGCCTTCTCAACCTCGCCGCCGGAGTCACCAGCGTCCGCGACATGGCCAACGACACCGACTCGCTCCGGGCCCGCCGCCAACGCATCGCCGATGGGAAAGAAATCGGCACCCGCATCGTACTAGCCGGAATCATCGACGGCCGCGGCCCCTATCAAGGCCCAACCAAAGTCCTGGTCTCCACCGAAGCCGAAGCTCGCGCCGCCGTCGACAACTACAAGCGTCTCGGCTACGTGCAGATCAAAATCTACAGCTCCGTCCCACCCGCCGTCGTGCCCGCCATCATTGACGAAGCCCACAAGAACGGCATGCGCGTCAGCGGACACATTCCCGCCGAAATGACCGCGGCCCAATGTGTCGAGCTCGGCTACGACGAAATTCAGCACATCAATTTCCTCGTCTTAAATTTCTTCCCCGAAATCAAGAACACCAACACCATCGCCCGTCTCACCAAGCCCGGCGAAGTCGCAGCCGGACTCGACCTGACCTCCGCCCAGGTCCGATCCTTCATCAAGTTGCTGCAGGATCACCACACGAAGTTGGATCTAACTCTGACCGTCTTTGAAGATCAGTACATGGCCCGCCCCGGTCAGATTTCTCCCGGCTTTCAACCAGTCGCCAAGCGGCTCCCCTCGCAGATTCGCCGCGGCCTTCTCACCGCCGGCATGACTCCGCCCCCCGGCATGGACGACACCTACAAGAAGTCCTTCGCCAAAATGCTCGACTTCACCGGCCTTCTCTATCGCTCCGGCCTGGCCATCGAAGATGGCACCGACTCCATGGCCGGATTCGCCCTCCACCGCGAACTCGAACTCGACGTGCAGGCCGGCATTCCCGCCAGCCAGGTTCTGCAAAACGCCACCCTGAACGCCGCCCGCATCATGAGCCTCGATAAAGAACTCGGCTCCATCGCCTCCGGAAAACTAGCCGACGTCGTCCTGGTAGAGGGCGATCCCACCAAAAACATCAGCGACATCCGTAAGACGGTCCTGGTAGTAAAAGATGGAGTCCTCTACAAACCCGCCGAACTCTACACCGAACTGGGAGTCACCCCTTAGCGAGTGGAGGATCCGCCCGTCGAAGATTGTGTAGCGACGGCCGCCCTCGGCCGTCCAAAGTAGACCAGAACTTGCGGAACGCTAGAGATCCGTTCTCCCCAAAGCCCCTCCTTGGACGTACCCCTTCGTAACCGTCTCTGTGATCCCTCACCTAAACTCGACGACCCTCTGTGCCGATGATCAACCTGCGGGGCTTTGGACGCGACCTCTACCATCGCCCCCCGGAGCCATTCATGAATTCGCCCGACATCCAACTCTCAACTCCCGGGATCCCCCTACTCGAGCGCCGTCAGCATCCGCGCTATACGATCCACGTTCCCATCGAGGTCCGCCCAGACGGCAGCGATGTCCCCTTGCGCTTCGAAACCACCGACCTCAGCCGCGGCGGCTGTTACATCCAGTTGATGATTCCTCTCTCCGTCGGCGTCCGCCTGCGGGCTACCCTCTGGCTCGACGGGGCTCCCCTTTTCGTCCGGGGACTCGTCGTCACCCGTCATCCCCAATTTGGCAACGGCATAGCATTCATGGATTTCGAAGGTCAGGGAGCCCAAATCCTGCAGCGCTACCTGGACGCCATCACCACCTAGGAAAGAGCCCGCCACGTGGCGCTCCCATGCCGTTTTTCGCCCACAAAATCAAGAGCACGCCCGCTCTTCGCATGTCTAAACAGCACCGCCGTCCCACTTGTTACTTTCCAGATTCCCCACAAGAAAAGGCGAAGGCCACCCACACTGACCACTGCCCACTATCCGCTGCTTCTCTTCCCCATGCGCAAAATCGGGAGCGTCAACCCATCTCCCAGTAGCACCTCGGCAGCCTCCAATTCCACATAACCTTTCGCTCGGTAAAAAGGAACTCCGGTCAGCGTCGCTCCCATCTCCAGCCGCTGGAACCCAGCCGCCATAGCCGCTGACTCACAAGCCTCCAGGATCATTCCCCCAATCCCACGCCGCGCCCATGCCGGATGAATAAAGAATGCTCGGATCTTAGCCGCGTCCGTCGCCGGATCCAGCAACGAATCCTCGCGCGCCGCCCACTGATCTCCTCCATACAAAGTCTTGCGCTTGCTCCACCCGCCACAACCCACCGGCACCGGCGTTCCCGGAGACTCCGTGTCTTCTGCCACAAAATAAGTTCCATCCGAGATCAGTTGCGTGTCCACTCCGTACACCGTCCGCAGCGCGCGCTCCAATTGCGCCGCGGAATAATCTCCCGCCTGCAATCCCCGCACCGACGCTTCAATCAATTCCCGAAGCATCGGAATGTCGCGACCTTCCGCTAAGCGAAGCTGTATCTTCATAATTGCTATCCACAACTGAACTCCGGTAGCCCCCGACGAAAAAGTGGGACTCAGCCGCGAAGCGGCGCAAGAATGCAGCCCACGGCGTAAGCCGTGGGTGCATGGGGAAAACAAGCTAGCCCCGGAGGGGCGAAAGAAGAGTTCTCACACAGACTCGTGAGCGCAAACCGAGTCCGCTTGAGCGGACGGCACGAGTTTCGTCACAAACTCGGAGCTCGCCGAGCCACCCCTGTCACTTCCGCGCCGCAGCACACTCCGCGCAAGGACAAACTTCCCGGAGGTAGAACCACGAATAAATTCCGAGATCGTGATTATCGTTCCACGAGAACTTCAGCGCATACTTGCCGACCGCCTCCGCCGACAGCGCTTTCGCCGCGGCCTTGAACATCGGCAAAGCCCCTGGCGCCAGCTTCGCCGCCTCACCCGGCTTGCGTCCAGCCTTGGTTCGCTCATCCTCGCAAAGCGCGCAAGGACAAGCATCCCGCAAGAACGGAAACGTATAGACGGACCGGTGCCCGTCCTTCCACTCAATTTCCATCCCTTTCCCAGTCGTCAAATGAATCACCACCGACTTGGGATCGTTTCCCACCCGAGGCGTGAAATCAGGCAGCGCCATGAATTTCAGTATCGCACGCCTTAGGTCCCTGTACCGGTTGTAGGGCAGAGACGAAGATCACTCCGGTGACGAGGAAGGCCCAAACCAGGTATCGCGATTCGGGAGAAGGATAGAGCAGAAAGTGGGCCGCTACAGCTACCCACACCGGCATCAACAACCCGCGACTCGGTGAATACCATTTCCATGCCACTATGCCAAGCAAAGCCCAGATCGCGACTTGGGGAATAATCGTCTCGGCGCTGCCGGTTGCCACTGCGAGGTACTCGGCCACACCAAAATGAGGGTCGATCTCAGCCGGCGCCCGTCCCCCTATGAAACTGAATTGGAAGAGAACACGCCAACCGTAGTTCCCCGAAAAATGACTGATGAAAACAACGCTGCCCACTGCGAGTGCGGACAGCACTCCAGCATCGACAAGCGTCATCCTCTTCTGCCATATCAGGTATCCGAGTATCGTGATGACCAGCAAAATGTTGTCGGTGCGAATCCATACTGATACGAGCAGCAGGAGGACCCCGGGGAGCAACTTACTCCGGCTGATTGCCCATAGGCCTGCGAGGACCACCAGCGTCGATAAGCCATCAGGTGTGCCCACTCGGAAAATGCGCACAATTGCTGATACCGCCATTAGCAGCGCAGAGTATCCCGGCTTTGCCGTCCATGCGAGGACTATGATGCCCGCGCCGAACAGCGACAAGGCAGAAATCAGATTGATGCGGCTCTGAATCGGTAACCCGGTGAAAGCGGTCGCTTCAATCGCCTTCACGTAGAGAGGTTTGATTGCGTACAGCGGCTCAAGTTGCCCCAGATGCGTGGGACTATCCAGAATGCTGCTTTCCTCTGCCCGTTTATTCGAATGCTTGATGATGGGATACACCACTTCGGGAGTTTCGTATTTTCCCCGAACCAGAGCTTCGTAGATGTACCGGTCAAAATCATCGGCGACGGGGTGGCAAAAACACGCCCAGGAAACGGCCGCGACAAATCCGAGATACATACAGATGGTGAAAATACGCCATGTGCCCATCGGCGATGTGCCACTCCCTAGGTTGATGATGCGCTGTTTGACCAAATCACCGTGCTATCGTAATACAAATACACCTCCAACCTCATGGAACCGCACGCGTTTGTCGCTGAAGTTTACCGTCGCATGAGTCTCCGGCATCCGCCAGACACCGAGGCTCTCCAGTGGAATGACGTTCAGAACTCCCCGCGAGTGCTCCAGGCTACGCACGAGTTGGCCGACTTTCTTCCCAAGGAGAAAAATGCCGCCATCCTTGACATTGGATTCGGCCGGGGATGGTTCCTGGCAGCGTGCCTGAAGATGGGCTATCTGAATCTGTCCGGGGCAGATTTCGGAATCGACGACAAGGGTTTCGTTAAGGCCTGGGCGTCTGAGGCAATTTCCCTGTACAACATTGAGAGCAACATCGGAGATTTTTTAGCCGATAAACCAGAGCGGTACGATTTCATCCATATGTCGCATGTCATCGAACATATCCCCAAGCACTCGCTGCTTTGGGTGGTGGATGCTCTCTACCGCGCCCTCAAACGCAATGGCGTCCTGATGCTTCGCACCCCAAATATGGAAGGCCCCTGTGCCAACTCGAGTCTGTTTGTGACACTCGGGCATGAGTACGGCTTCTGCGGCTCAAATCTGCAATCCCTGCTCGACGTCTGCGGCTTTGACGATATTCGCTTCCACGAAAGTCCAATCTATCGCCCCACTCTCAAACAAAGAGTCGGCCGAGCAGCAAGCTGGTTCTTCCTTCAGCAAAGCCGTATCAAGCATCGCCTGTTTGGGGTCAATCTCGGAGGCCAATTTAGCAGTGAACTGATCGTCACCGCGAGGCGGCGTGACGTAGCTCCATTCTTTGACGCCAAGTACCGATAGGATCAGCCTCTCCCTGCGCGCCTTGGTTTCAATCGCTATCGACAAGTAGCTAGCCTCTGCCTTACGCCGCCGCAATCCGCCGAATCAGATCTTCCTGCTCGCCCTTGCTTTCCGCGCCGATGGTAAATGAGTCGAGCACGCCCAACGACAATGCGTAGCGGAGCGCGTCATCCACCCGCCCCCGCAGATCGCCTTGTCCCAGAATCTTCATTCCGATGATGCCCTTGCCCGCCGCCTTCATCTCGCGCAACACGCTAACCACTTCCTCGGGCGAAGCATCCATGTGCGAGCCAATCGGATTGATGCGCGCCAGATCCACTTCCACCCAGGGAGACTTCGCAGCAGCGCGCAGCGCTTTGATCGAGTGACACGAACACCCGTGCGCACGGACAATACCTTTCTCTTTGGCCTCCGACAGCACGTCCATCACGCCTTTGAACCGTTCCGTACAATCGCCTTCGGTCACGCAGTGCATCAGGCACACGTCGATGTAGTCAACACCCAGCTCGCGTCGGAACCGGTCAAGATCTTCGCGGACAGATTTTGGATCGCGCGAAAAGGTCTTGGTGAGCACCGTGACCTTGTCGCGCGGCACATGCTTCAACGCTTCGGCTACGTGCGGATGACTTCCATAAGCATCCGCCGAATCAAAAAAACGCAGCCCGTGGTCGTAGCCATTGAGCAGAAGCTCCGACAGCCCCTTCACGCCCAGCGCAGTCTGGTTGGAATGATGACCAAATCCGACTGTACCCGTGCCCATGGCAAGGCGGCTGGTGCGGATTCCAGTCTTACCCAGTTCCACCGTGTCAAACGCGGCGACTTTCTGCGTCAACGGCGGCGGAGCAGCAAACGTGCGGTCGAATACGCGCCAGCCAAAAACTTTAGAGCCGACCCAAGCTCCCGCAACTCCAGCAGAGCCCGCAAGCAGGAATTTCCTGCGATCCATGCCGCACCTCCGGTGCCGTCCGTTCCTGACTCTGAAGGGTGCCCCGCCCAAGCTCCGCTTGGACGGGGACTGTTCCGCGGACCTACGCGATCACCGCCGATCCCGGTCTCTGTCTTCGTGCTCCTCGCGCTCATCGCCTTCCCAGCGCCCGCTCCAGCGGTCGTTGTCGCCGGCCCATTCGCCGCGGCCCCAGCCGCGAAATAGCGACCCGTCAATGATGCTGTTATCCCGATACTCGAACATGCGTTCGCGCCCATTCGGACCCCGCGCATAAATCCGCAGCACTTTCGCATGTCCCTCATCCGGATCCACGCCGAACGAACGGTAGTCCAACCGGAACGTCACATCCCGACGCGCCAATTCCTTCAGCCGCGGCGTGACATCCACATGCCGCCGCCTGCTGCCATACTGCGCGCTGAGAATCAGGAACTGCCCGGCGTCGCTGCCATTGCCCCTACCATTCCAGCCGCCAGTCCACTGCGCGTCGCCCCAATCGCCGCGTCCCCAACTGCGGAACTGCGCTCCGTCAAATACGCTGCCGTCCGGAAAATCAAAGAACCGTTCCTGTCCATTCGGCCCACGCGCAAATACCCGCAGCATCTTTGCATGCCCACGATCGGGATCAACTTCCATCGATTCGTCGCTGATTCGGAATGGCCGGTCGCGACGCGCCAGGTTCTTCAAACGGTTCGTTACGTCCACGTGGTTGCGCTCGTTGCCGTACTGCGCGTTAAGAATCAGAAATTGCCCGGCGTCCTGTGCGGCTGCCATTCCCAGCAGCAGCGACAATGCCGCCATCAAGAAAATCGCAAAACGAGTCTTAAACATGAGAATCTCTCCTAGTAATGTGAAGTCAAGGAGTCACACTTCACGCCACGCGTATCCTATAAGAAACGGCACCGCATGGACACTGTCACATGGACACCGCCCGTATCGCCGCTCTCCTCACGCCTTTCGTAATACCGCCCCTGCCTCTTTCTCAGCTCGATCAAATATCGACGTACATCGATCTATTGCTCCGCTGGAACGCTCGCATCAACCTGACCGCCATCCGCCACGAAGAAGAGATCGTAACCCGCCACTTCGGCGAGTCCTTGTTTATGGCCCGCCACCTCTTCAAAGCCGACCCTGCGGATCCGGAGGGTGCCCCGCCCAAGCTCAGCTTGGGCGGGGGGTTTCGCGTCCTGGACATCGGCTCCGGTGCCGGATTCCCCGCCGTGCCTCTGAAGATCTGGGCCCCCGACATCCACCTGACGCTGATCGAATCGAATCACAAGAAGGCCGCCTTCCTCCGCGAAGTGGCTCGTGCACTTACATTGACAAACATCAATGTAATAACCGACCGAGCCGAGACCCTGGCCGCCCGTCCCGACTTCCCCCGTACCGAGATAGTAACCCTCCGAGCCGTAGAGCACTTCGAAGCCATCCTCCCCCAAGCCGCAGCCCTAGTGGCCCCCAAGGGACGCCTGTCCCTCCTAATAGGAGCATCCCAGATCTCCAGCCTGACAACCTTGACTGGAGTGAAATGGAACCCCCCAATCCCAATCCCCCAGTCCCATGCAAGGGTATTATCAATTGGTGTACGCGAATGAAGTGGGAAAATGGTCCTGTGGCTCGACTAAAGTGGAACCTGTAACCAATTTGAGGCGGTGTTTGTCTGAACAAGTGGAAGAAATTTATCTCGTTATCGTTATGAGATGAACTATACCGGAGTGTTCCACGTGAAACACTTTTCAGTTTCTGCACCAGAACACTCCCGCACGCGCCTTCCAAGCCAGCCAACGTATGTTTCACGTGAAACACATTTGTGGATAGGCTCGACTGGGCCCGCCCAGTGTTTCACGTGAAACATTCATCCCACTTATGCACAAACGACCGCACTTGCACAAAAACCTGGCATTGATTTCGCCCATGCGTTCGCATATTCTGGCGCGCAACGCACAGAAAGTAAAATCATGGGACGCATCATCGCAGTTGCCAACCAGAAGGGTGGCGTCGGCAAGACTACGACCGCCATCAACCTAGCTGCCTCTTTAGCCGCCGCCGAGGTCAACACGCTGCTGGTAGACTGCGATCCGCAGTCGAACTCAACCAGTGGTCTCGGCCTGGTGAAGAATCCGGACCGTATCAGCATCTACGACGTGATCATGGGCGTGGCCTCGGCCGAGGAAGCGCTACAGCTTACCGCGCTTGAGCAGCTCTGGCTGATTCCCTCGCACAAGAATTTGATCGGTGCCAACATCGAACTGGTCAGCGGAGATCACCGCGAGTATCGTCTGCGCGATGCCCTGGCCAGCTTGCTGGACCGCTTTCAGTTCATCGTGCTCGACTGTCCGCCGGCGCTCGACCTGCTTACCTTGAACGCCTTGGTTGCGGCGGATGGCATCCTCATCCCGATGCAGGCGGAGTACTTTGCCTTGGAAGGCGTATCGGAGCTGCTCGACACTATTGAGAGGATACGGGTCGAGCTGAATCCTAAGCTCACCGTCGAGGGCGTGGTGCTGACCATGTTCGATGAGCGCACGAACCTGGCGCAGCAGGTCGCCGAGGAGCTGAAGAAATACTTCGGGGAGAAGTTGTGCACGACGACGATCCCGCGGAACATTCGGCTGGCGGAGGCTCCTAGCCACGGGCTGCCGGCGCTGGTTTACGACGTGCGCTCGCGCGGGGCGGAGAGCTATATCCGTCTGGCCAAGGAAATTCTCGATCGCCAGGCACGCGCGGTGAGCGGGCCGAGCGAAGCGGCTTAGATCGATAACTATAAATATTTATCATTATCGATATTTCGTTCCAGTCTCTGCTGAGAACTCCGCCGCGACAATGCGGGCAGGTTAAGAGAGAGTAGGGGTCCTTCGACTCCGCCGCGCAGGATGACAGTTTGGAGAGAGGAAAGATCTGATGACTACATCGAATACGGCAACGGTCGATAAAGCAGCCGCGAAGACCGGGATCAC
>JAIQFA010000095.1 GCA_020073525.1 Terriglobia bacterium
GAATGGTCGGGACGGCGAGATTTGAACTCGCGACCCCTTGCACCCCAAGCAAGTGCGCTACCAGGCTGCGCTACGTCCCGATGGAATCCGCTGCCGAGGTGGGCAGCGTGGGGTCCGACTTTCAGATTCTACACCAGTCGGGACTGACGAGTCTGGGGAGAACTCTTCTTTCGCCCCGTTGGGGCTGACTCATTTTTTACTTGCATACCCACGGCTCACGCCGTGGGCTGCATTCTTGCGCCGCTTTGCGGCTAGTCGATGGCTCGTCCACAGCGTTGCAACCCTCTGTCACAAACGGAGAGTGATGGGTATCACCTCGGAGTAACTGCTTCTCGCGGCAACATGATCTAGAGACATTCTGATCGTGGACTCATGCGAGGTTTCTCCTGGCAATCCTGGTAACGGGCGGAGCAGGCTACATTGGCTGTCATGCGGCGCGCGCGCTGCGGCGGGCCGGCTATGAGGTCATGATCTACGACAACCTCTCGACTGGGTACCGCCGGCTGGCGCAGGGCTTCGAACTGGTGGAGGGCGACATTGCCGATGAAGCGCGGCTCCGGCCAGTGCTGGCGCGCGTGGACGCGGTGATGCACTTTGCCGCTCATGCCTACGTCGGAGAGTCGGTCGAGAATCCGCGCAAATATTTTCGGAACAATGTGCTCGGATCGCTCAGCCTGCTGAATTCGGTGCTGGACACCGGTATTCGCCGTTTCGTATTTTCCTCGAGTTGTGCGGTGTACGGCATCCCAGAGCAAATTCCAATCACTGAACAAACGTCGCGCGAGCCGGTCAATCCTTACGGCGCATCGAAGCTTTTTTTCGAAAACGCGCTGCAAGGGTACGCGCGCGCCTACGGACTGCGCTCGGTGAGGCTGCGCTACTTCAACGCCGCGGGAGCCGATGAGAGCGGCGAGATTGGCGAGATCCATGATCCGGAGACGCATCTGATTCCACTGGCGCTTGCCGCCTCCGCGCATGGAACGGGACTGCATATCTACGGTGACGACTACCCTACGGCGGACGGCACCTGCGTTCGCGATTACATTCATGTGAACGATCTTGCCGACGCGCACGTGCGAGCGCTGCAATACCTGGAAAACGGGAGTCACGAAAAAGGCGGCGAATCGCTAGCCCTCAACCTGGGCACAGGGCGCGGATATTCCGTCCTCGAAATTATTCAGGCGGCGGAAAGCGCTACTGGGCGGCCGGTTCGGCGAACGCCGGGGGTGCGGCGTCCAGGCGACCCTCCGGTTCTGGTGGCCGATCCGGCGAGGGCTTACCGCATGCTCGGCTGGTCAGCGAAATACACTCTCGCCGACATCGTCTCGAGTGCGTGGATGTGGATGCGGAAAGACCGAGTACGGCGCGCGGCTTGAGCAGACTCATGATGCGGGAAACAGTTTCTCCCGATCGAGAAAATAAACTTGACTCACGAAAGGCACCCGGGCTATGATCGCCGCCTGATTTTGAACCGAAAGCGTCTAGAAAATGGGTTTTGTAGCTCTTCGAGTTCGCTCCCTCCCCAAGCTGATCTATCGGACGATTCCGCGCCCGATGAACTAATCCAATGCGCGTTTCTGTGACACTGGCACCCGTGTTCAGGAAGGCGTAGCTCGCACCGCCGCCTCGGGCAGAGCAACCCCATTGAAGCACCCTGAGACTTCCTCCTCTTCCTGTTGCGAGGAGCGGTGTTGGCCTCGTGCGAGACACCAGTGTCACGTTCGTGCAATCTATTCAGCGATCAAGACTTCTCGGCCCGCGACGCCCCCAGCGAAGCTGATTGCGCGACACCAACCTTAACGGGAGCCGATGGCCGCGCTCCGGGAAAGGCAGTTCAGCAATGCACTCCCATGAGAGTCGAAACCGAACGAAGGCCGGCGCGGTCGTGGCCGCAGCACTTCTACTGACGATTAGCGCGGGGCGTTGCCTGCGGTCATCGTGAACACGAGTTGGTACCGTGGCCACGGGGTGAGTCCACGGTGAAGGGACGGGCGGGGCGCCCGGCTCTCCACCAGCAAGGGTTGGATTACGCGGTCATGGTACTGGGCCACGCTCCACCAGAGCGTGGCTTTTTACTTTTACCTGGAAGGACCCATGGTTGCCGGTCCGGCGCGGACCTGCACCATCAAAATTTAGAAGCTGGTGGTGAGGCGGAGGGCCACACTCCGCGACGGTCCGATGGCATTGCCGGAAAAAAGACCGCCAAAATCGATGACGTCGAGAATGTTGGTGAGGTTTTGTCCATCGATCTGAAACCGCGTAGTCACGTGGTCCGATTTGTAAATTTCCGCGCCGGCCGAGGCATTGACTTGGAACGAAGGGAGAATGCGTCCGCGGGCAAAGTTGATGCGATTCACGACGGCCTGTCCGTATGTCTGGGCTGGTCCGCCCGGTCCGTAGATGCATTGTTCAGGAGTTAAACTCGGATCGCACTCAAAATCAAAAGGCAGGCCGGTGTCATATTGAAATCCGCCTGCAATCCAGAGGCGCGGCGTGACCTGGTAGCGCAGGCGTCCGCGAACGGTGTTGCGTTGATCTTGCGAATCCGGGAAGTGTCCGGTGAGCGGCGCGCCACCGACGCCACCTAAGAAGAGGCCTCCCGTCACCGGAAACCAGACGTTGCCGACGGTATAGGAATAGCTCAAGAAGCCGGAGAAGCGCCGCCAATCGGGCAGTTCGAGTTTCGCGTCCGCACCGTAGATCACGGAGTTCCGGAACGCAATCGGAAAGCTGATGGCGGTGTTTGCGATCTGATCGTCATCGGCAAAATTAGCTACCAGCCGGCGAAAATAGTTGGCGTCCAGTTTGATCTTTCCGCCGAACACCTTGGTTACGCCCGCTTCGTAGTAGTTTCCTTCGGAGGGTTCGACCGGTAGCCGGGGGAAGTTCGGGTCGAGGGATCCGAATTGAACTGAATTCGACAGCAGGATGTTCTCGAACGATGGAGTCTGGAAAACGCGGTCATACGAGAAGCGCAATAGAAGATCCGCGGAGGGGAAATAGCGCGAAATAGAGAAGCGCGGACCGAGCGCCTGGCGGTTCAGGAAGAGTTGATAGTGGTCCCAACGCAGACCGGCGCTGATGGTCCAGTTTTTGAGAAGAATCCGGTCTTGCACGAAGGCGGATTGCTCAAGGTCGGGCCGGTTTCCGAGGAAGCTGAAGACTGGAGGCGTGGTGGGATCAAATCGCGTCGGATCAGTGATGACGTAGTTGAAATTCTCGTTTAGAAATGTGTTATCCGATTCGACCCCAAACTTCCATTCGTGCCGGCCATGATCAACGGTTGTAGTGGCCTTGAAATAACCTTCGCGAAACGAGTTCTGCTGAAAAACCTCGATCGGGGTCGAGTTCGCGTTGGAGTTGAAACCGTTGGCGTTGTCGCGGACCATCCCGCGAAAATCGGCCACCGCATGCGACGAAAATGTGTGCTGGAAGGAAGCGATTCCGATGGTCTCGATGTTGTCGGCCGTTTGGCGTTGGCCGGCGGCTTGTTGCACCTGTTCGTTCGGAATCTCGTAGCGCGAAACTTCGTGGCGAACGATGAATCGCAAACGATCTTTTGACGTCAGGTCGTGCTCGTAGTTGACGGAAAAGTCGCCTAGCGTACCTGTATTCGTGTAGTTCTGCGGGACTACGGGATTCAGATAATGATCCGTCATGCTGCCACTGGCGCTGGCGCCGAGCGTATTCCTCTCCCAGGCGTACTGCCCCTGGGCGAAGGCTCCGGCCGAATCAAAGCTGCCGCCCGAAAGCCCTACCTGGCCGTGGAAACCTGCTTGTGAATCTTGCAGCGTGTTGACCTCGATCACACCGCCCATCTTTCGGCCATATTCGGCGGGGATGCCGGCGGTGTAGATACTCAAGGATTGCACGTCGTCCGCCTCGATCGCAGGTCCGAAGCTGGGGGAACGATTGTCGGTCAGCGGGATGCCATCGACCACAAACTGAGTCTGATATTCCGAGCCGCGCGGATGGAGGACGGCATTGCCTTCGTAGAGCCAGCCGGGCTGCGAGTTCACCAAGTCCTGCAAGGAGCGGCCGGGAACGGAGCTGAGCCGGTCCTTGATGACGTCGGAGCCGATCTGACTGATGGCACCGGCTTGATCGGGGTCGATCAACGTGTTGGCCGCATTGACGGTGACGGATTCGGTCACCGAAGACAACTGGAGTTGGATGGTGTGTTCGGTGGGAATCGAGGAATGAATTTCGACAGCTTCGGTTGTGACGGCAAAACCTGGCTGCCGGATTTCCAACTGGTAGAGGCCATAAGGCAGGCGCTGCACGTCCAGACTGCCTTGATCGCTGGTCTCCAGGGTGTTGCGATACTGGTTCGCGCGACTGACAATCTGAACGTTGGTTCTCACGCCGAGACCGGCCGGATCGGTCACCTTGAGGCGCAGTTCGCCGCTATTGCTCTGGCCCAAGAGCGGCGACGCACAAAACACGAGAATGGCTGCAAATCTCTTCATGAAGACCCGGCCTTGGTAGTTTAGCTGTTGTCTGGTATGGGTTAAACAGAGGTTGCCTGCGGCAGGGTTACCTTCGAGAGAGGGAGCGGTGCAGTTGTCAATTGCGCCCGGTTTCACGTACTCTGCGGCGCATGGGAATTCGAAGGCTTTCCGCCTTGTCGTGCGTCTGCGTTTTGTCGCTTTGTTCCTCTACATTTCTCTGTTCCGCGCAGGCGGCGCCTCACGCCTTCTCGCTGGAACAGGTGCTGAGTTCGCCGTTTCCGACGAATCTTGTGGCCGACCAATCTAATAACGACCATGCCGGACGCATTGCGTGGGTGTTTGCCGTGAAGGGTGAACACAACGTGTGGATCGCGGACGCTCCGAATTTTGAGGCACGGCAAGTCACGCACTATGTCGGAGACGACGGGATGCCTCTTGCTGCGCTCAAACTGACCCCTGATGGACGGACGGTCGTCTACGCCCGGGGTAGTGAGGCTAACCGGGCTGGCGAAATCGCCGATCCGACGAGCGGCGTCGAGAAGCGCGTGCAGCAGGTATGGGCAGCGGATGTGGAGAAGGGCGGGCCGCGCTTGCTTGGCGACATGGGTTGCGATGAGGAGGGATGCGAGGACATCCAGATATCTCCGAGTGGCGAGTTCGCGGTGTGGTCGGCGAAGAAGCAGATATGGATTGCGCCGATTTCCGGCAAAGACAAGGCCAAGGCGCTGACCTTCGCGCGCGGCAATAACTCGCAGCCGAAGTGGTCGCCTGACGGGAAGAAGATTGCGTTTGTCAGCGATCGCGGCGATCACAGTTTTGTCGTCATTTACGAATTTGGCCGCAACACGCTGCGCTACGTTTCGCCCAGTGCTGACCGCGACCGGTACCCGCGCTGGTCACCGGATGGCAGCAAGATCGCCTTCGTGCGCTTGGTGGGCAAGGAGATGAAGCAGCCTTTGATTCCCCAGTTGCCGCTGCCCTGGGGAATTTGGGTATATGACGTCGCGAATGATTCCGCGCACGAGATATGGAAGGGCGGACTGGGCCTGGATGACTCGTTGCCGGAATTGACCGAAGATGGGTCGCTTCAATTTGCAGCAAAAAATCGCATCGTGTTCTCTTCCGAACAAGACGGGTGGAACCATCTTTATTCGGTTGCGACGTCGGGTGGCCCTGCCACGCTTCTGACTCCAGGAAAATTTGAAACCGAAGACGTCGCGCTCAGCTTAGATAAAGCCTCCGTCATCTATTCCTCCAATCAGGCTGACTCTGATCCTCAAGAGGTTGACCGCCGCCATTTGTGGCGCGTCCCGGTTGAAGGCGGAACACCGGAGGCACTCACTCATGGCGAGACGATGGAGTGGACGCCGCTCGAAATCGCGGGGAAGCTAGTGTGTTTGGGTTCGACGGCCACGAGTCCGGCAATGCCCTACGTCGTCACGGCGAAGGGACGCGCGATGATCGCAAAAGCTGTGCTGCCCGCGGACTTCCCCTCGTCCCAGCTAGTCACTCCGAAACAGGTCATCTTCAAAGCTGCGGACGGGTGGGAGATTCACGGGCAATTGTTCGAGCCGAAGATGGAGCGACGGGCGCCCCGCCCGTCTCCCGCGCTGATCTTTATTCACGGCGGCTCGATCCGCCAAATGATGCTCGGCTTTCATTACATGGACTATTACCACAACGCGTATGCCATGAATCAGTATCTGGCGAGCCGTGGATATGTGGTGCTGTCGGTCAACTATCGGACCGGCATTATGTATGGGCGGCACTTTCGCGAAACGAAAGATGGAGGGCCGCGTGGCGGTGGCGAATACCGGGACATCGTGGCGGCGGGAAAATATCTGCAGACGTTGGCGACTGTTGATGCCAAGCGAATTGGTCTGTGGGGTGGATCTTATGGCGGGTACCTCACCGCGATGGGGCTGGCGCATGACTCCGATTTGTTTGCTGCAGGAGTCGATTTGCACGGCGTGCATGATTGGTCGGACTTCAGAGAGGAAATCCCGGCGGATGCGCCCGATCACGATGCCGCCGTCAAGCTGGCATTTCAGTCGTCCCCCAATGCGGCGATTTCGACCTGGAAGTCGCCGGTGCTGCTGATCCAGGGGGACGACGACCGCAATGTCCCGTTCTCACAGACGGTCGATCTGTTGCAGCGTCTACGCGCCCAAAAGGTGCACGTCGAGGAACTGGTCTTCCCGGATGAGATTCATGGGTTCCTGATGTGGAAGAGCTGGATTCGGGCGTACGGGGCGACGGAGGAGTTCTTTGGGAGAGAGCTGAAGTGATAGGAAATTTGTCATTGGTGATTTGTAATTTTGTAGTTCTCGCAAAGAAGGGATTGCTATCAGGAAGTGGAAAAGCAAGGGTAACCCTCACATAAATCTTTGGCCTCCTTCCACATGGTTTGCGTCGAAAGATGCTTCTGGGAAGTGGAAAAAGGACATGAGCCCCAAGGACGCGGCACAAGTTATCGACCGCTTTTTGGCGGAGGCAAGCTCGTATCCCGAAGAGTGGGATGATTTCGCATCTAATAGACAAATAGATCCTAGAGTCGAGCCCGATAGAAAACGCTGCGACAAGCTGAGTCCGCTCGTAAACAGACCGGGGGAGATGGATGGGGCAGCCGTTGCGGAGCTGAGATCGATTATTGAAAAGTTGCGATCTACGACTAGATAATCGACCGGAGTGTGCTTCGGGTTCCGACGCGATATTGCCAAATCGATTGCCGAATCCCCTTGAAGGCGATGAGACATAGCTTGCCGGGTTGCCCGTTACCGATTACAAATCACCAATTGCAGATGCTGTTCGTATCCGCTCCCACGTCACGTCCAGCGACTCGGGCAGCACTCGCGTTTCTCCAATCACGCTGACAAAATTGGCGTCCGCGACCCAGCGCGGCAGGATGTGCATGTGGATGTGTCCGGCCACGCCGGCTCCCGCGGCTTTGCCGATATTCATGCCGAGATTGATGCCGTCGGGTACATAGAGCTTGCGGAGAACAGTCTCCATCTTCTGGGTCAGCGCCATCATTTCGTGGGCGGCATCGGTGGGAAGTTTCTGTAACTCGTCCAAATGGGCGTAGGGGACGATCATGACGTGCCCATTCGTGTAGGGATAAGTATTGAGAATGACGTAGCAATGTGCCCCGCGATGGACAATACGGGCCTGCTGGTCGCTTTGTTTGGGAGCATCGCAGAATATGCAGCCCGATATCAGGTCGGCCCCAGTGACGTAGGCGTAGCGCCAGGGACTCCAGAGATGGTCCATGGGGCGAGGGTAGCAGAAATACGCTGCGAGCCGCGAGCTGGGTCAGGTTCAGCTGCAGCACAAAACCCTGAACCACAAAGGCCACCAAGTATCACCAAGGCTTCTTGGTCACAAATGCTTCCTTCGTGTACCTTCGTGGCCTTTGTGGTTACGGTTTTGCTCGAAGCCCGTGGCCCCACGCAGTATGACAAGTCTGTAAATTCTTGGGCCATTGGCGGGAATCGCGTTTGACACTGTTCCAAAGCCATTGCTATAGTCGGAGAGTCCCTATTGGACGCGGTTTCGAACCAGCTGGAATTGTCCTAGGGTCGTCCGCCAGGTCGGCCTCAACGCAACTTAATGACCACGCCAGCAGTCCGCTACGCCACGTCCCGCACGAATCGCGCACCGACGCGTCGATTCTGAGGCTATGAATTTGTTTGACGATAGTACAGCCCGCAACCTTGAATCCAGCATTGAACCCATGACAACTTCACACGACACCCACCCCGGCGGCTCGGCCGTAATTGACGCTCCCGAGCACGCACAACCCTCTCCTGCGGAACTACAGGCTTCCGCCCCTGACCTTCACAAAGACGAAGCTCGTGACAGCGACGCTCCCGAACCTAACGCTCCCGAAAGTTCGGCTTCCGAAAATGCCGGGACGAGCAGCGATGATTTCGCCGCCGCCCTTCAAAGCTTCGAGACTCAGACCGAAGAAGCGGTTGGCGAGGATCACGTAATTAAGGGCACGGTGGTCAAACTGACCGCGACCCACGTGGTCGTCGACATTGGGGCGAAATCCGAAGGCATGGCGCCGATTGCAGAGATTCTCGATCACGAGGGCAAGCCGAAGTTCCAGCCCGGCGACGAGATCGACGTGATGCGGGACAAGGGCGAGACCGAAGAGGGTTACATCAACCTCTCGCACCTGAAGGCACAGCGGCTGCGTTCATGGGATGAAATTGAGCGCGCCTACAACGAGAAGAAGCCGATTAAGGGCATCGTCGTGGAACGCATCAAGGGCGGCCTGACCATCGACATTCATGGGGCGCGCGCCTTCCTGCCAGGCTCGCAGGTGGACCTGCGTCCGATCCGGAATCTGGACGGCATGAAGGGCCAGACGATGGAAGTCGCCATCATCAAGCTCAACAAGAAGCGCGGCAACATCGTGGTCTCGCGCAAGCAACTTCTGGAAGAAGAGCAGAATGAGAAGCGCGGCAAGACGCTCGAGCACCTTGAAGAAGGCAGCGTCCTCACCGGCATCGTCAAGAACCTGACTGAGTATGGGGCGTTTGTCGATATGGGCGGAATTGACGGGCTGCTGCACATCACTGACATGTCGTGGGGGCGCCTGACTCACCCGCGTGACCTGGTCAACGTTGGCGACCAGATTCAAGTCAAGGTGCTGAAGTACGACAAGGAAAAGCAGCGTGTCTCGCTGGGCTTCAAACAGCTCACTCCTGATCCTTGGCTGGATGCGGAGCATCGCTATCCGGTGGGCGCGCACGTTCACGGACGCGTGATCAGCGTCACTGACTACGGAGCGTTCGTCGAACTGGAGCAGGGAATTGAAGGACTAGTCCACGTGAGCGAAATGACTTGGTCGAAACGGATGAAGCATCCGTCGAAGCTGGTCAACGTGAACGACGAGGTTGATTGCGTAGTGCTGAGCGTGAACCCGACCGAACGCCGGATTTCGCTGGGCATGCGGCAACTTGCGTCCAACCCCTGGGACACGCTGCACGACAAATATCCGGTGGGAGCGACGGTCGAGGGCCGGGTGCGCAACTTGACCGAGTTTGGCGCTTTCATCGAAATCGAAGATGGTATCGATGGCCTGGTACATGTCAGCAACTTGAGTTGGACGACTCGCGTGAAGCATCCTTCTGAAGTGTTGAAGAAGGGCGACAAGGTTAAGGCCGTCATCCTGGCCATTGAACCGGATAAGCGGCGTCTTTCGCTGGGCGTGAAGCAGATGCAGCCCGATGTTTGGGATTCATTCTTCGCGCAGCACCGCATTGGCGACATCGTGCATGGCAAGATCCTGCGGGTGGCAAACTTCGGCGCATTTGTCGAAATTGCCGAAGGCATCGAAGGCCTGTGCCACAACTCGGAAGCGGTCGATGGGAACGGGCAACCGATGCACCTGGAACCGGGCGCGGAGTTCGACTTCAAGATCATCAAGATGAATCAGGAAGAGAAGAAGGTCGGCCTGAGCATCCGGGCGGTCGGTGAAGAAGCGTCGCGGCAGGAAGTTGAGTCTTACAAGCATCCGGCTTCGTCGTCTTCAACCAGCACAACCATCGGGGATTTGATCTCGTGGAAACGGGCTGGCGGGGATAGCAACTAGTTCCAGCGAACATCGAGAAAGATAAGGCCACCATTCCCGGTGGCCTTTTTCGTTCGCTCCGATTTCGCGGTAGAGACGCGGCTTGCCGCGTCTCTCTCGGCAGCAAGACGGGGCAAGCCCCGTCTCTACTCGTGTTTCATATGATCTTCTGGAGGTTCTGATAGCTGATTCGCAGGCTCTCCATGGCTGGAAGATCGCCGGAATCGCGCTCGACAAACATGTGCTTTACGCCGTTCTTCTCCGCTGTCGCCAGAATCTCCTGCCAGTGAACCGTGCCGGCTCCAACTTCGGTGAAATGTTCTGCTGCCGCATCTTTCACCTGCGTGGTCGGGAATCCGGGCTTGCGGTCCTTCAGGTGGAGTAACTTGATGCGGTTACCGTACTGCCGAAACATTTCGAGTGCGCTCCCACCAGCCTGCGCAATCCAGTAGCAGTCCATCTCGATGCCGACGAGTTTCGGATCGCAGCGTTTCATCATGGCTTCATATCCGGTGGTGTCCCCGAAACGACGGAACTCGTAGTTGTGGTTATGAAATCCGAACTGCATGCCGGCCTGATGAATCTTTTCGCCCCAGAGGTTGAACTGGTCGGCAGCTCGCCTGTAACCGTCGAGAGTGAGCCACATACTCTCGGGCAACATCGGACAAATGACATATTCGACCCCAAGCGTCTTTGCGTAGTCGATCTTCGATTCCAGCCCGTCGTAGTTGAAGTGCCCGCTGGGGACGCTCAGGCCTTGGTCGTTGATCATCCGGCGTAGTTCCGCGGCGGGATGCTCATAAATATTCCAGTAGGTCTCGACCTCGGTGTAGCCGATCTTGCGGACGGCCTGGAGGACGCCGGGGAGATCGCGCTCCGCCTCCTGGCGCACGGTATACAACTGGACTCCGAGAGAACGGCGCTCGGCGGCGACCAACCGGGTCGCAGCCAGGCCACTGGCAGCTGCGACCGATAACTGAAGGAACTCGCGACGATTCGGCATAAAAGCGCCTGGCTATCTTTCTGCTGAATGTGTGGTGACGGGGCTCCGCCCCGTTTCGCGGGGCAAAGCCCCGCTACCACACGAGCACATCAACACCATCATTTCTTGCCAGCGCCCTCGTCTGGCACTAGCGCAAAGCTGACAAAGGCAATTTCTTTACTGTCGGGCGACCAGGAGGGTACGTTAATGGTGCCCTGGCCTCCAAACAGCTTGGCTAGGACACTGATTTTTTTGTCGCTGAGCGACATGATGCGCAACATCACGTCTTTGTTCTCGGGATGGCCCTTCACGTCGGGTTCAAAAGAAACAAAGACCATCCACTTGCCGTCGGGCGAGATGTGGGAAAACCAGTCGTTCTGGTTTCCGAAAGTGACCTGTTCCTGCTCGCTCCCATCGGCCCGCATACGCCAGATCTGCATGTGGCCGGTACGCTCGGAATTGAAGTAGATGTATTTTCCGTCAGGAGAATATTCGGGGCCATCATCCAATCCCTTGGCGGTTGTCAGGCGCGTTTCTTCTCCGCCGGTGATCGGGATGGTGTAGATATCGAATTCGTCATTGCGCTGACCCACAAATGCCAGTGTCTTGCCGTCGGGCGACCAGCCGTGCCAATACGACGGCGATTTCTCAGTGATGCGGCGCGGCGTTCCTCCACCGATGGGAACGATATAGACGATCGAGCGGTTGTCCTCCTGCGACTGATCGCTGATGGCCAGCGAAGTCTGGTCGGGTGAAATGCCATGGTCGTTGTTGCAACGGTTGGCGAATCCGGTGTCGATCAGTGCGGGCTCTCCACCGGCTACCGGTAAACGGTAGATGCGGCCATTGCGATTGAAGAGAAACGACGAGCCGTCGTGGGTCCAGTTGGGCGCTTCAAAACGTTCGGGCGCGAGATACACCACTTGCCGGTCGGTCGACGCAATGGCAACTCTTTCTAACGTACTGTAGAGCATCGTTTTCGCCACCGGGGGCAAGTCTTCCGCCAAGTCAACGTTTGCGAACACCGCCTTTGCCATCGCGTCTTTGTCGTGGGAGCAGACCCCGATCCCAACATAGTAAGTATCCTGCAGGGGGACGCGCATGGACGCGCCGGAGTAGCGCAGATCCTTGCCCGACTCTCCCAGAAACAGATAAACGAAATTCCCCCGTTTTTCGATGCGCAACCGCTTGGGGCCGGCCACGTTCGACTGAATCTCCTGGGTCACGGCGCCTTTTTCGTCGCGGTATTGCAGCGCTGTCAAGCCGTTGCCGTGGAGAGCTACGTCAACATAGGCAGAATCTGCATCGAGGCTCTGGCGAACTATCAGTACCGCCTTGCGATGCTCGTTTCCCCCGCTGCCCAGGAACGAGATGTCGGCCGCGAGACTGACGTCGCCGGTAACTTTCTTCCACACGAAATGGAAGGCGTCAGCGGTGGACCAAATATTCGAGCCGCTCCCGCTGATGGTATAAGTTGCTTTGGCCGGGTCGTATACGAGAGCTCCCGGATGGAGAACGCTTCCCACATCCGCGTGATCCTCAAACAAGCCTGCCGCCGCGCTTGCCCAGAGGTTAGGGGCGTCGAACGCGAGCAAACAGCAAACCATGGTCAACCGCGTAGCAATCGCTATTCTGCTCATTGGAGAACATCCCCAATTGGATTTCGATGAGGTGTAACAGAAAGGAATTGTACGACTTTCGACAGGTTCTCGCCGAGCATGAGTCCACATCGAAACCGGCGTCATCCAAACCAGAATGAATTTGGAACTGGATGGAAAGCGCGCACTGGTGACGGGATCGACGGCAGGAATCGGATATGCGATCGCAGAGGCCCTGGCTGGAGAGGGCGCAGACGTCATTGTCAACGGGCGGACGGAAGAGCGGGTCGAGCACGCGATCAAGTCGATTCTCACCTCGCATCCGCAGGCTAGAGTGAAGGGTCTCGCCGCCGATCTTGGTAACATCGACGGAGTCCGTGCCACGATTCAACGCCTCTCCGATGTCGACATACTTGTCAACAATCTGGCTACTTTTGAGCCCAAGCCTTTTGATCAGATTTCCGACGAAGACTGGTTTCGCTTTTTTGAAGTCAACGTCATGAGCGGCGTTCGCTTGAGCCGGCAGTATCTCCCGGGCATGAGGAAGCGGAACTGGGGACGCGTTATCTTCATTTCGAGTGAATCGGCGGTGCAGATTCCGGCCGAGATGATTCACTACGGAATGACAAAAACGGCGCAGCTCGCGATATCGCGTGGTCTGGCAGAGACCACGGCGGGCACGGGCGTCACCGTGAATGCTGTGCTGCCCGGGCCTACAGCTTCCGAAGGTGCGAATAAATTTGTCGATCGTCTGGCAGCGGCTTCGAACCAAACAAAAACGGAATTTGAGGCTGAGTTCTTTCGCAGCGTGCGCCCGAGTTCGTTGCTGCGGCGCTTCGCGCGTCCGGACGAAGTGGCACCCTTGGTGGTGTTCCTCTGCAGTCCGCTCTCTTCGGCCACGAATGGCGCCGCGCTCAGAGCCGATGGCGGAGTCGTGCGGTCGATCCTGTGAGCACAATCCGGTTGGTTTCGATGCCCAGCCCCTAAAGGGGCATTTGAAATTGAGCACGTTACGGCATCGCTCAAGCGATGCCCTGATACGAAACGAGGGCTACGCGGTGGCTTGTCCTCTTGCCAGTTTCACTTCGACCTGCTGCCGCTCCTGCTCGCTCACCCGGAACATCTGCTGCGGCTGCAGCTTCATTAACCGCGCCAGGAAGACTTCGGGGATCTGCGCGATGTGGGTGTTGTAGGTGTTGACGCCGTCGTTGAAAAACTCTCGGCGGTCGGCGATTCGCTCCTCCAGTTCGGAGATGCGATTCTGCAGCGCGAGAAAATTCTGGTCGGCCTTAAGCTGCGGATAGCCCTCTGCCACGACAAACAACGATCGCAGAGCGCCCGTGAGCACCAGGTCAGCCTGAGCTTTCTGCGAAATGCTAACCGCGCTCATCGAAGCCGCGCGGGCTTGGGTCACGGCTTCCAATGTCTGCCGCTCGTGGTCCATGTAGCCCTTGACGCAGGCCACCAGGTTGGAAATCTCGTCGTGGCGCTGCTTGAGTAAGACGTCGATATTGGCCCAGGCACGGCTGATTTCGTTCTGCAGGCGCACCAGTCCGTTGTAGACGATGATCGCGTAGATCGCGGCACCGGCGACCAGCAACCCAACCGCGGTAGCGGTAATTCCTGGCATGAGGTTTTTGCGTGAACCAGACATGAATGTAGCGGAGGGGCGGGGACACCGGCAAGTTACGCGCGGAGAGCGAAAGGGGCCTATTTGCCTTCGGCTTTGGTGTCGATTTTCAAACTAATATAGACCTGGGTTCGATCATCAAATTGGCTGACGCTTTTTGTGCCGCTTTTGCGGTTGTTGTACTGCGCATAGACTTCGTAGTCGGTGGTAGGCTCAAGGGCCGGGAAACGGTAGGCGCCGTCCGGGCCCACGATATAGGTTTTCACCGAGCGGGTGCGCGTGTTGGTCAGGTACACGACCGCGTTAGGCAAGGGATTGTCGCCGCCGTCCAGCACCTTCCCGGTGAGCAGGCGGGTCTTGTCTTTCTTTGAATCGCGCCCAAACAACTGCGGCGGCGGAGCGGCCAGAACCAACGTGGAGAAGACCGGCACCAACACAACAAACAGCAGTGAAGCCGCAATGGTCGCCCTTTTCACGAATACCCCTTGTCGCCGATTCCCAGCCACACGGCGGTCTCTACCATTCTAAATGAAGACCGATGTCGGAACGCTCGTCGTCGTCGATATGCACGGGTACTTCGGCGCCGGGCTTCAACTGTTTGCCCGAGGGGAGTTTGTAGCCTTTGACGTCAGCCCAGACGATGTAGTCGGCCTTGCCGGCGGGCAGTCGCTGGGCAAACTCGCCGGTGTGATTGGAATAGAGTTCCCAGCGGGCCTTTTTGTCCTGGGCTCGCCGGATCTTCACTTTGACCCCGTAGACCGGGTGTCCGTCGGGGTCCCAAACTGTTCCGTAGATCAGGGCGTAAGGCTTCGGCTTCTCAGGGTTCTTGCCCGGCGCGCTGACAGGGGCTAGCAGAGACCCCAGACACAACACTGCCGAAGCCATGGCAGCGAAGCGCCCCCGAAAATTGGCTGAAGTGCTCAGGAATCCTCGTCCTCATCCTCTTCGCCGTCGGCGTCCTCTTCGTCCTCGTCTTCTTCGATCTCGTCTTCGCCAACGATCTTCAGTTCCACGGGATTGACGGTAATCACCTCGAAGTCCGTGCCGCACTCCGGGCACGAGACGACCGCACCCTCATCGACCTCATCCTCGTCGATGTCGAGATCCGTCTCGCATTCTGGACAATACACCATGATTTCCTCCACGTTCAGGGTTCCCTGTTATATTTAGTTTCTTCGCGAGGAAAAGGTCAAGTGGCTTGCCAAGAAAATTCTGCAATCGCTAAGTCTTCCCATTTTGGGCATTTCCACACAAACCTGGTGGCCATCCTGACGGTCGCCCTGGCCGTGGCGGCTTTAGGACCTCGAGGCTGGGGCCAGCAAGATACGGCGCCCCGTGTTGCCTCCGACCCGCATGTCGACCGCCGGATCGCGAGCGAGATTCGAGAAGTTTCCGCGGAGCGCATCCAGCAGACGATCGACAAGCTGGTCAGTTTTAGCAATCGGTCCACGATTTCGGCGCAGGATGAAGGATCGATCAAGGCGGGCAAGGGGATTGGTGCGGCGCGGGAGTGGATCAAGGCGGAGTTCGAACGCTATTCCAAAGACTGCGGCGGCTGCCTCGAGGTAAAGACCGACACTTTTACGGAGCAGGCGGCCGACCGGATTCCGAAACCGACCGTAATCACCAATGTTTATGCGGTGCTGAGAGGGTCAGATCCGAAACAGGCTGACCGCATCGTGCTGGTGACCGGTCACTATGACTCGCGAAACAGCGACAACGCGAACGTCACCGACCCTGCTCCGGGAGCAAACGACGACGGCAGCGGCACGGCGGTGAGCCTGGAATGCGCCCGGGTTTTGAGCAAAGGCAAATTCCCGGCAACGATCATTTTTCTGACGGTTGCCGGAGAAGAGCAGGGCCTGAACGGCAGCAAGCACTTCGCCCAGATGGCCAAGCAGCAGGGGTGGAAGATCGAAGCTGTCCTGAACAACGACATCGTGGGCGGGAACCTCGGTCCGGGACAGGATGCGAGCGTGGTGCGCGTGTTTTCCGAAGGGCTGCCGGCGGCTGCGACCGAGGCTGAAATCCGGCGAATCCGGATGCTCGGCGGGGAGAGCGACTCGAGTTCGCGCGAGCTTGCCCGCTACATTGCCGATGTCGGACGCTCCTACGATGCCGGAGTGAAGCCGCTGCTCATCTTCCGTTTAGACCGCTTTCTACGCGGGGGCGACCACTATTCCTTCAACCAGCAGGGGTTCGCCGCCGTGCGGTTCACGGAATTCCGCGAAGATTTCAATCATCAGCATCAGAATCTACGCACCGAGAATGGCATCGAATATGGAGACTTGCCGAAATTTGTGAATTTCGACTACGTGGCGCAGGTGGCACGACTGAACGCTGCCACGTTGGCCTCGCTGGCATCAGCTCCGGCGCCACCTGCGAGTGTAAAAATGGTGACCAAAAACCTCGATAACGACACTATTTTGACATGGGATCCCTCGTCTGGAGCAGCTGCCTACGAGGTGGTCTGGCGGTCGACGAACGCGCCCGATTGGCAGTACGTCCAAACGGTCAGCAGCGGTGCGCGTGCAACCCTGCCGGTTTCGAAGGATAATGTGATATTCGGAGTGCGTGCCGTCGATGCGGCGGGGCATCGCAGTCTGCCGGTTGTGCCGGAGCCCGAAAGATAAAATCCAGTGCCTCGCGGACAAACCATCTCGTTCAGCATGCCCCCGTTTGTGGGGTGGGTGAAGCGCATCATTATCGCTTGCACGGCAATCTTCCTGCTGGAGCTCGTAGTGCGCCGGGTGTTTGGCGTCGGGCTGGGCTGGGTGGATGAATGGTTTGCGCTGATCCCGGTTTTCGTGATGAAGGGCGAGATCTGGCAGCTTGTGACGTACTCGCTGCTCCATGCCAGCTTCGGTCATCTGTTCTTCAACATGCTCACGCTCTGGTTCATCGGTGCGTACCTGGAAAGCGACTGGGGATCGCGACGATTCATCGAATGCTACACATTCTGCGTCGTGGGCGCCGCATTGGTCACGATTGGTGTCTCCTATATGCATTTTCTCGGAATGAACGAGCACGGCGGAACAGTTGGCGCCTCGGGGGGCATTTTCGGACTACTGATGGCCTTCGGCATTCTCTACGCCGACCAGGAAATGTTTCTGTTTCCTCTGCCGTTCAGGATCAAGGCGAAATACCTGGTCGGCATCTGGGTCGTGGTCGCTATCGTTGCCGTTTTTGACCCCAGGCAGGGCGGCGTCGCGGTCTTTGCTCACCTTGGCGGATTGCTTTTCGGCTTCCTTTGGGTGAAGTTCATGCCCTCTCGCGGGGTCAGCTATGCGGCATCCGAACGCTACTTTGGCGTGCGGAATTCTTACTACCGCTGGAAGCGGCGGCGCGCGGCGCGAAAATTCGAAGTCTATATGCGGGATCACGACCGCAAAGTCACCTTCGACGAGCACGGAAACTACATTCCGCCCGACGATAACGACAAGACCAATGGTGGATCGAAATCGGGCTGGGTGAATTAGGTAAGGTCACCGCCGAGACGCTGAGGGCGCCGAGCTTTTTCGAGAAAAATCCCATGATGATGTTTCGGATGGCCGCATGCGCGATGGTTATGTTGCTCGGATCGATGGGCGCTCAAGAATCCTCTCCCTCATGCAAGCCGGTCACGCACTACGGCGTCAGCGGGTGTGAACGTCTGCCGGATCAAAGTTGTCCTCCGGGCTATCATCAGCAGATCGTTGATCCGCCGAATCCACGAATGAAGGCTCCAAGCTACATCATGTGCGTAGCAGACCAGCCGCAGCCCAAAGAGAAGCCGCCCAGTAAACCTCCAAAGAGCAACGGCTCCGAGTAAGTGCGGACGTCACAGTCCCTCAGGGACTAAAGCCCATACTCTTGGCGGCCCTCAGCGGCGCGGCTGAACAGGCTGCGGAAAAACTCGATGCTGCACCTGATTTTGGGTGGCGCAGCGCTTCAGCGCTGCGGTAACTGCATTGTTTTGAGTGAGGCTTTAGCCGCTACGGTGACACTTTCAGCGTGGAAACAAGTTTTTCCGCAGCCTGTGAAGCCGTGCCTTTCCAAGATCGATTTATAGGATGGCCGATCGCCGCTGGCGATTCTTGGTGCGAGGATTTCCTCAGCTTTGGCAATGCTGGAAAGCGGCGAGTATCCTTGCAGGCAACTCCTGAACCTGACTCTTTCCTTTGAAGCCGAGGTCGTGACCGGCTCCCTCAATTTTCAGTAAATCGGTTTTGGCCGGTATTAGATGCAGGGCCTTTGTCATCTCTTCAATGCTTCCGAACGGGTCGCGCGTTCCGTGGACAAAGAGGCTCGGAGTTTGCAGGTTGGGCAGGTGCTGGATGCGGAGTTGTTCCGGCTTGCGCGGCGGGTGTAACGGATAGGAAAGTAATAGCAGGCCCGAGACCAAGTCGGGTTCAGCGGCGCAGAGCATGGTGGCTTGGCGTCCACCGTAAGAGTGGCCACCGAGAAAGATCCGGCCCGCGATACTTTTTCCCAGCACAGCGATTGCGTTGCGCAGGCCGGCGCGATCGCGCTCTGCGTTGCCCGGGAACGGCGGGCCGGTTTTACGATCCTGCCGAAAGGGAAGATCGCAGCGCAGAACTGTGTAGCCATGTTCGGCAAAGGTCTGGCTCAACGCTACCAAGAGTGGGGCATTGCAATTTGAGCCTGCGCCGTGAGCCAGGATCAGGGCATCGCCGTTTGGATTCGCGGGCGAGTGCAGAGAGCCGCGGACAGCGGGGTCTAGAGCATTATCGACAAACACAATCGGTGGTTGCATCGCGGCAAAAGTCTACAGCAGGTCCTTCGCTTCGCTCAGGATGACAAACGTTAACTACTGGTGATGAGCATGGTCAGAATCATTTCTGCTTTCGGCGCTGGGAGCGAGTTTTATCGCTTTCCCTTACCGTATGCAGGCGCATGAAGTTCGTAGCGCCGGAGGTGAGTTTTGTTCCGGCAACCAGACCGAGCACGTCGCCGGGACGGAGAAGCCCTTTCGGCAGCAGTTCTCTTTCAGCAGTCTTCAGCATTGCCTCCGCCGACTCCCACTCTTTCTTATGCACCGGATGCACTCCCCAAAGCGCATTCATACGATTGCAGACTTCCGGCCTGCGGCTGAACGCGTAGATGCAGACCTTGGGACGGTGTTTCGATAACATGCGCGCGGTGTTGCCGCTCTCTGTAAAGACCGCGATCGCACGCATGGGGAGATCTTCGGCGGCGTGGGCGATCGACTCGCAGATGGTTTCAGCGACGGAATAGCGATGGTCCTCACGACGGCGGCGCGGGGGTGATGGCAGTTGCGCGATACTGGCCACGGTCTCGCGCGGATAGCGGCCGCTGGCAGTCTCTCCCGAGAGCATCACCACATCGGTGCCGTCAAAAATCGCGTTGGCCACGTCGCTTGCCTCCGCCCGCGTGGGGCGCGGGTTCTCGGTCATGGACTCGAGCATCTGGGTGGCGGTGATGACCGGCTTGCGCCACACTCCTGCGCGCTGGATCACCAGTTTCTGAATGATGGGAACACGCTCGGGCGGCACTTCCACGCCCAGATCGCCACGCGCCACCATGACGGCGTTGGCCACTTCCAGAATCTCTTCCAGGCGCTCGATGGCCTGCGGCTTTTCCAGCTTGGCGATGATGGGAACGGATTTCCCGAACTCGCGCATCAGGTTTTTGGCCTCGCGGATGTCGTCGGCCGAGCGAACGAAGGACAGCGCGACTACATCCACTCCGTGCTTCAACCCGAACTTGAGGTCCAGTTTGTCTTTTTCGGTCAACGCTGGGATCGCTACGGCCGCACCGGGCAGATTGATTCCCTGCTGCTCTCCGAGCGTGCCGCCGTTCAGGACTTCGCATTCCACATCTTCGCCGCGAATGGAACGCACTTTGAGTTCAATGCGGCCATCGGACAAAAGCACGCGTGCGCCGGGCTCGACTTCACGTGCCAAGCCGGCAAAATCGGTGGAAATCAGCTCGGCGGTCCCTGCCAGTTTGCGCGGCGTAATCGTCAGCACCGAGCCCGCCTTCAGGAGCACGGGCTTTCCATCCTTCAGACGACCGGTTCTAATCTTTGGACCTTGAAGGTCCTGAAGGATGCAGATGGATCGCTTCAGCTGGCGGGCGGCGCGGCGCAGGCGCTGAATGCGACGGGCATGTTCGGGGTGGGTTCCATGGGAAAAGTTGAGGCGGGCAACGTCCATGCCCGTGCGCATCAAGTCGCGAATCATCTCCTCGGAATCACAGGCCGGACCGATCGTGCAAATGATTTTTGCGCGTCGGAGGCGTTCGCACGGCTCTTCCGGCGCAGGGGCGGAAGGAGGGAGATCTCCTTCAACCAGATCGAGTTTGCGTTCTTTCAAGTCGCGAGTCCTCTTTGCGGAAGGTTTGCATCATCTTATTGCAAATGTAGTGCGATGGGGAAATCAGCGCAGTGCTTGGTAGTGGGTCAGTTTTACGATGCAACCGAGAAAACCCTGAACCACCAAGGACACGAAGTATCACGAAGGCTTCTCGTCTCAGGGGTTTCCTTCGTGGACCTTCGTGGCCTTTGTGGTTAACGGTTTCGCATATTGACCCAGTACCCAGTGCTTGGCTCCTAAACGCAGCCCCTAAAGGGGCGTTGGATGTCGACAAGTTGCGGTATCGCTAAAGCGATACCCTGATACGAACCCCGGTCTTCAGCAAACTATTAGCACACTATTTAGGTTAGGGCTCTACCTGCGGAGGCGGGGCTTTCGTGAGTCCGCGAGGAAAGAGCATGGCATTGAATTCGGCGCCAATCAGCACGACCAGGGAGATCAGGTACATCCAGACCAGCAGTGCGATGCCCACGCCGAGCGAACCGTAGATGACGCTGTAGTCGGCATAGTGCTGCAAGTACCAGCCAAACAGGGCGGTGGAGATCAGCCACATGGCGGTGGCAAGAACAGCGCCTGGGAGAACGCTGTGCCACGGTTGCGTACGAGGCACGGCATTGTGATAAATAAGCTGAATCACGGCGATGCTGGTCATGATCGCGATGGCCCAGCGAATGGCGCCCCATGCCAACAGGATGAACGGTCCGAATTCGTGCCCGATGAAAAATAAAATCCGCATTTCAATGCGGCTTCCGAAGGCAACCAGAATGGTAGAGAAAGTCATTGGAATGCCAGCCATCAAGACCAGCGAAATCGCGATCACGCGCTCCTGAAGTATTCCCCAGGTTTTGGGGAGCTGGTAGGCACGACGAAAACCATCCATCCACGAAATGATTACGCCGGATGCGCTCCAGACCGTCAACAACGAAGTGGAGATGAGCAGGCCAACCGGCCGGTCTGTGCTGCCTCTTAGGTAGGCGAGCACTGTGGAGCTACCCGCAGGCAAGATGGTACCAAGAGCGTAGGAGATCTCGCGCAGGTAGACTTGGCCTCGGTTCAGGGTGGCGAGAACCGAGCCCAGCACAAGTAAGGCGGGGAAAAAAGTGAAAATGGACGAATACGCGGAGGCTTTGGCGGTCCCGAAAGCATCGTGCTCGAAGGCGCGCCAGATCGACAGGCGGAACAATCGCCAGAAACGCCCCAACGCCGGGGCCAACACCAGTCCACCAGGAACCGGCTCCCGCGGGGCGTTGCGGTCCGGTGGGGGCCCGGTCAGGCGCTGTGGCTCCAGTGCTAAAGACATGGCGTCAAGACAACGTCATTCAAGAAAGCGAGGGGCGACTCGCGTCGCCCCTCCTGGATTTGTCCCA
>JAIQFA010000096.1 GCA_020073525.1 Terriglobia bacterium
GGGAAGTGTACGAGGCTCTCCTGGGATGTTTGGCTCGATTGCGGGACGAGAAAAACGTATGGATGACTACCCCGAGCGAAGTCAACCGATGGTGGAGGCAGCGGGCGGAGATGCGCCTTGTGGAAGCAGAGGATGGTTGGCGGATCGAAGGTGTCGGCAAGGAGCGCGCCTGCATCGCCTATGCGAGTGAGAAAGGCGGCCGGCTTGAGTTGACGCTTGAGGCGGCGAGTGTCGTGCAATGATAGCGGTCGGAGATGGCCAATAGCGGTTCCACATCTTTGTGGGGAGGGTGTGCGGTGAACTCTGGAACGGAACTCAGGAGTCGAGCTGTGCGCAGTGCGTCAAATAGAGATTGGCCCCAAATACACTGTGATGTAGTAGTGATTGGGGCTGGCCCCTACGGTCTCTCTGCGGCCGCCTACCTCCGGGATGCAGGAGTGGAGACACGTATCTTTGGCGAGCCGATGTCATTCTGGACAAATCATATGCCGGCGGGCATGTTTCTACGGTCCAACTGGGCGGCCTCTCATATTGCAGATCCCGCACAACGAACGACTCTGGACGCCTACCGCCTCGCCACTGGAAATCAGTTATCTGCCCCGATACCGCTCGAGCAATTTGTGCAATACGGAAAGTGGTACCAGAGCCAATTGGTCCCGAATGTAGACCGGCGCCCAGTAGCGAACTTAGACCTTACGGAACATGGGTTTGGCGTAACGTTGTCCGACGGGGAAACCTTTACCTGTCGTCGAGTAATTGTTGCTTCTGGAATCGGCGCCTTTGTCTGTCGGCCCCCGGAGTTTGATGCTGTCCCCGCAGCATTGGCTTCACACTCCTCAGAACATCAAGACCTGAATTGCTTCAAGGGCTGTCGCGTAGTCGTCGTCGGCGGTGGTCAGAGCGCCTTGGAATCAGCCGCCCTGTTGTGTGAGGCAGGTGCCGATGTAGAAGTCATCGTGAGGCAATCGGAATTAAATTGGGTGGGACTCCACCCGCGGCTTCATCACCTCGGCCCGATTTCGTACCTCCTATATTCCAATAGAGACGTCGGTCCTGCAGGTATCAGCCAATTGGTGGCGATGCCATGGCTGTTCCGGAAGTTTCCCAGAAGCTTCCAGGCTCTTACGAGCTATCGGGCCATACGGCCAGCTGGCTCGGCATGGCTGCGTCCGCGCCTGTCGAGCGTGCCAATTAGCCTTGGACACAGAATAGTGAGTGCGAGTCCTACAGAAAGCCAGCTCCGACTAACCCTAGACGATGGGAGCGAGCGACGAGTCGATCATGCGATTCTCGCAACTGGATTTCGAGTGGATGTTTCCCGTATCGGGTTCCTAGGACAGGAAGTTCGCAGACGATTGGAGATGGCGGGTGGCTATCCCGTATTGAAGCGGGGGCTAGAATCATCGGTCTCCGGGCTACATTTTCTCGGTAAGCCAGCGGCGTGGAGCTTTGGACCGTTGCTTGGGTTTGTCTCGGGAACGGAGTTTGCCTCAAAAGAGCTTGTCCGTTGTATTGCGCGAAAGAACGGCACAACCAAACGCAATGATCAGTAGATACATAAAATCCGTTGCTGTACTGACCACCGAGAAACCCAACAACACCAAGATCGGCGCGGTTGTGCTCGGTGGCGACTACCAGGGACTCGGGGTTGTTCGCAGTCTTGGGCGACACGGGGTTCCCGTATGCGTTGTGGATGATGAGCATTCGATTTCACGCTTTTCGAAATACACTACAAAAGTGGCCACGGTTTTGGACGTCAGAGACGAGCACTCCCTAGTAACTAGCTTAAAGGAGCTCTGCCAGAAACTCGGCTTGGAAGGTTGGGTGCTGTATCCCACGCGTGATGAGCAGGTGGCGGCCTTTTCGCGGAACCGATCAGAGTTGAGTCGATTTTTTCGGGTGCCGACTCCGGACTGGGAGAGTGTCCAATGGGCATGGGATAAACGCAACACATATCGGCGTGCAAGTGAACTTGGCATTCCTATCCCGCGCACCCTCTATCCGCAGGACGTCGAGCAATTGGCTGAACTTGATTCTGTGAGCCCGCCCTTTGCGATCAAGCCGGCGATCAAGGAACATTTCATTTACGCAACTAAAGCCAAAGCCTGGTGTGCAAATACGCATGGGGAATTGCGGACGCTCTTCCAAAAAGCTTCTGAGTTGGTAGGTCCCGGAGAAGTGATGGTACAGGAAGTCATTCCCGGGGGGGGAGCTCAACAATTTTCTTATTGCGCTTTTTTCCGCGATGGAGAAGCTGTGGGAAGTATGACGGCGCGGCGAAGACGGCAGCACCCGCTGCAATTTGGAAGAGCGAGTACCTACGTGGAGGCCGTGGACGCCCCTGTCATCGAGGAGCTGTCAAAACAATTCCTGCGCGCCATCAATTACTACGGTTTGGTGGAGGTGGAGTATAAGCTCGATCCTCGGGACAACCAGTACAAACTGTTGGATGTGAACGCTCGGACTTGGGGTTACCACAGCATAGGCCGAAATGTGGGAGTGGATTTCTCCTATATGCTCTACTCAGACCAGGTCGGTATACCTGTAACGCCTTCCCGGGCAATTCCCGGAGCCTCTTGGGTGCGCATGACCACGGACATTCCTGCTGCTCTGATGGCGTATCTGGGCAAGGACCTTGACCTGTCTACATACGTCCGCTCCCTCAGAAACTGTAGTGTCGATGCCGTTTTCAGCCGTGAAGACCCGATGCCTGGCTTGGCAGAAATACTCCTGGTGCCCTACCTGGCGCTCAAGAGAGGCTTTTGACGGGCTGGCGAGGGCAGTGATTTGCATGCCATGAACTGCAAAGAACTCAGCCAGACCGACGTCAAGATTCCCGAGATCGGGCTGGGAACCTGGAACTACGAGGGAGGCGTCCATCCGCTTCGCACAGGCATCGATCTAGGTGCGAGGTTCATCGACACCGCAGAGTCTTACGGTACCGAAGAAGTTGTGGGCCAGGCGACTAAGGGAATTCGCGACAACGTCTTCCTGGCTACAAAGGTTAGGCCGCGACATTTCCGGCGCGCGGACGTGATCAAGTCAGCGGAGCAGAGTCTCAAGCGACTCAACACGGACTACATCGATCTTTACCAACTTCATTGGTCGAACTACCTCGTGCCCATCACAGAAACTATGGCAGCGATGGAAGAGCTCGTGGAGATGGGAAAGATACGGTTCATTGGAGTCAGCAATTTTTCGGTGCGCGAAATTCGGCAGGCACAGGGTGCCCTGTCCAAGAACAAGATTGTTTCAGTTCAGGTCCGGTACAGCGTAGTGGATAGAACGGTCGAAAGAGATTTGCTGGAGTACTGTCAGACGAACCGGATCACACTTATTGCTTTCAGTCCTCTCGATCTCGGCATGAACAACATTGAGAGATATGATCGCGATGACATACTAGGGCAGGTGGCAGGTGAAGTCGGAAAAACTCGGGCTCAAGTTGCGCTCAATTGGTGCATCTCTCATGACGCTGTGGTCGCCATACCCAAGGCGAATCAGAGCGAGCATGTTCGAGAAAATTGCCGCGCTTCTGGCTGGCAACTTGAACCGGCCCAGCTCAAGGTACTTGACCAGGGAGTGCATTTCCGGCAACGTGGGGCGCTCGAGAGCGCTGGCCGGCGCCTCGCCCGCCGCATCGTACAGACATTCGGTCGCAGTATTTAGGGAACTCGGAATCATTCATTTGTTCATATGAGAGAAACTTTCACATGCCAGACATCCGAGAAGGAGTGCGAATTTCGTAGTCGACGACTTTCTTTTCAGGCAGGGCCGCCGCAGTACCTTCAGCGTTTGCGTGTCGTGCGAAGGTTTTGCCGGTGAACGAACAACTCGAGGCGGTGCGGGGAAGGGAGAGGCTCAGAGTCCTCTGCGGTGGTGCGATCATTGCCGTCCTGATCTCCACGCTGTGGCCGTTCAACCCTTTTCCTCGGAATAGAGTCAGTTGGCTGACGGGAGCAAAGGGAATTAGGTTCGACGGAACTGGTCTTGTCGTGAGCAAATCACCTTTAGGAGCCGAAGAAACCGAAGCGAGAGAATCCTGCAGCCTTGAGCTTTTGCTTCGGCCCGCTAGTACGGAATCGATGTACACGATCTTGAGCTTTTACACCCCGGACAACCCAAGACAATTCCTGGTACGACAGTGGACAGATGGCTTGCTGGTTTCGCACGATGTCATCGACGCGCAAAGCAAGGCCAAAACAACAAAGTTCGATGTGGATCATGCCTTCCACCGGGGGAAACTTCTGTTGGTGACGATTGCGTCCGGGCCCAATGGGACGGCTGTCTACCTGGACGGACAACAGGCACGGGCGTTTCCCAGGTTCAAGATCTCGCGAAGTGACTTGTTAGGTCAGATCGTTATGGGAACCTCGCCGGTAGACTATCAGCCGTGGCCAGGGGAAGTACTCGGCCTGGCTATCTACTCAAAAGAGCTTGCGCACGCGGACGCATTGCGGCACTTTCGAGACTGGACCGACCCGGGTGTCCATTCTCCAGATCTCGATAGGGCCATTAGCCGCTACGCCTTTACCGAGATGGCGGGCCGTGAAATCCATAACGAAGTGGTTTCCCGACCAGATCTGGAAATACCGACAAGCTTCTCCGTTCCACATAAAGTCCTGTTGGAATCTCCGGTGAAGGAATTCAAAGCGGATTGGAGATACGTGAATGACGTCTTGCTGAATGTCGCCGGGTTTGTTCCACTGGGGTTCATTGTTTGTGCGTATTTGGCGTGCACGAAGAGCCGCCAGACAGCAGTTCTCCAAACGATTCTTGCTGGAGGAATCCTGAGTTTCGTGATCGAGGTGCTGCAGGCCTATATCCCGCGACGGGGCTCGGGCACAACCGATATCATCACGAATTCTCTAGGTTCTGCTCTTGGTGCCTTGTTGGCGCAACCGAGTGTGGTGCATAGGGTTCTCAGAAGAATGAAGTAGAGTTCCGGAGCAGGAAGCTTAAGTAACGCGCTGACGTTTGCCTTGCAAGCGCTTATTTCGCGCTTCGCACCGTTGCCTCTTGGAGGTCCCCATGAGCTACATCAACGAGAACTGGTTTGTTGGAATCAAGAATCGGCTCCTTCAGGAGATTGCTCGCAAAGCGCCCGGTGCGTTGAGTTTGCGTCCCCTTCTCCATCGCTGGCGTGGTGTCAAGATGGGGAAGAATGTCTGGATTGGTTACGATGCGGTCATTGAAACCGCCCATCCTGAGTTAGTCACGATTAAGGACGGCGCGGTCATCGGTATACAGGCTCTCATCAGCGCTCACTTCATCGGTTGGGAGCGGAACGTTGTGATTGAGGAGGATGCCTTTCTGGGACCCGGTGTCATCGTTCTTCCGAATGTCGTCATAGGACATGGCGCGGTTGTTACAGCGGGTAGCGTGGTTACTCATTCTGTGCCGCCGATGACTCTCGCTCAGGGGAACCCGGCGAAGCCTATCGCCCGCGTGGGGAAGGCACCAAACGTGAACGTAAGTTTCCAGGAATTCTCAGCCAGTCTCCGTCCACTTGAACGCAGGCAACATAAGAAGGCTGAGTCGCGAGTCGCGCGATAAACTAGCTTGCGCGCCGTTAGAACCCTAAACGTCAGATGCATCCAAGTGCCCAAGAGTAGAACTATATGGTTATAGACCATATCGGCATTGTCGTCCGGTCGCTAGAACAGGGAATTCGGCAGTGGGAAGAGTTGTTTGGATACGCGCGGAATTCCGACATCGTAACGAATACCCGCCAGAAGGTACGAGTTGTATTCCTCAACAAGAAAGATTCGCTCACAGTCAAACTACTGGAGCCCTCCGAGCCCGATTCATCTGTTTCTGCCTTTGCTAGCAAAGGCGGGGGGCTGCATCATATCTGCTTCCGCTGTGGCGACCTGAACACCGAGATTCCGATTTTGAAGAGGAAAAGAGTTCGCCTGATAGTGCCGCCGCAACCCGGCGAAGCCTTTTGTGACCACGACATCGCGTTTTTGTTCGCCGGGAATCTCAATATCGAATTGATCGATACCAGTGAGAAAGCGGGATGGCTCGGGCCGCTCTGAGGCAAACGGTACGCGCAGGCTGTGATCCGAAACCTAGAAATTACATGTGTGGGATAGCGGGAATTGTTAACTCGCGCGGCGGTTGCGTGGACCGCGACCAGCTCGTCGCTATGATTGGCACGCTGGCGCATCGAGGTCCCGATGACCGAGGCGTGTACAGCAGAGACGGAGCAGGGCTTGCCCATGCTCGCTTGAGCATTATTGACATCGAAGGCGGGCGGCAGCCAATGTCCGTGGCAGATGGCCGCCTCTGGATTACGTTCAACGGCGAGATATTTAACTACGTTGAACTGCGGGATGAACTGATTCAGAAAGGCCACAGGTTCACGACGCGGTCGGACACCGAGGTGATTCTCCATCTTTACCAGGAAGAAGGGGAGAATTGCGTGCAGCGCCTCAATGGCCAATGGGCGTTTGCGATCTGGGACTCACTGCGGAAGAAACTGTTCGTTTCGCGCGACCGGCTGGGCGTCCGGCCGGTTTTTTATACACAGACCGCCGACAGTTTTTTGTTTGCATCGGAAATCAAAGCGCTGCTTGCCTGTCCCGATGTTGAAGCGGAACTGGACTTGAAGGCGCTTGACCAGATACTTACCTTCTGGGTCACGTTGCCGCCGCGGACGGCATTCAAGAACATCCGACAACTGCCGCCAGCACATTCGCTGGTTCTTGAAAATGGACAGGTGCGGATCTGGCAGTACTGGCATCTTGAGTATGCACCCGAGAACGAGGGAGCGGATGATCAGGAACCAAGGCTAGCCGAAGAACTGCTGGCTCTATTGCTGGATGCGACACGCATCCGGTTGCGGTCCGATGTTCCGGTAGGGGCGTACCTGAGCGGGGGACTGGACTCAACCATGATCACCGCCCTGACCAAGTCTCTTGTTGGGGACAACCTTCGGACGTTCTCCGTCAGTTTCGACGATCCCGAATTCGACGAAAGTGCGTACCAGAAAGAGGCCAGCGCATTTTTGCATACCCAACACAGGGACGTGCGCTGCAGCTATGCTGACATCGCCGGGGTCTTTCCGGACGTGATCTGGCACGCCGAACAGCCAATCCTCCGCACTGCGCCGGCGCCGCTCTATATGCTTGCCAAGCTGGTTCGCGAGGATGGCTTCAAGGTTGTTCTGACCGGCGAGGGCGCGGACGAAACCATGGGCGGATACGACATTTTCAAGGAAGCGAAAATCCGTCGTTTCTGGGGCCGGAGACCAGAGTCGCGTCTGCGTCCGCTCTTGCTCAAGCGGCTCTACCCGTACATGGATGGAATCCAGCGCCAACCGGCCGCATACCTGAAGAAATTCTTCCACGTCAACTCGGAAGACCTTGCGAGTCCCTTCTTCTCCCATCTGCCACGCTGGGGGTTGACGGCCAAGTTGAAGATGTTCTTGTCGGAGGCAGTTCGCGCGGAAACGCAATCGACGAATGGGCTGTTTGACCTTGAGCGTTCTCTGCCGAGTGCTTACGGTTTGTGGTCTACATTTAACCAGGCTGAGTACCTGGAAACTCTGCATCTGTTGCCGGGATACATTCTTTCATCCCAGGGCGATCGCATGGCCATGGCTCATTCGGTGGAGGGGAGATACCCCTTTCTAGACCACCGCGTTGTAGAGTTTGCAGCCAAGCTTCCGCCGAACTTAAAGATGAAGGTTCTTGATCAGAAACACTTGTTGAAGCGAGCAGCTAACGGACTCATTCCTAAGTCGATTCAGACGCGATTCAAGCAACCTTATCGTGCGCCGGACGGAAAGAGCTTTTTTGCAGGTGCACAAGATTATGCGCAAGACATGCTGTCTGCCGAAAACATCAAGAGGGACGGCATTTTCAATTACACGGCGGTTGCGGCGCTGGTAGCCAAGTTCGAAGGTGGCCGGGCGAACAGCGTCACGGACGACATGGCTCTCGTGGGTATTCTGTCGACGCAGATCCTGCTGGATCAGTTCATCCATCGACGTGGGCCGAGAAGTGCCGTGCTGAAACACTCCACCGTTCCGACGCCGCGATGCTCGATTCAATGAATTGCCGGGGCCGGATCTGCAAATCGGTAGATATGAAGCGGGCCGGCGGGTTACGGCGGTGCGACTGCTGCTTGTCCGCGCCCAGTTGTAAAACAACATCCCGATAGGGGACCCGCTCCGTGCGGACCAGAGCATCAAAGTTCTATTACCAAGAAGGTTTAAGCACATGTCCATAGCAAGTACGGTTGCACAACAAGTACGCGAGTTCATTGTGGAGAACTTTCTCTACGGCCAGGAGCGCGCGTTTAAAGACGATGATTCCTTTCTTGGCGAAGGCATAGTCGACTCCACGGGCGTGCTGCAACTCGTGTCCCATCTGGAGGAAACGTACGGGATCACCGTTGAAGACGAAGAGTTGACTCCCGAGAACATGGACTCGATCAACAGTGTCGTGGCGTATCTTTCTCGGAAAATAGATCCCGTTGCGGGAGTTGTGATGCTGGACCCGAAGAGAGTTCCCGGAGTAAAGCCATGAGCTCAAGTTCAATTGTTTCGCCCGACATTCTGCGGCTGGATGCCCAGTGGGAGAGCGACCGGATTGTTGCTCGCATTCGCGAATTGGTCTTCAACCAGCTCAAGCGCAAGGGAGCCATTGTGGGCGTCTCCGGCGGGATTGACAGTACAGTCGTTGCCTATCTCTGCGCCAGAGCTCTAGGCAAAGAGCGCGTTGTGGCGCTCTTTACCCCGGAAGCTGACTCGTCTCCGGATAGCCTTCGCCTCGGCCAGATGGTAGTCGACGGTTTGGGAGTGCGGTCCTTTGTGGAAGACATTAGTCCGATCCTGAAGGGAGCGAGGTGTTATGAGCGGCGTGATGCTGCCATTCGGACGGTGGTTCCGGAGTACGGGCAGGGCTACAAGTCGAAGATCGTGCTGCCGAATCTTGTGGATGCGGACCGATACGCCATCTTCTCGATCGTTGTGCAGTCGCCTAATGGGGAAACAAAGAAGGTACGGCTCAGTTTGGAAGCCTATCTCGGCATCGTTGCGGCAACGAACTGCAAGCAACGGGCACGCAAGATGATCGAGTACTACTACGCGGATCTTTGCCAGTATGCAGTTGCGGGAACGCCGAATCGACTGGAATACGATCAAGGGTTCTTCGTCAAGAACGGCGACGGTGCCGCGGACTTCAAGCCCATCGCACACCTCTATAAGACCCAGGTATACCAACTAGCGGCACACCTTGGAGTGCCGGAGGAGATCCTGCGACGTCCCTCGACAACAGACACCTACTCCCTTGAACAAACTCAGGAAGAATTCTATTTCGCGATTCCACTCGACAAGATGGACCTCTGTCTTTACGGAAAGAACAACAGCGTACCCGCTGCTGATCTCGCTCCCGTTGCCGGCATGGACGAAAAACAAGTGCAGCGCGTGTACGCAATGATCGAGTCGAAGCGTGCTATGGCACGTTATTTGCGTTCAGCGCCTTTGTTGGTGGAAGAAGTGCAAGGAATTCAGTAAAAGAACATGGCTCGCGCCAATTGCAATGTCGCCGACTTTCTTCTTGAAGGTAAGCCAGAGCAGCGTATTGCGCTGCGCCTTCTTGGTGAAGAAAGAACTTACGGAGAGTTGCACGGTGCGGCGGCGGCATTTGCAAGCTACTTCAACGAACTCGGCTGCCACAAAGGTGACCGGGTCATTCTGGCAGCGGAGAACTCATTTTTCTGGGTTGGCGCCTACCTTGGAATCTTGCATGCCGGACTGGTTTGCGTACCCCTGCCGACGAATGTGACGCCGGAAGATCTTGCGCATGTGCTCGCGGCGACAGAGTCGCAAGTGGTTGCTGTGCAGGCCGGGTTTGCGGCGAAACACGCGTCACTTTTCCGGGGCACTCATTTGATCACGGATCGTGAAATTCGAGGCCTTTCTGGCCTGCTTACCGAATCAACCTTCACGGCAATCGACTCGCAACTCCCCAGCGTGCGAACTTTCGGCCGCGACATTGACCCGGACGATCTTGCCGCGCTGATGTTTACTTCTGGCTCGACGGGAAAGGCCCGCGGCGTGATGGTGTCGCACCGCAATATCATCGCCAACACCGAGTCGATCATCGAGTATCTTGGACTCACAGAAGCCGATCGCATTATGACGGTGTTGCCCTTCCACTACTGCTTTGGCACATCGCTCCTCCACACGCACTTGAGGGTGGGCGCTAGCCTAGTGCTGGATTCCCGGTTCATGTATCCGGAAGCAGTTCTGCAGCGCATGTTGGAGACTGAATGCACGGCATTTGCTGGAGTCCCGAGCCACTTCCAGATCCTGCTGCGAAATTCCGGCCTACGAAAAAGGACGTTTCCTCATCTGCGTTATGTACAGCAGGCAGGCGGCCATCTGGCACCGGCATTCATTCAAGAACTCAAGAAAGCGCTGCCCGGGACCCAGATCTTCATCATGTATGGCCAGACGGAAGCGACAGCCCGCCTCTCCTATTTGCCGCCGGAGTTTCTCGACAAAAAGCTTGGCTCAGTGGGAAGGGGAATTCCCGGTGTCACGCTGCGCGTAGTGGACGAGTCCGGCCTGAGAGTGCAACCGGGGGAAGTCGGCGAAATTGTGGCTGAAGGCGAGAACGTCGCGTTGGGTTACTGGCGTGAGCCGGCAGAGACGGCAAACACGTTTCGTAACAGAAGACTTCACACTGGCGATCTGGCGACGGTAGACAAAGACGGGTTCATTTACATTGTCGACCGTGCCAGGGACTTCCTGAAGTGTGGTGGCAAGCGGATCAGTTGCCGGCAGGTGGAGAACCAACTGCAAAAATTCGACTGTGTGCTCGAAGCAGCCGTACTCGCCACACCGGACGAGGTTCTGGGAGAAGCTGTCAAGGCATTTCTGGTCGCGCGCATGCCTGGCTGTCCCGCATTCGAGGACTGCTTCCGTGCGTTTTGTAAGGAGCACCTGCTGCCTCAACTTGCGCCCAGAGAGTTAGTCCTCATGCCCGCCCTTCCCAAGAACAGTGCCGGTAAGGTGCTCAAAAGCAAACTGAAGGACGGATAGTGTTGGCAGAGCAAAGCATTTCCACCAGCTTGGTCCACGAGTTGCTAAACTGTCTCGTGCTCGCGTCGTTAGTGATGTCGCCCAAGCAGATAACCGCCGCCGCTTTATTGTCGGCTATCTGGGCGAGGGGCATTGCCGGACAAGTGGTAAAGTGGACAATTTGTCCAATCGCCCTCACTTCCAGTTCGGGCTGAGCGAACATGCCAACATTCGACAAAATCATCACGGTGTTTCTCAACAGCTGTGCGCATCGCTGGTTCGCCCTCGACAGGTTCGTCGATTTCCTGCAAAGCAATCAGGTCGTTCAGGGAACGATCGCAGTGGCCGTCCTTTATTTTGTCTGGTTTCAAACCAAGGAAGAAATGAACGGGCTTGGCGAGAAACGCCGAGGTCTGCTGTTCGCCCTGCTAGTGTGCATACCCGCTGTCTTGATGGCACGGGTCGCGGCCTTTAGCCTGCCCTATCGGGCGCGGCCAATCTGGAATCCTGGCCTACACCTTCGCCTGGCCTACGGATTTGATCCCAGCATACTGCTCCGCTGGAGTTCCTTCCCGAGCGACCACGCGGTTCTGTTCTTTGCGCTTGCCACCGGCGTGTTTCTTGTCAGCTGGAAGGCGGGACTTATCCTATATACACACGCGATCTTGGTCATCTCTCTGTCGAGGGTATATCTCGGCGTGCACTATCCTTCTGACATCCTGGCCGGGGCCTTGTTGGGAAGTGGGTTTGCTTGTCTGGGGCGGTGGTTGAAACTGCGGACTCTCGTGCTGCGCTCTGGTGTGCGCCTGTTTGATTTCTCCCCGGGACTGTTTCACGCTTGTCTATTCTGCCTTGCTTACGAGACGGCCAGTATGTATGACGACGTGCGGCACGCCGCCATTGGAGCACTGCACTTAATACGGGTTTTGCTGTATCGCTGATTCTGTTCTCATTGGCCGCCCCCAGTCTCGCAACAACTATTCCCATCCAGGTTCGAGGTAGGGAACGAATGCCGACATGGACTCGGTAGGGGATAACTCGACCGAGCAAACGATTCGGCGCCTTAGCGGCGATGTGCTCTGGCGTGACATGCCGTGCAGAGCCGTGATCGAGTTTTCCTCTGAGTCGGATCGCGAATGGCTGCGGAACTCCCTGTGGTGCACATCAGGATTCGATATCGCGCCATCTCGTTTTGCATCAGTAACGCAAACAGCTGAGGCTTCAATGTCGATGAAAGTCCCTCGTACACTCACATTTGTTTTGGTTTCTGCCTCCCTTGTTTCTGCACCTCCCGCGGGCCAGAGGTAACCCAGATGGACTCACGAGTCATTTTCCTCGTTGAAAACATGTCGTTCCCCCAAGATCGGCGAGTGCGCCAGGAAGCGGAAGCACTTGCCACGAGAGGCTGGAAAGTCTCGGTCATATGTCCCCGAGGCGGGACGGATGGCAGCTCAAGTTTCGAAGTAATCGATAACATCAAGGTTTACCGGTATCGGCAGCCTTTCCAGGGCGGTGGCATGCTCGGTTATGTATTGGAATACGGTTGGGCAATGCTCGCCAGCTTTATCCTGATCTTGTCGATTTGGGCGAAGGACGGTTTTGATGTTCTGCATGCGGCGAATCCCCCCGACTTGTTTTTTCTGGTAGCAGCACCATTTCTGCTTTGTGGAAAAAAGTTTGTTTATGACCAGCACGACTTGTGTCCAGAGCTGCTGGCGTTCAAGTTTCAACGGGCGACCGCGCTTCGAAGTATTCTGTTCTTCCTCGAGCGGTGCTCTTACAGACTCGCCGACTTGGTCATCGTGACAAATCAATCCGCGTACGAGACCGCAAGGAAACGTGGAGGCGTACAACCGGAAAAACTCTGCATAGTGCGAAATGGGCCAGACTTGCGGTATTTCAATAGCATTGCGCCGTGTCCATATCTGAAGGATCCTGCTCGGTACTTGGTTGTTTACGTTGGCTCCATTGCGAAACAAGATGGAGTGGATACTCTTGTGAAGGCTGCGAACCACATCATCCACACCCGGGGACGAACGGACGTGAAGTTCGCACTGCTGGGCGATGGCGATAGCTTGCAGGAGCTTCGCGACTTGGTGGGTGTTCTTGGCATCGAACGATACGTTAGTTTTGCCGGTTGGGTAGGCGACTCGAAGCTCCTAGAATACCTCTCTACCGCAGATGTGTGCGCGGCGCCCGACGCACCGGTGCCAATCAATCAACTTTCAACTTTCATAAAGATCATGGAGTACATGAGCTGTGGCAAGGTCACCGTCTCGTTCGATCTGCTTGAATCACGGCGCACAGCTGGACCGGCTGCAATGTTCGTTTGCACCCACAACCCTGAATCCTTCGGAAACGCGATTTTGGAGATTCTGGACGACCCCCTGCGTCGTGAGAGGCTCGGACAGCTCGCTTTGGAGCGTGTGCGCACCACCCTACACTGGGGATTGTCCAGCGAGGTGCTGGTAACAACCTATGAACAGGTGATTCAGCGTGGCGTACTGCGTGTTCACCACCCGGAATATGAACGACTGGTGGATCTGGAACCGGCTTATCGAAATGAAGGGCAGATCGATTAACCAGGTGGATTGAGTTTGCTGATGGTTAGCGAGTAATGTGGTCGTACGATCTCAGATTCCGACCCGACAAATGAGATCCGCGACCGCTACCCCAAACCGTGGGCTCGTTGATGACAATCGACGCAGAGCGTGATCAAGTTCTCCTCCGAGTCGTCGCCGGAGTGGCTCCATTTGTGTATATCAAGGTGATAACATACGATAACATTTACTTTATACCTTCGCAATCCAATTTTTGGTTGTCCGGGGGTTTCTGACACGGCTATAGTCGTTGTCGTGACGACGAAGAAGGGATTTTTGGCGTTCCGAGTTTCACCGGACCTGAAGAACGATATTCAGGGAATCGCAGACAGCGAAGCGAGGAGCATTTCGCAAGTTTGCGAACTGCTCCTGTCTGATGGCATACAGGCCTACAAGAAGGAAGGTCCCAAGTTCATGCAGCGACTGGTGGCGAAGCAGAAGGCCAGGATCAAAGGCTAGTAACCTTAGCGTTGACGCACTTTTGCTGGATTGGGATTCACCCTTTCTCGCCCACGCCAGCATCCGATCGCCAAAAAATCGCAGAACACGAAAAATGATTGCCGTTCGCCGTATGTTCGCCTACAATACATCTGTAAACACATGGCGGCCATACTCGTGCTCGATCGAAGTCGGCGCTTGGCCCGGCCTAGCTGCGCCCAAGCGGCCGCCCCTATCGGGGGCTTGATTTTCGACAGGGTATTGATCCGCGAGTTTGTGCACCCCGGGTGCACAGGCGGACATCAACTCTTAGAGCCTGAAACTGGCGCAGCCAATACGACCCTCATAGTCGCCATGGGTTCTTCAGTGTAGCTGGGTGCCGAGGGAGAAGATTGTGCAACCTGGTTGCACGGCGGGCCCTGTACGAAAAGGGCGAGGGCGCTCGGGACTTCGACTTGCTGCAGCTGGAGCGGACTCGTTAACTCTCTAGGTACAGCTCCGCGTCTTAATCTTGGCAAAGTTTGACAGCGAGCCTTGTGATGCAGTACCCTGCTTCTCGAGTAAAACATTTTGACGTTAAAATGTTTTATTCGCCCTCCAAGTTCCGGCTGAGCCCGGAGACCCAGGGAAGAAGAAGTACCCGAGTACCGGCTGAGCCCGGAAATCAAAAACTAAAGTAGTGCGATCGGATAGCTGCGTTCTGTTAGAGCCTCTAGCGGTCAGAGTCTCGGATGACCGGCGTCAATCTCTGTTTCGGTAAGTACTGCCGGTGGCAGTGATCAGAACGCAAGATCCGGTTCGCGTGGCTAGAAGCGCGTCAAGCAGGCGCGCAACGAGATTTTCTGAGAGAGGAAGCCATGGAAGACTCACCGAAAGTCGAGCCCCAGGCAAAAGGGGCAGAACGCCGCCCCGTTTCAGAGCGCAAGCGCGAAGCCAACCGGAAAAATGCCCTCCGATCGACGGGGCCGAAGACGCCACGCGGAAAGAGTATCTCCAGGTTAAATTCGCTCAAGCACGGACTGTTAGCGCAAGCGGTGCCCGTCCGTAACCTACATGCGATCGGGATGTCCGAAGAGAAGGAATTCGAACACGTCCTGCGTGATCTTGCCGCGGAACTGCAACCCGTAGGGATGATCGAGGCGATGCTCGTAGAGCGGATGGCCTATTGCCACTACCAGATGGCACGGATTGCGCTACCATGCTGCTCTGATCTCGCTCGCAGCTGATAACGAAGACAGCACATCAATAGGGCAGAGATTTTCTGACCGATGGGACGATGTAATCGAGTTTAGGGTCCAAGTCCAACGTGCCCAGTTCGCCTTACAAGAGCACGGATATCTCGATACGGCGCTCCTCGCTGACCTTAAGTCAGCAATTCGTGTCGCGGATAGAATTATGAGTATCGAGAAACCTAACTCACTCCTCGTGAATTCAATCCAAGGAGGAAGAGCCATCAGCGATTCCGAGGCTCAGTTCTGGAAGGGAGCGATTCTCGGTGAGTTGGAGGAAGAGTCGCGAGAACAAACATCGCATTACTATGAGTTCGAGAAGGCAACGGTAGAGCGCTGGAACGCGCACGTCTTTCAGCATCTATTTCCGGATTCGACTGGAATGGAAAAGATACTCCGATACGAATCCCAGTACGAGGCAGGATTCTATCGTGCCCTGGCCAAGCTGGAATACTTCCAGCGCCAGCGCCTTGGAGACGCGGCACCCCAGTGCCCAAAACTCACAATGTAGGGTCATCCTGGATGCGGGTCCGGTTGACCTTCATCGTCACCACGGTTCCAACGCCGAACCGGGCCCGCAATAGGGCCATTCCCTTGTCGTAACTCCCTCGACGCGGCAGTCACGGGGTTTCAGGAAACAAGGTTCTACTCATGATGATACACATGTAAGCCTATAGACATAATATAACAATGCTATTTCAAACAGGCACGTTTGCGAAACGAAGCCAACAAGTCATGTGTTATCAACACAACATCTTGAAGCGATCTACTGTCCGGGTCTGTTTCTCAGGGAAGAACGGCAGCATGCTTTCCAAATGCGGGGAGGTCTTGCAGACTGTTGCCTGTGGCGGATAAACTGGAAGATGAACACAGCAAAGCACTGCGGCCCCTGGTCGTCGCAGCCTTCACCTTCAGTTCCTCCCGCTTCTCCCGCAGCATCCGACAACTCCAATTCGGTCGCGGCAACGCAATCCCGTTCCCCAAGCGTCGCGTCCAAATGGCCGTCTCACCTGGTCATTGTCCGGCACGCCGAATCGCAGCGAAACATCTGGAAAGAGATTGCCACGGCCAGAAGGGAACTGGTCTATGGCGGCAAGGTCCGCGACATGGATGTGCCGCTCACTGCTAACGGTGAAAAGCAAGCCGTAGCCACGGGCCTGGGGCTCGGGGCGGAGTTCAAGTTTGACCGTGTTTTTGTCTCACCCTTCCAGCGAACCATGGAGACCGCGCGGTTAATGATCGAGCAGTTTCCCTATGCGGTCGAGACGATCGAAGATGAGAGGCTGCGCGAGATTGACTTCGGTGTCCTGGACGGTCTTACCAAGCACGGCATCGCTCATCTTCATCCCGAAGAGAAAGCGCGCCGCTTGAAGCTCGGCAAGTACCATCACCGTCCGCCTGCGGGCGAAAACTACCCCGATGTCGCCCTCCGCCTGCACAGTTTTCTCGGGACTCTGACCCGGGAAACTGCCGGAGAGTCGGTACTTGTGGTCTGTCACTCGGTAGTCGTGCTGATCTTCCGCAAGTTGCTGGAGCGGCTCTCTGAACAACAGCTCCTGGCAATCGACGCGGACAAAGACCAAGAGGTCAGAAACTGCTCCGTGACGCACTACAAGTTCGACCCCGGCGCGAGCGCAAACGGCAAACTCGTTTTACGCGATTTCAACCGTGTTTACTACTCCGAGAACTTGCAGATGAAGAAGGCCGCGGAGTAGGGCGCGGACTCGAAATGGAAAGGAGAAGTTATGATTTTCTCGAATGCCGAACTCGAATCGAACTACTGCGGTCTTGGCTTTGTGCCGGAAGATCTCCGTCTGAAACTCAAAGTCGGGCAAGTGGAACTGACCGCGATTCAGTATCCCTTGGGCGGTGTGGCCGTATTCTTCACCGGTGTCAGGCGCAACGCGGCGGCCCAATTTGAAATAAATCTGCCGGATGTCTGCTCCCCGGAACTGATCGCAGGGGTGATCTACGCGAATATCGCAAAGGTCTTCCCCGAGGGCGCTCCGATCTGGAAGCGGCATTTTCAGGGTTTGAAGATACCCTTATTCCAGTGAATCGGTTCCGGAGGGAAGCCACACCAAGCACGGCCCTGGCCACCTGCTCTGGCTCTCGAGAGTACCGTTCGGAAAAAATCGCGGAGTGCGAACGCGATTGATATTCGCCGTATATTCGCCTAGCATACGCGTGTGAACAGACGGCTGCTATGCTCGATCGAAGTCGGTGCTTGGCCCCGGCCTAGCTGCGACCAAGCGGCCGCTTATCGGTGGCTTTGATTTTCGACAGGGTACTGATCCGCGAGTTTGTGCACCCCGGGTGCACAGGCGATTGATAGTCGTCGTCGGAGCGAGGTCCACGGTCGAAGTGATTCCCGACCTATGCCATTGCAGACCAAAATGAACTGCGTGTATACTTAGCGTATATACATTATTGGAGGTTGGTGCATGGGCACTGCGCGGGTTTTTCGTTCCGGAAATAGTCAGGCGGTCCGGCTGCCGAAGCAATTTCGACTGAAGAGCAAGGAAGTGGAGATCTTTCGGCGAGGGGATGAGATCATACTGCGGGAAAAGGAAGGAAACCTGGTGAGAGCATTCGATCTGCTGGCGGATTTGCCGGATGACCTTGTCATGGCTGCACGCGCGAAGGATCAACCGCAGAAACGCAAGGGACTCTAATGGAGCCTCGCTATCTGCTGGATACGAACATCTGTATCTACATCCGGCAAAAGAGGCCGGAGGAAGTTTTGCGCCGATTCCGCAAGCTCCGTCCCGGAGAGGCGGCCATTTCTGTGATTACCTATGGCGAGCTGCTCTATGGCGCGGCAAAGAGCGTGCAGCGAGTTGCGGCGCTTGAACGACTGCGTGAGCTCGTACATGTGCTGCCCGCACTCTCCTTGCCGGAATCGACGGCCGAAGCGTACGGATCGATTCGTGCGGATCTGGAAGCGAGGGGCGAGATGATCGGAAACAACGATCTCTGGATCGCTGCGCATGCCGTGGTTGCTGGGTTGACGTTGGTGACAAACAATGAAAGCGAATTTCGGCGGGTGCGTGGGCTGAAGATCCAGAACTGGGCTGTCTAGCGAACTTCCATGATCGGCTTGCTGCGGGCGCGTGCCGCAATCCGATCCCTGGCTGTGACCAATGCGGTCGTCATGGCCGGCATAGATTTTTGAGTGGAGCATGGTACCCAGGCACAGATTTGTGCAGCCCGGTTGCACAGCCCAGCATAACAAGCGTGGCGGAACTGGAGGCTTGGTGCCAGAACGCTCAGTTTGCGCAGTTGTATTCAACCAGGCTGCTTTGCATCCGTGGCTCGCGGGGATCGCATTGACAGCATGGCGACCATAACGATTCGAAAGCTTGACGAGAATACCAAGACCCGGTTTGAGGGTCCGTGCTGCTCATCACGGACGTTCGATGGAGGAGGAGGCCAGGGAGATTTTGCGCTCGGCTCTAACCGCCTCGCCAGTTGTAAAGGGGAACCTGGCGGATACCATTCAACGACGATTTGCAGTGTTTGGCGGGCTTGAACTTGAGTTGCCGCGACGCGATGCGCCAGGCCCCGGGATTTCACGTCGGGCATCGGCGTACCATCCCCGTCCGGCGCTCGATCTGATAAAGGTCGGAAGTGCATGCAAAACATACGATCCTATCGCATAGTTAGCGTATGTGGATACCGCGTGAAATTGAGCCCCGCCTGTTGCGGTCCGCGCGGATCCGTCCAGTAGTGGTGTTGACCGGTGCCCGCCAGACCCAATCGCTGAGGGACTCCGCGCTTTGCCCGTGACGGAACTCGGATAGGCCAATCTGAACTGCGAACCTGATGGCAAAGGAACGCTCCTCACGGGCTACGTCGCCTCCTCGACGATGTGCAGGGGCGTGTGGCCGAGCACAAAGACGAAATCAAAAGACGCATAGCTGGGACTGCCGGTTCTAACCTTTGGCGGGATGCCAGAGTAAACCAGGCTGAACCTCAACTCCCCTAACTCGTGGTGGGATGCCGCGGCGGAGGGCTCACGGAAGAAGCGCAAATGTATTGCGCGAGGAGCCTTTTATGACTGAGCATTCGGTGTCAAGCGACAAGAAGGTGGCCGCCAATCAGGCTAATTCCAAAAAATCATCCGGCCCGCGGAACACCACCTCCACACGTTACAACTCGACGATGCACGGCTTGTTAACCGAACTCGATAACGCGGACGGCTACCGACAGATGATTTGTCGGTTGGATGAAGCGTACCTTCTCGAAATAAAGTTATACCGTTAGAGAGCAGATCGCTCTCCATATCGTGCGACTGAGACGTAGTGCGCGGCTTGAAGCCGAGTACGTCACGTCGATCCTCAATCCCCCGGTCTTCGGCGAAGTTCCAAACGACCCGTTGAAGGAAACGCTCGGTTTTTTCCCTGTTGCCCCTCTGCTGGACCCCGGTTTACCAGCGTTGATTAATAGTGAGAGCGTGGAGGTTCTTGTGAGCACGTTTCACCGATATGAGTCCTCAATCGAGAACAAATTGTACCGTGCTATGAATCACCTTGAGCGACTCCAGGCAATTGAAAAAGGTGACAAGTTGCCGGCACCAGTCGCGGGTTGATGTTGCGGTTCACTCCGACCATCGCGACGATAGCACGACACGGAAGTAGAGCCCTCGTGAACACGTGGGCTCTACTGGTTCTTGGTTGGCGACAATTCAACGGAGCCCGGCGGAAAAGTTCAGATTACGAAACGAAGCCAACAAGTTATTTGTTATCAACGGAAGTCATATTCATGGCGACGGAATCACAGCCTGCGCCTGATTCGAGTACCCGCTCTCGTTCCCACTTCCGTCGACAGCCGTGGCCACGTAGTAGTAGGTCTGACCAGAGACGACAGTGTTGTCGGCGTAGGCAGTCGTACCGTCGAGCGATGTGTTGATCATGGAGTACGGACCACCCGACACTGTGCCGCGGTAGACGTTGTAGCCGACCGCACCCGATGAGGCGTTCCAGGTGAGGTCCACGGTGTGTTGTGTGGCCGCCGTTCCCGTACCCGTCATGGTCTGTATGGTCGGCGAGTTGGAGGCATTACTCGAGAACGTCAAGGATGCCGAAGTGGTTCCGCTCGCCTGCGGTGTGAAAGTGACGGTGAAAGGAGTGGATTTACCGGCGGCAAGAGTTATCGGCAGCGAAATTCCGGAGAGCACAAACTCCGCGTTGTTAAGGTTTGCCGATGTGACCGTGACCGATGCGCCGCTGGCGATCAGGCTGCCGCTCAGCGACGAACTCGATCCGACCACTACGTTACCAAAGCTAAGACTGGTCGGAGACACCGCCAATTGGCCCGTCGCCGTCCCGGTTCCGGACGCCGCGATGGTGAGCGGGGAATTCGATGCGTTCGATGTCACCGTCAGGTTTCCGCTGGCCGCACCGGCGCCGGTGGGCGTAAAGGTTGCGGTGAAGGTGACGCTTTGACCCGCCGTGAGAGTTACGGGCAAGGTCAATCCGCTGATCGAAAAAGCCGCGGCCGTTGAGCTCACTTGCGAAATAGTGACCGACGATCCACCGGTGTTGGTTAGCGTCTCAGATAGGCTCGAGCTGCTGCCAACCTGAACCTTCCCAAACGCCAAGCTGCTGGGATTCGGAGACAGCGTTCCCGCCGTCACCCCCGTTCCAGACAGCGGAATGCTCAGGTTGGGATTCCCATCGTTGGAGGTGACACTGACACTGCCGCTGACTGCACCGCTCGCGGTCGGAGCGAAAGTCACCGTGAACGAGGTGCTCTGGCCCGCGTTCAATGTCAATGGCAAGGTGAGCCCACTCAAACTGAATCCGGTTCCACTCGCGCTGGCGGCTGAGATCGTGAGACTGGTGCCGCCCGTATTGGTCAGCGTTTCCGACAAGTTCGAACTGTTACCTACCTGGACGCTGCCGAATGCCAGGCTGGTAGGATTGGGATTCAGCGCCCCCTGCGTTGTTCCCGTCCCGGAGAGCGCAACATCCAGCGGCGAGTTGTCAGCACTCGATGCGATCGCGAGTGTCGCACTGGCAGGGCCAGTAGAAGCCGGTGTAAATGTCGCCGTGAACGTCACCCTTTCGTTCGCAGAGAGTGTTATCGGCAAGCTCAGTCCGCTCACGCTGAACGCCGCGCCGCTGACGCTTGCCGTTGAGATTGTCACCGCCACGCCGCTGGTGTTGGTCAACGTCTCCGAAAGGTTGGAACTCTTTCCCTTTTGCACGTTGCCAAAGGAGAGCGCGGATGGTGACGCGGCCAGAGTGTTGGCGCTCTTGGAACCGCTGGGAGCCAAACCTTGGCAACCGGCAAGCAGCGCAACTCCGCTAACGATGAGAAGGGAAGTGATGAAACAGCAACGTGATCGAAAAACCTGCAATGGCCCAATTCCTTAAATGCAACGGTCGCATTCCCGATCGGGACTCGGAGTCCGCAACGACGCGACCTCAGCGCTTGCAGTGTATTCAATTGGAGTCGGACCAGCGAGATTACGAAGGTCGTTGGGCAGGAAGAAAGGTTAAGGGGTAACGCTATCAGGTTGACAATACATCACTTAAGTGAAAGTCAGGCGCGGAAATAGTTTGGGCAGAGTGAGGGGTCACTTTTTTCAAGTATCGCTTGAAGAGCATTGGCTCCGCAGGAATCCGCAGGTGTTAGATTGGGAAGAGCTCGAAGTAATGGAAATTTGAAATCCATCACTCAAATCCCGAACATGACGGCACGGATTCAATTTCTGACCTTCGCCTTTCTGTGTGCTGTGTCGGTCGCGTTCTGGGGGCGCCCCCTGGTCAGCACGTTGAAACTCGCGCTGGCGAACGATGCCTATACTCACATTCTTCTGATTCTTCCTCTGGGGGCCGCGCTCATTTATCTGGATTCGAAAGCGCTCCGGACCGCTGCGCAGCCGAGCCCTCGAGTTGGCGGGGCTCTGCTGGTTCTGGCATTGGTCATTGGTTGTTATGCGCGATGGGGTATGGCTGACACGCCCAACCTTGTGCGGTTATCGTTCGGCATGTTTGCCCTCGTGCTCTGGTGGCTAGCCAGCTTCCTGTTGTGTTTTGGAACCAGAACCTTCTGGTCATTCCTGTTTCCTCTTTGTTTTTTATTCTTGATCGTCCCCATTCCGGAGGTTGCTTTAAACCGGATCGTGGAATTCCTGCAAGACCAGTCTGCGGTGGCAGCAAGACTCATGTTTCGGATGGTTGGCGTTCCAGCCACGCGGGATGGAATCATGGTGTCGATCCCGGGGCTGGACATCGAAGTCGCACAGGAGTGCAGCAGTATTCGCTCCAGTCTGGTGCTGATCGTCACCACCATGGTTCTGGCGCACCTATTCCTGCGCTCGTGGTGGCGGAAAGCTCTGCTGATCGCGGCCGCAATTCCCTTGTCCGTGGCAAAAAACGGGTTTCGCATCTTCACCATCGCAGAACTCGGAATGCGAGTTGACCCGGGATTCCTCACCGGGAATCTCCATCACCACGGTGGCATCCTCTTTTTTGGACTGTCGGTGGTCGCAGTGGGCGTATTGCTATGGGCGCTGCGGAGAACCGAGTTACCGATCGCCAAAGGCAGTTGAGTTCGATGACACTTCTGTTCAATTCCCCGAATCGATTAAGCTGGATGGTCGTATTACTGGCGAATTCGTGAACATATTTCATATCGTTGGAGCCCGCCCGAATTTCATGAAGGTCGCTCCGGTCCTGAACGCCCTGCAGGCGCGTGAGAACGTGGTGCAGACCCTGATTCACACCGGTCAGCACTACGACGTCAACATGTCCGACGTATTCTTCCAGCAGTTGGGCATACCCGCGCCCGATGTGAACCTGGCCGTCGGTTCGGGCTCGCATGCGAAGCAGACGGCGGAGATCATGGTCCGGCTGGAGCCCGTCGTGCTCGATCGCCAGCCGGACACCGTTCTTGTGTATGGCGACGTCAACTCAACGGTCGCGACCGTCCTGGTGTGTGTCAAACTCGGCGTTCGAGTCGGCCACGTCGAGGCGGGACTGCGCTCGTTTGATCGAACCATGCCCGAGGAAATCAACCGGCTGGTAACCGATCAGCTTGCCGACATGCTATTCACACCCTCCGAGGACGGGGACGAGAATCTCTTGCGGGAGGGAATTTCGGCGGAGAAGATTTTCCGTGTCGGCAACGTGATGATCGATTCGCTCGTGCGCCTGCTGCCGACGGCGCAGAAGACGAAGATCGACGGCCTGCCCGAGCGCTACGCCTTGGTCACGCTGCACCGGCCGGCTAACGTCGATGACAGCGTGAGACTGAAGGGAATCCTGGAGTCCCTACTCGAGGTGAACCGCGATTTGGCGGTGGTGTTTCCAACCCATCCGCGGACGCGAAAGCGAATCGCCGATTTTGGATTGAATGCCGGGCAACTGCGCCTGCTCGATCCTTGCCCCTATGTGGATTTTCTTGGACTGCAATCGCGCGCCACCGTGGTAATCACGGATTCCGGCGGCATTCAGGAAGAGACCACCTACCTCGGCGTCCCTTGTCTGACGGTGCGTGAGAACACGGAGCGTCCAATCACCGTCTCAATGGGGACCAATGTTTTGGTGGGTCGGGATCGGGAGAAGCTGCGCACGGAATTGTCACGAGTGCTCGGCGGGAAAGCAAAGAAGGGAACTGTGCCGCCGCTGTGGGATGGACGTGCAGGTGACCGCATTGCCGATATTCTAGTTAGGCAACCCTCCGCTGTGCGAACTGCGATCTGAACGCCCTGCCAAATCCGAGCGCTGACCCCTTTCTTCGCCTAGGTTTCACCCCTGAACTCACATGGGGTTGTGACCAACGTCACAGAAATAAGGTTGCAGAAGCCCTATAAGTTACCACCACAACATCACCGAGGGGGCGGCTCAATGTCTATCGCGCCAGCGATCCCAATCGAAAGCAAGTGGATTCCCAGTACCTGTGGCATGTGCCTGCATGGCTGCGGCATCAAGGTTTTCGTGCAGGATGGAGTAGCGCTCAAAATCGAGGGAGATGAGAGCAACCCCGACAATCTGGGCAAGTTGTGTCCCAAGGGGAACGCCGGGCTTTCTCGACTGTACGATCCCGCACGCGTACGGAAGCCTCTAAAGCGCACCAATCCGCAAAAAGGCCCTGGTGTAGATCCCGCCTGGGTGGAGATCTCATGGGAGGAAGCCTACGGGATCGTGGCACGCGAACTCAGCAAAGTCCGCCGCGATGATCCGCGCAAGCTGCTCTGCGCTATTGGCGACTTCCAGAGAATTCTGCTGTGGGGATGGCCGGCGGCGTTTGGCTCACCGAACTTTTTCACCTCCCTGGGTAATTACTGTGGTGGTTCCTACCACCCGGTGAACGGCAGCGTCGATGGCTCGTTCGCCGCAATTAACGACTACGATCTGTGTAACTACTGGATTCAGATCGGCTCCGGCGACGGCTTTTCGTCCCATCTACACCTTTCCGGCAGCGCCAAGCGAATGGCTGACGCGCGCATGCGCGGAATGAGGGTTGTATCCCTAGACCCGCGCTGTTCTATCGCCGCTGCGAAGGCCGATGAGTGGATTCCCACCCTGCCGGGTACGGATCGCGCGTTTGTGTTGGGCATGGCCCACGTCCTAATCCATGAATTGAAACGTTACGACCGCGAGTTTTTGCGCGATCGCACCAACGCTCCTTACTTGGTGAAGAGTGACGGGTACCATCTGCGCTCGGAGGACGGCAAGGCGATGGTGTGGGACCTGAAGCTTGGCACCGCTTGTCCGTGGGATGAAGTAGCAGCAGACAATATGGCGCTGGAAGGCGCGTTCACCGTGGACGGCGTCCGTGTCCGGACCGGCTTCCAAGTGTGGGCGCACATGTTGGCCGATCACACCCCGGAGCGGATGTCCAAGGTGTGCACGGTTTCCGCCGAAACGATCCGCCGCATTGCAAAGGAATTCGTTGAGGCCGCGCAGATCGGCGCCACGATCCAGATCGAGGGCAAGACCTATCCGTTCCGGCCGGCGGCGTTGAACTATTACCGCGGCT
>JAIQFA010000097.1 GCA_020073525.1 Terriglobia bacterium
TCGGGAGATAAAGAATATCCAAAAATAATCCTTGCAATGCGGCATTGACATATCTTAATATGTTCATGCCGCATCAATGCCGCACGTTACGGAGTTTCTTATGGACAACAAGAAGGTTGAGGCGAGCAAGAAAACTCCCCCCTATCTGCCTTTCAAAACCTTTCTCAACTCTCTCGACACATTTTCCCAAGGTCTCCCTGGGGTTCTCGATAGGACGATTTGGAGAAGTCAAGCCGGTCTCACGCAGGGCCTGCTTATGAATACATACCGGTTCTTCGGGCTTGTCGATGAATATGATTCCCCGACAGAAGAACTGGGAACGATGGTGACTCATCATGAGCAACGACCTGCCGTGCTGCGCGGGTTGATTGAGGCGACCTATGGCAAGGTGTTTGGAAATGACTTGACCACCACCACTCCAAAGCTTCTTGAAGATATGTTCGTAGAGGAATTTGCAGTTACTGGCGCTACTAAGCAGAAAGCCATTACATTTTTTCTCAAAGCCGCTCGCTTCGCCAGTATTCCTCTGTCCCCTTTCCTTATGACACAAATTCGCAACTCATCGACCCGGAAGAAGAGAATCAAGGGGAAAAACGCACCCTTAGCGACAGGAGAGACCGGAGGGGACAGCTTAAATCCGGTTACACCGTCTACACCGGGAGCCGAGGCTCATTCAATTCGATTGGTAAGTGGAGGGACGGTGACGATTTCGATTTCGTTCAATCCTTTCAAGATGCCACCGGAAGATCGGACATTTGTGTTTTCTCTGATCGACAAGATTCAGGACTATGAGAAGTCTCATCCACTCGAAGCGCTCGTAGATGATGACGAGGAAGACGAACAAGTTTAGGAGTCAAATGCGAAAGCCCCGCAGGAACGGGGCTTTCGGGAAGGATGAAACCAGCATGGTAATCCGCATCAAGATCACATTCGCTGCCGGTCACACCGTAGAAATCACGGTCGAACCACCACCCTAGAACGTAACTAACAAATCAGCGCCCCGGTTTCTGTTTCAGCAGGAGTCGGGGCTAATCCAGAACGCGGGGGTAAGCCCACGAACTAGACCCAATCAGATTTTGGGGCTTTTCCCTGCAAAACGCAAGCGGAGAAAGCCCAATGAATACCGACCTTGGTGAGCATGCGTTCCGCAGAACTGCGTCACCCGCCGCGCAGAAGTGTCAGGCCGACTTCCTTTGTGGTAAGCCGAACGGGATCACCTTCCCGCATTGTTCCGGCGGGACCCGCTTCGTTGTTTTTTTTAGGAAGCCGCGGGGTATATAAAACTCAATGATCTTCGCCATAAATCACCTCACCTCTAATAGTGAGAAGGAGGTTCAAAAAGTCTCATTTCGGCGAATTTCTTCAGATCAATTCAGACTCTTAACTGCCGGTGGAAAAGAAACTCGGGGTGCCGCACTTCTCGCGCATTTCGAGAAGTGCGCCGCCGCACAGCCGTTTCTGAAAAAGGAGTCCTGATCGCAGCGCTGAAGCGCTGCGCCACCCAAAAGCCGAGGGCCGCTGCAAAATGATGCCAACCATTTTTCATCACAAACCATCCGTATCCGCATCACAGACTTTCAACCCGCCTGTGCGCGAGAATGGAGATCTGATTGGGGCAGTTTAGAGTGTGCCCGTCTCCCAAGACGGCCCTCGAAGCTGCCCCAAACCCATTTTCAGCGCTCTATGACAACCTAAGTCCTTATTTATGAATTATGTGCGTATAAGTCCTTATTCTTGTATTATCCGCCGCTAACCCTATGATTCTAAAAGTATAAAAAATAGGGGGGGTAGGGGGGTACAGGTAGGTACAGACCGGGTGCTTCCCTGACAGAATGAACCGGAGAATTCCCGGACACACGCTTTCCGCAGGAGAAGATGTAGGGGTCCTTCGACTCCGCAGAGACTTCACTTCGTGAAGTCCCTGCTCCGCTCAGGATGACAACGTGGATAGGTTTGGCTGAGGACTGACGGCTGATGGCTGTCAGCTTCCACTACACCAGGTTCCGCTCTTTCACCGACAAGTACTGATTGAGCACAGCGGCGGAAAGCTGGTGCGGCGCTACTTCCAGACACAGCGCTCCGTGTTCGCGCAGGCGGCCGAGAAGGAGTTCGCGGCGGAAGACCATCTCTTGCGCGGCTACGGTTTCGTACATCTGCTGCGGAGTGTCGGGCGCGATGGCCGACTGGCGCTTCACTTCCGGCTGGGCAATCACAATAAAGATGACCAGGTGGCGGGAGAGGAGTTGGCCGGCGGCGTCGATGACTTCGGGAGTCATGGCAGTTTCGGCGAGGTCGGTGATCCAGATGATGAGGCCGCGCTGCTTCTGCAGCGAGAGCAGAGTGGCGGCGGCGCGGATGTGGTCGGCCTCGGGAGCTTCGGTGCGAACCACGGCCAGTTGCTCGACGAGCTGGCGGAGTTGCGCGGCGCCGCGTCCGGGGAGGACGCGCTGGTTCAGGGCGCGGCCGTAGGCCAGGAGTCCGACGCGGTCTCCGGAGTAGAGAGCGAGCTGCGAGACGCAGAGCGCGGCGTCCACGGAGCAATCGAGTTTGCTGTAGCCTTCGCTGCGGGTACGCATGAGGCGTCCGCAATCTAGGACAAGCCAGACGGCCTGGCTGCGTTCGACACGAAAAGTTTTGGTGACGGCTTTGCCGCGGCGGGCGCTGGCGGTCCAGCAGATGTTGCGAACTTCGTCGCCTTCGCGGTATTCGCGCAGGCTTTCGAAGTCGGAGCCCGAGCCGCGCAGGCGCATGAGGCGCATCTGCAATTCGATCTGGCGGCTGCGCGCTAGATAGACCGAATGCTTGCCGGCGTGCTCGAAGTTGGGATAGACGCGCACCGTCTGCTGTAAGTCGGCGACGGCCCAGCGTTCGGCCATGTCGAAGGCGGAGCGGTAGCGGAGATAGACCTTGCCTAGTGGAATGTCGCCGCGCTCGCCGGGAATAAATTTTTGCGCGACGCTTTCCGTGGAACGCGCGGGGACGATCACACGCAGCCAGCGCAGGCTGTGCCAGGGCGAAGGGGCTAGTTCGTCCATGACATCGATCTTCAGGTCGCGCGCGTTAGGATTGGTCACGGCGATGCTGACGTCGGACGCTACTTTGATGGAGAGCGAACTGTGCCATTCGCGTTTCACTTGCAGCGTTGTCGCTCGCGGCAGGCGCAACCAGTCGAACAGAAAGGCGAGGATGAGGATGCCGTCCCAGATCACCAGAGCGTAGAAATAAGTCGGATTCCACAGCGCCGGGATCAGCCAAGCGAAACCGGCTCCGGCGAGGAGAAACAGACGAGGTCCAGCACCGCCGCCAAAACGGCCGTGGCGTTGGGCCGTTGCCTCCGCGGAAATCGGCGCTAGTGGTCTAGGGACGCTCATATGTAGATACTCATCGTTCGTGTGGTGGCGGAGCTTCGCTCCGCTTGGACGGGGCAGAGCCCCGTCCCTACACGATCACTTTGGAACCTCTACCGCGCCTAGAACGTCGGTTAGAACGCGGTCGGTGTCGAAGCCTTCGAGTTCAGCCTCGGGACGCAACATAAGTCGGTGGCGCAGAGCGGGCAGCGTGGCGGCCTTCACATCGTCGGGGATCACGTAGTCGCGGTCGTTGAGAGCAGCCAGCGCTTTGGCAACCAGCATCAGGCTGATCGCGGCGCGCGGACTGGCTCCTAGGGAAACGGAGGGCCAACTGCGAGTCCGGCGGGCAATTTCGCTGATGTAGCGAAGGAGAGATGGTTCCAGCTTCAGGTCGCGCAATTCGCGGCGCGCTTGCTGCAGCGTGTCGCCCTCGATGCTCGTGATTTCCAACTGGCTCGTGTCGGCCAGCGCCGATTGGCCATTGTGCTTTTCGAGAATCGTCATCTCTTCGTCGGCGGAGGGATAGCCAATTTTGATTTTCAGCAGAAAACGGTCGAGTTGCGCTTCGGGCAGCGGGTAAGTACCTTCGAATTCGACCGGGTTCTGCGTGGCGAGAACGGTGAAGGTCTGGGACAGCGCGTATCGCTCTCCGTCAATCGTGACCTGGCGTTCTTCCATCGATTCGAGCAGAGCCGCCTGAGTTCGCGGAGGCATGCGGTTGATTTCGTCGACCAGCAGCAGGTCGGTGAACATCGGGCCGCGATGAAGAGTGAAGGTGCCGCTGGCGAGGTTGAGCACGTTGGTGCCTAGCAGGTCGGCAGGCATCAGGTCGGAGGTGCACTGCACGCGCTGGAAACCGACATTCAGAGTGCGCGCCAGAATTTTGACGCTCAGCGTTTTGCCGAGACCAGGAACGCCTTCGATCAGGGCGTGACCTCCGCAGAGCAGCGCGATGAGCGCGCCATCGACAAGATCACGTTGTCCTATGATGACCTTTGCCAGTTCGGCGCGGCCGTGCGTCACCAGCTTCGTAATCGCTTGCATGCGTTAATTTTCTCCTTGAAACTCTAACTCAGTACCAACGAAAAGCTTGAACCACAGGGTACACGGGGGTGCACGGAGGCACCCAGGAACTTAATCTGAGTTACCCTTGATGATCTTGTTTGCCGGATCCATGGCGTGAGTCGCTTCGTTCAGTGCACAAACGAATGCGATCGCGGCATTTTCTGTGAGGCTTTCATCGCTCGCCGCCGATTCGCTCTGGCGCACAAGATTCGCCGTTGATTCCGAAAGGCGAATGCCGCGGTGAGACATGGCCTCGACAATCTCGGTGGCATTCGAAGTTCCGCGAATGCCCAAGCGTCGAGCGGCAACCTGACGGAAGCGCTGGAAGGCGATCTCAACCGCTACGTGCGTGCTTCGGGCGCGGCGAAAGACGTTGCCCAGAGTTTCGACGAACTCCAGTGGCGACAGGCGCGATTGCTGGACGAGGGGAACTAAAGGTCCGCTGCGCCGCGAGTAAGTCAGCACGACGGCCAACCCAATCAGGGCAAGTTGCGCCAGTGCCCACGAGTAGGCTTTCACTGGCTTGTGCTCGCCGGAGTGGTGATGCTCGTCCTGGTAATACTCGTCCCACAAGATACGCTTGTAACCAGCGCTGGAGTTCAGCAGTAACTCAAGATTGTTCTTCTCGCGAATGCCGGCATTCTCCAGCGGCCATGCACTCGCCCACCACTCGACCGAACCGTTGCCGGCGGAATAGGAAACGACGACCGCATTTCCCTTCTCGTCGGCGAAGTGGACTACCTGGGAACTGTCGGTGGAATCCCACTTGAGCATCCCATCCTGGGAGATGGAACCTCCGCGGGTCAGGCGAGTCGGAGCGACGGGCTTGCATTCGGCGGTGCCGATTCGCTGATCGCCGTTGGCTGCCGCGGCCTTGGGCACATAGGCATCCGGATACATGCCAGCAGTGAGAATCGACCCGCCGTGAAGGAGAAAGCGCGAGAGAGCATTCGACTCGTCATTTGTGGGGTGCGATACGGGCTCGGCGACGATGAGTAGGATTCCATGGCCGTCGGCGGGAAGGTCCTTAGGCGAACGCTGCCAGCGCTCGACTGGATATCCACTTTGTTGGAGAAGTAGGTAGGCGGCTTTGCCGCCGCGACGAAGGGTGGAATAACTGGAGGGATTGCCATCGCCTTTTTCTTCTTCCGATTTCAGGTAAGCGGCGGCCGACATGACCAGCAAGATGCCGATTCCGAGGACAATCGCGAGCCAGTTCTGGCGAATCATCCTCGGCACCCCAATTTTTCGAGTTCGGTCATGAAGCGTTCGAAATCGCCGGCCGAGGCGGGGCGACCACCGTACCAGGCGGCTTCGAAGGTCTTGGTCACTGCCGCAAACGTAGGCTTGGTCTCGCTCACTACGGGAATGGCGTTGAGATACTCGCGCGGGGTTCGCGCCTTGTCGGGACGCCAGACGCCATCACTCTCCAGGCGCGACACCGCGGCCCAGAATCCGAGATGGATGGCGTCGCGCCACTCTCCCAGGGCAGCTTTTTGGCGGGCCTCGGTCAGCCATGAGCGCCAGCTTCTTGCTGAGGGAACGAAAGGCAGAATCTCTTTCGGGCGATCGAGCAGGCGTTCCCGCGACTGGCGATAGAGCCAGACGGCGAGAATCGAAGTCACAAAGGCGATCATGATCCACACAAAAATCTGGCCGAGCTGATCGAGGTCAGGGGCGGTCGGAAAGAGCTTGTCCAGTTTTTCGCGAAGCCAGGCATTGATGCGTTGCTCGAGCAATTCCAGTTCGGTCGGTCCGCGGACCCGGCCAAATTCTCGGGCAGAAAGAATCTGGTTGAGACGCTCGCGAGTTGCCGGATCTCCGTCGCGCGCCTGTTCGAAGCTGTCGGCTTCGGCCCGCAGGGCCTTGATGCGATCCCCAAGCTGAGAAATGATGGTTGGCTTGAAAGCGGGAGCGGCCTTCAGATATTTCTCCAACTCCTTGTGCAGGAACTCCGTGGAAACCGTGATGACGCCGGATTGCGTTTGCACCTGAAAGGAGGAAGGGACGTCGCGGTAAAAATCCACGGCGTGACCGGGATGTTCGACGGTTTTCTGAATTTCGGCGCCGTATTGGTCTAATCGTGATTTGTAGTCGGCTAGCGACAGCGGAGCTTCGTCCGCACTGGCGAAGCTGATCAAACTGAAAAGCACAAAAAGGAGTCCAACCCGCAGCTTGGTCATCACGGTTGGACGGGGACCGCCGCGGCCGGGGACGGAGCCGGCGGGTCAAGGCTCGACATCATAAGTTGCAGATCGAAGGCCTCTTTCCTGACCCGCTCATCGTAGTAGACCAGAGCGATACCGATGGTGGCCAACGGTCCGGTCAGAGTGCCGGCGATGAAGCTGGCGAGATAGACCATGATGAGCCGTACCGTAACGACTGGAATCAGAGTGCCGACGCCTAGCGCTAATCCACTGAACGCGGCGCCCAGTAAGGCGGCCAGGATGACAAACACAAGATAGATCAGGAAGATGCGGAAACGGCTTCCCTTGGAGAGAACGGCGCTTCGCTTGATCGACTTTACGACGCCCAGATCCTCCACCACGCAGCAGGCGATGGCCAATGCGTAGCGGACCCAGACAACCATGGCAGAAATCCCGACCACCACGAGCGGGACAAACACCAGGAATACTGCGAATGCAGCGGCCTGGGGACCGCGATTGCCAATGAACAGCGCCCTGATCGCTAAAATCGCGATAGTAATAAGGACGCTCGCTCCAATGATGACCAAACCCGCCAGCAGCCCCATGCAGACAAAGACACCGATCACACGCCAGATCTTTCCTTTGAGGGATTTGTACGCTTCCCATATCCTGATGGGCAAACCGAGGTGCACCGCCGCGACCGCTCTCACCGTGGCGCCGTGAGCAATGGCCATCCCCGCCAGCATAATGAGACCTCCGGCAAAGAATCCGAAACCCAATGAGGCCGCGGAGAAGGAGCTGACGCGGTTCGCGGCTCCCGCCTGAACTGAGGCCGAACTGATGGTCAGCAACTGGAACAGCAGGTAACTCGCGGGCCCTACGCTGGCAATTCCGACAAAGAGCTTGAAGTTCTTCTTATAGAGCACCAAGGTGCGGTCCATCAGTTCGCCGGTGGACATGGGGCGCAACATTTCGGCCATGGCAGCTCCTCCTGAGAATGAACTGGGGAGTTCGCCACTATAGCACGCTTTGGGGCGTTCGCATGTGACGGAGAGGAGTTACACAACAGCCGGGGACTAAGTGCTTTTCCAGGGGACTCTTTTGTGCCAGAATCTGTGCCACTATCGTGCCTGCCTCTTCACGTCGCGCCGCCGTGTCGAGAGGGACCGCCCTCTCCTTATTATTGCTTGCGGTGTTTGCCTCTTTTGCGAGGGCGCAGACCGACACCTGGCTGGAAGTACACACGCCGCACTTTGTCGTCATCAGTAACTCCAAAGAGAGCGACGCACGCCGCGTCACCCGCCAGTTCGAGCGGATGCGGACGGTGTTTCGAAAAGTCTTTCCGGACGCCAACCTTGATAGCTCTACGCCCATCGTCGTATTGGCCGTAGAGGACAAACGCAATCTGCAGGCACTCGAACCAGAAATTTATCGGCGCCAGGGACAGGTGAATATTGCCGGGCTGTTCTTGCGCGCCCCCGAGAAGAATTACGTTTTGGTTTACCAGAACGCAGAGGGCCTGCACCCCTTCGCACCGATTTATCACGAGTACACGCACTTCGTCCTGGCCAGTACGGGCGAATGGATGCCGGTATGGCTCTCGGAGGGGTGGGCCGAGTTCTACCAGAACACCGAAATTGTCGCTAGCGAAGTCGAAGTGCGCATCGGGAAACTGGACGCTTATATGCTGGAGTTTCTCCAGCGCAATCCGCTGTTGCCCCTCGCCACCGTACTCGCCGTCGATCAGCACTCGCCTTACTATCACGAGGACGACAAGGGTTCCATGTTCTACGCGGAGTCCTGGGCCCTGACTCACTACCTGAAGGCCAGAGATTCTCGCGAAAACACGCATCGCCTGCTCGATTACCTGGACCTGGTCCATAAGAAGGTTGACAGCGTAAGCGCAGCCACACAGGCATTTGGCGACCTGCAGGAGTTACAGACCGAGCTTCACAAATACATTGTGAACGGCGATTACAGTTTTCTGACGATGCCGGGCTCGACCGACGTGGACGATTCGGCATTTGTGCTTCGGACCTTAAGCGGGCCCCAGGCCGATACGGTCCGCGCCGACTTCCTTGCCTATTGCCAGCGCGGCGAGGATGCACGGACGCTGCTCGAGGCGGTGCTGCACAATGATCCTAACAATGCTTCGGCGCGCGAGACCATGGGATACATCGCTTTCCACCAGCGCAATTTCGAAGAAGCGCACAAGTGGTATGAACAAGCCGTACAGCTCGATCCGCAGAGTTTTCTGGCTCATTATTACTTCGCGGTCAGCGCCATAAAGCTCAGCGACGCGAAAAAAAGACTGCCTGATGCCGCCGAACAAGCCAGCATCGAAAATAGCCTGCGCACCGCCGTGAAACTCAATCCCTCATTTGCACCCGGCTACGACTCTTTGGGAGTGTTTCTGGCCATGCTGGGCAAGGGCCACGACGAAGGACATCAGTTGACCCAAAAAGCGATTCAACTGGATCTCGGCACGGTTGAATTCCGCATTGACGATGCCAATGTCCTGATGCGTATGAATAAGGATAAGGAGGCCATCGAGGAACTTGAACTCGCAGTGAAGATGGCCCATACGTCCGAGCAAACCGCGGCTGTCGAAAGCGTGCTGCAGGCCACACGACAGTTTGAGGCGGAGCGCACGAAACTGCAGCGTCAGAATACGGCATCACACAATAAGACCGCGAGTATCGTTGGCGGCGGTTCAGCCCTGATTGGCCCGCGAACGATCTATTCCCCTGAGCCCGAATACACAGAAGAGGCTCGCCAGGCCCGACGGGAGGGAACTTGCGTGGTGTCGTTTATTGTTGGCCTCGACGGCAAGCCGAGCCACATTGTCGTAACGAAGAAACTCGGCATGGGGCTCGATCAGAAGGCCGTCGAGGCAGTCAGTAAGTCGAGATTCGAGCCGGCCCGCAGGTATGGACGGCCGGTGATGATCCGACTCAATCTCAGCGTCAGTTTCAAGTTGTATGGAGCGGGCAGCGCAAAGATTCTCGAACTGACCCAGAGAGCGAATACGGGGGACGCTGCTGCGGAGTTCGAGCTGGCTAATGCTTTCTTTGAAGGCCGCGATATTCCTAAGGATGAAGGCCAGGGAGCGGCGCTGCTCGAAAGAGCCGCCCGCGATGGCGTGGCACAAGCGCAATTTCAGATGGGAACGCGCACATACGGCGACGGGAACAGTGCGGATAATTACGTCGCAGCTTATGTGTGGTACGCGCTGGCGCAGCGAGGCGGAGTCGAGAGCAGTGACAAGATGGTGAGCGAACTCGAAGCAAGAATGACACCGGATCAGTTGGCGGAGGCCCGAAAACAGGTCGAGCACTCGTCTATTAGTACGTCGAAGTAGGTTCCCCTTTTTCCCAAGTTCGGCGGGGTCCGAGTTCATCCCCGGACCCCACCTTCTTAGTTGACCCAGCCATTGGCCAGCGACTCCAGCGCACGGAAGTACTCGATGACCGACTCGGACCAGCCATCGATGTGCGTCCACTTGCCGTAGCCGACACCGTTCTTGTACGAGGCCACGTTGATCACGTATCCCCGGCCCTTCGGCGAAGGAACGCGATCGTGCGCCTGCTCGTCGGTGATGACGATCAGGCGGTCGTAGTGCTCGCTCTTGTTCAGCGACTCGACCGCGTTGCCGAGCAGCGTTCCGCTGTGCGGCTGCGAGGCATCGATCGCATCGCGCAGGGCGAAGCCGCGACGCGCCGGAACCTCGACGATGCGATCCGAGAAGGAAAAGACAGCAGCCTTCTCGGCGATCTCGCGGACCAGCACGGCGAGACCGTATGCCGCATCGGTGCGCTGCATCTCCGAACGATGCGAGAGCGGCGCAGTCATCGAGCCGGAGACGTCGACCAGCACGATGGTGCGGCCGGCGAGCTTCGGCTGCCCGGCTACCGACTTGAGCATGATCTGCTCGAGCGACTCCTCCCACTGCGGCGCGTAACGAGCCGCCGCGAGGAAACGGAACGGCAGCACGCGCGCGGCGCTCATCGCCCCAAGAGCGGCGAGCACGAGCGCCTCGTCTACTCCGGCCTCGCGCATGTTGCGGAGGTTGCGGAGCAAGGCGAGCGCGCCGAGCTTCTGCTCGCGGAGCAGACGCTCCCAGGCTTCGCGCTTGTCGGCGCCAGCCGAGAGGGCGACCTCCCACGTGTCGGGCGTCGCGAGACGTCCCCAGACGAGCTTCTTCCAGACACTCGCCTGCGCCGCATCGCGCGGCTTGGCGTGCGAAAGGAAGAGCACGTCACGCAGCTTGATGGGGCCGCCGCGATCGTACTTCGCGAGCTGGTACTCGTCGAACCTCGGGAAGGCCGCCGCCAGTCCCTTTTTGACCTGCGCGGAGAGCGGCACACGACCGTCCTTCCAGTAGATGGCGACGAACTCCGCGAGTTCGTCGGCACGCTGGATGACACGCTCGAGCGTCTCGGCCACGAGGCGGCGATGGGTCGCGTGGTGCGCCATCTCGCGGACCAGGAGCAGCGGAGCATGACGCAGCTTCATCTGCTCGCGAGCCTCGACAGCGAGCGCGGCTACCTTCCTGGCCTCGACCTTGGGGACGAGTTCGGCGATGCGGCCTGCGATCTCCACTCCGTCTTCGTAGAACTGCGATTCCCAGAGCAGGCAGGCGAGAACCGAGCGGCGGAGTTGGAGCTCCGGCGACAGGTTGCGAGCGGGAGCGCCCTCGTGGGTGCGAGGGTCGAAGCCGAGATTGAGTAGATTGAGACGAGCCATGGGTGGCTCCTTTCAGTCGCCAGTCGTTTGTCGCTGGTCGTTAGTCGTTCGTTGCTTACTTAGAACACTCGCCGGAGAATTAGTTGACGACGGTATTTGGTTCCGATGCTCTATCCGGGCTGAGCTACACGGCTTGCGCCGTGGCGGGATTCGAACCCGCGACTTTCGGATTATCGAAGGAACCGTGGTCTTCGCCACCGGCGAGAAGTTTGATTCTGCACCAACCATTCCGGTACTTCCCACATGCCGCGATATACTCTCTAATGTAGATCGGTGAAACCAAGAATCTAGAGGTCGCAAAATGCGACCTCAAACAACCCTATGAGCAAGCCAAGCACAGTTCTTGCGAAACGCGTCGAATCACAAATCCTGCTAATTCGGGGCCTGCGTGTCATCCTTGACACCGACCTTGCCGAGCTCTACGGCGTCGAATTACGGAGCCTCAACCAGCAGGTAAAGCGCAACGCCCGGCGCTTTCCCGACGATTTCGTCATGCAACTCTCTGCCGACGAAGCCGCAAACTTGAGGTCACAAAATGTGATCTCAAGTTCCGGCCACGGCGGGCGGCGCTACCTTCCCTACGCGTTCACCGAACATGGCGCAATCATGGCCGCATCGGTGCTGAACTCGGAGCGGGCGGTTGAGATGAGTATCTTCGTCGTCCGCGCTTTTGTGCGCATGCGCGAAGCGCTGGCCAGTAACCAGCAAATCATGTCCAAACTCGCGGAACTCGAGCACCAGGTCGAAGGCCACGACGCCAGCATCCAGGAACTCGTCGAGGCCATTCGAGAGCTGATGGAACCCCCACCCGCAAGCGAACGCCGCATTGGATTTGAGCTCGCAGCCAGTTCAGAAAAAGGATCTGCCAAGTCACGCTAAAGTCTCAAAACATCCGCGGGGCGATAAGCGCCCCGCGGTGGCGACCTCGGCTACCACTTCCGCCTCATCCAACGCCTGCACGAAGCCAACGATGGCAACGCACCGCGGTGCTGACCGATCGCGGTAATCTGAGCAGTACATCACATCAATTGTCATCGGGCGCACGCCTCCGGCAAAAGTGCAAGAGATCGCACGCTTTCCGCTCACTGCGTACTGCATGTGCGCAAACGAGCAAGTCGTGCACACAGGTTCTGGCTTGGGCTCGCGCTGCTTGCGGATCACCGCGGCGGCGATGCGCACAAGCACGTTGATGAGCGCCAAATAAAGGAGCACGGGCATCGTGTGATCTCCTTTCCCGGGGGTCGCCCGAAACACAGATCTCAGTCCGGTTGTCAGACCTTGGCCACAAGTTCATCCAATTCCGAGCAATCCTGCTCCAACCGCAACAGCAACCCCTGGAACTCGGCCATGGTTTCTGCCGAGCGATGGGTTTCGACGAACAGTTTGGCATCGAGTTCCGCGGCCTGGGGGAAGAATCGTTTGTAGAGCTCGATCTTCTGCAGTTTGTCCGCTTGGCCCATGTAGAGCCTGTAGTCGATGCGCCCTGGCCTCAGCAATGCGGGGTCCAGGCTTTCGATCATGTTGCTCGTCATTACGAAAAGCACGTTCTCCGGAGCGCTGAAGCCATCGATCACGTTCAGCAGTCCCGACAGGGTGACGCTCATATTGGCGATTTCCTCTTTCTTGTCCTCACCGCTATTACCCGCGGACTTTGCCGAGCCTTCACCCGGAGTAACTCGTGTTTTACCGCTCTTCATACAATCAATGTCCTCGAACAGGATCACCGAGTTCGACGGAACATCGTTAAGGGCTGTAGTAAGCGTCCGGTCATTGAAACCCGAAAGATTGATCGCATAAATGTGCATCTCAAACCTAGCTGCCATTGCCGAAACCAAAGATGTTTTTCCGGTGCCGGGCGGTCCATACAACAGATACCCTCGGTGATAGGGGACACCCAGTTGCCGATATCGCTCTCTCGACTTCCTGAACTTCTCGATGTCCCAGATAAGTTGATCTTTTTCTCCTGGCTTCAGAATTACCGACTCCAAGTTTCTAGGCGCATAACCTTCCACTCTCGCCCAACCGTCGTCATACACAAACAGCGACGACTTCAAGCCGACGCGCCTCTCATGACAATCGACAATCCCTTCAACGAACTGCCTGAGAAATGCCTGGTGGCGTCCGACGGTGCGAAACGTCAGAGATTCCGTGCGGCGGCGCATCGAACCTTTTGGGTCCTCGTTCCGATAGAAGTAGACTAGGAAGGGCCGTCTTGCATGCCAGAACCAGTGACGTCCGGGCGCGGGAACCAGCGCGAGTTTCTCGTTGCGGATTGTCGTGTCGAGGTCCACGCGTCGAATTCTCTTCAGGAATTCCTGTTCCAAGAACCATTCTTTTACCCAGTAGAAGGAAGAGTCGTCGTCATTCACGGTGATCATCATGGTCGTTTGACTGACAAGCCATTCCCACAATGCTTCAGGGACCGCTCTCAGGTAGACGCCTAAGCCACCGACAATCATGAGCAGCAGTCCGCCCGAGGCAAACTGGTTGTGACCGCTCAAGATACTCTTGATAATCTCGCTCATAGCTTGATGTTTTCTGACCGGCACGCGGCCGGAGTTAGTGGTTAAAGTTAGTCGCCGGGGAACAGGCGAGAAGAGAACGACTCGAGGCCGCTTTCTCGCGGTACCCTGCGTTTCGGGGCTACGCCCTCGTCCCGCGAGTGCTGCACCTCGGCAGGGCTGCCACCCTGCACGTCTGCGTTAGAGGCGATGTAACTCTTCTCTTCACCACCGGCGAACCAATCAGGTCTCAGGTGTTGAGTGCTAGACCCTAGGACCTGAGACCTCGTTTTTCTGGTCGGGGTACAGGTGGACACGGATGGGCACTGGAAGATTCGAACCTCCTGGACCCCCATCGGGGTCTTCGACCAAACGAAGTATCCGTGGCCTTTCGCCACCGACCCTGTGAAGTTAGGGCTGGGGGAAACAGCCGATCAGGCCACGGCAAGCGGCAACGGTTTTGTCGAGTTCCAGTCGAAGGAACCGTGACCTGCGCCACCCAGCAAAGTTATGGTTGAGTCTGCTTGAGGTTCGTCGGGGACTTAGTAACTGACGAAGTCGAACGACGCCCTTAGCCAAATGCGACCCGGTTCGAGTCGCCGTGGCATCTGCAGCACGTTATGGGTTGTGCTTTTAGCCGCCATTTATGGGCGTCCTTTCAAAAGAAGATGTAAGAATATGCCACGGTTTTGGGTTTGGCGTCAAGAGGGAAACGGGAAATTTCTTTCGCAGACTTAGTAAGTCTCGTCTCAATCGCCACGTTTCGAGACTTTGAGCGTTGTGAAATTGGTGGACCTCCGGTCGATGCTCAGCTCCAGATGAGAGCTCGGTCGTCCCTTCGAGATTTCAATCTCTTGTTCAACCTTTCCCAGCGCTGAAATGCTGGGCTAAGTTGGTTCGCCGCTCCGGGGCTGGAAGAGCTCACCTCGGGCGCTAAAGCGCGGACCAGAGTTTTAGCGACTGGCGGCACGACTAAAGTCGTGCCCTTCCCGTTCGTGGTGATGCTGGGGTTTTTCAGCAAACCGTAAAGCCCCGCAAAGCCCTGTTCTACTGGCCATGCTCGACGTGCACTTCTAGGCAACCTTGGCGTCTCTTCTCCCGTGCTAAGCTTCGATTTGGCCCATCGCGTGCCATCGACGAGTAGGTTCGGAGGATTCGTTTCCAGGAATGGAAGCGGTATGTTTCGATTGGACTCAGGCAGTCCCCATCTCGCGAGCAACGCGACTCGTAAAGAGTCTTCAAGGCATTGCGCACTGCTACGACCGGCGCAATTTCTGCTCAAATCCCTGCTCGCAGTTTTTGCTTTGTGGTTCTTGACGCCGGCGCACGCGCAGATTTCGCCGGGGCCGCTTTCCCGCGCCCACCAACCCCTGACTGGTGCAACCAACTGTACGTCGTGTCACAAGTTCGGCGGCGCGGCCGCGCTGAAATGTGTTGAGTGCCACTCCGAAATTGCCACGCGCATTGCCGCCCACAAGGGGCTGCACGCCACCTACAATATTCCTCCTGGATCGAGCAATGAGTGCGCAAAGTGCCACTCCGAACACAACGGCGAGGACTTTCCGCTCATCAAGTGGGACACGAAGACCTTCGATCACAAGCTGACCGGGTACGTTCTCGAGGGCAAGCATGCCGGGGTGGCTTGCGCTAAATGCCACACCGCCGACCACATTGCTCCGGCAGCGCGGCCAACGATCAAGATGAAGAACTTGGCGCGCAGTTTTTTGGGCATTCCGCAGACCTGCGCGACCTGCCATGAAGATGTGCACAAAGGGCGGCTGGGAGCGAATTGCATTCAGTGTCACAACTACACCGATTGGAAGACGGTCAACGTCGGTCAGTTCGATCACTCCAAGACGCGATTTCCGCTGATCGGATTACACGCGCAAGTGAAGTGCGAGAAGTGTCACACGCCGGGCACTGACGGCAAGCCGCGCTACACAGGGATCCCATTTGCCAAGTGCTCCGATTGCCATGCCGACCCGCACCATGGCAGTTTCCCGCAGGGCTGCGAGTCGTGCCACAACACGGAAAGCTGGAAGCGAGTTTCCATGGCAGCGGTGGGCAGGAACTTCGATCACTCGAAAACCAAGTATCCGCTACAGGGGAAGCACGCGACCGTGGATTGTGCAAAGTGCCATGCGGGCGGAGATTTCAAGAAGCCGGTCGCGTTCGCGCAGTGCATGGATTGCCACAAGCCCGATCCGCACAACGGCCAGTTCGCCAAGCGGAAGGGCGGCGCGGAATGCGCGGGATGTCACACGGTGGAGGGCTTCAAGCCGTCGACCTTTACCGCGAAGGACCATGCCATCTCGGCCTATCCGCTCGAGGGGAAACACTTCGCTGTCGACTGCGCCAAGTGTCATATCCCGAAAGGCAAAGACACGCTGTTCAAGATCAAGTTCCAGCGCTGCACGGATTGCCACAAAGATGAGCACGACGGGCAGTTTGTGGCGGCTCCGTACCTGAATGACTGCGCCCGCTGCCACACCCTGCAGGGAATGAAGCCCTCTACCTTTACCCTGGCCCGGCACAAGGATACGCACTTTGTTCTCACCGGTGGACACGTGGCTGTTCCCTGCGGCGATTGCCACAAAGAACAGACGTATGCGGAGGGCACGGCCAAGCCCGTCGTCCTCTATCACTGGAAGAATCTGAACTGCGTGACCTGCCACCAGGATCCGCACAAAGGGCAGTTTGCGAAACGCATGCAGGAGCTGCGCGCGGATGGAACGCCGGCCGGCTGCGAAGCCTGCCACACCACCAAATCGTGGAAGGATTTGGTGCGCTTCGATCACTCGAAGACTTCGTTCCCCCTGGTGGGAGCGCACAAGGCGACGGCCTGCATTGATTGCCACAAGCCGCCCAACCTGGAAACCAAGCTGATCGCGGCCGATTTCACGGCTGCGCCTACCAAGTGCGAAGACTTCCACGAGGATATCCACGGCAAGCAGTTCGCGAAGGATGGCATTACGGCCTGCGTCGGCTGTCACAACAGCGCGAAGTGGAAACCGTCGCTGTTCGACCACGACAAGCGGACTTCCTTTGCCTTGCAGGGTCTGCATAAGAACGTCCGCTGCGAGGGATGCCACAAAGAGGTTCGAGTGGTCGAAGGCAAGAAAGTGCTTTTCTACAAGCCGACGCCCAAGCAATGCGAAGGGTGCCACGCGCCAGGAACTTTGCCCGCCGGGAAAAGTTAGAATGGGTCAAATAGACCCACCTATTGGGTCCAAATTGGCACAGGTTTTTGGGGCGCGAAAATATCAGCGGTTCACTCTGCGGCGCGCCCGACCAGCAACGATTAGCGCCCGCGTTTGCTGGGGCTTGCTGCTGCGCTTTTTTGAAGGTAATAACTTCCAATTCTCAGAAGAACTTACAGCACTCAGAAGTGCGTCCTGTCTGCGAACAGGAATTCGGACATGTCACCAGTAATCCTCTGAACATAGACTGGCGTAACTTTTCTCGGCATGCCCAAGTGGCTAACCTTGTTGGACGCAGAATTGCTGTTCTGTCAATACTTTCTGTCGTTTGGGTGTTGCGTGTGACAAGTTCGTTACAGGGTACACAATGAAAACTGCTGGAAAATTCGCAAGCCTGGCAGTATCGCTGTTGCTTTTTCTGGCGCCGTTGGCGGGAGGGTCGACCCAGGGCACGACCGGTACCCATAGCCCGCACGGCAATCTGAACGTCCCCTGTCAGAACTGTCACACCGCGGATGGCTGGAAACCGATCCGCGCGGTTCCGGAATTCAATCACGACCAGACCCGTTATCCGCTGCGCGGGATGCACCGGAACGTGACCTGTACGCAGTGCCACGTCAAGCCGGTGTTCAGCAATGTGGGCACGCGCTGCCAGGACTGTCACGCCGACATCCATAAGCGCCAACTGGGCGCAAATTGCGAGCAATGCCACAGCGTGCGGGGATGGGGAGTCTCGATCAAGGAAATTCAGCAGCACAATAACCGCTTCCCTCTAACGGGGGCGCACGCGGCGGTGGATTGCGATTCCTGCCACAAGAACGCGGCCAACAGCAAATTCCAGACGATGTCCACGATGTGCTATTCGTGCCACGAAGCGGACTTCAAGAAAACCGTGGCACCGAACCACGTCACCAACGGATACTCGACCACTTGTGAACAGTGTCACGGAACGGACAACTGGCTCAATGCGAAGTTCGATCACAATTCGGTGGGATTCCCGCTGACTGGCGGACACGCGGTTCCACCGCGGGCATGTACGGATTGTCATGCCAACAACAACTTCAACCTGACGAGCACGGCGTGCATTTCGTGCCATCAGAAAGATTTTCAGGGAACCACGAATCCGAATCACGTGGCTGGAGGTTTCTCCACAACTTGCCAGCAGTGCCACACGACGGTCGCGTGGCAACCGGCGTCGTTCGACCACTCGAAGACGTCGTTCCCTCTGACGGGATCGCATACTGTGCCGCCGCGGCAATGCGCGGACTGCCACGTCAATAACAACTACAACATCACGAATACTACCTGCATTTCGTGCCACCAGAACGATTTCAACAACGCCAACTCCCCGGTGCCGCACACGGGTTTCCCGACAACGTGCGAGCAATGCCATGACACCGTGCAATGGACGGATGGCAAGTTCGATCACTCGAAGACGGGCTTTAACCTGACGGGGGCCCACACTGTGCCGCCGCGCGCGTGCGCCGACTGCCACATCAATAACAACTACAACATCAGCAACACTACCTGCATTTCATGCCACCAGAACGATTTCAATAATGCCAAGAGTCCCGTTCCGCACACAGGATTCCCGACGAACTGCGAACAGTGTCATGACACCGTGCAGTGGACCGACGGCAAGTTCGACCATTCGCAGACTGGCTTCACGTTGACAGGCGCCCACACTGTGCCGCCACGGGTGTGCACCGACTGCCACGTGAACAATAACTACAACCTGACGAGCACGGCTTGCTATTCATGCCATCAAAAAGACTATCAGGGAGCGAAAAACCCAGACCACGTGGCACAGGGCTTTGCGCAGACTTGCGAGCTCTGTCACTCGACTTCGGCCTGGCAGCCGGCAACCTTCGATCACTCTAAGTCGGCCTTCCCACTCACCGGATCGCACACCGTGCCGCCGCGACAGTGCACGGACTGCCACATCAACAACAACTACAACATCACGAACACTGCGTGCATTTCGTGCCACCAGACCGACTACCAGAATGCGAAGAGTCCGGTGCCGCACACGGGCTTCCCGACTACCTGCGAACAGTGCCACGACACCGTCCAGTGGGCCGACGGCAAGTTCGAT
>JAIQFA010000201.1 GCA_020073525.1 Terriglobia bacterium
TCGCATCGCTGGTCCATGCTGTCGCAGAACATCGTAGGTAGTGGTTTTACGCAGGAGACTTTCCATACATTGCCTCGATCAAATCGAAGATGTACAGCGGTGCCGACGGCGGGAAATGTTAGTATGGCGATCCAAAGGAAGCTGTGACTGTAATCACCTGATGATGTGATCGTCGTAGGAACGCACCACCGGTTGACGCGAAGATAAACTGATGCCGATCCGCCGGCTGACAAAGGGGACGCGAGGGACTCGCTGAATCAAGTGGCCATCTTCTTCTTCGTCGTGATTAGTCTGTTTGCCGTTATTCTCGCCCTGATGGAGCTCGGCCGGCGCGTCGGAGTCCGACGGAGAAAGCAGGACGCCGAGGGAGCACACGAAGGCCTCGGCGCGATCGATGGTGCCGTCTTCGGACTGATGGGACTGCTCGTCGCCTTCACCTTCTCGGGTGCAGCCGCCCGTTTCGATGCGCGACGACAACTCATTGGCCAGGAAACAAACGCCATCGGCACGGCATACTTGCGGATTGACCTGCTGCCCGCAGCAGCGCAACCTGCGCTGCGCGACCACTTTCGAAATTACGTCGATGCCCGGCTTGGTTACTTCAAGAACCTGGGGCTCGACGACGCGGCGGCAAGGTCAGAGTTAGAACAATCCATCGCGCTGCAGCGAAAAATCTGGTCCGAATCGATTGCGGGCTGCGAGAAAGCTGTATCTCCGGCCACGACCACGCTCGTAGTTACTTCGCTCAACGAGATGATCGACATCACCACCACCAGATCCCTAGCTCTTGAGATGCATCCGCCGGCGGTAGTCTTTTGGGGCCTGGGCCTGCTCGTCCTCGCCAGTACGCTCCTGGCAGGGTACGGCATGGCAGAAGCCGGTACTCGGAGTTGGTTTCACATGCTCATTTATTCGGTAATCCTGGCAAGCGCGCTCTACGTCATCCTCGACCTGGAGTACCCGCGTGTCGGCCTGATTCGCATTGACGCTGCCGATCACGTCCTGGTGGATCTCCGCAAAAGCATGCAGTGATCGACGGCGACGGCAAGTGTAGCCTGGTTAGATCGCGGAAGCCGGCAGAATCGCCCCCCGGCAACTACCCAGCCCGATGTCGCGAAATCCTTCTCGTTCGCAGAATCCCCGGAGGATGACTTCATCTCCATCTTCTAGAAATTTCCTTTGCTCGCCCGTCGGCAGCACAACCGGATCCTTGCCGCGTGACGTCAGCTCCAACAGGCAACCGCGCGTGTTCTTGTCCGCGCCCGATACGGTTCCACTTGCCAGCAGGTCGCCGGCGCGCAGATTGCAGCCATTGCTGGCGTGATGGGTCAGCATCTGTGCCATGGTCCAGTACATGTCGTGGAAATTGCTTCGGCCCAAAACCACAGGTGCGATGCCGGCTTCCCGCATCTTGACCGACAGCAGAGAAACTTCGAACCACAAATCGAGGCCCCCCTGCTCCCGATCGCTCTGGCTGAAGAGGTAAGGCAAGGGCGCCGGATCGCCTTCCGGGCGCGCAAAAGCCGGCGTCCGAAACGGAGCCAGCGCTTCCATCGTCACCACCCACGGCGAGAGTGATGTCGCAAAACTCTTTCCCAGGAAAGGGCCGAGCGGCTGATACTCCCAAGCCTGAATGTCTCGCGCCGACCAGTCATTGACCAGGCAGATTCCGAAAAGATGTTCTTCCGCGTCGCTTATTGGAACGCTTTCTCCCAACGAATTTCCGGCGCTCACAAAGAAACCAAGCTCCGTTTCGTAATCGAGTGCCCTGGTCGGCCCAAATTTGGGGTCGGCGTCACCGTCGCGCGTCTGGCCGGACGGGCGCCGGACGGGCGTTCCCGTCGAAACCAGCGACGATGCACGCCCGTGATAGCCAATCGGAATGTACTTGTAGTTTGGCAGCAGTGGATTGTCGGGGCGAAACAATTTCCCAACGTTCGTGGCGTGGAAAATCGAAGCGTAGAAATCGGTATAGTCGCCAACGACCGCGGGCAGAAGCATGTCAACATCCGCCTGGGCGATGAGATCCCGCGAGGCAGCTTGCCGATCGGAGATGGATGCGTCCTGGCGCAAAATCGCATGCAGACGCCGGCGCAACGCGCGACGGGGCGCGGACCCTAGCGCCATCAACGAATTCAGCGAATTGGACGCGCACGCGTTCAGCGCCAGACGCAGGTTGTCCTCGGCGAGCAGGCCCTCGCTTTGCATTCCATCGAGATCAAGAATGCGGTCTCCGATTGCAACTCCCACCTTTGCCTCGGCTCCGGCATCGCGCCGTCGAAAAACTCCGAAGGGTAAATTCTGAATGGGGAAATCCGAGTCAGGACTGTTGGCGGATTCAACCCAACTTTGGACTGCTGGATCGTGGGTCTCGTCGAGGACAGGTTTCATAGCGGTTTATTGCAGGAGGTGGAGAGACCGGAGATCGTCGATGGGCTCCGTAAAGGAGCACGACCCAAACGAGACGGAGAAACCCTGACGCGCAGCTGCAATCTCGTCGCGACTGAGGCGGTGCTGGCGCCAACTCGCTCCGTCGGAATCAAAATGGATAGAATTCGCCGATTGCTCTTTGAGCAACTCAACGGCAAGTTTGGCTTCCATGCCCGCCCGCAAAAGCGCGGCCGCCAGAAACACGTTGATGAAGCCGTGCATGATTCCCGAAGGGCTCTCCAGTTGATAAGTAAATCGGTGCAGGGATCGCAGGGGATGGTGCAGTCCGGCAGTGGCCTTGAAAGGTACATGGGCGGCGGCACAAAGGCGAATGAATTCGATCACGCTCTCGGGCGCGGGAAATTTGTCAGCGGTCTCGCCGCCAGTTCGGATTTTGGCGCGGCGTCCGCTGCGGGCCAATGCAGCAATGCACTCGCCGCAATTCGCCAGCGGAACTTCTAAATAGCTTGCAAACTCCGCCGGGATGATTCCGGAAAGCCGCGTAATCTCTTCGGCACTCGCAACCCTCACTTCAACCGACTCGATGACAGCCCCTCTGCTTGAACTGAAGGCGGCCATTCGTGCATTGAATTCGTGAATGCGAACCACATCCGCAACCGGATCGGATCCCAGAAGAGCAGACAGCCGCCAGATTCCACTGCCCTGCGCTGAAGGCGGCAATCCGCCAAACGCCTCCTCGAACTCCGAAAGTCGCGCGACCGGAACGACAAAACGACCCAGAATCCAATTCCACTCCGACCGCGAATAGGCATCGTAGTTAGCCACCGACGAAGCCATCGACAACGATGCCGGAGGAAATAACCCCGCATAGTCGATCAAGTCGCGCAGTAGAACGCTAATCGAGTCGACCACCTCCGCGCCATTTCGTATTGTCTGTGCGGTCTGCAAACTCATCGCTCATCTAATCGTTGTCATCCTGAGCGAAGCGAAGGACCTGCTGTCCCGTGCACCGCCACAAAACCAGGTCCTTCGCTCAAGT
>JAIQFA010000014.1 GCA_020073525.1 Terriglobia bacterium
CGATCGGAAGAGCGTCTGTAGGGAAAGAGTGTAGTTCGCGAGAGTACTTCTCGTTACCGCTGAGCAGGCGCGCCTTGGCGAGCGTCACCAGGTGCTGGTGCCGGTTCAATTCCCATGTGACTTTGTGATCGCCCACCGCCGTGAAATCAAGAAACGGAATCTTGAACCACGGATCGAGCGGCGCGCGCTTGCCGTGGACAGGGTCAAGGTGCCAGTCGATTTCGCCGCCAGCATTCGCGAAGGAGAGATTGTGGTAACCGAGCAGATGAAAACGATGGGCGCAGATGTCATCGGCCCCGCTCAGAATTGCGGCATGTTCGTCGGGCAGATGTTTGCGCAACAGTTCCGCGCGCTCAGAAATTTCACCGCCGGAAAAGAAGAATTGCCCGGGACGCGACGCCGAATGGGCGTTCAGCCGAATCGCACCAGACGGCACGCCCATTCTGTGCTTGAGCAGATCGCTCCGCTTGTGGAGTTCCTGCGTCAGGCGCACCCATATCTCTTCCCAGTCCATCCGGGATACGCGGGCCAACTTGCTATGCCGTGGAGGAGCCACAAGCCCTTATCTTACATGCGGAAAAGGCCACCCTCGACTGGCCAGTTACCCTTGTTATCCTTGCCGGTTCCTACCCCTGACCAACGCTCGCTCGCCGCGCTACGATTGTGGGTGGGTAATTTGACCCATCGCGGTTCCACCATGTGGAAAATAGTTATCCACTTTTCCCTTGGGCCCGGACCGGTGGTGGATGGCCGTTCAATATATTCTGTAAACGATTGAAACTATTAGTATTACTGTCAAGATTGGAGGTCATCTCGCGCCCCAATGGAGAATGGTTTGCTATCGCTTAACAAGGGGCTGATACAGTTTCAACAGCCATGGGGTGTTGGTAGCGCATTGCTGAGAAGCTAAGGCTTTGTATCAGGGCATCGCTTCAGCGATCCCGTGTTCTGCGTAGTCAATCGCCCCTTTAGGGGCTGGGTGTCACACAGGAGAATTCGCTTGGGTTTGTCCGTCAGCATCTTTGGGTTGGGATACGTCGGTTCGGTGTCGGCCGCCTGCTTCGCGTCGATGGGCCACAAAGTCATCGGCGTGGACGTGAGCCGCGCCAAAGTAGAGATGATGGACTCGGGCCGCACCCCGATCATCGAAGCCCGCATGACCGAGATGGTCGCCGAGGCTCATAAGGCGGCACTCCTGCATGCGACCACCGACGCGACCGCAGCTGTGCTGAATTCCGAAGTCTCATTCGTCTGCGTCGGAACACCCAGTTTGAAAAATGGCAAGCTCGACCTCAGCCACATTGAGAGCGTTGCCCGCGAGATTGGCGTGGCCATACGCCAGAAAAAATCGCCGCACGTTTTTGTTCTGCGCAGCACGGTGCTGGCGGGAACGACCGAAACCGTCGTGCTTCCCATCCTGGAAAAGGAAAGCGGCAAGAAGTGCGGGCGGGATTTCACCGTTTGCTATAACCCTGAGTTCATGCGCGAAGGCAGCGCTGTCGCCGACTTCATGAACCCGCCCTACACCATCCTTGGAGCCAGCGACACCCAGCACCTGGCGCCGCTGCGCGAACTTTACAAAAACACTCCCGGCACCCTTTACGAGACGACCATTCCCGTCGCCGAGATGGTCAAGTATTTCTCCAATTGCTATCACGCGGTGAAGGTCGGTTTCGCCAACGAGATGGGAACCATGTGCAAGCATCTCGGCGTCGACGCCCACGCGGTCACCAAGATTTTCACTTCCGACACCAAGCTGAACATTTCTGCCGCCTACCTCTCTCCGGGTTTCGCCTTCGGCGGTTCCTGCTTGCCAAAAGATCTGCGAGCTATCACCTACAAGGCGAAGGAGCTTGATCTCAAGCTTCCGTTGCTTGAATCGCTCATGCCGAGCAACGCGGAGCACGTCGATCGCGCCGTCGAAATGGTGATGAGCACTGGCAAAAAGAAAATTGCGCAGCTTGGGTTGAGCTTCAAAGCCGGCACCGACGACCTGCGCGAGAGTCCGCAGGTGCAATTGATCAAGCGGTTGATGGGTGAGGGCCTCGAGATCAAAGTCTGGGACGAGGATGTTTCTCTGGGACGCCTGGCCGGTTCCAATCGTCAGTACATCGAAGAAGTCATCCCGCATATCGGATCCGTGCTGTCTGCCGATCTCGAAGGCACGCTGCGCACCGCCGAAGTCGTGATCCTCGGCAACAAATCGGCCAGCAAGGATCAGCTTGCCAAATATCTCCGCCCGGAACAGATCGTGATTGACCTCATTCACCTCGATAAAACAAGGCGTCCCGAAGGCGCCCGGACATATGAGGGAATTTGCTGGTGAGGAGTTAGCACGAAATTATCCGTAGAGACGCGGCTTGCCGCGTCTCCGCCTGCGGTGAGACGGGGCAAGCCCCGTCTCTACAGACGAGGTTGATAAGAAGATGAAGTTTTATCCCATCGACATCCAATCCGCCAACTGGAAGCGTCTCGACGGCTTCGCCGACCGCACCGTCTTCCAGACGCGCGAATGGTTGCAGTTCGTCGCCGAGTCGCAGAACGCAAAGCCCGTGCTCGCTGAACTGCGGGAAAAAAGCGATGTCCTCGGGTACTTCACCGGACTCACCTTCTCAAAATTTGGTATGAAAGTTCTGGGCAGTTCGTTCCCCGGTTGGACGACTCCGTACATCGGCTTCAATCTTTATTCTGGCATTCCGCGCCGCGCCGCGCTCGAAGCCCTCGAGAAGTTCGCCTGGGACGATCTCAGATGTCTGCACTTGGAAGTTTCCGATCCAAACTTCACCTTCGAAGACGGCGAGACCGCGGGGTTCAAAACCGAATACTACGCGTCCTACCGCACCGACCTGACCCGCTCGGAAGAAGAGTTGTTTAACGGCATGGAAAGCGCCTGCCGCCGCTGCATTCGCAAAGCCGAGAAGAGCGGGCTAAAGATCGAAGAGGCCCACGACCTGGTTTTCGCCGACGAATATTACGAGCAACTCAAGGACGTGTTCGCCAAACAATCGCTCGTCCCCACCTATTCCGTGGAGCGAGTTCGCGCCCTGGTGCGCAACGTCGAGCCGGGAGGAAACATCTTGTTGCTTCGCGCGCGTGATCCGGAAGGAAAGTGCATCGCCACCGGAATCTATCCCGGCTTCAACCAGATTGCCGAGTTCTGGGGTAACGCCAGTTTCCGCGCCTATCAGAGCCTGCGCCCCAACGAAGCCTGCCACTGGTATGCCATGCGCTACTGGAAAAAGCGCGGTGTTTCGATCTTCGACTGGGGTGGCGAGGGCACGTACAAGGAAAAATACGGATGCAAGCCACATCGCGTGCCCTGGTTCACGAAGTCTCGTTATCAGATCGTAGGCAAGTTGCGCGACGAAGCTCGCAACATGTTTGCGCGCAAGCAAAAATTTCTTGGATGGCTGCAAGGCAACCGTTCCGCTGTCGAACGCAGCCCGGCCGAAGAATAAATACCGAGGGGAAGTACCGATGGCGTTCCTGGTTCGCAGAGCATTCCGGCATTTATCGCGGGTTCACGACGTGCTGTTTCGCCGCACGCTGCTCGAGCGCGAAATCACCATTTTCGACGACGACATTTTTCTCACGTCTTACCCACGCTCCGGCAACACCTGGACGCGGTTTCTTGTGGGCAATTTCGTCAACCCCAACGAGCCCGTCACCTTCCTCAACGTCGAACGCCTGGTCCCCGATATGTACAAGACCGCCGATTGGGCCTTGCGTCGCCTGCCGCGCCCGCGCGTGCTCAAAAGCCACGAGTGCTTCGACGCCCGCTACCGCCGCGTCATCTACATCGTGCGCGACCCGCGCGACGTCGCCATTTCCAACTATCACTGGGAGATGAAGCTGCGTTCAATTCCGGAAGGCTGTCCGATCGAAGAGTTCGTTCCCCTCTGGATGGACGGAAACTTCTGGCGCCGGATCGGTTCCTGGGCCGACCACGTCAACAGCTGGCTGGCAACCCGTCAGGGGCATGAGAGCTTCCTCCTGATGCGCTACGAAGACCTGCAGGCAAATCAGCAACGTGAACTGTCGCGGGTTGCGCAGTTCATGCGTCTGAATCCCGATCCACAGCGCATCAATCAGGCCATCGAACGAAGTTCTGCCGCGAACATGCGCAAGATGGAAGAGACGCAAGGCAAGAAGTGGATCGCCACGTTTCACACGCGCGGGGACAAGCCCTTCGTCCGCAAAGCGTCGTCCGGCGGATGGCGAACTATCCTGCCGGGAAAGACGGCCACCTACATGGAAGCGCACTGGGGACCGCTCATGAAGCAACTCGGCTACAAGCTCTCGACCGAGACGGAAAAAGAAGCATCGGAAATAACCCACGCGGCGCAATGAGATCGCGAGGGCTCACGGCTCTCCGCTCACAGCTTACCGCTCACCGGTCACCGCTAAGATCTACGACCTGTTTCTAGAAATTTGCTGGCAGCCCATCGCCATCCGCACGCGTCAGATGCATCCTTGGGCGAACTGCTTCGAAGGGCGCGACCAATTCTGCGAGTTTCTTCGAAGCTGCAAAAAGAAAATTGGAAGGCCCCGGCAGATAGCCGGCGGCCTTGAATGCTTCGCCCCAGGCCTGGTGACTCTGATTGCTGAGGATCAGGTCAAAGCCCTGCCGCTCCAAGGTCTGGGTAGCGCATTGCACAACAGAAAACAATTCTCCCGGAAGCGCAAAGCAATCGACGACCGACCCGACGCGCATGTCGCCATACTTCGCGTCCTTGCGCCGTTCGCCCACAACGGCCCATCCAATCGCAGCGCCATTGCGTTTCAAGACCAAACGCGTGAGTTGCGATTGTGTCGGAGGATACAAAGTCCGCAAAGCTTCCGCATCCCGCGCGGCCGTGAACGAGCAGGTCTGCCGCGCCTGTTCCCAGAGAGACTGCACGCTGTCGCCGTTGGCTTCGAAGTTTGCGACTTCGCGGCACTCGGATGCTAGTGATCGCGGTGCCCCGAGAGCGCGATATCCCTGTAACAGCTTTGAGCCAGCCCATCCAGCGCCACTGTAGGCTGCGACGTCCATCAGAAATGTTCGCGTTGCCGACGAGCGCAACGTTTGCATATTTCTGAGAAAGCGCGAGGGACTCACAACGCGAAAGAAGAACGGCACCGGGCAATGCGTCCATCCGAGCCGAATCAGCATTTGCGGGAGCGGGTTGTCATACCCGCCCATGCCCAGGCAGTAGAGCAACGGCGCGCGCTGCATCGCATCACGCAGAAGCAGGGTGCCGACGATCGCGTGCGCCTTGTTGACGATACCTTCCGACAGCGGGTGGTGGTAGTAGCCGATGGCGCGAATCTGTCCGTCGGGGAAAAGGAATTCCTGGGTCTTGAGGGCGTAGCCGCCACGAACAACTCCACCGTCGACGGCCACGAAAAATTCGTTGTAGATGCGGGACTCCGGCGTGCGCGGCAGCCAGCGCGGCTCGGCCCAGCGGTAGAACACCATGTTTTCGTCCTCGCCACCTTGGCGGAGACGCTGATTGAACTCCGCCACCGCGGGTTCGTGTTCAGGACGATAGAGCTGGATGGTGATGGCCATGAATGATCACGGTGAGCGATGAACTGCCCAGCCCCTAAAGGGGCATCAATCTCGAGAACCTACGGCATCGCTGAAGCGATGCCCGGATACGAACCTAACGCGCGGTCGACTGCAGCTTCTCGACCAGCTTTGCGACCGCGCCGATGGTTTTCATCTGCTCGATGTCTTCCGGCTCGAGCTGCACACCGAACTTTTCTTCAACGGCAAGCACTAGATTCAGATGCTGCATGGAATCCCAATTCTCAACCGTCTCCGGCGAAGATTCCGCCGTGATCTTGTCGGCCGGAACTCCAAAAATGTCGCTGGCGACATTGCGCACCTGCTCAAACGTACTGGATGTCAACTGCTCCTCCTACGTAGTCTCAGCCGCTACCTTCAGCTTAATCCATTCGGGGCAGCGCAGCGTGGAACTGTGCAAATCGAGCACCCACAGCGTGCCCGCACTGTTCGTTACCCGCTGTTCAAAGCCATGCTGCTGATAAAAATCGCGCGCCGGAACGTTCTTCTTCGTCGGCAGAAACCAGCCAAACAGTTGCTTGCGCCCGCGCTGGGCGGCGCTTTCGGCGAGATGCGCGAGCAGTGCGGTCTCGACTGTTCGTCCAATCACGCGGCAGCTGAGCAGGAAGGTGTCAACTTCGCACTGCTCGCCTTCGTCGTGCGTGATTGCCACCCCCACCAGTCCGTGATCGCCGAAACGGTCCCGCACCTTGATCGAAAAAATGTTCCACTCCGGCTGCTTCCCCATCTCCGCGATCTGAGGTTCGGTGTAGCGCCGGGTGGTCAGGTTGAACTGGTTGGTTTTCTGCGTCAGTTGAGCGACCCGCGCCAGCGTCAGGTCCGACACCGGTTCCAGTTCGGCTTCCTGTTCGAGGAAGCGAAAGAAATCTTCTTTCGATTGAAATGTCTGCTCGGCTCCGGCCCGCTGTTTCTGTGCCGCATACATTTCGGTGCGCTGCTGGTCCTCGGATGAAAGAGTAAGCCGCTCGAAGACTGCGCAATTTCTCACCGTGGAGGCGTACTCCAGCGGATTCTTCGGCAGATCGATCACCGTGACTTCGGGGAGCGCAGCGCGAACCTGTTCGCGCTCGAAAGGATTGTCGTCGAGGAAGGCGAGCGCATCGATGCCTACGTTCAGTTCCTGCGCGATCTCGCGGAGATTCTGCGCCTTGTCGGTCCAGTTAATGTGCATCGCCGCAAAATGTTTCGCACGTACCAGCATCCCGGGATGCTTCTCCAGCGCCTCCATGGCATCGTCGAGGTTGTTTTTGCTACACAGGGCGAGCAAGATTCCCCTGCGCGACAGATCGAGCAGGGCGCGATGCAAGGCCTGATACGCCGCGCCTGGGTACTCGGCGCCAACCTTAATGCCGGCCATGCCGTCTTCGCCAATCACGCCACCCCACAGCGTATTGTCGAGATCGACGACCAGAACCTTGGCGGTGCGGCCGCTGAGCGGCACGATAAAGCGCATCCACTCGCGCGCCATGGGGAGAAGATAGCCGGCGGCGATGGGAAGCCGCGCCGTCAGCCATTTGCGCTCATCGTGCCAATGCTCGCTGCCATGGCGTGCCACGAGCGCGTCGTAGTCGAGAATGTAGACTCCGGGCAACCCTGCGGTGACGCGCCGCATTTCCCGGTTGATCTGACGAATGAGTCCGGACTGGCCCGCCTCCGATTGGTCGTCGAGCGCTCCAAGACCTGGAGATGACGGGCGCTCCAGGGAATGAACAATCAGTGCCGCTTGGCTATGTTTTCGAAATGCCCCAATCCACTGTTCGTAACCGCTGACGACGCGCTCGGCAGCCTGTTGCGCCGTTCTCGGCGACAGGTCCGCGAAATCACGCCACAGTTCCGGGGCCGCCTGATCAGAGCGCACCGCCAGCAAGACCGCGTTCGGCGCAAAGCGGTAGAGGGAGCTGTGGCCGTCGATCATGTCCTGCACGTAAGTATTGAAATCGCTGACGTGCACGTCGAGGTCAATGCCGTAAGCAAATGCTTCCGCCCGCAGCAGCGGCACGATCGGCTCGACCGTGAACGAGCGCAGAATCGCGAGCTTGAATTTTGTAAGCGCAATTTTGTCGCGCAGCGGGCCCAGTCGTGAAATCACAAAGCTGGCAGTCCCCGCAGCAGGATCACGCCGCCAAAGTTCAGCCAGCCGCCGCGAGGCAATGTCGAACGCGCCTTCAGCGATGAGCCGGTCAACTTCAGGCCGCAGATTTGAGGCATGGCCTTCGCCAAGCGTCGAATTGGAATTCGAATCGGACATTGTCCCAGAAATGAGGAATCACCGTTCCAGATACTCAATCAGGAGCCGGTTCTTGGTATAGATCCACGCAATCCGCCGTCCGCCGAACGCGACGGCCGGCATCGGTTCGCGCGCGACCAGCGCTCCCAACGCGCGCGCATCGACGAGCGCCTGTTCGAGATTCTCCACGACATAACACACATGGTGCAGGCCGCCCCCTTTGGCCGCGAAGGACTGCACGGGCGATTTTTCAACGGCCGGTTCCACCAGTTCCCAGAGCGGATCGCCCGCCCGCCGGCTTTTCAGAAACGTAACGCGAACGCCCTGGTTCGGATCGTGAAAAACCTGTTCGTCCCAATCCGCCTGCAGCATGCTGGCGAAGCCCTGCACGGATTTCGCAATCGAAGACACAACGAAGCCCACGTGGTGAAACGCGCCTTCGGGCTGCCAGGTTAGGGAAATCGCATTCATCGTCGGAGATTGGTTCCCTCGTTCCCAGGCAAACTCATTCAAAAGTGTCGCTCGTGCATCCACCAGACCCGACTCCCACCAAACGCTTCTAGGCGCCGGGCTTCGCATCCGGTTCCGCTTTGCCCATGCGTCCCTTATCGGCGATGCGGGCGAGCGGGGTGTCCGATTTCAGCCAAAGTTTGAAGTCAAAATACAACGGATACAGAAAATTCATGAAACGCACGGGCAACGATGCACGCAGTTCCGCGGGCGGCGTTTCGAGTTTATACCCGGTGTCGGAAAGCAGTTTGCCGATGCTCCACTCCATATCCCGCACCTGCGGATTAGTAAACATGCGTTTCCAGCGGCCGATGGTGGCGGCTTCGGTCTCCTTACCATCGCCGCGAAACGACGAATTCGGATTGTGAACCGATCCCAACGCGACCTGCTGAATGCGGTCATAGTCGAGATCGTGTTCAATGAACGCGCCAATCCGTGCCAGCGTCTGGCGCGGATTTAGCACCAGATCCTCGTAGTGCACTTCCATATAATCGCCGCCGAGCGCCCGGCCGTAGCGCCGGCCCTTGCTGACGATCCAGCGCCAGAAAATTGCGGGCACAAGAAACGCGCGGCTGCGGTCCCAGGGCAATGGACGAATCCATCCGATGCGGTGCAGGGAAGCGGTTACGTCGCGGCCGTCTCGAATAATGTGGACGACGAGCGCATCGGGAATCACTTTCTTGATGAGCGGAAGATAGAGGAGATGGAGCGGCGTGGATTCGGCCCAGCGTTCGACGCCCTGCTTGCGGGCAATCGCTTCCATCACTATGCGAAGGAAGTCGCCGGCATTGCGGCAATCTTGCATCACGCGCTCATCGATGTCCTTGGGCTCAAGTCCGGTACGCTGGAAAAGTTTGCTGGTGTAGTACTCGTCAAGCAACTGGCGGCGGTTGCCGCGGCGAGCGAGATTTCCAAAGCGCAGGCCAAGCAGGTTGAAGGCGTTACTTTCCGCGTGATAAACGGCAAATCCCCCGGCCGAAAGCAGCGTGTGGTAGAGAAACTTGGTTCCCGAGCGCCCGCAGCCCAGGACAAACACCGGAGCCTTGGAACGAGCGCCGCGCGTGCTCGTCTGGCCGGCTGCCTGATTTTCGACGAGGGTCTTTTCCATGACTCGGGAATTCATGACGTCTCAGGACCGGACTGACTCCGCCACCGGTTCCGGTTCTTCTTCGAGTTCGAGGGCGGACATGTTAGCCAACCGGCCCACCGGCGTGTGCAGTTTCATCCACAGCTTGCCACCGAGAAACGCGGGATACATGCCGCGCATCCACGATTGCCGCAAGCCTCGGGGGCGCTCGGTAGCGGGCAGGGATAGTTCGTAGCCATTTTCCAGCAGGCACGCGCCTACCGTCGCTTCGATCGCCGCAACATCAGCGTGTGCCATGCGTTCTTTCCAACGGCCCAGCGGATTGATTTTCTCCTGCCCGCCTTCTTCACGAAACGACGAATTCGTCTCCGACAGACGGCCCAGTCCGGCTCTTTGAATCCGATCGTAGTCCAGATCGTGATCGATAAATCCGCCGAGTTTGCCCAGCGTTTCGTGCGGATTGGTGATCAGGTTCTCGTAGCGAATTTCGATGTAGTCGGCCGCAAACTTGCGCCCGGCAGTTCGGCCGCGGTGAATCATCCATTCCCAGTAAAGCGCCGTTGCCACCAGGCTGTCGGTCTGACCGCGATCCCAGGGCAGAGGAGCGAAGCCGCCCATCTTCTTGAGCGAGAGCGCAATGTCGCGTCCGTCGCGGATGATGTGCACAAACAGGGCGTTCGGGATGTCACGCTTCACGCGCTCGACGTGGAGCACGTTGTCAGGATCGTATACCGCCCAACGCAGTGCCTGCTGGCTCCGGGCCACCGAATCCATGACCACGCGAATGAAATCTCCGCCGTTGCGGCATTCGTTCAGGATGCGCGCGGAGAGTTGCTCGGCATCCAGTCCGGTGCGCCGGAATCCCTTGCTGCGGAGCCAGGTCTCAAGGATCTTTTCGCGATTGGCGCGGCTCTCCATGGAGCCGAAGCGGGGAATCAGAATCTTGTAAATCGGCAAAAACCCGCGATAAATGGCAAACCCGCCGGAAGACAGCAGCATGTCGTAGAGCAGGTTCGTCCCGGAACGGTGGCAGCCCATCACGAAGACAGGAGCATGCTTGCGATTGGTGAGGCTGGCCGTAGACACCCTGAAAATCTTACCACGCAAGGCAGCCTTGCTTGTTCGAAGCCCGGATTCGGGAACCGGGGGGAGAACCTCGAAGTTAACCGCTCGCCTCAATTCCGAATGAGTGCGTTGATTTCGATTATGGGTGAGTACTTGATCCGCGCTCGTCGACGCGAAGCTGCAGGTGTGGCGGCTCTTTTTCATCCCCAGTTAACACAGACTGCAATTGGAGCTCAAGCTCCCACAAAGTGTGCGAAAAATTTCCGCGCTTCAAAATTTGCCTGGCGTCGCCGTGGAAGTTACCTCCCCTGTATGCGGAGAAAACGTTCTTGTAGCTGGCGTAGGCAATCTGCACTGCCGGGGCTGAAATATTCTGGGGGAGTCCGAAGGGAAAGGAAAAGTTCGCAGTCGGCCCCAGCCTCTGCCGAATATCCTCGCCGGAACCAACAATTTCGTGGCGCAGAAACTCCTCATCGATCGAGCCGCAATCGGCATGATTGCGGGTGTGGCTGCCGATTTCATAACCGCAGCGCTGCAGAAACTCGATCTGCTCCCAGGTGTTGGGCAGAAAGCCGTGTTCATTGCGCAACTGGTCGTGGGCAAATTCGCGGCCGGTCGAGACGTGCTCCGTCGCGATGAAGTATGCGATTGGCAGGCCGGTTTCTTCGGTGACCGCGCGGAGGTTCACAAAATTGTCGGCGTACCCGTCGTCGAAGGTGATGGCGATGGTGGGCACGCTGACGCCGCCTTCCCGCACCAACTTGACTGCCTCGCTCAGACTCACTATGCGGTAGTGCCGCAGCAGATAATTGACCTGCCGCAAGAAGTACACCGTCGAAGCTCCGAAGTGATGCGGGCGGTCGGAAACCAGATGGTGATAGAGGATCATCACCGGATAATTGTTTCGACGCCGGTACCGCCAGTTGCGGAGCGCGATCGGAGCGGCATAGACCAGAGACTTGACCAGTAGTTTCCATGCCGGCCTGCGAAAAGGATTGCTGTCCTTTGGGCGCCGCTGCGCAATTTTCTTTTTCATCTGCAGCAAGTCCTCGGCGGACGGACTGCGAAACAGTTTGCTCGGACCATTCTGCGGAGCTTCCGTCACCGTTCCATGGGCGAAGTCGCGAATCGCAGCCACGATGAGGTCTGCGCCCACCACAGCGGCCTTCAGGGCCAGGCTCTCCAGATTGTCCAGGGGGTCGATCGGAATCCGCGTTGAACGAACTACGGACCCTACGTCCACCTTCGCTTCGACGCGGTGAACCGTGACTCCGATTTCTTTCTGATCGTCGAGTAACTCCCAGAGCCCGACCGCGCCCCCTCCGCGATAGTCTGGCACCTTGCGCTTGTGAATGTTGATCGAGCCCTGCTTGGGAATCTCGAAGAGCGCAGGTTTCAGGATGCGTGTGCCGAACACGAGGCCGAGGTCGGCGTCGAGGCGCCGCACAAAGTCGAGCGCATCGTCGGAGTGAATGTCGCGGGTAATGAAAAGTTCGGTGCCATTTGTCTTGCAGGCTGTGGCCAAGTCGTCGAGCCCATATCCCGCCCTGCCATTTGGCCATTTCGGCGCCGCATGAATGCAACGAATGACCGCATCCAGCAGGCCGCTCAGTTTGCTCTCGGTTGTGGCCAGGATACGATGCAAAACATAGCGCCAGTACACCAGACGCACCATCTTCTTGCGCCATATTCCCATCCGCTGTTGCAGAGTTTTGGGAGCGCGCCGTTCATAAAGCACGCCAACCACTTGCGCTTCCGGAGCGTCGCGGCGGAGGCGCGCCATAATGCGTGCCACCTGTCGCGGAGGAACAGAAGTGAAGATTACGACCTTGAGCGGATTCTCTGCCATCGTTTCATCATTCCCACTACATAGCGCAACCGACGCCGTATTTGATCCGATCCCCGCAGGAATTGTCAGAAATCGGTTTGGTTTTCAGGAGACCCGGAGCCTGCTTGCCTCCGGCCAAACAGGAAGGGCAGTTTCCAAGCATTGCCGGGCAGCCACCGGACGATCGATGATAGCACGCTCTTTTCCTACTGCTTCCGCGCGAGGTAACTCGCGAACAGGAACAACTCAAGGTTCGTATCCGGCAATTTCACGAGGGCGGGGAAGCGCAATGCACGAAACATCCGCATCCGTTCTTCGGCCCACTGGCGCCGCACGAGTGGGGTACCGGGATGTATAAACACATCGACCATCATCTGCGTCAATTTGGAGCGTAATCCATTTTGGCTCAGGCGCAAAAAAAGGTCCGCGGCGAACCGCGGACCTGTTTTGGGGAAGTGAAAATCTGCCGAAGCCGAAGACTATTCGACGTTCGCCAGCGCTTCGTTGAGTCCAACAATGTCAGCCCCGAGATCCTTGCCGTCGGTGCCTTTGCCTTTATACGGGCTGTTCGACTGCAGTTCGTAGTTTCCGCCGTTGCCGTTGTTGAAGTTCACGAACGCGACACTATCCACGCTTGTCGGGAACATGTTGTTGGTTGGCCAACTCGACGGAGGAAACTTGGGTGGAGTCGCAATCAGGCCATTGTTGCCGAACGTGTAGCTGGTGAAACACGTGTTAATAGTGGTGACCGGCACATCCTTATAGGCGCAACTGGCGGGCCCGCCGCCCGTGTTCCACACCGGGTATTGGCCGGTGATCACCAGGTTGTTGGTGAAGACCAAGGCATACATCGGCGCATTTTGATAAACGTTCCCCGTAATCATCACATGGCTGCCGGGATCCGGGAACGCGGTGACGTGGTTGATGGTGATGGTGTTGAGCGGGTTCGCGGGCCAATCGTTCATAATCTCGAATGCGGTCCCGCCACCCACGTACTTCTTGTTGAGGTCGTCAATGACCACGTCATGAATGCTCCAGCGGGTACCGGCCAGCGCTGGCGCTCCCCCGCTGCCGCTGCCGGAGAGGACGGTTGCCATCTGGATTCCGGCGCCACCGTGCGAGATGTGGGTGTAGCGGATCGTGACGTCAGTGACCTGGCAGATCGGACATACGTTCGATCCGCTCGGTGTATGCTGATTCTTCGGGGTAAGCAAGATGCCGTAGCCGGTTTGGCTAAAGCCTCCCCAACTGTTCTCCATCAGATTTGCCTCGACCAGCACGCGAACCGCATTCTTCATTTCTAAGTGATTCTTGACGATGAAGGGATGTCCGTCCGGTCCGCCGACGAAGGGGTTGTTGCCCTTCATCCACTGCCACGGTTTCCAGAAGTGATTGTTCACGATGGTAATGTCGGTGGGGGTCATGGTTGCCGCGCCGCCACCGAACATGACACCTTCGCCGGAGGCTTCCAGGAAGTTGTTCTGGATCTTGTACGGACCATCCTGGGTGTTGCTGACACCTCCGGAAATGGCATGCGCATCGGTACATTTTCCCGTCCCGGCGATGCATTTGAAATCGTTGAAGTAGGAATCGACAACCGCGACGTTGGTGGTGCCACCCAGAGACACTCCGTTGTGGGTTTCGTCCTGCGCTTGTCCGTGCAGCCACATGCGGTCGAAGACCAGGTGATCGGCGGTGCCTTGGGCGGAGAACAGTACCGCTCCTCCCGGCGTTCCGACCGGACGAGTCACTTCGAGACCGATGAAGCGGTAGAAATTGGCGCCGTTGGCGAACTGGAACGGTCCGTCGTCGTGGATCGTCATTTGTACCTTCGCCATCACGTTCTTTGGATTGTTGCAGCTGTATTGCGGACGCCCGTCGAGCGAACTAACCCCGGCATAGCAGGGTGTGGCGCGCTGCCCTTCCGGCGGTAAGGCGTTGTCGGGAGAACTGGTACGGATGATAATCCAATGATTAATGTCGCAATTCTTGGCCGGCACAGTGAATTTTCCGGAGAAGGTTGCGCCCGCCTGCAGTTGGATCGTGTCGCCGCAATGCGCGCTGTTCATGGCCGCTTGCAGATCGCCGCCGGCGTTGACAGAAATGACGGATCCCGGCGCGGGCGTATCGGACATGGCACTGGGAACGGTCACCCTCGGCAACTCCGCTGGTCCGTCGAAATTACCACCAGCGACTACCGTCACGCTGAAGTTAGCCGTTGCCGTCTTGCTGGCGGCATCCGTGACCATGACCGTGAAGTTGAAGGTGCCGGCTGTATTCGGCATACCCGCGAAATCCCCGTTCGGATTCATCGCGATTCCCGAAGGAGGCGTGCCTGCAGAAATGCTCCAGTTATAAGGCGTGGATCCACCTGTTGCGCTTAACACTTCGCTATAAGTGCTTCCCTGCTGGCCTTGAGGAAGACCGCCAGTGGTGATTTTCAGCGCCTGCTGATTTACCGGATCCACCGTTACTGCAGAGTTGGCCGACTTCGTCTTGTCAGCCTGGCTGGTGGCCGTGACGGTTACATTAGTCGGAGAGGTGACCGTCGGGGCGGCGTAAAGACCGTTGGTATCGATGGTTCCTGCCGTAGCCGACCATGTCACGGCAGTGTTGGACGTGCCGCTAACGGTCGCGGTGAACTGCTGCTTCAGACCCGAAGTCAAAGTTGCGCTGCTCGGAGACACGCTGACTTTGACATTCCCACCCCCGCTACCACCGCCAACCGAGATGGAGAACATCTGGATGCCTTCATCGAGAAGCGGCGAATCGGTCACAATCACTTCGAACGAGTAATTGCCCGCGCTTGTAGGCTGGCCCGAGAACGACCCGGTGCGGGCGTTCAAAGTCAGGCCCGCAGGTAAGGCCCCGTTTTTCACCGAGAAATGGTACGGGGAATTTCCGCCACTCACCGCGAGCACCGCGTTATACGACTGACTGACTGTGCCGGGAGGAAGACTGCCGGACAGGCTCAGGGTGTGCGGAGCCTTGCTGTCCGCCGCGCCGGCAGCCTGCGCTGCGGTGCCGCACGAGGTGGTCAACAGCGCCGCTGACAGCACCAGCAGCAAAACGTTAAGGCGCTGTGCGAGCGCCGGGGAAAAGTTGGAATGAAAATAAAAAAAAGAACTTTGTCGTGTGAGCTGTGCCGCCGTTTTACACATCATGAGCCCTCGACCTTACAAAATTGGGGGACTAGTCGATTGTCCTCATGCTGAATCTACCCAGATGGGATGAGGGTTCCCAGATACCGTAAGTTCATTGGGCAACGCAGAAGTACATGCGGAAGTAGTGTGTACGGTTTCGCGCGTCGCAGTGTCCACCGGTGTTTTTGCACGCATCGGCGAAAACGAGCGCGGGGCGGGCGATCTCAGAGGAGAGCGTGATGCTGTGCTGGGCGCGGGATTGGGAGAACGATGCGGTGGACAGAAGTGACTAAAATAACCAAGATTACTACCGGGGTTCCCCCAGCAGCACGGTGCGCAGGTGATCGTAGGCCCGGTTTCCGAGCGCACGCTGGGCGCTACGGCGTGCCTGATACTGCAGGCGTTTCTTCCATAACCCGCGGCCGCGACAGGTGTCCCCGAACTCCTCGATGGTGAGATCCCGCAGCATCGCTACGCGGCCAAGTTCATAAGGGCTGGTGCTGGATGAGTTCGCATAAAACTGGCTGTTGGCCACGGTCGCGAACCCCGCCTGCCGCGCCATCGCCAGTGTGCGCTGGTTGTAACGCCCCCCGGGACAGGAAAAGTGTTGGATGGGATGTCCGAGGAGGCTTTCGATTTGCAGTTTTGCGTCGATGATTTCGCGTTTCAGTTCCGGCTCGGTGAGATCGGAGAGATAAGGGTGCGTCATCGAATGACAGCCGATTTCGAATCCTTGCGCGTCTAACTCGCGCACCTGGCCGGCATTGAGGTAACCCGGTGTGCCCAGAAATCCAGCGGTGAGGTAGAAAGTAGCGCTGAAGTCGAACTCGCGAAGCACCGGCGCAGCGGCAATCAGGTCAGTCTCACAGCCATCGTCAAACGTGATGCAAACGCTCGGTTCGTCCGGACACGGAAGAGCCTCGCTCACATTCAGCCCGCGCCAGCCGGATTGTTTCATCCATGACATCTGGCCTCGGAAGGTGTCGAGCGGCAGAATGTAGCGCACATAACCGGGTTCGGACTGGCAGAGATTGCGGCCAGCGAGTTCCAGTTCGTGGTACATCAGGAAAACAATACGCGACGCAGACATGGGCTTATTTCACAGGTTTGTCATCCCAAGCGAAGCAAAGAACCGGCCTTGTTCTCCCACGACGAGACCGCAGGTCCATCGCTACGCTCAGGATGACAAAGCATAGTTACAATTGCTTCTCGGCGCTGATTGTCTGCGAGTGCCGTTCGAGCAGTTCGAGCAGCGGCTTGCGCAGAAACGGGCTCCCCGCCAGCAGTCCCGAGATTAGCGGATTCTTCTGGTTGCAGCGGAGCGGAGAGTGGTCGAGCTTCAGCGTCCAGCCTCCGGCGCTTTCGACCAGTGCCGCTCCGGCGGCAACGTCCCACTCATTTTTCGGAACCAGCGTAAATGTAAGATCAGCCCGACCGGCTGCGACGAGCCCAAGTTTGTAGGCAACCGATCCCATCGGACGAATGTTGAACTCTGCAGACTCGAACTGCTTCCACTCACCGCGCTTCACTTCGCTGCGGCTGGCGAGCACGAGCGCTCCATGCAGATCCTTGCGCTGGCTCGGCTGCGAGGGTTTGCCATTGTAGGTGACGCTGGTATCGCGCGACCCGAGAATCAGTTCGTCGGTCGCCGGATTGCAGATTCCACCTGCCACGGGAATTCCATTCTCTACCATGGCAATCGAAACGCAGAACTCCGGGATGCCCTGCACAAACTCGCGAGTGCCGTCGAGCGGATCGACCACCCAGACGCGCTGCTTATCGAGGCGAGTGAAGTCGTCCACGGTTTCTTCCGAGAGCCAGCCTTCGCCGGGACGAAGAAGGGTCTTGCGAAGAATGTCGTCTACCGCGCGATCCGCTTCGGTGACCGGATCGTGTCCCACCTTGTATTCGGCCTCAATAGCCCCGGGAGTGAAGCGGTTCAGCACGGATCGAGCCGCTTCGAGGCCGGCGTGAATGCGTTCCAGAGTTTCTTTGGAAGTGGAAGAAGAAGACATCAATGCTCCGTTGTTCGTTGTTACTTTTTCTGTAGAGACGCGGCTTGCCGCGTCTCCCGCGGCGTATAAAGAAGGCGGGGCAAGCCCCGTCTCTACACGAAACCTAAGCCCACAGCATGCGTGCGCCTGTCATCAGCAACACCGTACACAGGATTCGGCGCAGCCACAGTACCGGAACGCGAGTGCTCAGGTGCGAACCCAGCATGCCGCCGGGGATCGATCCAATCAGCAGAGAACCGACCAGTTGGGGATCAACGTTCCCGGCCCGCCAGTGCAACAGGCTGGCGACGCCGGTCAGAATCACGGCGTGAGTAATGTCGGTGCCGACCATGACTTTGGGCGCAAACGAATAAAACAAAAGCAGCAGCATCATAATGATGCTGCCCGACCCGACCGAAGTGATGCCGACTAGAAATCCGCCGACCAAGCCGATGACACTCATGCCGGCAAACGACTTCATGGTGGGCTGGCGCTTGGCGAGATGTTCTTCAATCCGGCCCTGAAACAGAAGCAGCATCGGAATCAATACCAGCAGCATTCCCACCGCTGACTTAATGAAGTCGTTGACGCCGTTGCCATAGATGTGGCGCAGGTGCTGCAGAAAAGCCACGCCGAGGTAGGATCCGGGAATGCTGCCGACAGCCATCGCCAGCACAACCCTTCTCCGTACCGTGCCTTTGCGCACGTGCATGATGCTAGCGGGAATCTTGGTGAAAAAGTTGAACATCGCGTCGGAACCGACGGCTACGATGGCAGGAATGCGCAGTCCGAAGATGAGCATGGGCAGCAGCAGTACGCCGCCGCCCAGACCCGTCAATCCGATCAGCGTTCCCACGATGAAGCCGATCAGCACTTTGAGGAGCAGAAATTCCATGCCGTCTTTTTAGTACTCAGTTCTCAGTTGTCAGTAAAGCACAATCTGGTTAAGGAATTGAGAACTGGGCACCGAGCACTGGGAACTGTTTTTCTACCCGTTGCCGTTGGCGCCCACGAAGCCTTCACGTTCGAGATGCAGAATGATCGCCTGTGCCGCTTCCTCGGGGCTCAGCTTGGCCGTATCGATAACGACCTCGGCATCGGTTGGCGCTTCGTACGGATCTGAGATGCCGGTAAACTCCTTTACGATGCCGGCGCGCGCCTTGGCGTACAGCCCTTTGCGATCACGCTGTTCGCACACATCGATCGAAGTCGCCGCGTGGACCAGAATAAATCCGCCGAACGGCTCAATCATCTGCCGCACCGCTTTGCGCGTCGCCTCATAAGGAGCGATTGGCGCGCACACCGCGATGCCGCCGTTCTTGGTGATTTCGGAAGCGACATAGCCGATGCGACGGATATTGATGTCGCGATGCTCCTTGGAGAATCCGAGTTCGCTCGACAGGTGCTTGCCTACCAGATCGCCATCCAACAGCGTAACCGGACGTCCGCCCATCTCCAGGAATTTCGTGATCAGTGCATTGGCGATGGTCGACTTGCCCGACCCCGAAAGGCCGGTGAAAAAAATGGTGACGCCCTGCTTGTGTCGTGGCGGGTAGCTGCGGCGCAATTCCTGCACGACCTCGGGATACGTGAACCATGATGGAATCTCGCGTCCTTCATTGAGGCGCCGGCGCAATTCCGTGCCTGAAATGTCGAGTACCTTGGCGCCCTGCGGCACTTCGTCCGCGGGAACGTAGCGGTCTTCGTTCTCCAGGTACACCATCATCTGGAACGGAACCATTTTGACGCCCATTTCGGCTTCGTGCTTCTTGAAGAGTTCCTGGGCATCGTAGGGACCATAGAACGGCTTGCCGTCGGTATCCTTTCCCGGCCCGGCATGATCACGGCCGACGATGAAGTGAGTGCAGCCGTGGTTCTTGCGAATCAGGCCGTGCCAGATCGCTTCCCGCGGTCCGCCCATGCGCATGGCGAGCGGCAGCATGGCGAGCTCAACCGTGCCGTGCGGATACTTCGAGAGCAGCAACTCGTAGCAGCGAGTGCGGACGAAGTAATCCACATCGCCCGGCTTGGTCATTCCGACTGAAGGGTGGATCAGCAGATTTGCTTCAACTTGTTTGGCGGCGCGCATGGTCAGTTCGACGTGTGCGCGGTGCATTGGATTGCGTGTCTGGAAGGCCACGACGGTCGTCCATCCCATGCGGCCGAATTGGGAGCGAAGATCGGCGGGCGTCAGGCGCAAGGAGCGAAAATCATAGTGCGACGGAGCCTGTAATCCTTCAACCTTCCCGCCCACATACCACGGGTTCGACTTGTTGATGGCGTAGTCAGCGCCCGGGTGGGCGGCGCTGGTCGAACCAAACACAGACTGCGCTTCGGCCTTGCGGTCCGGCTGCCACACATCTTCCACGTGGAGCACGGCGAGCATCACGCCCTCGGGGTCGCGCAGCGCAATCTTGCTGCTGCCCGCCGTAAGTTTCTTCGCGAAGTCTTCGCTGACGTCGAGGGTGATCGGCATGGGCCACAGAGTGCCATTCGCCAACCGCATCTTCTGGCAGACGCCCTCGTAATCGGCGCGATTCAAAAACCCGCGCAGCGGCGAAAAGCCACCGCTCATCAGCAGTTCCAGATCACAAAGCTGCCGGGCCGTCAGGTCCCAAGAAGGCCAGTCCTTGGAATGCGCTTTTAAGTCCGCGGCGCGCTCCGCCGGCACTTGCAGCTGAACAAGTTCTCCCCCGTGTGGGGCAATAAGGTGACTGGTTGTTGCGTTCAAAGCAGTATTCCTCCCGGATGTTCTATCTAAATTTATGCTGATAACAAAATCACTTGGGGGGTTTCTATGTAAGCTCGCCCTGTTTACCGTGGCTCATCAAGCTACTTGCCGGGGTAGCAGGTAACCGCCGGAACTCCAGCGAAGCCACCAATTAAGCCAGTGGAACATAGAGAAGAAGCAATTCGTCTTCCGAAAGCCACCCGATGCCCCACTTGTAAACCATTACAAACAATCGCTGAGCAGTATTTTACCCTAAATCAACCTAGATGGTTGGAGGGGTGTGAAGCAGATTGCAACCTTGCGCCTGCGAGAGGGAAAGAAAGTGCGCTATTTCACTCAGCGATCTGAACCACGGTCCTGTAGAGACGGGGCTTGCCCCGTCTCCTTTCGACGCGGGCACAATAACGTCGGGCCGAGACGCGGCAAGCCGCGTCTCTACGGACAATGGATCTTAAGGAACGCGCACCGGATATTGAGTCTTTCCGCTACCACCCGTGCTTCATCGCTTTAGCAAATTTCTGGGTCGGCAGGGTGTTCAGCACATCCTCTTTCGTGAGCCAGGCGCGCCTCGCCTGCGTGATCCCATAGCGCAGTTTTTCCATGTGCGAAGTATGGTGTGAATCGGTATTGATGACAATCTTCACTCCATGCTGTTTCGCCATGCGCAAATGAACATCGCTGAGGTCAAGTCGATCGGGATAGGAGTTCAACTCCATCGCCACTTTGTGTTTAGCCGCTGCCTTGAGAACCGCATCGAGATCGAACTGGTACGCGTCACGGCGCAGTAATTGGCGTCCGGTAGGATGCCCGATGACCGAGGTATTGGGATTCGCGATCGCTTTCAGCAGGCGCTCGGTCATGGTGGCGCGATCCTGGTTGAAATGGGAATGTACGCTGGCGATCACAATATCCATCTGTTCAAGCACCGAGTCGGACAGATCCAGCGCACCGTCGCCCAGGATGTCGACTTCAATCCCCGCGAAAATCCGGATTCCCTTCATCTTCTTTTCAACGGCGCGAATTCTTTCGATGTGCGCCAGCGCGCGTTCGTCGGTGAGCCCGTTGGCGAAGGCAAGATTCTTCGAGTGGTCGGTGATGGCCATGTACTCGTAGTCGCGTTTCCGCGCCGCTTCGGCCATCTCTTCAATAGTGTTGCGCCCGTCGGTTTCAACGGTGTGCATGTGCACATCGCCGCGGATGTCGGATTGCTCGACGAGCTTCGGCAGCGTGTGTGCGGCTGCAGCATCGATTTCTCCCAGATTCTCGCGCAGCTCCGGAGGAATGAAGTCGAGCCCCAGCTTGGAGTAAATCTCCGCTTCAGTTTTGCGCGCGACTGGCTTGTTGTCTTCGAGAGTAGCGAGGCTGTATTCGTTAAGTGTGAAACCCATTTTGAGCGCGCGTTGCCGCAAGGCCACGTTGTGCGCTTTCGAGCCGGTGAAATACTGCATGGCCGCTCCAAACGACTCCGGAGGCAGGAAGCGCACATCCACCTGCATGCCGTTGCGGTGCCGGAAGCTGACCTTGTTGTCGCCTTGCGCGATGATGTCCATCAGACCAGGGAAGCGCAGTAGATGCTCGATGAGCGTCTGCCGTGACTCTGCGTCGATGCATGCCTTTCCAGTGACGAGGATGTCGAGATCGCCAACCGTTTCACGTCCGCGGCGCAGCGATCCAGCTGGCGTAGCTTTTTCGATGCCCGGTGTTGCCAACAGATACTCCACCAGCTTTTCAGCCAGTTGTTCGGCGGTGTCGAGCAGGAAACGCCCGGCGATGCGGCGATAGTCTTCAATCGCCTTGAGCAGTTTCAGTTCGTGTTTTTCACCCATGCGCGGCAGGGTGCGGATCTTGCCTTCGCGCGCCAGTTTCTCCACGCCCTCGAGATCGCTGACCTGATAGGCGCTCCAGATCAAGGCAATTGTCTTCGGACCCAGCCCTTGAATCTTGAGCAGTTCCAGCATCGACGGCCGGTATTTTTTCAGCAATTCGGCGTGCGCCTCGATGTGGCCATCCTTGAAAAGCTGTAGCAGATTGGCCTGCATGCCCTTGCCGATGCCCTGGATTTCGAGAAGCTTTTTCGGCTCCGAGATCAGGTCGGCCACCTGTTGCGGCAGCGCTTCAATGGCCTCGGCCGCGTTGCGATAGGAGCGCACGCGAAACGAATCCTGCCCGTCAATCTCGAGCAGATCGGCAGTCTCGTAAAGAAGTCCGGCAATGGCCTTGTTGTCCATGTGCAAGGAATAAGGTTAAACGAGTTGGATCAGGACGGCTAGGCGGGACGGTGCAAAGACAAGACTACCCTGTGGCAACGAGCGCGGATCGTATTCCGCAAAAAGCGGTCTTAGAAAAAGTGATCTCCGGTCTAGGAGATCTTGGTTACGTTGGCCGCTTGCGGCCCTTTCTGTCCTTGCACAATCTCAAACTCCACCTTATCGCCCTCCTGCAGACTCTTATAACCTTCGGTGGTGATTGAGCTGTAGTGAATGAATACGTCTGGTCCATCGTCGCGGCCAAGGAAACCATATCCTTTGGCGTTGTTGAACCACTTGACGGTGCCTTTCAAACGTTCCACGTGCGCCCCCCTCTTTCTCGCGGATTCTCCCGAAACGGCGCAAATCCGAGGGTTTCCGCAAATTGTGTAGGAATTGTGCTGCTGGCGGGGGGTACTGTCAAGGCTTGCAATCACATAGCTTTGGTTGGGGGCGGGTTCGTGCACGGACGTGCGCTTCGCCCGTCCCTGCCGAGCAAAGCTCGGCTTCGCGTCTGAGGTAGAACCTTCTACCGCGCCCCGCATGCCGTCTCGGCCATCCACAAAATTCCCGAGATCGTCTTCGCATCCCGGATCCGACCGTAAAGCGCCATCCGTTTCGCCTCCGACAAGGGGAAGAATTTGACCGCGATCCGCTCGTCTGCCTCCGGCTGAGCGACCCCGGCTTTGAGACCCCGCGCCAGGTAGATAGTCATTGTTTCGTCAAGAAAACCCGGGCTCACGTAGAAATGCAGAATCCTCTTCCACTGGCGGGCGCTGTAGCCGGTCTCTTCCAGCAACTCGCGCTTGGCGGCGGTGAGCGCCGTTTCCCCATCGTCAATCCGCCCGGCGGGCAACTCCCACATCATCGACTGCGCCGCATGGCGATACTGGCGCTCGAGCAAAATGCGCGGTTCTGCCTTGCGGGGCCCGGTTGCGGTGTCATCCACGGCCAGAACCACGATGGACCCCGAGTGCCGTATGACGTCGCGCCGAGCGCGGATGCCTCCCGGTTCCTCCACTTCGTCGGTAGTCACACTGAACACCGGCCCCTGATAACTGATCCGCGATGAAAGAACCGTGGCTTGCAGTGATTTCGTTCCAGCCGATTTCGCCATGACAACAATATAAGGTATGCTGCGCCCTTGAGCCGAGAACCACCAGCGGCAGAATCATGACCAGAAAGCCCATCGTGGCCATTGTCGGAGCCGGCAGCCTGGCAACGTTTCTGGCCACTGCGCTGCACCAGGCCGGTTTCACGATCTCCGAGATCGTCGTGCGCGATACGCCTCCGTCGCGCCGTCGCGGGCGTGCGCTGGCCCAAAAGGTGGACGCGCAAGCAGTCACCGCACTCTCCGCAACGCTGGATGCTACCTTGCTCTGGCTCTGCGTTCCTGACCGCGAGATTCGCGGCGCCGCTGCGGTTCTGGTGGATCAATTGGCGCATCGCGCAAGCACTCGTAAGAAGAATGAAATCCGTTGCGCCTTCCACTCCAGCGGAGCATTGCTCAGCCGCGAACTTGATCCCCTGCGTAAAGCAGGCACTGCCGTCGCGTCTGTACATCCGCTCATGACCTTCGTGCCCGGAGCGCATCCATCATTGACGGGTGTGCCTTTCGCGATGGAAGGGGATGCCGCGGCCATGCGACTAGCCCGCCGGATCATCCGCGACTTGGGCGGCGAGAGTTTTCGATTGCCGGCAAAGCGCAAGGCCGCCTACCACGCGTGGGCCACGATGACTTCGCCACTCCTGCTTGCCTTTCTCGTGACGCTGGAAGAAGCCGCCAGTGCCGCCGGCCTCACACGTGAGGAAGCCCGCCGCAAAAGCCTGCCCATCATCCGTGAGACCTTGGCCAATTATTCGCGCCTTGGTCCGGCGCACTCGTTCAGCGGGCCGTTAATTCGAGGAGACGCGGAGACCGTAGCGAAACATCTGGCGGTTTTGAAAGAGCGCCCGGGAGCGCGGAAGGTTTACGTGTCCCTGGCGCAAGCTGCATTGCGAGGACTGCCGGTAAAAAATCGGAATGAACTCAAGCGATTGCTGCGGATTTAAGTCTCACACCGCCGGATTTCTTGGTGGGCCAGAGTTTCAGAGTGTTTCGCGAGAACTCGGTCGTCCCTCCGGGACTTGAATATTTCCTTCCACTTTACCCAGCGCTGAAGCGCTGGGCTAAGTTCGGTTGCCCCTCCGGGGCTGGATCCGGATGGCTGCGACATCGTCAGGCTTAGTGCTGCCCGTGCCGGCCGCTAAACAAATGTCCGAGCTTCTCTTGCTTCGTCTTCAAATACTCTTCCGTGTGCTCCGTGGGCGCGATTTCGCAAGGTACGCGTTCGGTTACCTGAATCCCAGCGCGTTCCAGGGCTGCCACTTTGTCAGGATTATTCGAGAGCAGCCGAACCCGCCGAATGTCCAGCGCCTTCAGGATCTCGACCGGCATGAGGAATTCGCGCTGGTCGGCTTTAAAGCCAAGCCGCTCGTTGGCTTCCACCGTATCGAGTCCGCTATCTTGCAGTGCATAGGCCTGCAGCTTCGCCATCAGCCCGATGCCGCGCCCCTCCTGCTGCTCGTAAATAAGGACGCCCGCGCCGGCTTGCGCGATCATCGAGAGCGACATCTCCAGTTGCTGGCGGCAATCGCAGCGCAGCGATCCAAAAACATCGCCGGTCAGACACTGCGAGTGGATCCGCACCAGCGGCGATCCGGAGTGCACCTCGCCCATGACCAGCGCCACAGCTTCTTCGGTCTTTGCACCATTGCCGGCCGACGCACGGGTCGCAAACCCATGAATCAGAAAATGCCCCCAACGAGTAGGGAAGTCCGCGGATGCAACTTGTTTTACCTTGAGAGAGCTCACGATTAAATTATAGCCTTGGCTTTCAGGTGCTCCCCTTTTGGGAGCTCAACATTTGGATGACGCAATGCGTCGAGCGATTCAACCGCCCCAGCGGAATACACTTACAAAATCACGCATGTAGGCGAATTCGAAGAACGGCTGTTAAAATAAAAAAGCAAATCCACCCGCCGTTTGGGGCTATAGCTCAGCTGGGAGAGCGCATCGTTCGCAACGATGAGGTCGTCGGTTCGAGCCCGACTAGCTCCACCAATCCTCGACAAGCTACAACGACGCAGCGAATGGTAGCGGGTCGATTGTCCCCCGGTTCACCATGTCATCGTAGGCGTTATTTTGCCAGCGGAGATTCCTCGAGGCCGCGGTACTTCAGCATCGCCTTTGTGTTGGGTGGTGCGCCGCGCCAGGCTTCGTACATTTTGGCGAGATCCTCAGTATTACCACGCGAGAGGACCATCTGGCGGAAGCGGTCGCCGTTGGCGCGGCTGAGTTCGCCGTGTTCGACGAACCACTGGTAGCCATCGTCGGCGAGCATCTCGGTCCAGATGTAGGCGTAGTAGCCAGCGCTGTAGCCGCCTCCCCAGATGTGGCTGAAATAGCTGGTGCGATAGCGAGGCGGTACATAGCTGACATTAAGGTGGGTCTTGTCGAGTGCCTGCTGCTCGAACTGGTCAGGTTTCTGGAGCGGAGCATCGAGTGGCAGGGAGTGCCACTGCATGTCGAGTTCCGCCGCCGCCAGCAGTTCTGTCATGTCATAGCCCTTGTTGAAGGTGGCCGCTTTCAGCAGCCGTGCTGCAAGCTCTTCCGGCATGGGCGCGCGGGTTTTGTAGTGCTTCGCGTAGTGTTTGAAGATCAAGGGATAGCGGGCCCAATGCTCGTTGAACTGTGACGGGAATTCCACGAAGTCGCGAGCGGTTGCCGTGCCGGATAGCGTTGGGTACTCGGCGTCGGAGAACATGCCGTGCAGAGCGTGTCCAAATTCGTGAAACATGGTAACGACGCCGTCGAAGCTGATCAGCGCCGGTTCGCCCTCGGCTGGCTTGGGCAGATTGGCAACGTTGTAGACGACGGGCTGAGTCCCCAGCAAGCGCGACTGGCCGACGAAACTCGACATCCAGGCCCCGCCGTTCTTGTTATCGCGTTTGAAGTAGTCGCAGTAGAAGAGCGCGAGGTGCTTGCCATTGGCATCGAAGACCTCGAAGACCCGCACATCGGGCTGATAAACGGGGAGGTCGTGCCGCTCTTTGAAGGTCAGACCGTAGAGCTGATTGGCCGCATAGAACACGCCGTTCTCTAGCACGTTGTTGAGCTCGAAGTAGGGTTTCACCTGCGACTCGTCGAGGTCATAGCGAGCTTTGCGAACCTGCTCGGAGTAGAAGTCCCAGTCGTAGGGTTGGACCTGGAAACCGCCCTTTTGGGCGTTGATGACGGACTGGATGTCTTTCGCCTCGCGAGCGGCCTTTGCCGTGGCGGTCGGGACGATGGCATCCATGAACTGCAACGCGGCGGCGGGTGTTTTCGCCATCTGGTCTTCGAGCTTCCACGCGGCAAAGCTCGGAAAGCCGAGGAGTTTCGCCTTCTGAGCGCGGAGTTGCGCAAGACGGGCGATGGTGTCGCGGGTGTCATTGGCGTCGCCGCGTTCGGTGCGGTTCCAGGAATGCTCGAAGATGGCCTGACGCGTGGCGCGATCGCGGAGTGAGACAAGGTCGGGCTGCTGGGTGGTGTTCTGTAGAGGGATTACAAAGCCTTCGACCTTCCGGCTTTTGGCGGCCTGTGCGGCGGCTGCGATCCGAGCTTCGGACAGGCCGGCCAGCGCGGTCTTATCGGTAGTGACGAATGCGCCTTCCCTGGTGGCGGCGAGAAGTTTGGTAGTGAAGGTGTTCGAAAGGGAAGACGCCTCTTCGTTGATCTTCTTGAGTTCAGTCTTATCGGCTTCGGAGAGGTTAGCGCCGGCGTGTACGAACTTGTCGTAGACGTACTCCACCAAGCGGAGAGATTCGGGGTCGAGCTTGAGCGTGGCGCGTTGCTTGTAGATTGCGGCCACGCGTGCGAAGAGTTTCGTGTTGAGGTAGATGAAGTCCTGGTGCGCGGCGAGTTTGGGAGCCTCGATGGTCTTGACCTTCTGGAGGGTGTCGTTGGTGTTGGCGCCCGTGACTCCGCCGAAGGCTGCCATCACGCGGTCGAACAACAGGCCGCTCCTCTCCATGGCGACGAAGGTATTGTCGAAGGTGGGTGTATCGGGATTGTCGGCGATAGCCTGAATTTCCGCCTGTTGCTGCGCCATGCCAGCTTCGATCGCGGGCTGGAAGTCTTCGTCCTTGAGCTTGTCGAAGGGAGGTGCTTGGAAGGGCAGCGTACTGGGCGCGTAAAACGGATTGGCGGGGCCGAAGTCGGAGGCTGCGGCGAGCGCGGGGCTGATAGAAGCGAGCGCAAGAGTTCCGGCGGTGATCAGGCTGCTCAAGAAAAATAGTATAGTCGTCGCCGTGCGGGGAGAAGTGGAGTGCATCATGGCTATGTGGATTCCTCGTTTGCCTGATTGTAACGGGCGGGTGGACTCTGGGGGAACACGGCGGGAATGGGAGACGAGGTTTTGGGCGACCCGTCGCATCCTCCGAGCCTGCTAGACTGACGAACATCTAAGGAGGCACGCTTCTGTGCACCGACCCAGCAAGAACAAAAGCCAAAACAAAAAAGGTGACGCCGGACTTGGAACCCGCGGAGTGTGGGCTGGTGAGAAGGGCAAGCGTTGGGAGCGCGCCACGCAAATCCCAGTGGCCCTTAGCGTCTCCTTCGGCTACGACGATGTGGACGAATGGCTCAAGGTGGCGCAAGGAGAGACACAGGGCCATATCTATAGCAGGAACACAAATCCAACCGTAGCCGCCTTCGAAGAAAAAGTTAGAGATCTGGAGATGGCCGAAGCCGTCACCAGTTTTTCAAGCGGCATGGGCGCGATCAGTAACACGCTTTTTGCACTCCTCTCACCGGGCGATCGGATCGTTTCCATTAAGGACACGTACGGCGGGACAAACAAGCTGTTTATCGAGTTCCTGCCTCGATTCGGCATCAAGGTGGCGTTGTGTGATACCAACGATCACAAGGCAATCGAAGCAGCCATTGGGCGGGGCTGCAAAGTGGTCTACCTGGAGAGCCCGACGAATCCAACCGTCAAGGTTGTCGATCTCGGCCGACTCGCTGCCGCGGCCCATCGTCACGGTGCTGTGGTAATTGTGGACAACACGCTGGCCACGCCCATCAACCAACAACCTGTAAAGCTCGGCGCCGATCTCGTCATTCACAGTGCAACCAAGTTTCTTGGCGGGCACGCAGATGCGCTCGGCGGCGTGGTCTGCGGCGCCGCAGATCTCGTAGCGCGCATTTATCATTTTCGCGAAATCACAGGCGCCTGCCTCGATCCCATGGCCGCTTACTTACTGCTTCGAGGAATGAAAACCCTTCATCTTCGGATCGCACGGCAGAACGAGAGCGCACTCAAGATTGCGCGATTCCTGGAATCGCACCGGCACGTGACCAGGGTCTTTTATCCGGGGTTAGAGTCCCATGAACATCACGAAATTGCTCGCAAACAGATGCGCGGTTTTGGAGGGGTGTTGAGCTTCGCACTCAAAGGCGGTTTCGACGCTGTGAAATCCTTTCTGCCTCGTTTGCGGTACGCCCATTTAGCTGCGAACCTGGGCGCCGTTGAGACCGTCGCTGGTCCGCCGGCGACCACGAGCCATGTCGAGTCCACCCAGGAGGAACGTGCGGCCGCCGGCATCCCCGAGGCGCTCATCCGATACTCAGTGGGCATTGAAGACTGCGAGGACCTGATGGCAGATCTGCGTAATGCGCTAGAGAAGGTTGTTCCGGCGAAGCGGCGGCCAAACTCGTAAACTAGCGGAGGGTGAAGCGCGCGTGTCAGTTTTTTCTCCTGGCGCGCGAAACAGTCCGCATCGGAACGTCGTTCTTCTTTTTACTTGTTTGAATCACGCGCCGCAGCGCGGCGATGAGAGCGGGTCCGCGCATGCGCAGTTCTGCCCGATGATGCAGGGAAAGCTCCCTTAGCACCTTTTCACCTTTTGGAGTCAGGGAAAGCAGAACTTCGCGGCCGTCTTCGCCTCCACGATGTCTCCGGACATAGCCGCCGGCGGAGAGCCGATTTACCAGTTCGACGGCGCTGTGATGTCGAATCTGAAGCCGCTCGGCCAGATCTCGGATCCGCGGACGCGCCTGTGGGGGCATCCCTTTCAAGGCAAGCATAAGTTGGTGCTGGTGAGGTTCGACACCCGCCTCGCGAGACGCCTGCTCACTGAAGTGCAGGAAACGGCGGATCTGATAGCGCAATTCCGCCAGGGATTCGTACTCGGCGGAGGTGAGCTTCCTTTCCATACGGCAAAGTATATCGTCTCAAGACCATTGTGGCGTCCGGTATGAACAATCGCGCGGGTTGACAACCGTTTACATGATATATCGTGACACGATAGTATTAGACATGTCAGCAAAGAATGGCAATCAGCCCGTTCCTGGGCGAGACAGCCACGAGAATTCACGATTTACAAACGGTGGCAAACTGGCCGTCGCGCCCACCGGAGCATCCTTTGTCGCGCCGCCCGCCAAGTTCCGAATGGCTTTGGTATCGCTACTGGCCGCCGGCATCGGCCTGATCGCCGGCGTGATTGCGTATGCCCTCTACAACCTGATTGCGCTCTTTACCAACTTAGTCTTCTATCATCGGCTCGCGTTCACATTCACCAGTGCCCGGCTGAATCATCTTGGTCTGTGGGTGATCATCACTCCGGTGATCGGCGGCCTCATCGTCGGCTTCATGGCGAAGTATGGGACGACGAAGATTAAGGGCCACGGGATTCCGGAGGCTATGGAGGCAGTGCTCGTGAATCGGAGCCGCATCGCGCCGCGAGTCGCGATCCTGAAGCCGATCTCGGCCGCGATCGCCATTGGCACGGGCGGCCCGTTCGGCGCGGAAGGGCCGATCATTCAAACCGGTGGTGCGATGGGTTCGCTCGTCGGACAGCTCTTTCACACTACGGCAGCGGAGCGGAAAGTGCTGCTCGCCTGCGGAGCCGCAGCCGGAATGTCCGCCACCTTCAATACTCCAATCGCCGGAGTGATTCTTGCGATCGAATTACTGTTGTTCGAATTCAAGTCGCGATCCTTCATTCCCCTGGTCATCGCCAGCACCTTGGCCACTGCCGTTCACGTCCAATTGCTGGGTGGGGGACCGATGTTTGCAGTCGCCCCGGTTGACTTTGGCATTCCGAGGGCGCTGCCTTTCTACCTCCTGTTGGGAATTATCTGCGGGCTGGCTGCGGTCGCGTTCAGCAAGGCGCTGTACTGGGTGGAAGACCAGTTCGAGAAGCTGCCGATTGACGAACTGTGGTGGCCCGCGATTGGCGCACTCGGACTCGGCATCATCGGATACTTTGTTCCTCGCGTTCTCGGCGTCGGTTACGATACCATCGGCGACATTCTCAACGCCAACCTCGCTCTCAAGTTGCTCCTGGTCGTCATGATCGCCAAGGCGGTGGCACTCATTGTGTCCTTGGGATCGGGGACCTCTGGCGGTTTGCTTGCTCCCATGTTCATGTCGAGCGCGGCGCTGGGCGGAGCGTATGCCATGGTGATCGACCGCTTTTTCCCCGGGGCGGGACTTGCGCCGGGAGCCTTCGCACTGGTGGCGATGGGCGCGGTGTTTGGCGCTGCTTCGCGGGCCGCATTTACCTTCATCATTTTTGCATTTGAGATCACCCGTGATTACAACTCGGTGTTGCCTCTCATGCTGGTCACCGTAATCGCAGATGGCATTGCGATGCTCCTCATGCCCAACTCCTCCATCATGACCGAGAAGCTGGCACGCCGGGGCCTGCGCATCCAACAGGATTATGAGGCCGACGCGCTCCAGCAGATCGCGGTCGAAGCGACGATGGACGAACAGGTCGTGGTAATCTCCAGCGAAATGCGGGTTTCGGAACTTGCCGACCGCATCGCGCGCCATGATCCGGACGTCACCGGCCATCAAGGACTGGTCATTCTCGACCCGGATGACAATCTGGCGGGCATCATTACGCGCGGCGACGTCCTGCGCGCTCTCCAGACCCATCCGACCGGGGACTTGGGCGTGCTCGACGCGGGCACGCGCGATGTGATCGTCACGTATCCGGAGGAACTCTTGCACGAAGCATCGAACAAGATGCTCCGCCATAATATCGGTCGTTTACCGGTGGTCGATCCGAAGAACTCACGCCGAGTGATTGGCTACCTGGGACGCGCGGGCATCATGGCCGCCCGGCAGGGCCGGATGGAAGAAGAACACGTGCGCGAACCCGGTTGGATTGGCTGGCCCTCGCGCCGGAAACCCTCTTAGGACATTGCCGGGACCGCAAACGCGGTCCCCGGCCAAAAAACGTACAAAAGCCGCTCCCCAAGCGGGATTTAGCGACCCGTTCCCGGTCTGCCCAAATTGTCAGTTCTGACGCTCCGAGTGCGGTTTTGGATGAAATTCCTTGCGCAACTCTGCTACTATGGCCAATCTGTCGTTCTAAGTTCCTGTATCCGAGCCGCTTCTGCGGCGTGGTTTTGGATACTGGAGTGCTCTATAAAGTTGGCTTTCCCCCCTCGAGCCAACCACTGTCCCAGCCGTGTAGGAGTGTTCTTTGAACGAGGGTACGATCGGAAGAACCGTGCGACGAAGGCGAAGTTGGTATCGGCGTCGTCTACGCATACAGCGAACCCTGGTCGCCGCGCTGGTTGGGGGATTGATTGTTGCTGCGTGCTGGCAGAATGCGGCCCGCTATTTCTCATTGCCCGCCTTGCACTCCTCCCAGATTTTGCCTGAATCTTTTTGGGTGCGCGCGAACCTCAAAAAGGATCCCGCTTTCGCGGCCTCGCAACCCGCCACGCATGCCAAATATCTCCAGCGGATTCCCGGTGTCTATCCTTATTCCGTCGTACCCGGAGGAGTCAAGGATCTCGGCGATCTCCGCCATGCAGCCTTGCGCGATCGGGTAGTTCGGCGGCACTACTCCCACTTCGACTTTGACCATGCCAAACTGATACGCCTCCCAGAAACCCGCGAAGTTTTTCTTTCCTATCGCATTCGTGACACGGTTTTTTGGACGCGCAAGAGAGTTCGCCTGCGCCCCGGTGAGCTGTTGCTGACTGACGGCAAAATTACCGCCCGTGCCCGCTGCGGCAATCAGATTTCCGACACGGCCAAGCCCGAAGTTTCCGACGAAGAGCCGGATGAAGATGTGCTCGACCAACCGGTAGTGGCGGTCGCATTCGCGCCCTCCTTGTCGATCCGGCCTGTGCTCTCCGCGCCCGACTTGCCCACCGGCCAACCGAGTCCGCCGACAGCCTTCATGGGTGGCTTCGTCTTTCCGTACGCGCCGCTCGGTTTGCCAATGCCATCGCGAGTCTGCTCTAAAGACGAAATTGCGCAGAAGGGCCACTGCGTCCCCAAACGCCACAAGAAGCCGATCGTTCCCGAGCCCTCGACCATGCTGTTGCTAGGTTCCGGACTGGTATTGATCGCGTGGCGTTATCGAAAAACCACCCGCCCCATCGCGGCTTAGCGATCTCCACTTAGGGACAGCCGCCGCCCTCGCTTTTCCCGGCCAAGCAAAGCTCAGCAGGGAATTCCTACCATGGAACTTCCGCGGCAGCGCGTGCGTATCTAAAGTCAGATGAGGCCGGGCGCAAACGCCACCCCGCCCAGGAGGGCATCATGGACGGCAACATTATTGGTTTAGTGGCAGTCACACTGTTTTTCGGAATTCCCTTGGCAGCCATGTATACGTACTACCGCGTTCGCAAACTGCGGACGGAGGAACGGCTGGCGGCCATCGCGCGCGGAGCGAACGTGCCGATGGAGCCGGATCTTTCCGAGGCCGCGCACTCGCGGCGCTGGGGAATCCTGCTGGCCGCAATTTCCCTCGGCTACATGGCGATGATGGCAATCATTGCGCATTCGGAACCGGACGCCGGGAAAGCTCTGGCCGTCGGCATCGTGCCGTTAGCGGCCGGCTTAGGCTTCCTGCTGGATTTCGCATTGATCCGTAAAGACCTGAAGTCCGCGGCCGGCAGCCACTAGCCGCCTGTCCATCAATGCTCGGCGACCCTTGCCGTTCTTTTGTTGGTGCGCGTGCGGCGTTTGATAATTTCTTGAAAGACTGAAGGCGCCTCGCAGCGGTCAGCACTCGGCTCTCAGCCTCACCATTTCAAGTTGTCAGCTTGAGCGGAGCGGGGACTTCACGAAGTGAAGTCCCTGCGGAGTCGAAAGCCCCCTGTATTTTTACGCCGCAGTGATTCAGCGTGAGATTTCCAGAGTCTTGGTCCTAAACCTCTCTAGCGAACAGGGGGCGCCTCGGCACTGTACAGGATGAGTTCGCCCTTGACGGCGCATTCAGTCTTGTCGAGGGGCGCCCGGCGTTCCAGGAACTTTTTCGGGATGGCCTCCGTAATGATGCCCATGAGCGATGCAATGGTCGTGGAAAGGGCGACAGGGAAGAACGCTGTGATCTGGGTCGGTCTGTGTTTTTCCTTGTTCTCGATGTTGATCATCCGGCAGGTATTCCGCGCTATTACGCCTGAGCCCGGAACAGCGCTGGTACTTGCCCGTGAAGCGTCAGCGTAACGGTCAGGTCGGTGGTCTGGCCGATCCGCGTCTTGGCGAAGGCGAGCTTGGTCGCGGAAAGCGCCATCGGACCGTCGTCGTTGTTGCCGCAGTTCGGGAAGATGAGGGGAAGATGGCAACACTTTGCACATCACTCCCGGCTCTGGCCTGGTCATAGGTGGCAGCCGAGCTGCGCTCGGCTTGGACGGGCGAGGCGCCCGTCCCCACACTGCCGTCACCAGACACGATCTAAGCCTGTTTTCTGCTTCTTGCGATCGCCTCGCGGGCTTCTTTGTCGGCAGTGCGGCGGCGTTCGGTCTCGCGCTTGTCCCATTGCTGCTTCCCTTTGGCCAGGGCGAGTTCCACTTTGATCTTGCCGTTCTTGAAATACATGCGGGTTGGGATCAGCGTCAGGCCTTTTTGCTGAGTCTTGCCGATCAGCTTGCGAATTTCTTCTTTGTGAATCAGAAGCTTGCGGGTGCGCAGGGCGGCATGATTGGAGTAGTTGCCGTGCTCATAGGGGCCGATATGGCAGTTGAGGAGCCAGAGTTCGCCATCCTTAATCAGGCCGTAGGCATCCTTGAGGTTGGTCTTGCCAGTGCGAACCGACTTTACTTCGGTGCCGGTGAGAACGACTCCGGCCTCGAATTTTTCGAGCAAGAAGTAGTTATGGCTCGCGTTCCTGTTTACAGCGGCATCTTTTTCTCCGGAGGCGGTGGGCTGGCGGCGAGGATTTTTCTCCCGATTGGGCTGGGTCTGGTGAGTGGTCTGCTTGGCCATGGCACTGAATTGAAAGTACCACAAGGAGTGGGGCAGAGGTCTCAGGTGTCAGGTCTTAAGGTCTTAGGAAAATCGATACCTTGAACCATGCAGGTTTGCTTTTCCTGAGACCTGACACCTGCGACCTGCGACTCGCACTTCCGGACCTGTACTAATGAGTGTAAACACCGACCTACCAGTCACTTCGGGTGCCCGTTCATGCGATGCTATAATCCGGTTTTCCGGTACTTTTTGCGCGGGACTGCCCCTGCCTTGCCTGCTTCGTCTGGCTTTTACGGGTGGTTGGATGAGTCTTGGCGGGGCGAGTCGCCGGTCAGAGAGATTTCTATGAGGACTGCTTGATGAGACGCCTGATCCGTCCGGCTCTGTTCGTTCTGCTTTTACTCTGCCTGAGGCTTCCTTTTTTCGCCAAAACTGTGGATTCTGCCAAGGCGCTCTACGACAAAGGCCAAGACGCCGAGGCGCGACAGAACTACGAGCAGGCATTTGACTATTTCAAACAAGCCTACAACCAAAAGCCGAAAGATCTGCGCTATCGGGCTGCGTACGAGCGGACCCGTTTCTATGCCGCTTCGTCGCACGTGCATCGCGGACAGCTTCTACGCGATGCCGGCAAACTCGACGAGGCGCTCGTAGAGTTCCAGAAGGGACTTGAGATCGATCCATCTTCGTTCATTGCGCAACAGGAGTTGAAGCGTACCGAGCAGATGATCAAGGAAGGACAGAATCCCCAGCCCCAAGCATCAGGGGCAGGTGCGACCCCATTGCGCAGGCGCCTGGAATCGGCGCTGGGACCTGTGGAACTGGCTCCAATTTCCAGCGTGCCCATTACGCTGAAGGTCACGGAAAAATCGAACGTGATCTACGAGACCGTGGGCAAATTGGCTGGGATCAATGTCCTGTTCGATCCCGATTACACGCCGCGCCAGGTACGCATCGAATTGAACGGCGTGACCCTGGACGAGGCGCTGGAGATCATTTCAGTTGAGACCAAAACCTTCTGGCGTCCAGTGACGCCCAACACGATTTTTGTCGCGCAAGACAATCCTGCAAAGCGGAAAGAGCTGGAACAGAACGTCATCAAAACTTTCTATCTTTCCAACCTTTCTCAGCCTACCGAGTTGCAGGATGTCGTCAACGCGATGCGCACCATCTTGGAAGTGAGCCGCATTCAGCAGTTACCTTCCCAGGGAGCGATCGTGGTGCGGGGCACGCCGGACCAGGTGGCGCTGGCGCAGAAACTGGTGGATGATCTCGACAAGGCGAAACCGGAAGTGCTGATTGAAGTGGCCATCATGCAGGTGAGCCGCGACAAGATGAAGAATCTGGGCATCAGCCCTCCGACCAGCACCACGGTGCAATTGCAGAACAATATCAACACCAGCACCGGGACTGGGACCGGGACTGGAACCGGAACTGGAACCGGAACCGGAACCGGAACGACGAACAACGGCATCAACCTGAATACCCTCGCCAACCTGAACGCCACCGATTTCCAGGTAACGATTCCATCGGCATCGGCGACGGCATTGCTGAGCGACAGCAATACGAAGATCGTGCAGAATCCACAGATCCGTGCCCTGGACGGGCAGAAGGCGACGCTCAAAATCGGCGATCGCGTGCCGGTGGCGACCGGATCCTTCCAGCCGGGTATTGGCGGGGTCGGTATCAACCCGTTGGTGAATACTCAGTTTCAATACCTCGACGTGGGCGTGAACATCGAAGTCACGCCGCGTGTGCACGCGGGACGCGAGGTTTCGTTGAAGTTGTCGATGGACGTCTCCGCTGTGACTTCATTCCAAAACATTGGCGGTATCAGCCAGCCGGTCATCGGCCAGCGCAAAATCGAGCATGAGATCCGCCTGAAAGATGGTGAAGTCAACCTGCTGGGCGGGATACTGGAAGATCAGCAGACGAGGGCGTTGAGCGGGATTCCTGGTCTGGCCAACATTCCGATCTTGAAATACCTTTTCTCCGAGACCGATATCCATCATCAGGAGAACGAGATCGTATTCGTCCTAATCCCGCACATCATCCGCGGGCCGGAAGGGTCTCGTGGCAATGTCGATATGTTGGATGTGGGCACGGCGAATGCGCTGGAATTGAGACGATCCAACAGCAAGGTGGTAGCGCCAGCGGTTGCGCCCGCCCCGGCTTCCCAGGGTGCCGCAGCTCCACCGCAGGCGTCAATGCCGCAGATGTCAGCTCCTCAGGGCGCAATTTCGCCTGCGCCAGTGCCGCAAAATCAAGGTGGCGGTGCGGGAACATTCCTCTTCGATCCGCCGACGATGAGCCAGGCCAAGGGATCGACCTTCACGGTGAACGTCATGCTTTCGGGCGGGCAGAATGTGTATTCCGTGCCCTTGGAACTCAACTACGATCCGAACCAGCTACAGGTAGTCAACGTTTCGAATGGCGGGTTCTTGTCGCAGGATGGGCAAGCGGTGGCGTTAGTGCATCGCGACGATGCTATGGCGGGCAAGCTTCAAGTCACGGCAACTCGGCCTCCGGGCGCTGGAGGCGTCTCGGGACAGGGCGCTGTGGTGACCCTGACCTTCATGGCGAAGGGATCGGGCCAGTCGGCTCTGACCATCACTCGAGGTGGAGCACGGGATCCGTCAATGCAGCCGATTGCCATGAGCGGCGCGCAGGCGGCCATTACAATACAGTAGCAGGAGTTCTCAGTTCCCGGTTCTCAGTTCTCAGTGAAGAACCGCGCTGGTCTTGCTGAGAACTGAGAACTGACTTATGAAGCAGTCGATCCAGAGGGCGCGTCGCCGACAGCAGGGTTTTACGCTCATCGAATTGATCGTGGCGACCATGATCCTGGCCATCCTGGTGGGGGCGGCGGTTCCGATCGCCAAGAACGCCGTTGCCCGGGATCGAGAGCGCGAGCTGCGTATCCGCCTCTGGATGATTCGTGACGGAATTGACCGTTACAAGGACGCCGCTGACCGGGGCGCGTTCCAGATCAAGGTGGGGAGCGAAGGATATCCCCCGGATCTCGACACGCTGGTCACAGGCGTGGATGTCGCCGGCAAGAAAATGAAGTTTCTGCGAAGTATTCCCGTTGATCCCATGACCGGCAGCAAGGAATGGGGAATGCGCTCCATGCAGGACGATAAAGACTCGGATTCATGGGGTGGGCAAAACGTTTTCGATGTTTACAGTAAGACAGACAAGACCGCTTTGGACGGTACGAAATACAAGGATTGGTAGATGAGATTCAGTTCCAGAGCGCGGAGCCGCGGTTTCACCTTAATCGAGATGCTGGTGGTCATCAGCATGATCCTGATCCTGCTGTCGATCGCGCTGCCAATGTACACCCGGTCGATTCAGCACTCCCGGGAGGTCAGGCTTAAGCAGGACCTGAAAACGCTGAACGACGCCATTGACAACTACTCCCTGGACAAGGGGCACGCGCCGCAATCAGCGGATGATTTGGTGCAAGCTGGATACATCAAGTTCATCCCCAGCGACATCACCGGCCGTACGGATAGCTGGCAGTGGAAGCAGGAAGAATTCGATAAAGCGTGGGATCCGAACAACCCCGGCATCGGGTATGTCCGCAGCGGCTCCGACGAGGTTTCGAGTGACGGTCGTCCCTATTCTGAATGGGACCACTAGGTCGGGAGATGAACAGACGGGCTACAAGACGGGACTGCGGGACCACGCTGATCGAGATGATGGTGGTGATCAGCATCATCTTGATCTTTTTAGCGGCAGCCGTGCCCATCTACAGCCACAGTGTCACGCGGGCGCGGGAAGAAAATCTACGCCATAACCTGGAGACGCTGAATCAGTTAATCTTCCAGTACGCCCTCGACAAGCAGAAATGTCCGCAGTCTTTGGATGATCTGAGGAGCGCAGGCTACATCAAGGAAATTCCTGAGGACATTACGAACAGTGTTGATACCTGGCAGACGGAGTCGTGCGAAGGCGTGATCCTGTCGCTCGACCAGACCGACTCTAGTGGCGGTATCCTCGGCGTCCACAGCGGCTCGAACCAGGTTGGCAGCGACGGCAAGCCGTACTCGGAGTGGTAGATCAGCCCTCAGCCCTTAGGAAAATCACCACTCCCACACAATTTTATTGACATTGTGTCCAGTGGGAATTTGGTTTTCCTGATGGCTGATGGCTGATGGCTGATGGCTGATGGCTGATGGCCGAGACCTGAGACCTGCCCTTCTGTTACCTTATCCCTTCCCTGATTCTGGAGGTGATCGTGGATTCTTTCAATCGGCTGCAACCGTTCGCGCTGCTCGTGATGCGGATTGTTCTGGGAGCGATCATGATCGCTCATGGTTATCACAAGGTGTTTGGCGGATTCCATCATCACATGGATATGGTGGACTCGCTCGGCATTCCTCGCTGGATGGCGTATCTTTCCGCGGGAACGGAATTCTTCGGAGGAATCGGGATCGTGCTGGGACTGTATACGCGCTACTTCGCAGGCGCGTTCGTGATCGAGATGGGCGTGGCCATCTGGAAGGTGCATTTCAAGAACGGGCTGATGGGCAATGGCGGGTACGAATTTCCACTGGCGGTGGCAACGATCGCGTTGGCGCTGCTTTGTTTTGGCGAAGGACCGTGGGGATTTAATTTCGGACGGGGCGGCGGTTCGAGCAAATCAAGGAAGGGGTAATTTTCAGTCGTCCCTCCGGGACTTTTCTGGAAAGTACCTCGATCGCCCTCCGGGGTAATCTGACGTTGCATCAATCACCCTCCGGAGCTCTCCTAACATTCCTGTAGAGACGCGGCTTGCCGCGTCTCCCGTGGCGCCGGTTCAGAAGACAGGGAAAGCCCCGTCTCTACGGGAAAGCGGGAGCTGAGAGCGCAAAGCTGAAGTGTAAAGCTAAGAGCCAGAAGCTTGTTTCAGAACTCCGCCAGTTCCTTCATTGCCCGGAACAAATCGCTGGCTTGCGGCAGAATGGCATTCTCGAGAATCGGCTGATAGGCGACGAACGTGTCCGTGGCCGCTACCCGTTTTACTGGGGCATCGAGGTGGTGGAACAACTGGTCGGCGATGCGGGCGGCGATCTCGGCTCCGTAGCCCCAGCTTAGCGAGTCTTCGTAGGCAATCAGGGCGCGGTTGGTTTTCTTCACCGAGGCGGCAATCGCATCCCAGTCAAACGGATTCAAGCAGCGCAGGTCGATCAGTTCGACGCTGACGCGATGCTCGCGCTCCAGTTTTTGCGCGGCTTGCAGCGCGCGTGGAACTACCGCGCCATAGGTGATGACGGTGAGGTCGGTTCCGGGCTGCACGACTTTCGCCTTGCCGAACGGGATCGTGTAGTCGGGGCCGGGATAGGGTGCGCGGCCGTAGGTTTCGCGGTACAGGCGTTTGTGTTCGAGGAACAGGACTGGGTCGTCGCAGCGGATCGCGGTGCGCAGAAGGCCCGCGGCATCGAGGGCGTTCGAAGGGAAGACGACGCGCAATCCCGGGATGTGCGTGAAGATGCTCTCGCCGCATTGCGAATGGTAAATTGCGCCGCCGGTCAGATAGCCGCCAATCGCGACGCGAATCACCAATGGCGCCGAGAAAGCGTTGTTCGAGCGCCAGCGGATGATGGGCAGCTCGTCGCGCAGTTGCATCATTGCCGGCCAGATGTAATCGAAGAACTGGATCTCAACCACCGGCTTCAATCCGCGGGTGGCCATGCCGGTGGCGCGGCCCACGATGTTGGCTTCGGCGATCGGAGAATTGAAAACGCGGTCGGAGCCGAAAGTGCCCTGCAGGCCCGACGTTAGCTTGAAGACTCCACCCTTACCTTTGACCAGCTTCTGCTTCAGGTATTCTTCGCGGCTGCAGTCGGCGACGTCTTCTCCGAAGATGACGACGCGCTCATCGCGGCGCATCTCGTCCCGCAGCGTGGTGTTGATCAAGTCCGCCATCGTCTTGTTCGACGACTTGTTCGGCACGGCGGAGCCTTTACCATCCACCGCAGTCTCGGGTGCGGCCACTGCGGGCTGCGTTTCGAACTGTGCCGAGGTGGGATCGAGATCGGGCGAGTACACGAAGTTGTAAATCGTATCCGGTTGTGGCAGCGCGGCTTCGAGGGCACGGTCCGCGTCTGCCTGAAGCTGTTCCTCGATTTCCTTCTCGATTTTGTTGATTCCTCTTTCGTCGAGGATGCCTTCGCGCAGCAGGAACATCTGCAGGCGCGGAACCGGGTCGCGCGCGGCATCGGCCTGGCGCTCGGAGTCGGGCCGGTAAAGGCGCTCGTCGTCCGAAAGCGAGTGCGAATAAGGGCGGATCACGTGGGCATGGACAAACGCGGGCCCGTGTCCGCCTCGGCAATGCTCTGCCGCACGCTTAAAGGCCGCGTAGGCGACTGCGGGATCGGTGCCGTCAACCTCTTCGAAATGGAAGTTGGGGAAGCCGGACACGACGCGCGAGATGTTGCCGCCGGCGGTTTGCACTTCCACAGGGACGGAAATCGCGTATCCATTGTCCTGTACGCAAAAAATCACGGGCAGGCGGCGATTGGAGGCCGTGTTCAACGCCTCCCAGAATTCGCCCTCACTGGTGGTGCCATCGCCGAGAGAGACGTAGGTGATTTCATCGCCTTGGAATTGGACATCCTTGAACTGGCGGTAGTCGCCCTCGGCTTTTTGCGAAGCTTTCGGATGCGCGGCGAAATAGCGCCCTGCTTCGGCGCATCCGACGGCCTGCAAAATTTGGGTTCCGGTGGGAGAAGACTGGGTGACGACATTGAGCCGCTGGTAAGCCCAGTGCGAAGGCATCTGCCGCCCGCCAGAACTGGGATCGTCGGCCGCGCCAACGCCCTGCAGCAGCATTTCATACGGCGTTGCGCCCAGGGCGAGGCAGAGGGCGCGATCGCGATAATAAGGATAGAACCAGTCGTAGCTCGGCTTCAGCGCGAAAGCGGCGGCGACTCCGATGGCCTCGTGCCCAGCGCCCGAGATCTGGAAGAAGATCTTCTGCTGACGCTTGAGCATGATCTCGCGGTCGTCCACGCGCCGCGAGGTGAACATGATGCGATAGGCATCAATGAGTTGCTGACTGGTCAGGCCCTGATAGCTCTTGGGCTTCCGGGCAACGTTATTTTCATTCAGCTTGGGATCGACTTTGGTCGTGGCCATCGTTTGCCGTTTACCCCACCCCGGTCCGGGACGCAGGTTATTGTAAATCAGGAAGCGGGAGAAAAGGTCTCAAGGTGTCAGGTCTCAGGTCTCAGGAAAATCCCTTTGCCCCCTGTTTATGGTTTTTCGTCTTAACGTCTTGACGGTATTGACGTTACAAATCGGGCAAATCCGACCTTTCCTGAGACCTGAGACCTGAGACCTGGTTTATCCTGAACTCTCCATGATTCGTTTCTTGCGCCCCTTTGATCCGCATCGCATTCGCTTGCTGGTGTTTGACCTGGATGGCACCCTGATTGACTCTCGGCTGGATTTGATTCATTCCGTGAATGCTACGTTGCGGCATATTGGCCGCCCTGAACTGGACGGCGACGTCATTGCCGGCTATGTGGGAGATGGGGCTCCCGTGCTGGTGCGGCGCGTGCTTGGCGACGCGGACATGGCCAACGAAGCGCTGCTCCGCGAAGCTCTGGAGTATTTTCTCGGCTACTACCGCATCCACAAGCTTGACCACACCACGGTCTATGAAGGGATTCCAGAAATACTGGCGAGCGTGGCCAATTCGTCTAATGGGGTACAGCGTCAGATGGCGGTGCTTTCAAACAAGCCAGTCAATCCTTCGCGCGATATTGTGCAGGCGCTCGGGCTGGGGGACTTCTTTGTTCGCATCTACGGCGGCAACAGCTTTCCGACGAAAAAGCCCGACCCGCTGGGCGTGCAGACTATCCTGCAGGAAACGGGTATGGCGGCGGAAGAGACGCTGATGATTGGCGACTCGTCGATTGACGTTTTGACGGGTCGTAATGCCGGCTTGTGGACTTGCGGCGTGACCTACGGGTTCGCCCCCCATTCGCTCGAAGAAGTGCCTCCAGATGTGCTGGTCGAGAGTCCGCCGGAACTGGGGGAATTGCTGCGGTGAAGCAAATGGATGGATTGATTGGTGCTATCGCCGGTTTACAACAGTAATCGTGGATTCATGCGGGGATTGGGCGTAAAGTAACTTACCGTGAACCCTTCGCTCACCGTCACAGCGCTGTTGTTCCTGCTTAACCCTCTTGTCGTCTGCGAAACTCATGGTCCAGATTGTTCGACTCTGAAATACTCGCGGCACAAGGTTTCATGCCTCTGCGGCACGGTGCAGGTGTGTGCGGGAGATATTTGCGGTCGTCCCTCAGACTATCAGCTCGACGACGACATTACAGTAGAGCTACGAGATAAGGCTGGCACGACGATCCTTGACTCAAAGAAAGTTATTGTCGAGACACGTGAGAAGGAGGGCACGACGCAGGTCGGGACAAAAGTCTCTTATAAAACAACAGAGCGGACGTTTTGTTTCGAAGGGAAAGGCGCTGGCGACTATCTGCTCGCCTTTGTCCTGCACAAGAACGGCGTCCCTCAACCAGCGGTCAAATTTCCCACGAACTACTCACGCAAGCGGAACAAACCCTGCAATTCTATCTACATGGTGGAGCCTACCTGTCCGAAGTAGCTCATCTAGTTGGCGACAAATCGTCATTTCACTTATTGGAGTTAAACAAGCGGTTTGATGCGCTGACGAATCCAGTCGAGGATTTGGGCAAAGCGAAATTCGTGCCGCTCCATCGAGCCCACGATGAAAGCGTGTCCGTCCACGCCTTCGATCTCAATGTAAAAGACGTTGCGCCGCAGGAAAACGTCGGCGGCAGTGAAAGCGATGCGCTTGTTGCCGTCAAGTAAGCCGTGGTTGTTGCCGAGCGACTCCATCAATGCGGCGGCTTCTTCTTCGATGGAGTTGTAAGCGCTGGTTTGCGGACGAAAAACCGCGGCCTCCACTGCGCCCTTATCGCTGACACCATGGAGACCGCCGAATAGCTCGATCAATCGATGCTGCATGCGGTAGACTTCCGCGACCGTGAGGTAATCGGCCATTTGGCTTGTTATTTTGCGAGACGCTGCAACAGGTCACGGTTGCGAGCCACCGACTGTTCGAAGGCATCCATTACCTCAGCGCGGACCAGGTGCTGGGATGGAACCACGTTGTGCAGGTAGAACTTGAGCGCCTGCTCGAGAACATGCCGCTTCGTTTGCCCATTCTGCTCGGCCACCGCAACGAACTCGTCGTAGAGCTGGGCATCGATCTCAGGAGTAAACTTCTTGGTCTTCGTGGCTGGCATGGTTCCGAGATCCCTGTCTCACTCCTATTTTCAACGCTATACCATGATAAATCAAGATAAATATTTATTTATCCATGTTATTGAAAACAAATATTTTTATGCTGTTCGCAAGCTGCTCCGTAGCCGGAGCAAGACCGATCCCAGCGCCGTCATCCCGGCAAGCCAGACAGCGAGCGCAGTATTTGCCACCCAGTCCGGCGCAACTCCGACCCGGCGCAGCAGAAACGGAAGGAAATTCCAGGTCGTGATGTGGACGTTATCCCACGGGTCCTGGGTCATGGCTTCGGTGGTCAAGCCCCAAGCATCCATCTTGCCCAAGGCGAAGGCGACGATGTTCTTGAAACGGAGAGCAATCACAAACGTCGGATGCCCGAACGTCTCCATCTGGTAAATCTCCAGTGGCAACCAGAAAGCCAGCGAGGCTAGCTGAATCACCAGGCTGACTGCGATCAGCACGCATCCCGCGCGCCAGATGGTTCTCCCTAAACTTTCTCGATAACGCAGGAGCAGCGGCACGGCGAGGAGCGTCGCCAGTTCCACGGTGGTCGAAACGTAGCGGTCTCCCCAGGCGAAATCGCCGGCCCAGAAGGTGTATCTCGCGTAAAAGCTGATATAGGCGAGCAGCAGGAGAAGGGAAGTCGCCCCATAGGCGCGCACTTCTGGAGTCAGGCGCTTCCACAGCCATGCCAGCAGGAAAATTGCCAGCACCAGAAGTGGGTCGAAGAGAAAAATCGACTTCTCTGGCTGGAACAGGGGACCGAGAACGCCGGCGTGAAAGGGCGTGCTCCAGGGAAAATTTACCGGCAGGGTAGGATCCCGCTGGCGGTACTCCCGGGCGAATATCGATACGTAGGTGTTAGTAAGAGATCCGAAGCGGTAAAACTGGTAGCCACGATCGACGACGAGAAAGAACAGGTACACGGGGGCCGCCACTTTGCAGTAGTCGATGAGACGTTGCCACAGCCCGTGGCCTCGTGTTTCTTCGAACCACAATACGAGTAAGAGGAAGACTCCTGCCGCCATCAAATCCAGGCCCGTGGTGAGACGGGTCAACAGATTCAGGCCCAGGGCGCCGGAGCCGATAAGAAGCGCGCGCCGGCTGTCCCTGCGCAGCCACTCGTACTGAAAGGAAAAGCCGGTCAGCGTCAGCAACAGGACGTAGTTGTTCTCCATCATGTTTTGCGTGTAGTGAAGGTGGGTGGTGCAGAACAGCAGCGCCAGCACGCCCGCCACTGATTCCTTCATACTGAAGGCCAACTGGCGGAGCAACCGGAACGCGAACAGCGCGGTCAGAATATTCACCAAGATGCTGGTGCTGTAGCTGACCACAATGCTGCGTACTGCGGGGTCGTCGTTGTAATCGGAGAAGGTCGGCCGGTCTGCAATCCACGTCCCCGCGAGATCGGAGGGCAGCATGAGCAGCGACTGGCCGATGCCATACCAGCTATAGAGACGCCCTCCGCGGCCGTGCAGGCCGAACTCGGGATACTCGTAGGGAAAGACCTGCGGCTCGGCTGTCCAGAACCAGTGCGTGGTTTGCAGGCGATGCATGGTGTCGGCCGTCCCCAACTCGCCCGATTGCACGACGAAGGCGAGGAGTCCTGCGGTTAGACATAGGAGAAAAATCGGGTCGCGCAGCCACTGCCGAAGGCGAGAAGTCATCGCATGGATGGTAATCCGAAAGCGATGATTTAAGAAATGTGGACCGCGGACATCCACGATCATCAGGAATCAATCAATGGCAGTGGGGCGCAGAGTCACGGCTTCTTTGTCCGTGCTGCGCTGGCTTCAATCAACTGCTGCACCGGCGCAACCACCATGAGGAGCAGATCAGCTTTGGGCGTCTTTGCACGCTCCATGAATGTGAGTTGTTGCGCTCTCCACGGCTCCGTGGAGGGTTCGGACTTGTCGATAGAATCGAGCGCCGACAGGCCGGCCGCTCCGAGAGCAGAAAGGTCTTCGGAAAGCGGTGTGAGTTCCTGCAGCAGAAAAGATTGTGCCAGAAGAGGACGGAGCCGGGCATCGTTATCGCGCCAAGCGGCGAGAAGGGCTCGAATCTCTTTTTCGGCTGCCTGGTTTGTATAGGCGCTGGCGATATATGCCTGCACGGAATCGCGAAAACGCCGCGCCTGATCGCTCTCCGGACTGGCTATGTCCACTAGTCGGTTCAAGGGAGCTCGGAAGTCCAAAGCAGTCTTCAAGCTGTTCATCCGGGTGTAGTCCTTCACTGGCTCGACAAGTTCCGCAAGTGTGCGGAGCGCGGCAATGTCATCGGTTCCCGCCATGCGATACAACGCGGAAGTCATCGAGGATCTGTGCGTCAGGCCAAGCCATTCGAGACGCCAACTCAACTCGCCAAGTCTGGTGTACATCGAGCCGGGATCTTGCACCTCGGGCGGAGACCACAGGCGTTCCGCAATCGCAGCATTGCGCGGCCAGATTCTGGAATCGATATTCTCGGGCGTAACCCACTCCGACCATATGCAAGCCTCGCCGCCAAGGATGCGACCCTTCCCCTCTGGGCTCAGCGATGCGGCCGCGCCGCTCATCGGGTCCACGGCATAGTGCCGCGCCGCCGGCCACATGAGGTCGAGGTAATAACCGAAGGAGAGGAGGCCGCTGTAGCCTTGCTCGGCGGCGGTCGCCAACGACTGTTGCCCGCGCCAGGACTGCACGACTACCGTCTTTGGCAAATCAGGGTGCAGCACTTCGTCCCATCCCATCATGATTTTGTGGTGCTTGCTCAAGATCTTCTGCAGACGTTGATTGAAGTAGGCTTGCAGATCCTGATTGGTCTTCATTCCGTGAGCGCGGATGAAGGCCTGAATTTTCGGATTCGCATCCCATTGATGGCCGCTGACCTCGTCTCCGCCAATATGAAAATAGTCATCCGGAAAGAGTTTAGTCATCTCCTCAATGAACTTGTCGATGAACTTGTACGTTTCCTCCCGCGTTGGGTCCATGATGGCATCGACGCCACCGGGGTCGAGCGGATAAGGCCCCGGCCCACTGGCCAGTTCCGGATACCCGGCAAACATCGAGCGGCTGTGGCCCGGCATTTCGAACTCAGGGACCACGCGGATGCCCCGATCGTGCGCGTAGGCAATGAGGTCACGAATCTCGTCTTGCGTGTAGTACAGCCCGTCGGACCCAGCTTGCTGCAACTTGGGGAAACGCTTGCTTTCGACGCGGAAGCCTTCGTGGTCGTACAGGTGCCAATGCAGGACGTTCATCTTCACTGCGGCCATTCCATCGAGGTTGCGCTTGAGCACGTCCAGCGGAATGAAGTGTCGGCCAACGTCCACCAGCAGGCCACGCCAGGCGAACCGAGGCTGATCTTTGATCGTCATCGCAGGCACGGCAAATCCACTGGTGGTGGTTTCCATCAGTTGCAGGAAGGTCTGAAGGCCATGCAGGATGCCCAGAGGATTGGGTGCGGTGAGCTTCGCGCCTGACTTGCTGATTACGAGGTCATAAGACTCATCCTCACCAAGCCGTTGCACTTTCTCACTACCATGAGCGGCATGGATCAGCAGAGTCGGATTGGCCGAGTCGACAGGCTTCTGCTTGAGGAACATTCCTGTTTGGCGGGAGAGGTCGACAATGAACCTCTGTACTCCGCGTTCCAGCGTTGCATCCCTAAAACCCGTGATCGCAACAGAAAAAGACCGATCAACCTGCAATTGCCCAGCCCCAGGTTCGACGGAAGATGGCATGGGCATTAGGTTGAGGCCACGCTGAGGCTGTGCCACAGCAAAAGAGACGAGTAGGAGAGATGCGGTGATCAGGAGGATTCGCATAGCTTTCAGAAGTTGCGCGCTTCGAGAATGGAGCCACCCAGTGTAATGCACCGATCAGGCCGCGCCAAACGTCGAGAGAACCGCAGAAGTTAGCCGAGTTGCCAGACGTTCCTGCAGTTCCGGTCGCGTCCTCTCCAAAGTAACTGGAGCCCTCGTCGGGAAGGGCGCACCATAGTGGGTTGGAGGTTCCGCTCAGTGGCCCGAATGCCTCGGTGTGTACTCGCTCTCGCGGTCGTAATCGGTTGCAGTCTGCTTAACGCGCAGTCCGCTCCGTCGGTCACGGTCAGCCCGACCTCGGTCACTATGCTGGTGGGCGAGAGCCGTCGGTTTCGCGCGGTGGATGGCAGCGGACACCCTCTGCGCAACGTAGATTGGATGGCATCTCAGTCGGGCATCGTCGAAGTTTCGTCTGAGGACGAGGTCGTGGTGACCGCTCAGCAGGTCGGCAAAGTGACCCTGATGGCACACACCAGCACGGGTTCGGCTAATGCCCACATTGAAGTGGTTGGAGGCGGCCCCCTATCGCAGGGCACGGTGATCTGGAGTTCGGGAGATATGCCCGGATGTCGTTCGACAAAGATCATGCCGGCAGTGCCGGTTGCGAACGGTCCGGATGTCTTTGAAGAGAGCCAGTGCGCCGACGGGACTTATATCCGTGCCTATACGTCCGATGGGATACTGCTGTGGCGGCGGAAGATTGCTTCGAATGGGGCGTCGCCGGCCAAACCGGCGGAAGTGTCGAATTCATCGAATCCCTTCGATACCCGCGCCGGGTCCATCTGCGATTCTGTTTCTGTTGGCATGAAGCAAGACGCCGTCATAGAACTATTGAAGGCCCGTAATCTCGGCGTGCCCACGACCGGTCAAAAGACTTGGATTATCGAAGAAGACAGCGCCCAATGTAAGCTGTGGTTCGACACTACTTCAGGTGTGGTGAAGAAACGTAAGACGCTGACTACTGAATAGAGATCGAATTCTATTTGCCGTCTCTGCGATTTGCAGGCTGCTCGACATGGCCGGGAGTGCCGCCTGTGACCCTGTCCTTCTATTCCCAATTTTCCCGGAATCCTGCTACCTTCAAGTGACCCTGCGATCCGCGCGAGACGCGGCAAGCCGCGTCTGTACGGGAAATTTGGGATGACCAACGCCGACACCTGGGGCCTGACCCCTGCGGAACTCCGCAAACTGCGCTCGCTGAAGACCCCGTATGGCATTCAGCGGCTGCTTGACGACATGCCGTACCACTTGGCGGATAGCGCCTGGTCCCCGCGACGAGTGCTGCGGGAAAATACCTCGCATTGTTACGAAGGAGCGTTGTTTGCGGCGGCTGCTCTGCGCGCCAACGGATATCCTCCGCTGATTCTCGATCTGGAAGCCGAGCATGACACCGATCACGTGATTGCCATTTACCGCGTCGATGGACACTGGGGTGCGGTGGCCAAATCGAACTACACCGGGTGCCGCTATCGCGAACCGGTGTATCGTTCGCTGCGTGAACTGGCTCTCAGCTTTTTCGATGTGTACTTTAATCTGCGAGGAGAGCGAACGCTGCGGACCTTTTCGCGGCCGGTGCACATGGGGCGCTTCGATTCTCTGCAGTGGATGGCCACGGAACAGCCGGTGTGGTTTGTGGCGGAGTATTTGCTGACGATTTCGCATACGCCGCTGATTTCGGGAGCTCAGGTGAAACGACTCCATCGACTGGATGGGCGGTCGTTTCGGGCGGGGTGTCTGGAGCGGGCGGACAAAAAGCATTAACCACGGGGGGCACAGAGGCCTTCGTGAGGAACTGCCAGTGAGGCTGCTTCGTAGATTTGTCATGCGTTTTTGTAGTGGCATAATTTTCGCGGGCGTTCTGCTGACGGGCTTTGCCTTTGCTCAGGATTCCACTTCCGCTTCAACTTCACCTCTTGCGTCGACAGCCGCAACGCCTGTTTCTCCATCCATCGAGCTGAAACCGGATGCTTCCGGTACGGTTCCTCCCGAGCAGATACGAGAACTTCTGCGCCGGGCCGAAGAAAAGGACGTGGAAAACGACAAGCGGCAACGCGACTACACCTACATCGAGCGCGAGGAGCGGCACCACCTCGACGGTCATGGCGGGGTGAAGAAGACTGAGTCCCGGACCTCGGAGATCCTGGAGATTTATGGCGAGCCCGTCCAGCGGCTGACAGCCAAGAACGACAAGCCGTTGTCATCCGACGAGGCGAAGAAGGAAGACGAAAAGATTCAGAAGATCATCGACAAACGCAAGAACGAATCGGATGGGGACCGCCGCAAACGCCTGGAGAAGGAAGAGAAGGGGCACGAAGAGGATCGCAAGTTTGTTTTAGAGATTGCCGATGCGTTCAACTTCCGGCTGAGCGGATCCGAAGTCGTTGACGGGCACGATACATGGATGCTGGAAGGCGAACCTCGGCCGGGCTACGAACCGAAAAACCGCGACGCCAAGATACTCAGCAAATTCAAGGGCCGCGTGTGGATCGATAAGGCTGAGGCGCAATGGGTGAAGCTCGACATCACGGCCATCGACACCATATCGGTCGGCTTCGTGCTTGCGAGAATCCACAAGGGCACGCGAGTGGTTGTCGAGATGACTCGTGTCAATGATGAGGTCTGGCTGCCAAGACACGTGCAGTTCCATATCGACTTGCGTCTTGCCCTGCTCAAGAACTACAACGAAGATGTCGAACAAACATTCCGCGACTACAAGAAATTCCGGACGGATAGCAGGATCACCGTCATTGGCGAGCCGCAAGAGTGAGCTGCGAGCTACGAGCTGCGCGCGAACCGATGCCTGGTTGCTAGGAGCCCGTAGTCATTTCGCAAGAAAAAAATGCCATCGCCAAGCGCAGTTTGTGACCATCGCGTATGAACTTCGCATGTTTGTTTTCAATGATCTGCGCGCCTGTCCAAGTACTTCCGTACCGTCTCTAGTACCTTAGTTACGCCAACAGCGGTGACTGGCACCCTACCTGCATGAAGAATACTACCTGTAGCATCGCACAGAATAATATATACAACCTATAGATATAAGCTGCAAGTCCACTTTTTGCCGATTCCAGAAAAACCCCATAAAACCCAACAAAACCGGGAGATTCACGTGGAGAGGCCCTCGCTTCCGGTTGAGATATGCTCAGCACACCAAAATACACTCGAACGCATTTGGATCGAGGACTTGGTTCTTCCAATTTCCGCAGCGCTGCCGGAAAGAAAAGGCGGCCTGAGAACTGGGAGAAAGGGAATGCTAATGGCCGACTCGCGAGAAGTGATGAACATTCGTCAAGCTTCGCAGTATCTGGGAGTGAGTCCGGACACTTTGTACAAGTACGTGAACGAGCAAGAAATTCCTGCGTTCAAGTTGGGCAATCGCTGGCGCTTCAAGAAATCGAAGCTGGATCAGTGGATGGAAGAGAAGTCGATGGAAACGGAACCGCAGGGCAAGAAGAAAGTCAAGGCGGCGGGAAAAGCTGCCGGAACTCCGTAAGCGAACTTCGTTAAGAGAAGGGCGGGCACATGTTTGGAATGGGATCGAAAACGATAGTGGGTCTGGATGTGGGCTCTTCGAGCATCAAGGCCGTCGAGCTCAGGAAGACACGCGCTGGAATCGAAGTGGCACACCTCGGGCTGGAGCCGATTGCTCCGGACATTGTGGTGGACTCGATGATCGTCGACTCAGGCACGGTTTCGGCTGCCATCGCCAAGCTGTTCACCGACACTGCGATCAAATCGAAAGCGGTGGCCACGGCGGTCAGCGGGCACTCGGTGATCGTGAAAAAAATCTCGCTGCCCTCGATGAGCGATCAGGAACTGGCCGAGACCATCCAGAAGGAAGCCGCGCAGCACATCCCGTTCGATCTGGCGGATGTGAACCTCGACTACCAGATTCTTTCCGACGACGCGACCAGCCCGCAGATGGATGTACTGCTGGTGGCGGTGAAGAAAGACAAGATCCTGAACTACACCAACGTACTCTCGATGGCGGGCAAGACTCCGGCTATTGTGGACATCGATGCGCTCGCTTTGCAGAACTGCTACGAGTTCAATTACGAGCCCGCGCCGACGCAGGTGGTGGCATTGCTCAACCTGGGTGCGAGCGTGATGAACATCAACATCGTCAAGGGCACTACGCCGCTGTTTCCGCGCGACGTTTCGGTGGGCGGACATCAGTACACCGATTCGCTGCAGAAGGAACTGGATCTCAGCTTCGATGACGCGGAGTCGCTGAAGCTGGGGCACAAGGTGGGCACGGTGCACGACGACGCGAAGACGCCGATCCTGCAGCAGGTGACAGAAATTATCGTGCTCGAGATTCAGAAGACGTTCGACTTCTTCCGCGCCAGCGCGGCGGGCGAGCACATCGAGAAGATTTACCTGGCCGGAGGTTCGGCCAAGGTTCCGGGACTGGTGGAAGCGTTGCGCCAGGAATTCTCGATGCCGGTCGAGTTGTTCAACCCGTTTCAGAAAGTACTGGCTCCGGCGGAAGGCGTCGGGGCAGAGCTGGTCGAACAGAACGCCGGCCAGTTGGCAGTGGCCGTGGGTTTGGCCCTGAGGAGCTTTGAAAAGCTATGATCCGAATCAATCTGCTGGGCGGTGCGAAACCGAAAGGCAAAAAAGGTCCTGCGATCAGCATGCCGAGCTTCGAGTTCGGCAACATGGGTGGGCCGCTGGTCCAGGTGACCGCCGTGTTGCTAATCGCGGGAGCGGTCAACTACGGCTACTGGTACCAGCTCGATCGGGAAAAGAAATCGATCGAGGTGCAAATGCGGCTAGCGGAGCAGAAGAACCGCGAACTGGCCGACATCAAGGTGCGGTACATGGAGCGGCAGAAGCAGGCCGAGGCCTACAAGCGGCGGGTGGATGTGATCGACCAGCTGCGCGCCAACCAAACCGGCCCGGTCAGTCTGCTTTCAATGATCGGCGATACGGTGAACAGCACCGAGGCGGTCTGGTTGAACAGCATGCAGGACCAAGGCGCGAGTGTCGCGATCGACGGCACGGCGCTGAGCAGCGATGCAGTGGCCAACCTGATTTCCAACCTGCAGAAGACGGGTTTCTTCCGCAACATCGAGATTAAGGAAAGCTACCAGGACGAACGGGTGAAGGATATGCAGGCGTTTCAATTTACGTTGACCTGCGAAAAGGCGAAGTCGTAAAGGCGGAACCGACTATGAATCTTGGCGAATTAACAGGCGTGAAATTGCTGGGAGTGCTGGTGCTGGTGGCGATGCTGGCCACGGGCGGCCTTTACTACACGGTCTATAAATCGCAGCGCGATCAGAACGATGCGGCAAAGATCAAGCTGCAGGCCAAAATGCGCGAGAACGCGGAACTCGAAGCCTACCGGCCGAAACTGGCCGACATCGAGCGCCAACTTGCCAGCTTGAAGCAGCAGCTCGAAATCGAGCGGCGCATCGTGCCCGATGAAAAAGAAGTGGACAACTTCATGCGCCTGGTGAGCGGAGAAGCGCGCAAGTCGGGAGTCGAAATCCGGCGCTATACGGCCAAGCCCTATGCCAACAAAGAGTTCTACACCGAGGTGCCGTTCGAAGTGGAGTTCGACGGTCCGTACTACTCGATGCTGGGATTCTTCGACCGGTTGGGCAAAGTGGAGCGGATCGTCAACGTTTCGAACCTGCTGGTGGCTTCGACGCGCGCTCCAACCGCCGCGAAGGCGAAGCATATCTACCAGTACGCGGCCAACGAGAGCGTTGTGGCCACGTGTTTAACCACCACGTATTTCAGTCATGACCTGGATCCGGCGGCGCCGGCCAGCAAGCCCGGACCACCGGTGAAGAAATAGGAGGGACAGGATGAAGCCGACGGTGACAATTCTCGTTTGCGTACTGGCCGCGGGCTTGGCCTCGGCCCAGAGTCCCAGCATTATTCAGAACACGCGCGCCACCATGCAAGGTGTTAGCAACAATGCCACGGCTGCTTCGAATGAGGCTCTGGGCATTCGTTCCACAACCCCGGCGGCGGCGAGCGCCACCCATGCTCCGGCGAAATCGAGCGGAGCCGCGGTGGCGACGTCGGCGAAGTCTTCCGCGGGAAGTTCGGCGAGCGCGAAAAAAAAGGTTGCGAAGCGGGCTCCGGCAATCGCGGTCAAGCACAGCGCGCCGAAGCCAGCCGTTGTGGCTCCTAAGAACGTTGCGCCAGCGTTAGCGGCTGCGGCAGGCGACTCCGGAAGCGGAGAAGCCGAGAACGTGGCGACAGAGCAGCAGGTTGCTCCGGACAGCAAGGCGGCCGCGAACGGACGACGGGATCCTTTTATCAGTCCGGTGGTGAGTCATTCCGGCGGTTCGGGTTGCAACACCGGCAAGAAGTGCCTGGAGATCGGCACCATCAATCTGCGCGGCGTGGTGCACGCCGAAAGCGGCTTCATCGCCGTGGTCAGCAACGGTCTGAATAAGGCTTATTTTCTGCGGGAGAACGATCCGGTATTCAACGGTTACGTGGTGAAAATCACGGGCGACTCCATCGTTTTCCAGGAAACACTGCAAGACCGGTTGGGCAAGAGCTTTACGCGGGAAGTGGTGAAGAAGATTACGACTCCGGCAGTTTAGGCCTGGAGATAAAGATTTCGAAGAAGCACATGGGGGCGAAACGGCCTCGCATGGGGAGATAGGGAAATGCGAAAGCAACTGCTGGGTCTTCTGGTTCCGCTGATGGCGTTCGTACTGATCGCCGACGCGGCTGACATGACGGGCAAGGGGGTGGCCGCGGGCGCTGCACTGCAGAAGCTCGAGGTCACGCACAGCCAGGACTGATTGCGGGTCGAGTTCAAGGCCAAGGGCGCGCTGGCGCCCAAGGTGACGACCCTCGCTTCTCCGGAGCGGATTGTCGTCGACTTTCCTAACACCGTGATGGCCACGGCGCAGCGCCGCATCAACGTGGGCAGCGACGGCGTGAAAGACGTCCGCGTCGGGATGGACGGGCAGACCCCGCCCACGACCCGCGTGGTCATCGATCTCGCTGACATGGATCTCGCCGGCAGCCGCCGCCATGAACTGGTGGCGGGCCCGGACGGCAGCTTCGTTCTCAAGATCCACGACGCTGTGGTGGCCCATCGCCAGGGAGGGCCGGCCGTGAAGCAGGTGGCCGCGAGCGCAGCGCCGAAACTGGTGCTGGCTTCGGCTCCCGCGGTGTCGACCCCGGTCGCTTCATTACCGGCGACTCCGGCGGCGGTTGTGTCCACTCCGGCTGCGACGGATAACGTCGAGAAGCCGACGGACTTTGCCTTCGTCGAGCCCAAGTATTCGGTGAAGGACGACAAAGCCGCGCAACCGGCCGCGAAGGCCCAGGAAGCGGCGAGCCGCTTTGCCGACAAGACGGCGGCGGAACTGGTCGCGACCAATGTCAATGCCGCCATCGGGCAAGCGGGCGATACCAAGTCGGCGATCCAACCCGCGGTTAATCTGGCTGCTGAGCAAAAGGTCCAGATGCAACAGAAGCCGGCGGAGAAAGGTGCCAAGTACACCGGCGAACCGATCTCGGTCAATCTTAAGGACGTGGATCTGAAGGATTTCTTCCGTCTGATTCACGAGATCAGCGGTTTGAACGTGGTGCTCGACCCGCAAATCCACGGCACCCTGACGATCGTCCTGGATGACGTGCCGTGGGATCAGGCGCTGGACATCGTGCTCAAGAACAACGACCTGTCTCGTCAACTGGACGGCAATGTCCTGCGCATCGCGACCGTTGACACGTTGCGGAAGGAAGCCGAGAACCGGCGCGCTCAGATCGATGCCGAGGCGCTGGCGGTCGACAAAGTCAGCATCACCCGCTTCCTCAGCTACGCGCATGCTAAGGACGTAATCCTGCCCATCAAGAAGTTCCTGAGCCAGCGCGGCGATGTGGTTGCCGACGAACGCACCAACTCGCTGATCGTCAATGATATTCCTGCGGTTCTGCCGCAGATCGACCGCATCATCCAGCAGATGGACCGCAAGACGCAGGAAGTCGAAATCGAAGCCCGCGTCGTAGCGGCTACCCGCGCTTTCGCTCGTGACATCGGCGTGCAACTCGGCCTCGGCTGGGGCAACGGCACAACCGGTATTGGTGGCGTGAACGCGGTTGGCACCTCGCCAATCATTGTGGGTGGCGGTGCGGTACCGAATCCGTTGTACCCGGTTGTCGGAACCCCGACGACTGGAACTCAGGTTCCATTGTTCTCGAACCTGGCCGCAAACGGTCCGACCAGCGGTCTGGAATTCACGAACTTCTCCAACAACGTGCGCATCGACCTTCTGCTTACGATGGCCGAGTCGCGCGGCTTGTTGAAAGTTCTTTCCCGTCCGCGGGTGGTCACACAAAACAACATCCAAGCGGTGGTCAAGCAGGGTGTGAAGGTGCCGGTCGTGACTGCGGCCCAGTTGGGCGGTCCGCCAACCGTCACTTATGTAGACGCATTCCTCCGGCTGACGGTGACTCCGCAGATCACATCGGAAGGGACGATCTTCCTGAATGTGGATGTGGAGAACACGCTGCCCGACTTCGGCAACGAGGTGCTGGGTAACCCGACACTAGTTACGCAGCAAGCTACCACCCAGGTACTCGTAACGGATGGTGGCACCGTGGTGATTGGTGGCGTGATTCAGACCCAGAACTCGCTGAGCGTATCGCAAGTGCCTCTGCTCGGGGACATCCCGTATCTGGGCAACTTGTTCAAACACCGCGCCGTCAAGACGTCGGATCAAGAGCTGATCTTCTTCATTACTCCGCGCATCATTCAGACGTAAGCGCGAAGTTAGAACAGCAAAAGCCGCCGGCCTCCTCGGAGAACCTGCCGAGAGACCGGCGGTTTGCTTTTGAGGTCTCAGTTGTCAGGTCTCAGGTCTTAGGAAAATCGGCGGCGGTTCTACAAAAGATTGTTGACATCGCATCCAGTGGAGATTTGGATTTCCCGAGAACTGAGAACTGAGAACTGAGAACTGAGAACCGAGAACTGACACCTGACACCTGGTCCTTGCTACACTCCTTCCATGGATCACGCTGGCCGCCTGAGCCGTCTTCGATCTGAGGTTGAAGAGAACAATCTGGACTCGCTGCTGGTGACGCACCTTCCCAATATTCACTATCTTTGCGGCTTTACCGGCAGTGCGGCGGCCTTGCTTGTCGCGGATCGTGGTTCGATCCTCTTTACGGATGGCCGATACCGAACCCAAGCCAAAGAGGAAGTAAGAAATGCGCGCGTTGTCATCGCCCGCAAGTCCCCTCTGGTAGCGGCTGCGGAGTGGCTGGCTGCGCAGCGACGAAGTTCGACGGCAGTGTCGGTGGGAATTGAGCCGGAATCGATCACGGCCGGCATGCGCGACCGGCTGGCCTCGGTGCTGAAAGGGAAGGCGCGCCTGCGCTCCGCGCCACTGCTGGTGGAACGGGCTCGCATGGTGAAGGACGCGGCCGAGATCCAGCGCATCCGGTGGGCAGTTGAACTCGGCGCCAGTCTTTTTCGGACTGCGTGCAAGAAAATTCGGCCGGGCGTGACGGAGCTCGAGGTTGCCGCCGCCATGGAATACGAGGCACGCTGTGCCGGGGTTGAGGGCATGTCCTTTCCGACGATCCTCGCTGCCGGCGCCCGCTCGGCGATTGTCCATGGCCGGGCCTCAAGCACGCCCATCCCCCGGCGCGGGTTCGTGGTCTGCGACTTTGGTGTTATACTCGCCGGTTATTGCTCGGATCGCACGCGAACTGTGCACGTCGGGCGGCCATCGCAAGAAGCGCGAGAACTCTATCAGGCCGTGTTGGAAGCGCAGCAGGCCGCTATTTCGGCGGTGCGCCCGGGAGTGACTGCCGGTGAAGTAGATAGCGCCGCGCGCCGGGTACTGCGCCGGCGGAAACTGGCCCGCTACTTCACGCATTCGACCGGGCATGGTTTAGGATTGGAGATTCACGAAGCGCCCAGATTGGCAGCCGGGCAGAGCCAGAAACTGGAGCCGGGTATGGTCGTTACCATTGAGCCCGGCGCGTATGTTCCTGGGAAGTGGGGTGTGCGGATCGAAGATGTGGTGGTCGTGACCTCTTCGGGCTGCGAAGTGTTGACACCCGCGGATAAAGAACTGGTTATTGTTTAGAAGATTTACCGTAGAGTGAGACGGGGCAAGCCCCGTCTCTACAGCCGAAAGAATATAACGAGACCAGGCGGACCAGCCCTCATACATGAATCAAAAAGAGCTGAAGGAACTCATCGAGTTCTTAATCGAAAAGGACATTGCCGAATTCGAATTGGAGCGCGGCGACGTCAAGGTGAAGATCAAGCGCGCCGCCGAACCCGCGCCCATGGTATTGCCCGACGCGCGTTATATCGCGGTGCCGCCTGCACAGCCCACGATTCCTCCAGCTTTAGCTGCCGCGCCTGCCCGGGTGGACCTCGGGGCCAATGCCGCAGCGCCTGTACCTGAGGAAGCCTTGCACATTGTGAAGTCGCCGATCGTGGGCACATTCTACGAATCGCCATCGCCCGGCTCCCCACCCTTTGTGAAAGTCGGAGACACGTTGGAAGTGGGCCAGGTTCTATGCATTGTGGAGGCGATGAAGCTGATGAACGAAATCGAATGCGACGTTGCGGGAGAGTTAGTCAAGAAGCTCGTCGCCAACGGCCAGCCCATCGAGTACGGCCAGGAACTGTTCGCCGTCCGGTCAACAAAATAAACTCTCAGCTCGCAGCTCTCAGGGAAATCCAGTCCTGTGTAGTCACGCGATTTTCCTGAGAGCTGACAGCTGAGAGCTTTCACACCATGTTCAATAAAATTCTGGTAGCGAATCGCGGCGAGATTGCCCTGCGCGTCATTTGCGCATGCAAGGAACTCGGCATCCGCTCGGTCGCAATCTACAGCGAGGCGGACCGGAATTCGCTGCACGTGCGTTTTGCCGATGAAGCGATTTGCATCGGCCCGCCGCAACTGGCGCAGAGTTATCTCAATATTCCCGCGGTGATCAGCGCGGCCGAGATCGCGAACGTGGACGCCATCCATCCCGGTTACGGCCTGCTTTCGGAAAACGCCAACTTCGCGGAAGTCTGCGAAGCCTGTCACATCAAGTTCATCGGGCCGCCTCCCGATGTCATACGGTTGATGGGCGAAAAAGAAAAAGCTCGCGCCGCCATGAAACAGCATGGGGTTCCAATTCTTCCCGGGTCGGACGGTGTGGTCGCGTCGGAGGAAGAGGCGCTCGAGTGGGCGCGGAAGGTTGAATTCCCGGTGATCCTCAAGGCCACGGCCGGCGGCGGCGGGCGGGGCATGCGCATTGTGCGCAAGGAAGAAGATTTGCCCGGGCTCTACCGGCAAGCGCAGGCAGAGGCCTCGGCCGCCTTCGGCAACGGCGACCTTTATCTGGAACGTTATGTCGAGAACCCGCGCCACATCGAATTCCAGGTGCTGGCGGACGAGCATGGCAACGTCGTCAGCCTGGGGGAACGCGAGTGCTCGATTCAGCGGCGTCACCAGAAGCTGCTGGAAGAGTCGCCGTCCGTGCGGGTCACGCCCGAGTTGCGCCAGGAAATCGGGGATGTCATCAGCAAAACGCTGAGCCAAGTCGGCTACCACAATGCTGGCACCATCGAATTCCTCATGGACCAGCAGCGGCGGCTTTACTTCATCGAGATGAACACGCGCATCCAGGTGGAGCATCCGGTCACCGAAATGGTCACGGACGTGGACCTGGTCAAGAGCCAGATCATGATTGCGGCGGGCGCCAAGCTGGACGAGGTGTTGCAAGGCCCCATCGTGCATCGCGGGCACGCGATTGAGTGCCGCATCAATGCAGAGCATCCGGAGAAGTTCACCCCGTCGGCGGGCAAGATCACGACCTTCAACCCTCCGGGAGGGACGGGCGTACGCATCGACACAGCTGCCTATACAGAGGGCACGATTCCTCCTTATTATGATTCACTGATCGCCAAGCTGGTGGTGCGTGGCAAGGATCGCAGCGAAGCGATTTCGCGCATGACCCGCGCCTTGGAAATGTTCATCGTGGAAGGAATTTACACGACGATTCCGCTGCACCGCCGCATCCTGGCTGACCCGGATTTTCGCGCCGGCGATTTCGATACCGGCTTCATTGAGAAATTTCTGGCAAAAAAAGAGAAATAAACGTAGAGACCACTTTGCAACTACCGCGACTCTACCCGATTCTCGACGCTGCGTGTTTCCCTGACGTTGCGGGAATGTTCGCCGCCGCCGAGGAACTCGCTGCCGCCGGTTGCACTCTGCTGCAGTACCGCAACAAGTCTGGAAACGCGCGCCAGATGCTCGGCGAGGCCCGTGAACTCAGAGCCCGGGTGGGAGCGAGCGTCAAGCTGATCATGAACGACCGCGCCGATCTTTGCCTGGCCTCACAATATGATGGGCTGCACGTTGGGCAGGATGATCTGTCGGCGGAAGCGGTGCGAGGCATCATTGGCGGCGAGCGCTGGCTCGGGGTATCCACGCACAATCCGGAGCAGATTGCAGAAGCTGATCAAACTTCCGCCGACTACGTCGCCATCGGCCCCGTTTTCGCGACCAGCAGCAAGGCCAACCCCGATCCGATTGTCGGACTCGAAGGCGTACGCCGGGCCCGAGAACTGACGCATAAGCCGCTGGTGGCCATCGGAGGAATTACGCGTGCCAACGCGCGTTCTGTCATCGATGCGGGAGCCGATGCGGTGGCGGTGATATCCGACTTGTTACGGGATCCCCGCAAATCAGCAGAGGAATTTTTGAGGGTTCTGGGGTAAAGTTGATTGCTCTTGCAGCGACAGAGGCGACGATTACCACGACTAGGGCCCGTCTGGTAGGGGGCATTTTAGTTCCCGTAGAGACGCTGGTTGCCGCGTCTCCTGCGGCGGGCGTGATGGTGCACGCCGAGACGGGGCAAGCCCCGTCTCTACAGCGGAATGTTTTCAGCAGCCTGTTAGGAGGTTCGTGAGCACGAACGTTCCACCCCCAGTTTCCGCTTCGAACGTCAGCGATTGGGAGCGTCATACCCACCAGGACAAAGATCTCGTCAAAGGTCTCGGCCTGACGAGCGCCACCATGCTGGTCATGGGCTCCATGATCGGCTCGGGCATCTTTATCGTGTCCGCCGAGATTTCCCGTGAGGTCACCTCGCCGGCGCTGCTGATTGGCGCGTGGCTCATCACCGGATTCCTGACAATTGTCGGCGCGCTTACCTACGGCGAACTGGCGGCGATGATGCCGCGGGCGGGCGGGCAGTACGTGTATCTGCGCGAGGCGCTCGGCCCGCTCTGGGGCTTTCTCTACGGCTGGACGCTGTTTCTCGTGATCCAGACAGGCACGATCGCTGCTGTGGGCGTCGCCTGCGGCAAATTCCTCGGGATCTTCTGGCCGGCAGTCTCCTCAAGTCATTGGATCGTCCACCTGTGGAAAGTACCGAAGTTCGCGGTCGGACCCATGATTCTGGGGGGCATGGATGTTGGACTGAATACGCAGAATCTCGTCGCCATCCTGGTAGTGATCGCGCTCTCGATCATCAATATTTTCGGCGTGAAGACGGGCGCCTTCATCCAGAACATCTTCACCACCGCGAAGGTTTCGGCGCTGCTCGGGTTAGTTCTCTTCGGGGTATTTCTTGGGCGGAACGCGCAGGCGGTGGCCGCGAACTTCGGTTCAAATTTCTGGAAGAACGCGGGCCTGGGCACGTTGCATGACATCAATGGGGGAGTGCTGGTCACGACGCTCACAGCGTTGGCGATTGCGCAGGTCGGATCATTGTTTTCCGCGGATGCCTGGAACAACGTTACGTTTACCGCAGGCGAGGTGAAAAATCCCAGCCGCAATCTTCCGCTGTCGCTGGCGCTCGGTACCAGCGTGGTGATCGCGCTCTATATCGCGTGCAACTTCATTTATCTGGGAGCTCTGCCGCTGTGGGGAAGTCCGACGGGAACGACGCTGCTGGAGCGCGGAATTCAGTATGCCAGTGAGGACCGCGTTGCCACCGCGGTCATGACCCAGATGTTCGGATCCGCTGGTGGAGCGCTGATGGCGGTCGCCATCATGATTTCCGGCTTCGGCTGCTGCAATGGCCTGATTCTCTCCGGGGCCCGCGTTTATTACGCTATGGCCAAGGATGGCCTGTTCTTCCGCAACGTCGCCAAACTGCATCCCGGTTACAAGACGCCCGCGGTTTCGCTGATGGTGCAGATGGTCTGGACCTGCGTGCTCTGCATCTCCGGCAGCTACGGCCAACTTCTCGACTACATTATTTTTGCGGTGCTGGTGTTTTACGTGCTCACCATCTTCGGGCTTTTCGTTTTGCGCCGCACGCATCCCGAGGCGGAGCGTCCGTACAAAGCCGTCGGGTACCCGGTTTTACCTGCTGTTTACATCGTGATGGCTTTGTTTATTGACGTGGTGCTGTTACGCTACAAGCCGCAATACACGTGGCCGGGACTGTTCATCGTGCTGATCGGGATCCCGGTGTATTACATCTGGCGGCCGCGAAGTGCGAACGCTTAGCCTTTAAGGAGAGACCCCTGAAATGTCCGATCTGCTGGCCACCAAGCCACTCGAAATGATCCTCGATGAATCCTCCGAAACTGGGGAACATTCCCTGAAGCGGGCGCTGGGCCCAACAAATCTGATTACGCTTGGCATCGGCGCCATCATTGGGGCGGGCATTTTTGTCCTGACCGGAGCGGCAGCCGCGCAGTATGCCGGACCGGCCATCGTGCTCTCCTTCATTCTTGCGGGCATCGCGTGCGCATTTGCGGGTCTCTGCTACTCGGAATTCGCTGCGCTGATTCCGATCGCCGGTTCCGCCTACACGTACGGGTATGCGACACTCGGCGAAATCTTTGCTTGGATTATCGGATGGGACCTGATCCTCGAATATGCCTTCGGAGCGGCCACGGTCGCCTCGGGTTGGAGTGGATATGTAAACAGCTTTTTGCAGGACTACGGCATTCATTTGCCGCCGTCGCTGACTGCAACTCCCGGCACGGACATGGTGATGTACAACAACCGATGGGAGCGGCTGGCTACGATCCTGCCGACGCTGCAAGCCCACCGAGTCGATCCGTCCACGCTTACGCATATCCATGGTTCGTTCAACCTGATCGCCTTTCTTGGCATCGTTATCGTGACCGTGATCCTTATCATCGGCATTCAGGAATCGGCAAATTTCAACTCGGCAATCGTCATCATCAAGGTCGCCATCGTGATCACATTTATTGCGATTGCGGGTGGCTTTATTCTGAAGCATCCGGACATCGCTGCCCGGAACTGGCATCCGTTCATTCCACCGAATACCGGGGAATTTGGACATTACGGCTGGTCCGGAATCGCGCGCGGGGCCGCGGTCATTTTCTTTGCCTACATTGGCTTTGACGCCGTTTCGACCGCGGCACAGGAAGCGAAAAAGCCACAGCGGGATATGCCGATCGGCATTCTCGGTTCGCTAGTGATTTGTACGATCCTCTATATTCTTGTTTCTGGACTTCTCACCGGAGTTGTTTCCTACACGACGTTGAATGTCCCTGATCCGGTTGCGGTTGGTATTGATCACACCGGTGTGCGCTGGGGCAGCATCCTCGTGAAGTTGGGGGCGATTGCCGGCCTGGGCAGCGTGATGCTGGTGATGTTGCTGGGGCAGTCTCGCGTGTTCTTCTCGATGTCGCGCGATGGCCTGTTGCCGCAGTGGGCGGGGGCGGTGCATGCCCGCTTCCGGACTCCGTGGATTTCGAGCATCACGGTGGGAATCTTCGTGGCAATCTTTGCGTCGCTGATCCCGATCGGCATTCTGGGCGAACTGGTCAGCATTGGCACGCTGCTGGCGTTTGTGATCGTGTGCGCGGGCGTGTGGATTCTGCGCGTGCGCCGGCCGGAATTGGCTCGTCCTTTTAAGACCCCGATGGTGCCATTTGTCCCGATCATGGGAATTCTTGTAGCGGGGCTCATGATGGTGAGTCTGCCGCTCGACACCTGGCTGCGGCTAATTATCTGGCTGGCAATCGGGATGGTGATTTACTTCGGCTACGGACGCCATCATAGTCGCGTGCAAGCGGCGGTAGCGGTCCGCAAGACGAAGTAACCCAAACTTTCTGTAGAGACGCGGCTTGCCGCGTCTCACGGCATGCAGCTTCTCTTCAGTTGAAATTCGTCTGGACGGGCGGGGACGCCCGTCGCTCCACCCCCTGCTGCTCCTGTGTCTTCCTGGCAATCGCCGTCACCAGCCGGCGCGGGGAGAAGCGCACCGACTGCGCCAGCAGCCAATTCTTAAATCCCGGAATGACCACGGGTTTGCCAGCCATGAGGGCGCGATAGCCATCTTCGGCCACGGTGTGCGCGTCCATGGAGCCAAATTTCAGCAGGTTCATGCCGGTGGCTTTCGCGCGCTTGTGGAACTCTGTAGCGGTTGCGCCCGGGCACAGGCAGGTCACGGTGACTCCCGTCCCGCTGAGTTCATTGGCCAGCGCTTCCGAAAGATGCAAGACGTACGCCTTAGTCGCAAAATACACCGCCATCAGTGGCCCTGGCTGAAAAGCCGCGGTGGACGCCACATTCAGGATGCGGCCGCTTTTTCGTTCGATCATTGCGGGAAGGTAGAGGCGCGTGAGATGAGTCAGGGTGGTCACGTTCAGCTGAATCTGGCGCAGGCATTCTTCGAGATCGTTCTCGGCAAACAAACCGTATTGTCCAAACCCCGCGTTGTTGACCAGCACATCCACCTGAATGTCGGCGCGTGTCGTCTGGTCCAGGACGTAGGCGGGAGCCCCGGGTTCGGTCAGGTCGGCCGCGAGAATCAATGAACGCGTGCCATGGGTCTTTTCTAACTCGGAAGCGACTTGGCGGAGTTTGTCGGCACTGCGAGCAACGAGAACGAGGTTGTAACCTTCGCGCGCGAAGATGCGGGCGAATTCCAATCCGATGCCGAACGAGGCGCCGGTGATGAGAGCGGTCTTGCGGTCGGACATAGCGCTTCCAGTTTATGACAAAAAGAAAGGCGGGTCCGAAGACCCGCGTTGAAGTTGAAAGCGGAATACCTAGAGCGAATCCAGAGTTACTGTGACCGCAGGCAGCTGCCGAGCTTGCGCTCGGTTTGGACGGGCGAGACGCCCGTCCCCACACGAGCTAGACCAGCGCCGGTTCCACTTCGTAGATTGAGTGCCAACTTGTCGCGGCCTTCAACTTGTCGTTGACGTTGTGGATGTTCTTCACGCCTTCGGTTTCAAGCCACTTGCGGAAGGCACCTGCGCCCTCCTTGGCGTAGATGGGGATGCCATCTTTCCAGGTGGCGCGTCCGCAGAGGACGCCGTTGAACTTCACGCCCGATTCTCCGGCTAGTTCGAGCGTCTCGCTGAACTCCGCATTGCTGACGCCGGCCGACAAATAAATGAACGGCTTAGTCGCGACGTTGGCAGCCTTGTGGAACAGATCGATGGCTTCCTTCTTTGTGTACGCCTTCTGGCCTCCGAACGATTTCGTGCCCTCAACGAACTTCATGTTCACGGGCACTTCGACCTTGAGAACGTCGACGCCGTAGCGCGCTTTACTGAACTCCCGCATGCTCTCGGTGACGATCTGCGGTTTCTTCTTGGCGTACTCAAGGCCCTTTTCATCCGCGCCCTCTTCGTAGCCGACAAACTCGAGGAAATAGGGGATGTCGTTGGCGCGGCACTCGTCTCCGATGCGCTCGACCCAGGCGTGCTTCTGGTCGTTCACTTCCTTGGGATCGAACGGAGTGTAGTAGAGCAGAATCTTGACGCAGTCGGCGCCCGCTTCTTTGAGGCGACGCGCGGACCAATGGTCCAGCAGATCGCCCAGTCGGCCCGGACCGGTCTTGTCATATCCGGTCTTTTCGTAAGCCAACAGCAGCCCGGCGTTCTTAGCGCGGCGCTTCGAGGCGGGCAATCCCCACTCGGGATCGAGCAGGATGGCGCTGGCATGCGGCGTAAGAACTTCGCTCACCAGGATCTTGAATTCTTCCATCATTTCATCGGAGACGGCGGAGCCCTTCTCCTTGGCAAGTGACTTCTGCAGCGAACCGCGCTGGTCCATGGCAGCCGCTGCGATTACGCCGTGTTCATTCGATACAGCCTTCATTCCGGCGAGTTTGCCGGGGGTAAGTTTCATAAATCCTCCAGACAATTGTCAGATAAGTTCCTGTTAATTCTAAACCAAAAGCTTGCTCGGGGTTCTCGGAAGATATTCGACTGTCCGCCGGCAACAGCCGCGAGGCGGAACGCAGGAACCGGCCTCGGAATTATCGTTTCGGGAACTGGTAGCGCAGGCCAATGCGGGCCAGCAGGGGTGGGCCGAGAGTGGTCACCGGAGTGGCCGCGCTCGGGTAGCGGGTGTTGAACAAGTTCTCGGCGGCGACATAGGTTTCGAAGCCTTTGCCGAAGTTGTGGGAGAGATATAGGTTCACCGTAAAGTAACGGTCGAGGCGGTACAGATTTTGATCGTCGTCGAAGGCTTGGCCTACGAAAACGCCCTGCACGGTTGCTGTCAGGAACTTGGGATTGGAATAGCGCATCTGCAGGGTGAATTGTTGGTGCGGGACCTGAGGAATCCAATTACCGGTTAAGCTCGCATTCAGTTGCTGCACGCCTGGGGGCGGCGTGTAACTGGATACCACGGCGTGCGCGTACTGGTAACCGCCGGCGAATTGCAGGTTGCTATTGAGTCGAAACTCGCCATCGAGATTGATGCCGGTGGAAAGAATGCGGCTCACGTTCTGTTTCTGGCGCAGGATCGGATTCTGCGTGTTGTCGAGAGTGACATTCACGATGGCGTCGGTCATGTCGTTCCAGAAGAATGTGGCCCGAAGATTCAGGCGATCAGACAGCAGTTTCTGGCGGATTCCGGCCTCCACGCCGGTCAGGCGCTCGGCAACGAGCGCCGGGTTATTCTCCGTGAACACGTTGCCCTGGCGAAAGCTGCGATAGAGTTCGTTCAGCGTGGGGGCGCGGAAGGCACGATATCCGGAAGCCGTGAGCGACGTGCCGTGGCCGAGGTGGTAGAGCAGCGACGCGCGGGGATTCAACGCGTCAGAGGTGCGGTCGGGGTAGGGTGTGAGCGTGGTGACACCGGACTTGATCGTTATCAGCCGGGCATTGAGATCGCTCCAATGATCGTAGCCTAGAGACAGGTTGGCGATCAGGTGCGCGCCGAGTTGGAGAATGTCTTCCCCAAAGACGCGCACCGTGCGTTCCTGTCCGCCGCTGAGGCTGCTTCCGTTTGGTACGCCAAGCACGAAAAGGTCTTCGTTACTGGAGCCGGAGACTGCGCGCATCTCGAAACCGGCGACCAGAGTCTGGATGCGTCCGGCCGGGTGTGTCCACTGGGCGTTGCCTCCGATCATTTGCGAAGGAACTTTCTGGTCGTCGGTCAAGAACTCCTGAGTTCGCCCGGTCTGAACCGCCGAGAATTTCTGGTCGTACGATTCGTACAAGCCGAACAGGCGGGCAGTCAACGCGCCGATGCGTTTGTCATCGTAGTTCCAGCCCGTGGCGAAATCGCCGACGCGAGTGCCGTTGGTCTGGATCGGGGTCCCGTTGTGGCGACCTTCGTCGAAATACGATCCGCGAACGAAGACGCTGTTGACATTACCGAAGCGGCGGCCCAGATCGAGCGTAGTGAGCGCATGGCGCGAATTAGCGGGTGTGTCGATGCTGCCGCGCTGCGATACCGGAACCAGAATATAGCCGTCAGTGCGAAAAAGATCGGCGGCGAGAGAGGCGTTCCATGGGCCGACTATTGTTCCCGCCCACAGAGAGAGTTCGGGAGTGTTCTCGTTTCCCCATGAACCTTCGATTGAGACCGATGGCGTTTCGGGCTCGCGGGTGCGGAACTGAATGACACCGCCCATGGCAGTGGTGCCATAGAGGCTTGCTCCGCTGCCTCCACGGACAACTTCCACGCTTGCGATCGATTCGCGGGCTACGCGATCCCAATAGACCCAGCCTCCGAAGGGATCGTTGAGGGGCACTTCATCCACGAGGACGAGGGCGCGGCTGGCACCGCTCGCGCCGAGGCCACGCATGGAAACTCCTTGCGTGCCGGGATTGGCGGTGCGGCTGCTGTTGCGGCGAAACAGGTTGAAGCCAGGCACTTCGCGCAGCACATCGTCGAGGCTGAGAGCGGGCGTAGCGGCGAGATGGTCTGAGCCCAAAGCGACGGCATCTGCAGGCGAGTCCTCGAGGGAGACATCGGTTTTGGTTGCGCTCACAAGTATCGTATGAATCTCGCAGATGCAGGAGCAACAGCAAGCCTCGATCGGAACGACAAAATGAAGATCGGGCTCGCCCTTCCATGTGCGTTGGAGAGTTTTCGTGTTGCACGAGGACACAGTAATAGTGGCAGAGCGAACGGGGACTTCTGGCAGGATAAATCTTCCGTCTGCGTCGGTAACAACGGTCTGCTGATAGCTCCCGGCTTCGATTCTTACCTGGGCTCCGCGGACCGCAGCCCCGGAGGAGTCCTTGACAATACCGGTGACGCGGGCGGATCCGACTGTGGACTGGGCGAGGCAAGGCAACGCGCTAAGTAAGAGAACCCACGTCACAATGGCGCCGCATCTTTGAAAACCGCGCATACCTTACCAGATTACCGATCCGAGCGGGATCATGCGCGGTGACCGAAGTCACTGCAGCAGCACGAGGGTTCCCAGCAACGACCGCTGCCTGGCAATCAGCGACTGCACGCCCTGCCGGGCAAGCGACATCATCTTTGCCAGTTGAACGTCGTCGAACACCTGGTGCTCTGCGGTAGCCTGCAACTCCACGATCTTGTTGCCCGCCGTCATGACGAAGTTCATGTCGACGTCGGCCCGCGAGTCTTCTTCGTAGTTCAGATCGAGAAGGACCTCGCCGTCCACGATGCCTACGCTGATAGCCGCGACAAAATCTTTGATCGGCGACGCCGTCAATGTTCCCGCATCGATCAGGCGCTGCAGAGCCAGGCCCAGCGCGACGAATGCCCCGGTGATGGAAGCGGTTCGCGTGCCTCCGTCGGCCTGGATCACGTCGCAGTCGATCCAGATGGTCCGCTCGCCCAGTCGCTTCAGGTCGGCAACCGCGCGCAGTGAGCGTCCGATGAGCCGCTGAATCTCCTGCGTGCGCCCGCTTTGCTTTCCCTTGGCAGATTCCCGCGCAGTGCGAGTCAGCGTCGAGCGGGGCAGCATTCCGTACTCGCCGGATATCCATCCTTTGCCCGAATTGCGCAGGAACACGGGGACTGACTCCTCGACCGACGCAGTGCAGATGACGCGAGTGTTGCCCATCTCAATCAGCGCCGAGCCCTCGGCGGTCGAGATGAAGTCGGGAATGATGTTGACGGGACGAATCTGGTCAGGAGCACGGTTGTCGCTGCGAAAAATCATTGTCAGAGAATTCTAAATGATTGCTCGTTGGATGACTGAGCAGCGCACCTCTCGCAGCGTCCGCCTTACTGATTACTCGCCTGCACCACCATCGTGACGTCGAAAGTCTCGGTCAGGTCCGCATGTCCCGCGAGCGTCTCCCGCTTCTTACCCTCGACCAGGATGTTAACGCGATGGATCCCCGGAACGTTGACGGCCAGCGTCTCCACCAGCGAATTCACGGTGAGTTGCTCGCTCAGAATGCCGGAGCGGTGCTGATCCGCGAATGGAGCATTCAGATCAATGACAGCTCCGCCCGGATCGACCAGGTAGATGCTGAGGATGTCCGCCGCCGGAGCCATCGGATGGGCAGCGCCCGGCTGTTGGTAGATACGGAGCAGCGCGCGCAACAATTCCTCGGCTCGCTGTTGGCGCCCTCCGGGCAGAGGGATCTGCGCTGATCGGGCGCGGAGAATGCCAGCATCGTCGTCCGCCACGTAGAGGGTCACCGTCTCCGTTGGCCCGGAGGCTGGGGGAGCGACAGGGAGGGCGTTGGTTGCCGAATACTCCAGTTCCCCCGCCCGGCGCCGCATGTGGCGAAGGTAGATGCCCATCGACACGACCAGCACCAGCAGAGCGGCCACTGCGATCAGAAGATGCCGGGGGATCATTGTTGAACCCCCAGACGGTCGCGGACCGAGACCACGGCATCAGCGATTGCTGACGCGGCCCGCTGTTGATAATTGGCGGAGGTCAGGTCAGCCACACCACCAGTTCCGGGCGCCAGTTCCACCGCTACGGCAGGCATGACAACATTGTTCAATGGCCGCAGGGAAGCGGAGGACCCTCGAACCGGGAACTGCCTCTTCTGCATCTCGGCGACGATCGCCGCCGATACAATCCGGCTGACGGGCAAAGCGGGCGCCTGGGCCGCGTTCCACGCATGAAAGACTCCTTTGTTCGTTCCTTCTACCGGAAGCAGGGAGGTGTACACTCGCGCGCCGCTGCCCTGTGAAACCGCGTGCAGGCTGATGTAGATTCCGGCGTGCGCTACGTTGGCCGCCGCTGCGCGCTGATCCAGAGTCGAACTGGTATCCCCGTCGCGCAGCAAGGCGACTGCGAACCCCCGAACCTCCAATTCGTGACGAAGCAGCCGGCCGAATCCCAAAGTAACGTCTTTCTCGGCCAGCGTATCTGACAAGGCCGCGCCCCGTTCGTCGCCACCGTGCCCGGGATCCACTACGGCGAGAATGCGATGCGTCGCGGGATTACCACTAGCCGAAGCGGGGGTCGCATTCGTGGCGGCCGGTGACGAGGTCTGCGCTGGATTCTGAGTTCCTGGTCCACTCGCATTCGGGGTCGCGGGCGTTCCGCTCGTTTCCTGCTGGATGGCCGAAACGATGATCGTCCTCCGGTCGCTGCTGAAACTTGCCATCAGTGACGCGCTCGCCTCGATGTCCAATTCGGCGGTGCCGTCGTTTTCGGAGTAGGCGGCGTGCGTGATGACCTGGCTGTCAAAAGAAATCGACTGGCTCGCAGGGGACACGACCGGGTCCCGTTTAAAGAGCATCCGCAGCCTGCCCGGTTCGGTAGAGATGGTGGGGTTCACGGGCGCGCTGAACGTTACCTCCAGCCGCGGGGGATTGCTTGCGTCCAGACGAAAACTGGGTTGTATGCCGACATCGCCGACAAATAACCGGCGCGCGCTTTCGCGGAAATTCACCGGCGTTCCCAGAAAGCGCGGCAGCAACGTGCTCAAGGAATTGAGTGGAACCATTCCGCGCGAGTTTTCAATCAGGAAGGGAGCCGTAAGATCAAAATCGCGCCCGCGAATCTTCGCCCGCGTTTTTCCGGCTACAAATTCGGCGTCCACCGCGTTATAGCGAAGCCTCAACAAGCGGCCCGTCGATTGGCTGCTCACACGGCCCAGGGGCTCCAGAAGTTCAAGCAGTCCGACATACTCATGGCCCGCATGTTCCAGAACCGGGAGGGTGTAGATGGCGACCGGAGAGTAGACGGAGATGTGCTTTTCGTCGGCAGAGGGCCCGGCATACAGAAACGTCGCGCTGGCCAGCAGTACCCAGTACCCAGTACTCAGCACCCAGTACCCCGCTTTCCACCGAGAACTGGGTACTGAGAACTGAGAACTGGGAACTGAGAACTGCAGTTTGCTACTCCAGCGCATAAATCGTGAGGCCACTCAGCAACTTGGGGTAGAAATCGGTGGACTTCTGGGGCAACACTTCGCCGGCAAAGGCAATATCGCGGACCTGCTCCATACGCACCGGATTCATCAGGAAAGCCGCTTGCACCTTTCCAGTTTGCACCTGCGACAGCGCATCTGCCGCCTCGCGACAATAGGAAACGTTGTCCTGATTGCGAATGGCCTCTTCCGAAATCTTCAGGACGCCTTCCAGCAGGCTCTTGTGCAACTGCACCACGTCGAGCGCTTGCTGGCGCAGAGAGAGTTTTCCGAACAGGGCAGTGCCCATGGCCTTGGGAGTGTGCAGCAGGAATGCCCGCTCGGCGGCGACCGCCAGTAACGCGGTTCCCGCGTGCCCGGCCTGTTGCAGAATGGCGGTGGCGCGCGCCGCATCGATTCCGGCATCGACCTGTTCCACGTTGAAGAACTTCCGGGCGTCTGCCTGAAATTGCGCGGCTGAAAAGTGGGGCAGGCCGAATACCAACCGGTGCGTCGGCAGAATGACCAGGCCGGGGCGGTCCATGTCGACGAAGGTCATCATCACCGAATCGTACGGAGCGGGAAGGCCCGACCCCGTCTCGGCCCCGGCTCGCCGTTCGTTGCGGTACGCCAGGGCGGTTTCATAGCGGTGATGGCCATCGGCGATGATCAGCTTCCGATCCCGTATCTGCTCCTGTACAGAGGCAATGACGGCGGCGTCCGAGATCCGCCAGACGCGGTGCACCACGTCGTACTCGTCGGTGACCTCGATGTCGGGTGGCGCTGTCGAATCGAGCAAGGCATCCACCTTGCCCGCCCCGCTGTAGAGCATGAAGATTTGACCGAAATGGGCTCGATTGGCGCGCAATAGATCCAGTCGGTCCGCCTTCGGCTTGGCCAGCGTCTGTTCGTGCCGGAACACGACGCCGGCGGAGTATTCCTCGATCCGGCCAAGGGCGATGAAACCACGCCTCTCCGCCTGCGCCCCGCTCCCCGGAACGGTAAACGTCTGGGAATAGCGGTAGATCGATGGCTCGGAATCCCGTCCTAAAACGCCGGTTTGGCGCCAGTCCTGGAAGGAAGCGGCCGCCCGGGTATAGACATTTTCGGACTCTCCGTCCCCCGGGAGGCGTTTCCCGAGAATGATTCGCACCAGATTATAAGGACTGGCCTGGTAGTAGCCTTCCTGCATCGCAGGGGTGATTTTGTCGTAGGGTTGGGTTACAACCTGTTGGACCGGTACGTGCTCCGGATCGTAGCGAAGAGCTCTGAATGGGAAAATAATTGCCATAAAGGGAAGGCAGAATTGTAGCAGGGACGGTCGATTCCGCCCTCCAAGCGGAAAAGAAGAAAAAAGATGCGCAGAGTCGGAAAGCCACCTTCGGATCGTCCCGTGAATCTAAGAGTCGCTGACGAAAAGGTGACAACACTTTTTCAAGACTGTGCTAGTATCCGGCGTAGATGGTGACCCGCCTGTTGGGACGCGGGTTCCTCCCTTCAAGGCGCGGATTTAGTGGGGCCTATGTTGTACGGCAAACAGTTCTCGGCTCGCCTCTCCCTCGCTGTTCTTCTGGTGGTTTCTGCTTGCGGCAGCCTCCCGCTTTTCGCCCAGAATTCCACCGAAGATGTGCACATCCAGCCCCGGATTCAGCCACCGGCTGCCAAAGAGCCCGAAATCGATCCGGCGCTCAACACTCATACCAAGCCCTATAAAGTAGGCGTGGATCTCGTCCTGGTGCCGGTCACCATCACCGATCCCCTGAACCGTCTCGTGACCGGCCTTGACCGCGATAACTTCGATCTCTTTGAAGGCAAAGATCGGCAGGAGATCAAGACTTTCTCCAGCGAAGACGCTCCGGTTTCGATCGGCGTAATCTTTGACATGAGCGGCAGCATGGGGAGCAAGATTGAGCGGGCCCGCGAGGCGGTGGTTGAGTTTTTCAAGACCGCCAACCCGCAGGACGAGTTCTTCATGATCACCTTCGCCGACAAGCCGGAGGAGATCTCCGACTTCACCAGTTCGGTGGACGATATTCAGGGCCGGCTCATATATACAGTTCCCAAGGGCCGCACCGCGCTGCTCGATGCCATTTACCTCGGTGTCAGCAAAATGCGGCAGGCCAAGTTTCCGAAGAAGGCTTTGCTGATCATCTCCGACGGCGGCGACAACCACAGCCGCTACACCGAAGGCGAGATCCGGTCGATGGTCAAAGAGGCCGACATTCTTATTTATGCGATCGGCATCTACGATCATTATTTTCCGACGGATGAGGAACGACTTGGCCCCACCCTGCTCAGCGATGTCACCGAACTGACTGGTGGGCGGGCTTTTACGATTGATAACCCGAACGACTTGGCGGACGTATCCACAAAAATTGGTATCGAGTTGCGCAACCAATATGTCATCGGATACCGTCCTAAGAATCCAGTGCGCGATGGCAAGTGGCGTAAAATAAAGGTCAAGCTCATACCGCCAAAAGGATTGCCGCCGCTCCGGGTCTACGCCAAGACGGGTTACTATGCTCCTACGGAATAAAGTTTCGCTGCTGATCCTCTTCCTGCTGACGTCTCTATTCCTGGCGAACTCTCAAGTGCAAGGCGGAGGCTCAAGCCCATCACCTCCAGCTTCGGCGGCAAACTCGCAGACAACTCCGGCCAGCCCAGCACCCGCGCCAGCCTCGGCGGGGCAGGCTGCAGTTCCGAATGCCTCTCCGAACACGCCTCAGGACGCGGATTCTTCCGACAACGGTGTCTTCGTCTTCCGCAAGCAGGTCGAAGAAGTGGTGCTGCATGCCACCGTCGTCGATGAAAAGCAACGCATTGTCACCAGCCTCGACAAAGGTGATTTCAACGTTTATGAGGACGGGCATCCGCAAACCATCACCTCATTCCGCCACGAAGATATCCCGGTCGCCATGGGCATCGTCGTCGATAACTCCGGTTCCATGCGTGAGAAACGGCAAAAGGTGAACGCGGCGGCCCTGAATCTGGTGCGATCTTCCAACCCAAACGACGAGGTATTCATCGTCAACTTCAACGACGAGTATTACCTTGACCAGGATTTCACTTCCAACATCAACAAGCTGAAAGAGGGACTGGAAAAAATCGAGGCTCGGGGCGGTACGGCGCTCTACGACGCGGTCGTGGCCTCCGCGGACCACCTGAAAAGGGATGCGAAGCTGGAAAAGAAAGTGATTTTTATAGTTACGGACGGAGAGGACAACGAGAGCGCCGAAACCCTCGAGCAGGCGGTGCGGCGTTTGCAGGCCGACGGCGGACCAACGATTTACGCCATCGGTATCCTGGAGGGTGAAGAACACCCGAAGCACGCCAAGCGTGCCCTGCAAATCATGTCCGAGCGGACGGGCGGCCTTGCTTTCTTCCCCAAAACACTGGACGAAGTGGACGCCATCAGCCGCACTGTGGCCCACGACATCCGCACCCAGTACACCATCGGATACAAGCCGACGACGCCAAAAAACCAGGGTGGCTATCGCCAGGTGAAGGTGGACGCGCGTTCGCGCAACTACGGCAAACTCACGGTCCGCACCAAGAGCGGCTATTACGCCGGGTCGGAGCCCGCTTCCGGGGCACAATAGATTTTAGTGTGATTTGTCATCCTGAGCGAAGCGAAGGACCTGCTTTCTTGTCAGGGCATGGGACAGCAGGTCCTTCGCTTGGCTCAAATGTGAACTGCAAAATGCTCTCATTGACGCTCGCCCGTCCCCTTCCTTACTCTGTAGTGTGCCGCTCACAACCCTAAGCTCCCGCCTGCGCGTTAGCGACGATATCTCCAAACTCGTCGGCGAAACGCCGATGCTGCAACTGAAGAAGTTGGCCCCTCCGGGATCCGCCGATATTTTCGCGAAACTGGAATACCTGAACCCGGGTGGCAGTGTGAAAGACCGCGCCGCCATCGGCTTGATCGAGCGCGCCGAACGCGACGGCAAGTTGAAGCGGGGCGGCACCGTTATTGAGGCCACCGCCGGAAATACCGGCATCGGCCTTGCTCTGATCGGAGTGAGTCGTGGCTACAAGGTGCGGTTGTTTGTGCCGGAAAAATTTTCGGAGGAAAAGGTCATCATCATGCGAGCCCTCGGCGCCGAGGTGACTCGTACCCCGGAGGCCGAGGGCATGCAAGGCGCGATCGATCGTGCCAAGGCTCTGCTGGCGACCGACCCTTCGGCGTTTATGGCCGCTCAGTTCGACAACCCCGCCAATCCCGACTACCACTACGAAACTACCGCCCGCGAAATCTTTGAACAGATGGAAGGACGGATTGATGCCGTCACCGTAGGCAGCGGCACCGCCGGAACGTTCACCGGGATCGCCCGCTTTCTGAAAGAGCGCCTTCCAAACGTGTACACCGTCGCTGTCGAAACGCAAGGGTCGGTGCTCGGCGGAGGCAAGCCCGGTCCGCACAAAGTCGAAGGGATCGGATCGAGTTTCATCCCCAAGAATTTCGATAGGTCCGTGTGCAGCGAAATCATGATGGTCACCGACGTTCAGGCCTTCGGGATGGTCAAGGAACTCGCCGCCCGCGAAGGCGTACTTGGAGGCTCAAGCGCGGGTGCCAATGTTTACGCGGCGGTCCAAATTGCCAAACGGCTTGGGGCAGGGAAGCGAGTTGTTACGCTGATTCCCGACTCGGCGGAACGCTATCTGTCGAAGAAGATTTTTGAAGGCGGAATCTAGGAGCAACTCTTGGCCGTTAGCTCTTAGCTTTTGGCTTGGAGTTCCCGTTCATCACTGTAGAGACGGGGCTTGCCCCGTCTAACTCGGCGGCAGGAGACGCGGCAAGCCGCGTCTCTATAGGAATCTGATTTAGGAGAACTTTTTGACCAATCAATCATCTGGCTTCGCAACCCGCGCCATCCACGTCGGACAAGAGCCCGACCCCCTAACCGGTGCGGTCAGCGTTCCCATTTACCCAACGTCAACCTACGTTCAGGAAGAGATCGGGAAGAACAAAGGCTATGAATACGCGCGCGTATCGAATCCGACTCGCGACCGGCTGGAGACGAACCTCGCAGCGCTCGAAGGCGGAACGGCGTCGCGCGTGTTCGGCAGCGGCATGGCGGCTATCAACGCTATCGCGACCATGCTCAAAGCGGGCGACCACGTTGTTGCCGGCCACAATCTCTATGGTGGGACGCCTCGCCTGTTTAATCAGGTGCTCGCCAACTTTGGTTTGACGTTCACCTATGTCGATACCTCCGACCTCAACAAGGTGGAGCACGCATTTCAGAAAAATACGCGACTCGTATTTCTGGAATCGCCGACCAACCCGTTGATGGAGCTTTGCGATCTCCGCGCTGTCACCGAACTCAGCCACCGGCACGGCGCCGAGGTTGTGGTCGACAACACTTTTATGTCGCCATATTTCCAGCGTCCGATCGAGTTCGGTGCCGACATGGTGGTCCACTCCACCACGAAATTCCTGAACGGTCATAGCGACGGGCTGGGAGGGGTCGTCGTCTGCACCAAGACGGAGCAGGCGGAAAAACTCGCCTTTCTGCAGAAATGTGCGGGAGCCATCCTGTCGCCCTTTGAGTGTTGGCTGATCCTGCGCGGCGTCAAGACACTGGCGGTTCGCATGGAACAGCACAACCGGAATGGCCGCAAAGTCGCGGACTATCTCTCCAAACACAAGAAGGTGCAGAAGGTTTTCTATCCAGGACTGCCCGCTCATCCGCAGCACGAATTGGCCAAGCGTCAGATGTCCGGTTTTGGGTCGATGATCGCTTTCGAAACGGGATCGCTGGCGAATGCTAATAAGATGCTGCGCAAGGTGCGTGTGTGTTCACTGGCCGAGTCCCTGGGCGGAGTCGAAACCCTGATCTCGCATCCCGCGACCATGACGCACGGTGCCGTGGGTGAAGAAGGCCGCCGCAAAATCGGCATCACCGACGGCATGGTCCGCATCTCCGTCGGTATCGAGGACGTGGACGACGTCCTCGCCGACCTTGACCAGGCGCTGGCCGCGATCTAGGGATGTAACTCAAACGCATTGTCATCCTGAGCGAAGCGAAGGACCTGCTGTTTCTTTGCAGCGGCAACAAAGCAGATCCTTCGCTTCGCTCAGGATGACAAATCGATGTTGGTTGTCGTCAGATTGCTAAGGCTTTGCGCCGCCCGCTTGTTTCCGCCGCCATCCTGGATACACGTTGGCAATCGAGTAGGTGAGCCCGGCGAAGGCATGCCGATGCGGCCCGCCAGAGGTGAGTCCGCCCTCAAAGCCGCCGTCCAACACGAGTCGCGGAATCATCGTGTAAGTGAGCGCCCAGAGCGAAGAGACGAAGCTGGGCGCAGCCCGGTTGAGCTGCGTGTCTCCGTAAAATTCGCCCGTAAAACCTAGCCCTTTGTGAATTGTGCGCGAGAACGCCAGATTGAGCTGATCGTTCTGATCGAAGCCCGGCGCACTCTCGCGGCCAATCCAAAAATGCGTGGCGTTGAAATCGAAATGAAAACCCGCGATATCCTTGCTTGCGAGGAAAGTAAAGGAGTGATCCACGCGGCCGGTTCCCAGCCCGCCATCTGTGCTGGCAGAGGGGATTTTTGCGGCGTATCCGAATGCGAGCGTGGGAACTCGTTTTGTCTGTCGGTACAGGCGAACCTGTGGGCCGAGCCAATTGTCGCCGAAGGCGCGATGAGTGCCCGTCGTGTCGGTCTGCTCAAGGAACGACGTTGTGCTCCAGCGTAACTCGACGTCGCAGAGCAAGCCGAACTTCAGAAGACCACCAAACGAATTCTGGTGAACCCCTTCTTCGGGCCACATGCGATCCCAACCATACTCCAGTTCCAGCACACCGTACTGCGTGATGTCGGCAGGGTTGGCCACGGTAGGACGGTTTGGATTGGCAACCATGGAATCGGCATAGCACCCCGTTTGTTTGCCGATCCACTGGGCACAAGCCGGAGAACTCGCGATCACAGAAATCACCGCCAGCGCCATCCGCTGTCGCCATGAGGTAGCATGGCGGCTCCGGATTGTTTTGACGGCCCATGTTGGAGATGTTTTCGGCATCGACACATCAACAGTATCCTTTAAGATAAGTCTTCCGGAAGTAGAAGCGACGGAACCATGATGACCCCTCCCCAAAATTCGCGCGAGTGGAACGCCGCCGACTACCATCGGCTTTCCGCCCCGCAATTCCAGTGGGGCCAGCGCGTACTCAGCCAGCTTCGTCTGCGCGGTGATGAGTGCTTGCTGGATGCTGGCTGCGGCACTGGAAAACTAACCCGCCTTGTGCTGGAGAATCTTCCGCGCGGCAGCGTAGTCGGACTCGATCTTTCTCGCAATATGGTGCTCCACGCCCGGCAGAATCTTGCGCCAGACTTTGGTGATCGCGTCCGCTTCGTTGCCGCTGACCTGGTCGCACTTCCGTTCCGCAACTGCTTCGACGGAATTTTCAGCACCGCATCGTTCCACTGGGTGCTGGACCACGACGCCTTGTTCCGCAGCCTCTATCAAGCGCTATGCCCGGCGGGTTGGCTGCATGCGCAGTGCGGCGGCGGTCCCAATCTCGCTCGCCTACGTCAACGTGTGCGCACGCTCTCACAGAGGCCCGAGTTTTCAAACTGGCTGGGGAAGTTTTCCGAACCCTGGTTTTTCTCCGATGCCGAAGGCGCAGCTGCTCGCCTGTGCGCTGCTGGGTTCGAGAATGTCGAGACCGGCCTGGAGGAAGCCAGCTTCTCGGTGCCCAGTGGTCAGGAATTTCAGCAGTATCTCCGTACTTTCGTACTCCATCGTCATCTCGATCTTCTTCCTACCGGCGCCCTGCGCGCCGCATTTGTGCAGCAGGCGTCCGACATCTCAGCCCTCGACGATCCGCCCTGGACACTCGACTACTGGCGTCTGAACCTTCGAGCACATAAACCGGAGTAGCAATTTTCCAAGGCCGCGCCTTAAAGGCGCTGGCATTACGTAGTGCCTGAAGGCATGCCCTGATACGAACCAACTTCAACGCCCACTTCTAGCGCACGGACTCTCCAATCCACTCCAGGTATGCCGCGCTCCCGTCTTCGACGGCAATCTCGATGCACTCCGGAAGTTCGTAGGAATGCAGCGCGGTCAAGGCATCGCGCACGCGATCGAACGTCTCCGACGTCGTCTTGATCACAAGCAGCCACTCCGACGCAGTCTCGATCTCGCCCTGCCAGCGATAGACTGATTCAACTTGGGGAACGATGTTGACGCATGCCGCCAGTTGTTGCTCAACCAACGTGTGGGCGATGCTTCGGGCTTCATCGAGCGAACCGCAAGTAGTAAGAACAAGCCTTTTGTCGGTCATATAAGATTAGGCATCTAAGTTTCACTCGAAGCATACGAGGGCAACGGATGGCAACGCAAATCAAGTTTGGCACTTCCGGATGGCGAGCGGTGATGGCAGAAGAATTCACGTTTGCCAATGTGAACCGCGCCGTGCACGGCATCGCGCGTCACGTGTCGTCGCAAAAAGCGAACGGAGCAAAGGTTATCGTCGGCCGAGATCCGCGGTTTCTCGGCGAAACGTTTTGCGCCACGGCCGCTGACATTTTGTCCAGCTACGGCATTACGCCTCTGGTCATTGCCGAACCGGCGCCCACGCCGACTATTTCCTACGCTGTGATCCAGTCAAAAGCCGACGGCGCCATCAACTTCACGGCCTCGCATAATCCGCCGGAATACAACGGCATCAAGTTCTCGACACCCGATGGCGCACCGGCGCTTCCCGAAGTCACCAAGGCGATCGAGTCCGCGATTGCGGCCTTCGACGCGCATCCGCAAACGCCGCACGCGACAAAAGCTGAGGCTCAGTCGATTGACCCTCGCCGCATGTATCTTTCGCGCCTGCGCGAAATTGTCGATCTCGATGTAATCAAGAAAGCCGGAGTCAAAATTGCCTTCGATCCCATGTGGGGGGCGGCCCGTGGCTATTCCGACGCATTCCTCCGCGAGGCTGGAGTGACCGTGGCTACTGTCCACGACACTCGCGACGTGCTCTTCGGAGGCCACGCTCCCGAACCCGACGATCATCTACTCGAAGATCTCCGGCACAAGATGCGTGAAATCGGCGCGGGCGTTGGCATTGCGACTGATGGCGACGCCGATCGCTTCGGAATCGTGGACGAAGACGGGACCTTCCTTCAACCCAACTACATCATCGCCTTGCTCTTTGATTACCTGGTCGAAACCCGCGGCTGGAAAAACGGAGTCGGCAAATCGGTCGCTACCACTAATCTGATCAACGCGCTTGCCGAGAAACACAAGATCGAATTGCATGAAACCCCTGTTGGCTTCAAATATATTGGCGAATTGATTAAGCAGGACAAAATCCTCATCGGGGGTGAAGAAAGCGCCGGCCTATCTATCCGCAAACATGTCCCGGAAAAAGACGGAGTGCTCGCCGGCTTGCTCTGCTGCGAGATGGTGGCGCGCCGCGGTGCTTCGCTGGGAACCCAATTGGAACAAGTATTTGCCAAAGTTGGTTCCTACTATCCTTTAAGGGAGAACTTCCGCTTGACGCCGGAAGTAAAAGAGAAGTTTACTGAGAAGTTACGTAGCGATCCGAGCGAGTTTCATGGTACTAAAGTTGCACAGGCAGTGAGGACCGACGGACTCAAACTCGTACTTGCCGACGGATCGTGGGTTTGCTACCGGCTCTCAGGCACGGAGCCAGTGGTGCGCGTCTATAGCGAAGCGCGCAGCAGGGAAGACCTTGCCAAGTTAAGTGCGGCAGCGAAAGCATGGATCTTCGACTAGGACCAACGCCGAGAGCACGCATCCTTCCCCGTTCGGAGGAGGGCCTGCGCGCGGTCATCGATAGAGTCCACGATCAAGCGAGGGACCAAGGCCCGAGAGCAGAGGCTGCGGCGGCGCGCTGGGTGGAACGCACGCGCCCGGTGTGGTCGTGGCTTGCCTTGGAGTGGCGTCGTCTGGGGACTGCGGCCGCAGTTTTTCTAATTGTGGGAGTACTACTGCACGCAATGTTCGGAGCGAACGGCATGGTTGTGTATCGCCAAAAGCGCACCGAGATGCAATCGCTCCAGAGTGAAGTCGACCGCTTGCAGAAGGAAAACAGTCAATATGTTGACCGGATCAAATCGCTGAAATCCGATCCGGCCGCGATCGAGAAGGAAGCCCGCGAACAGCTTCACTACACGAGGCCTCGAGAATTCGTTTACGTCGCTCCCGATCCTCCACCAAAGCCGCCTACCGGCCGCGCCAAGAACGATCAGTAGGTGCTGGCTCTGCTACTGGCTGTAGATGGCATGGGTACTGTCGAGCGCGCACCGTGCATCCGGCGATGCGCTCGACACCGGGGTGCGCTGCCCACGAAGGACCTTCCACCACTGCAGGAGCGGCTTTACCTGGGCCCCATAGGGCTTTAGGCTCTTGTTGTCCAAAAACTCCATATTCTGAAAGTTCTTATCCCGCGCCACGCTGATGGTATAGGGGTGGGTATCCTGCATGACCAGCGGCGGGACTGTTCGCGGAACTTTGAGATCGCGAAAGTCCTGGCTGTCGATGACCGCGACCAGCGCGTTCCAGTCACTATCGGAAAGTTGACCCTCGTAAACTGTGCGGTCAGTGTCGCGCCCCCGTTTGATGTCTGCTCTCTCGGAATGGAAACGGTGGTCGGCAAACACCAGAGTGCAGTACTGTGGGGATGACATCACACTGGGCTGCACTTCATTGATGAATAACTTGAGAGGAGCCTGAGCCGGCGCTTGGCCGGAGCCCGCAGTCGCCGTGAGTCCCATTCCCAGTACAAAGAGAAACGCGATCGGTCTGGTCATAATTATCCTATGTTCATCGGTGCGCAATATTGTGGCTTTGCGTCCTTGAGGTCCGACTTGCTCTTCTTCTCCATGCCCTCGAACCACTTCATCAGAGGATTGAGTGTCTTTTGAAACGACGAAGCATTGTCAAGGTAGGTATCCATTCCATTGGTGGCGCCCCCGGTTTCGCTCGCGCCCATTTTCAAGCGCTCTTTGATTGTCGTCAGGTGTTGCGGTGTGCCTGCATGGTCAATCTGGGCATCCACGCTCTCAATCTCACGGATCGTCGCATTGTCGGGAATGTTCGGAGCTTTTGGCGAGACAATGTTTTTGAGATTTTCATCGTCGAGGATTGCCTTCAGGTGTTGGAGATCATCGGCTCCAAGAGTGCCTTCTGCCAGTTTGACTTTGGGCTTTCCGACCGTCATTTCCTCTCTTTTCTCGAGGACATACTTGCCATCGCCGTAAACGGTGAGGCACGAAAGAGAATTTGGATAGCTGGCGACATCGCCACCCTTGCCATAGGTGATGCCATGCATGCCTTGGGCGTGGACTACATTCGTCTCCAAATTCAGATAAGCCTTCGAACGCTGCAGGCGCAACAAGGCGGTTGAAGACTCCTGGCCCGTAGCGATGGCAGCCAACAACGGTACGATTCCAAGAAGAGTGAGAATGGTGAATAATTTGTAACTGCGGCGCGCAAACATTACATTTCCTCCGTTGGCTTGGTTACACCGATGCCCGACATGATATACCTGAATCGCTTCAACTGTACCCCCGATTTATCAAACGATTTTGGGCCAAACTTTCCGGTTTTCCGCCACCCACTGTCTTGTGATAGAGTTCGAACATCGCATCACGTGTGGGAACCAATCCAAGGAGGGTGACATGCGGAAATTTCTCTTGTTGTTACTTGCCGCGGCGCTTGTTTTGTTGATGGCCTCGGTGTCATTTGCCGGCGATGCCCAGACCGTGAACGGCTGGATTAGCGATTCCAAGTGTGGGGCTAAAGGAGCCAACGCGGGCGCGGAAGCATGCACAAAGAAGTGCATTGCAGCCGGCGCCAGCCCGGTCGTAGTTACTGACAAGGACCAGAAAGTTCTGAACGTGGAAAATCCCGATGCCTTGAAGGAGCACTATGGACATCACGTTGCCGTGACCGGTCACATCGACGGCGACAAGATCCACGTTGAAAGCGTCAAGATGTTGTAAGAAGATAAGGGTTGTATGAATAAAGGGCGGTCAGAACGGCCGCCCATTTGTTGTATGGAGAGACGGGTGTCTCGCCCGCCCACTCGAATTCTCACTGTTCCGCGATCGCTCGCCTACCGCACGACGCCTTCCAGCGGGGAACTGGCCGTCGCATAAAGCTTCCGCGGCATTCTTCCTGCCAGGTACGCTTGACGTCCCGCCATCACCGCATGCTTCATTGCTTCGGCCATCAGCACCGGTTCCTGGGCGCCGGCGATGCCGGTGTTCATCAGCACCGCGTCATAGCCAAGTTCCATGGCAATGGCAGCGTCGGAAGCTGTGCCCACGCCCGCGTCTACAACTAGCGGAACTCCAGTGATCATCTCGCGCAGGATTCGCAGGTTGGCGGTGTTCTGAATACCCAGGCCACTGCCGATCGGCGCGCCCAAAGGCATCACCGCCGCAGCTCCGGCCTCCACGAGCCGTTTGGCGAACACGATGTCGTCCGAAGTGTAGGCCAGCACGGTGAATCCTTCTTTCGCGAGGACACGCGTGGCTTCGAGCGTCGCTTGCACATCCGGATACAGCGTTGCCTGATCGCCAATCACTTCCAGCTTGATCCAATCCGAGAGTCCAACCTCGCGCGCCAGGCGAGCCGTGCGGATCGTGTCGTCGGCGGTGTAGCAGCCCGCGGTGTTCGGCAGCAGGAAGTACTTATTCGGATCGATGTAGTCCAGCAGCGACTCCTTGCTGCGGTCGAGATTCACCCGGCGCACGGCCACCGTCACCATATCGGCACCGCTGGCTTCGAGCGCCCGCGCGGTTTCCTGAAACGATTTGTATTTTCCCGTGCCGACGATCAAGCGGGAACGAAACTGCCTGCCAGCAATAATGAGTGAGTCCGTCATGAGTCTAATTGTACGACTTGGTCAGTCTCTTTCCAG
>JAIQFA010000098.1 GCA_020073525.1 Terriglobia bacterium
ATCTCTACTGGTACCGTGGCAATGACATTAGCATCTTCCGTATCATGGTTCGAACGGCATCGTCCATAGCTGGCCTGGCTTCTGCCGCTGATGTGGAATTGCTACTATCGAATACTCCTCTTGCCGCGCCCAATATGATGTTTTACGACAACACTTATTTTCTCTCGACCGAATATCTCGAGACGGTCTGGAAAACCAGGATCTACTCGGGTCAGTCCCCGACAGGACCATTTAGCGAACTGCCAGGCAATCCAATTCTGACTGATGGAAGCGCATGCCTGTTCCAGACTCCTGTTGGAAGCACACTCTACGCATACTACGCCAAATCAACAAGTGGGACCTGGACGTTGGAGCTCCGTCAGGCAGATCTGACTTTAGGGAGAAAGCACTATGGGGTAGTTGACGCGAGCAAGTGGACGGCAAGTGGGGGTAGCTGGAGTGCGCCTGATTCCATCCAGCAGAATGGGACAATGGGAACAGTGGCGCAAGCCATTACCGCGGACCGAGAGATTCTTCGATCATCTTATTCAGGGAGCGATTTTGTCCTGGAAGGCTTTGGCAAACAAGGCGCTGGGCGGATCTGGGGACTTGGCATAAGAACGACAGACCTGCAGAACACCTACACGCTTAACCTGTATGAGGACCTTGACGGAACAAACAACTTGCATTTTTACAGGTGGGCAAACGGCAACCCCTTGGCCACGGAGCTCTGGACCACAGCCGTGGGACCAATCAGCTTGAACGCATGGTACAAATTGAAGATCAAGGTCCAGGGGAACAGTTTCGCCATATATTTCAACGACACACTGAAGACACCAACTCCGATATCCGATTCTCAGTTTTCTTCGGGTGCTGTGGCGCTGTATGGGGAAGCTGGCACGGTTGCTCAGTTCAACGACGTACGCGTACGGAAGTATGCCACTATTGATCCGGTGACGCAGGTTGGATCGGAGGAAAATCGGGTACGTGTTGCTATTAGAGCTATGCTACAAGGCCCGTTTAATACTGCTGCTGGCGCGGATTCGATGAACAAGACCACAACATGGAAAACTACGCTCACAAATCACTTCGTGGGCCGAGCCATTCCAGCACTTGCGATAGACAGTGTCACCATAGAAGTGCGAGATTCTGTCCAGTATTCCTCGCCCGCGAAACGAGGACTGATGGCTCCCGCGTGGATCCTTACAAACGGAACTATCCTCAGTTTTCTTGATACGACCAGGAACTATGTGCAAATTGACACTGTTCCGGGATCATATTATGTAGTGGTTCGTCACCGGAATCATCTTGCCGTGATGAGTGCGAATCGATTGGTACTGAGTGCGACGGCAACTCTGTACGACTTCACGACTGGCCAGAGTCAAGCGTACGGGACGAATCCGATGATTCAGCCACGAACAGGCGGCAGGTTCTGTCTCTATGCAGGTGACGCAACTGGTGACTTGCAAGTAAACGCGGTCGATAATGCAGCGACATGGAATGGGCGAAACATGATGGATTACCTTAGCGCTGATGTCACGCTGGATGGTCAGATCAATGCTGGTGATAACGGAGTGACCTGGAACAACAGGAACAAGACAACTCAGGTTCCGTAGCAAGTGTAAGCTGCAACGTGGCCGATCCTTTTTCCTTCTTGACTGAGCACAAATGGTGAACATTCTCGGCATTTCCTGCTACTACCATGATTCGGCCGCTGCGCTGATTCGCGACGGTGAGATCATCGCCGCAGCTCAGGAAGAACGTTTCACCCGTAAGAAGCACGACTTTAATTATCCCTCAAATGCCATTGCATTCTGTCTTTCCCAGGCCTCACTCAAGGCCTCAGATCTGACGCTGGTTGCGTTCTACGATAAGCCCTTTGTCAAGTTCGAGCGGATCATAGAGACCTATCTGGCCTATGCCCCGAAGGGGATCAGTTCGTTCATGATGGCAATGCCCCTTTGGCTGAAGGAGAAGCTCTGGATCCGGAATCAGATCCGGGAGGAGCTAGGGGATTTTGAGGGAAAGATCCTGTTTACTGAACATCATGAGTCCCATGCCGCGTCGGCCTTCTATCCCTCTCCATATCAGAGAGCCGCATTTCTAACGATGGATGGTGTAGGAGAATGGACCACCACCAGCTACGGCGTTGGGGAGGGTAACAGGATCGAGATGCTCGCAGAACAGAAGTTCCCTCATTCGCTGGGGCTTCTATACTCGGCATTCACGTATTTTACTGGGTTCAAAGTCAATTCGGCAGAATACAAAGTAATGGGCCTTGCCCCGTACGGGGAGCCGAAATACGTGCAGGCGATTTACGACCATTTGATCGATCTGAAGGAAGACGGGTCGTTCAAGATGAACATGGAGTACTTTGACTACTGTGCGGGATTGAAGATGACCTCGAAGAAGTTCGACCGGCTTTTCGGAGGGCCTCCGAGGCAGAGTGAATCCAAACTGACCCAAAGGGAGATGGATCTGGCCCGATCGCTTCAGGAAGTTACGGAGGAGATCATGCTTCGTCAGGCGAGGCATGTGCGCAAGGAGACGGGGGAGAGAAACCTGGTCCTGGCCGGTGGTGTGGCGCTGAATTGCGTGGGCAACGGGCGAATCTTGCGCGAAACGCCGTTCGAGGACATCTGGATACAGCCTGCGGCTGGAGACGCTGGCGGGGCACTGGGGGCTGCACTGTTCGCGTGGTATGCCTATCTGGGGAATGCGCGGAACGTAGACGGGAAGAAGGACGCTCAGAGAGGATCATATTTGGGTCCGGAATATGACGATGTGGAGATTCTCAGATTCCTGAGCAAGAATGGGGCTTCTTAAGAGTGTATTGGATGTGCTGCATGAAACGGGAAGGTCAGGGCTTGCCCGCCAGGCCATTAAAGATGCGCGTAAGGAAGGATACATTAGTGCGGCGGGAGCCAACCGGCTCACGCGTCAACTCAACCAGCACTCGCATGACGTTGCAAGGGTCCAAGCAACCAAGGAGCACGCTACGGCGTGAGCGCAAAGCGCTTAGAACGTCTGGAGAAGACTCTTGCCCGTGTCGCACGCGAGCAAGGGCTCGACCAGGAACGTCTGCGAAGGTGGGTGTCCTTTCTCGCGCTCTGCGGAGTGCTGGAGCATGCAGTAGAGAGCGGCGTGATCGAGACCTACTATCTCAAAGGCGGAGTTGCGATGGAACTCCGCTTCGCAGGCGCGGCTCGCACCACCAAGGATTTCGACCTGGGCCTGGAAGGTAATCGGAGAGAGCGCATAAGCAGGTTGGAAGAGGTGTTGCAGTTGGGATTCGATGAATTCACATTCCGGCTGAAGCCCGAGATGCATCAGATGGAACTTGCCGACACGGTGCGGGTAGAGGTTGCCGTGCAATACAGAACGCGGGCCTGGCAGACGGTCGATATAGATCTCGGTCCGGGAGAAGCGCAAGAGGTGGACTTGGTAGAACCAGCCATTACCGGGATGGCTGAGATGGGGTTACCGATGGCGCCGCATGTACGGTGTTTGGGCATCAACGAGCAGGTGGCCCAAAAGCTTCATGCTTGCACGGGACCGCATCGAGAGGACCGCGCGCGGGATGTTCTGGACATTCTGCTGGTGGACATGCTAGGCAAGCTCGACTATGTGCGGACGCGCGTCGCGGCGGAGCGGATTTTCGTGGAGCGGGAGACTCATGCCTTTCCCCCCAGTGCCGCCCTTCCAGTAGGGTGGCGAAGGGAGTTGGAGAATCTGGCCCGGGAGCTTGGATACCCCGCTAGGAATGCCGAGGGGATTGAAGCGAAGTTCGCGGCCGTGCTTCAAGCGATTGCAACGGCTTCAGCGGATTAGATTAGTATGGCCACCGGGCTGGTTTCTGTACCAGACACAGCTGATCGTTGTTTTAGAGATGTTCATGCAATAGCTGTGCGCATAGAACTGGTTTCCAACCTTCCGCCAGAAGTCGAAACGATCAGCGCCGAGCTGACCGAACGCTTTCTGCAAGTTCTTCGAGCAATTCGAGAGTCTCCTCCCACGGTATGCAGCCGTCGGTAATGCTCTGGCCATAGTTCAAGGGTTGTCCGGCGACAAGTTTTTGGGCACCTCCGACCAAGTTGCTTTCGATCATCACTCCGATGATGCGTTGTTCTCCGTCGGCAATCTGTTTGATCACATCACGACAAACGGACGGTTGCTTGGTGTAATCCCTGGTGCTGTTGGCATGGCTGCAGTCGACCATGACACGTGGCGCGAGCTTCGCTTCCTGCAGTTGCGTGCAAACTTCGTCGATAGAATTGGCCGCGTAGTTTGTGGCCCTTCTTCCACCTCGTAGGATGACATGGCAGTCGGGATTGCCGGTCGTGACGAAGATGGCGGATTGCCCGTGCTTCGTGTGGCCGAGGAAGCAGTGCGGATGGGCGGCAGACTGAATTGCTTCGATAGCGACGGCAACGTCTCCGGAGGTTCCGTTCTTGAACCCAACAGGACAGGAAAGGCCAGAAACCAACTGCCGGTGCAGTTGGCTCTCGGTGGTACGCGCTCCAATGGCTCCCCAGCTCACAAGACCGGCCACATACTGGGGGATGATCATGTCTAAGAATTCGGTCCCCGCAGGTACGCTCATTTCTGCCAGGTCAAGGAGGAGGCGCCGGGCCATCCGCAGGCCGTCATTGATCTTGAAGGATTGATCCAGGTGGGGATCATTGATCAGCCCCTTCCAGCCAACGGTGGTTCGGGGCTTCTCGAAGTAGACGCGCATCAGAATGTGCAGCTCTTTGGACAGTTCCTGCCTTGCGTGCTTGAGCAATCCCGCATACTCCCGGGCGGCTTTCGTGTCGTGAATCGAGCACGGTCCAACCACAACAATGAGGCGATGATCTTGGCCATTCAGAATGTCGCGAACCTGGCTGCGCGCCTGATATACAGTCTGGGCCGCCTTGTCGGTGATGGGCAGCTCTTCCTCCAGAAATACGGGCGGGAGAAGGACTTTGGTCCATTGAATGCGCAGGTCTTCAGTGTGGTAAGGCATCTGTTTTTTGCCGCCGATCTGCTTCGTCTCTTTGATCTGCAGAGCTGCCGGTCTCAACAGATTTAGGATAAACCCCGGAACGTCTTCCAACCTGGAATCACACTTTGGCAAGGGCTTGCGACAAGTCGCCAATCAGGTCATCTGCGTCTTCAATCCCGACCGACAGACGCACCAAGTCACTCGGGAGCCCGTTTTGGGAACGCAGGCTGGGCGGCACGCTGGCATGGGACATGAACGCAGGCATGCTGACGGAGGAGGCCACACTGCCGAAACTAAGCGCGATGGTAAAGAGTTCCAGGGCTTCGACGAATCGCTGTGATGCTTCCTTGGAACCTGTCTCCAAACTGATGACACAGCCGCCACCGCGGGCCTGCGAGCCATGCAACTGTCCCGTCAGATTATCGTTGAGGCCGGGATAGTAGAGGTGCTGCACTGCGGACTGTTGCTTGAGAAACTCCAGAATCTTCTGTGCGTTGGACTCCTGGCGGTCAAGCCGAATGCCGAGCGTCTTCATTCCCCGCAAGAAGAGGTAACAGTCGAAGGGCGAAAGCACCGCACCTTCACCGTTTTGGATGGAATAGACTTCTTCCCCAATTGCCGTGTCGCTGACGGCCACAACGCCGGCAGTCACGTCACTGTGGCCCGCCAAGGATTTGGTGGCGGAGTGGATGACAATGTCGGCTCCGTGCAGCAAAGGATTCTGCAGATAGGGTGACATCATGGTGTTATCGACGCACAGGAGGGCACCAGATTCGTGAGCAATCTTCGCAACACCGGCGATGTCGATGATGTGTAGCAGGGGGTTGGTGGGGGTCTCGATATAAACCAGACGGGTAGCTGGGCGAATTTCGCGGCGAAAACTCTCCACGTCCGTTGAACCGACATAGCGCACGGCGATGCCGCTGTATTGGGAAAGTTTCGTAAACAATCTGCACGTCCCACCATAGAGAAACGCAGAGGCCAGGATCTCGCCTCCGGCGTTCAGGAGCCGCGTTACCGCGGTAATGGCAGCCAAGCCGCTGGAAAAGCAGAACGCCTTAGCAGCGCCTTCCAGATCAGCCAACTGACGCTCCAGTACCGCTCGCGTAGGATTCCCGCTTCGCGAATAGTCAAACTGCCCGAGCCCGAGGGCCGACTCCTGTTCGAAAGTGGTTGTCAGGTAGATGGGAGTCGCGACGGGCCGAAGGCGGTCGCCAGGACAGGATTCAAAATGTACAAGACGGGTAGCTGGTTTCATCGGCAATCCTATGGCTCGCTATGGTGTGAATACTGAGTGGGCGCCTGGTGCGGCTGAGTGTGAGGAGATCAGCGAAGACAGCCTCGGTCGTGGGCCAACGGCCCGCGCCCTTTCCGTGGAGAAAAAGGGTCTGGCCGTCGGCAAATTCGATCAGCAGACAGTTGCTCTCCCCACGAATGTGCGCGAATCGATGATCCGGTGAAAGAGGAACAGGCTCGACCTTGGCAGAAACGCCATCGATGGTGATTTCCGCCATTGCGACCAGGCGCATTACGTGGCCGTTTACGCTCTCCCGGCAGGACTGATCAAGGATTCCCGTGTAGTCCAAAGCAAGAGACGGGAAATCAGTGCCGGATGCTGTTCTCGCGATTAGAACTAGCTTCTCTGCGACATCGGTGCCATCTAGATCCAGGCTGGGGTCGGCCTCCGCCAACCCGGATTCCTGAGCCTTGGCTAAAGCATCCTGAAACTGCACCCCTTGCCCGGTCTCGTCCAGGATGAAGTTGCATGTGCCGTTGAGAATACCCGAAACAGATCGCACCGGAGTCCTACGCGCTTGGTGCTCAAGAATCTCCAGCATGGGGACCGCTCCGCCTACGGCGGCAGAATAGAAGAGCCGAGCGTCATTCTCTTTCGCTATGGTCGAGAGCATCGGGCCGTCGACTGCAAGCACGGACTTGTTGGCGGTAACCACGTCAGTTCCGCTTTCCAGCGCGGCCGCGATGAGAGCGGTCGCAGGATGCTGGCCGCCAATGACTTCTACGATCACATCGCAACCGCGCTTTAGAATCTGCCATGGGTCGCGCGTGAGGAGATGCTTCTCCACCACTTCGTCACCACGGTTAAGTTGCCGGACAGCCACACCGACTACCGTAAACAGTTCCGGATGGCTCATGAGCTCGTGATAGACGCCCAGACCAACCGTGCCCAAACCAAGTAAGCCGACTTTGAGAGGCCCGTGTGCCGGTGTAGCTGAATAGAAAGTGTCTGGGCCGGCTCCCACGAGGGTGGGCGCGTCGGACTGGAGCGCCGCCACCTCAAAAGTCATTCGATTTTGCCTGGCAAAGCGAATGGCCTTGTGTTGCACGACCTTTCCGTTGATGTCGAGTGCATCCTCCCAGCGAATGGTGCGATAACGACGCGGAAGGGGACCGGGGCCTGCCGGGTCGCTTTCGTACAGCCCATCGACATCTTTGACAAGCCGGCAACGTTCCGCTCCGAGGCGCTGCGCCAGAAACAGAGCCGTTAGGTCGGTACCACCCCGCCCAAGCATAGTTACATCACCGTCGCAGGAACGCCCAACAAATCCGGGCACCACAACGACAGGAACCTGCTCCATCAGCTTGAGGATCTTGCTTTCGCTGCAACCGACAAGTTTGGCGTCCGAGATACCTCCCTCGGTGATTAGTCCGATCGCAGCGGCGTCAACCACTTTGGCCGGGATGCCAGCTCGATCGAGGGCAAGTCCCATCAGAGCGGCAGCAGTGGCTTCGCCGGTCGCAATCAGAGCAGCGCTCGCGCCTTCATCGGGATTGTCTCCGTATGCTCGTGATTTCTCGATCAGACTGTCCGTGATGCCACCAAAGGCGGACACGACCGCGATGACGTGTTCTCCCTGTCTGACGCAGCGATAGATTTCGTGAACCGCGCGCGGGAGGTCCTGCTCAGTTCTAAGAACGGAGCTACCAAATTTCAAAACTGTGATCGACTGACAGTGCATTCGTCCTCGCTTATTTGTCTCGGGTGCTTGCGGCCAGAGCCTGCTCTAAGTCCGCGGTGATGTCAGCGGGGTCTTCCAGCCCAACCGAGAGGCGGACCAGCCCATCTGTGACGCCGATCCTGTTGCGCTGGGCCGGCGGCACATCCGCGTGCGACATAGAAAACGGATGAGTGATTAGGGTTTCGACCGCTCCTAGATTCTCGGCCAGGCTGCAGAGCTTGACCGAGTTCATGAGCCTGATGGCCGCTGGCGCGCCGGCCTTCAGTTCGAAGGCGAGCATGCCGCCGTGATTCTTGTGCTGGAGCTTGGCAAGCACGCGTTGAGGGAAAGATTCCAGACCCGGATACAACACCGACCTTACAGCCGGATGGTTCTCTAGCCAGGTTGCTACAGCGAGAGCGTTTGCGGAATGACACTGCAGGCGCATGGGTAGAGTCTTCAGGCCGCGAAGCGTCAGCCAGGATTCGAAAGGGGACTGGATGCAGCCCATGGTTTTCCGGACTAAACGGAAGCGTTCTAGGATGTCCTGATCTCGGGTGGAAAGAGAGCCGCCAACGGTGGCGTTATGTCCTTCGATGTACTTGGTGGTAGACAGCACGGAAATGTCCGCGCCACGTTCGAAAACAGTCTGAAGCACGGGGGTGAGAAACGTGTTGTCCACGGCCACTCGGATGCGTCTGGGGCGAGCCAGCTGACAGACCTCTGCAATGTTGGTCAGCTTCAGGGTGGGATTCCCTGGCGTTTCGAGGAAGATCAGCCGCGTGGCCGGTTCGATGGCCTGACTGACACTGTCAAGCTGAGAAGTGTCTACGAAGCTGGCCCGAATACCCAGCTGTTCCAGCACTTGATGGAAGAGCCGAACTGTACCGCCATAGACCACGTCGGAGACGATTACGTGATCGCCGGTTTTGAGTAGCGATAGGAACAGTGTGGTGATGGCGGCCATCCCGGTCGAAAAGCAGACGGTGGAAGCATCTTCGAGCGTGCCGAGAACGTTCTCTAGAGCAGCGACCGTGGGATTCGCCCCCCGAGAATAGGTAAAGCCCTTATGCACGCCGACAGCATCCTGGACATAGGTTGTCGTCTGATAAATAGGCGTGAGGATGGAACCGGTGGCCGAATCCGGCGTCAGATCGCCGTGAATGGCACGGGTACAAATTCCTTCGGCCATTTTTGACATGAAACCCTCCCTATTCCAGGACGGACATCCTGCGATGCTCCGTTCGGGGCAGTAGGTAATCACGTGGAAAAATTCCCTGGGGCGGGGCGGAGGGCAAAAAAGAAAGCCCTCCGCGCCAAAGAATGCTCGGAGGGCTCTCAAAATTCGGAATTGAGAACTGAATCCGATCTTTAGCAGTTTTTTCCGTGGAGCAAGTCGCCCTAAATCGCCACGTTTTGAAGCTAGCAAACTACATCAGCCATCTTACCGATTGGCATCCACTACAGCCTAACTATGTATATACCGTCGGGATGACGGGTTTGTACCGTGAGATGGCGGAAAAAATATGAGCAATTTCCCAAAATTCTCACAAATCTAGCCTGACGAGACCTGCTTTCCGGGGTTTCGCCGTGACCAGCAAGGCGGGCGTGGCTTGCGAAAGAATGCCGCATCCAACCAAAACGAGCCAGCACGTAACCGCGATGAGGAGTGTGAAAAACAGCTCTACCGTTCCCAGAAATACTAAGGCGCCCATGATTTTGTCCATATTCTCGGTCGGGACCATTCATCTACGTATACCTCTCAAATATTGCTTTTGTACCACTTCGACGTGACAAGCACGGTGTTCCGAGTAAGCTTCAGTCAAAGCAGCTGGGATGCCATCTTGGTCTGATCATGTTTAGGCGGGGGTTGGCTTCACGCTTCAGAGCTATTTAATGTTCACAGGGTTGAGGAATGGCATCATCGAGCGCAATTTCGCGCCTACTTGCTCGATCAGCTGTTCCTGTTCTTTCTCCCGCGTGGCTTGAAACCACTTGCGGCCTGTCTCATTCTCCTTGATCCAGTTCCTGGCGTACGTGCCATCCTGAATTTCTTTCAGCATCTGCTTCATCGTATGCCGTGTTTGTTCGGTAATGATTCTCGGACCACCCGCGTAGTCTCCATGCTCGGCCGTGTCACTGACCGAATAACGCATGTAATTCAGGCCACCGCGGTACATGAGGTCCACAATGAGTTTTAGCTCGTGCATGCACTCGAAATAAGCGATTTCCGGTTGATACCCCGCATCGACGAGTGTCTCGAACCCGGCCTTGACCAGGGCACTCACGCCGCCACAAAGTACCGACTGCTCCCCGAACAGGTCGGTCTCGGTCTCTTCGGCGAAAGTGGTTTCAATTACACCTGCCCGTGTGCATCCCAACCCGTGAGCATAAGACAGCGCGAGTTGCTTGGCGTTTCCACTTGCATCCTGGTGGACTGCGAGCAACGCGGGAGTTCCGCCACCTTCGAGATAAACTTCACGAACGCGGTGCCCTGGAGACTTGGGCGCGATCATGGAGACGTCAATGTTGGTGGGAGGTTGAATCGTACCGAATCGGATGTTGAACCCATGGGCGAACATCAGGGTTTTGCCAGGCCTCAGATGAGGAGTGATTTCGCGCTTGTAGAGCTCGGGCTGTGCCGTGTCCGGGACAAGAATCATGACCACGTCCGCCCAGGCGGCGGCTTCGGAGGGCGTCGTCACGACCAGCCCTGCGGCTTTTGCCTTAGCGCGGGACTGGCTCTCCATCGGCAGCCCGACTTGTACCTCGACACCGCTGTCTCTGAGGTTGAGGGCGTGGGCATGCCCCTGCGAGCCGTAGCCAACGATCGCTACCCTCTTGGCCTGGATCAATCCCAGGTTCGCATCTTCATCGTGATGAATCTTTGCCATGTCCTGTCCTTTCCTAGACCTATTCACCGCTTATACGGAATGTGAAATGTCCTCAGCAACGATTGCACTTGCTGCTTGGTCTGAGGTTGCAGCTTGACTTGTCCTCGCTCCACGCCGCATCGCAACGATCCCTGTCCTGACCATTTCCAGTACGCCGAACGGGCGCAATACTTCGATCAGCCCGTCGATCTTGTCTTCCGTGCCGGTAATCTCAATGGTTAATGATTCGGGCGCTACATCAATCACGCGCGCACGAAACACACTGGCCAGTTCCAGCACACGTGTCCGTGCGTCATGCGCGGCGGCCACTTTGATCATCGCCAAGTCACGAACGATGGCCGGCTCAGCCGTAATGTTTTCAACCAGAATTACGTTGACCAACTTGTACAGGTTGGCCTCGATGCGTCGCGCCTGGTCGTTGTCGGCTTCGAGCGATATGGTCATGCGCGAGACATCTGGTTTTTCCGTCCGTCCGACCGTTAGCGAATCGATGTTGAACCCGCGTCGACGGAAAAGCAACGCCACTCGCGTTAGCACGCCCGGTTTGTTCTCGACATAGACAACGAAAGTGTTCAGCATGGTTTCGCCTATGCGTCCTCCGCTGTTTCGACCAGCGGGCTGGGCCGCCGAATCATGTCGTGCAGGGCCGCGCCCGCCGCTACCATTGGGTAGACCGTGTCTTCCTGCTCGACTTTGAAGTCGATCAGAACCGGTCCACGATGGTTACGTGCCGTTTGGACCGTTGGGACAACCCGAGAACGCGTCGTTACCTCCATCGCTGGGATGCCGTAGGCCTCGGCCAGCTTGACAAAGTTCGGGTTGAGCAACGGCGTCGATTGGTAATTGCGCTCGTAGAAAAACTCCTGCCACTGCCGTACCATTCCGAGAAAGCCGTTGTTAATGATGGCGATGTTGACCTTCAGCTTCTCTTGGACGATCGTCGCCAACTCCGACATGGTCATCTGGAATCCACCGTCCCCGACCACTACCCAAACCTCGGCCTCCGGGCGCGCCACCTTGGCGCCAATGGCGGCTGGCAAGGCAAAGCCCATCGTCCCTAACCCGCCGGATGTAATCAGGGAGCGCGGGGACTCGTGCTTGTAGTACTGTGCCTCCCACATCTGGTGCTGGCCCACGTCCGTGACCACGACCGTGTCACTGCCCTGCGTCTCTCTCCAAAGGTCATTGATCACATGTGCCGCATAGAGATGGCCGTCGTCCGGCAGAGCCTGAATGTCGCGGACTGCAGAATCGCCCTTGAGTTCGTGGATGCGCTGTAGCCACTCGCTGCGGTCACAGCGATCCACCCTGGGCAGCAATTCTGCCAGCACTTCGCGGAGATCTCCGATCAGCGCAAGGTCGACCTTCACGCACTTGTTGATCTCGGCCGGATCAATCTCGACATGGATCTTCTTTGCCCCCGGCGCATAGTGTTTGAGATTACCGGTCACTCGGTCATCGAACCTCATGCCGAGCGCCAGCAATAGATCGGCTTCCTGAATCGCTTGGTTCACCCAGGCCTCTCCATGCATGCCCATCATGCCCAGGTTAAGTGGGTGGGATGCCGGAAATGCGCCGATACCTAATAGGGTCAGAGCTACCGGGATGTGGGCTTGTTCTGCCAGCTCGCGCACTTCCTTCGAGGCTCCGGAAACCATGATTCCGTGTCCGGCGAGGATGACGGGCCGCTTCGCGTTGTGGATCAGCTCCAACGCCTGCTCGTAGTCCTTCGTCTCGGGCGAGAGAGTCGGGCGGTAGCCGGGCAGTTGCGGCACAGCCCGTTCCCAATCCAGCTCGCATGCCGACTGCTGGGCATCTTTGGTAATGTCTACCAGCACCGGTCCGGGACGACCCGAGCGAGCGATGTGGAAGGCTTCTCGCAGTGTCCGTACAAGCTCGCCTGGCTTGGTCACCAAGCAGTTGTGCTTGGTGATAGGTAGGGTCACTCCCGTGATGTCAGTCTCCTGGAATGCGTCCGAACCGATGAGCCTGCTGCCCACCTGCCCTGTGATACAGACAATGGGCGAGGAATCCATCATCGCGGTGGCGATGCCAGTGACCATGTTGGTAGCGCCGGGGCCGGAAGTCGCGATTGCAACCCCGACGTGTCCTGTGGCACGCGCATAGCCGTCGGCCATATGCGTCGCCCCTTGCTCATGTCGCACCAGAACGTGATGAATCTTGCTGTGCCTCAGAGCGTCGTAGGCCGGAAGGATCGCTCCTCCCGGATAGCCAAAGACGTGCTTCACGCCCTCGCGCTCCAGGCATTCCCAGAGGATTTGTGCACCTGTCATTCGCATCAGAGTCTTCCTTCGAATCGGGTTATTTTTATGCCCAAAAACACAAAACCCACCGGCCATCTGTCTGGCGGTGGGTTCAGAAACTCTTGGAATCTCTAAACTTAGTTTGCGCACCCCCCAGCCAGAGCTTCGTGGTTCACAACTACACCCACGACTACGATCGTAATTCGCACGGGCTGAATGAGAATTTGCATATCTTCAAGAGGAGACACTGTACTGTCGTGTTTCACGGTCACTGGTCAACACTAAGCCGACCATGTTCTAAGAGATAATACCCCGCAACCGGGTGATTTGTACCATCCTGCGATTGGAAAAGTGCAAGGCTCTTCTGCTCTTCGGCAAAAGTGAGATCAGATGTCAGAGCGGAAGAAGGCAAGAGAGAACCCTGACGTCGGTACACTTTGGCCCGGCGACGGGTATACGTAGTTAAGGATGTTTACGTCATAGCCGGCATCTCTCTAAGCATTCATAAGAAGTGCACGAGGATGCCGTTTCGCGTTTCGAGCCTCGCCCGCTTCGACCTCAATGAATCCGAAAGCGTTCCTCAAACTAACCCGTCGGGTCATCCAGCATCGTTTGTCGTGAATTCGCACGCAGGCTCCGCATCAACTCGCTAAAGCCTTCGAAGGGGAGTGACTGAGGGCCGTCGGACAGGGCCCGCTCCGGACAGGGGTGCACTTCGATCATCACCCCGTCCGCTCCAGCCGCAGCCGCCGCATGTGACATGGGTGTGACGAGACTTCGCCGGCCGGTGCCGTGAGAGGGGTCGGCAATGACCGGCAGGTGGGATAATTCGCGGGCCAGCGCCAGAGCTGCCAGATCCAAGGTGTTGCGTGTTTCCGTTGCAAAGGTCTTGATCCCGCGCTCACACAACACGACCTTTCCGTTCCCACCTGCAAGCAGGTACTCAGCTGCTAGCAGCCACTCAGTGACGGAAGCCGATGGGCCACGCTTCAACAGTACAGATTTGTCGATGGCGGCCAGTTTCTTGAGCAGCGCGAAGTTCTGCATGTTGCGCGCACCCACCTGCAACATATCCGCGTGCTCCGAAATCAGCTCAACGTCTTCCGTGCTCAGCACCTCGGTGACGACTGGTAGACCGGTCTGCTCTCTGGCTTCCCGGAGCAAGCGCAAAGCTTCCAACCCGAGACCTTGGAAATCATACGGCGACGTACGCGGCTTGTAGGCACCACCCCGGAGGAGCTTCGCTCCCGCCGCTTTCACTGCGCGCGCCGTAGACAACAACTGCTCGCGCGACTCGACCGAGCAAGGCCCGGCAATCACGACGAAACTGCCGTCGCCAATGCGCACTCCTCCTACCTCCACTACGCTCCGTTGCCGTTGGGCGTGACGGCTCACGAGTTTGAAAGGGTGTCCATTCCCGTGACTTCCCTGATCGATGTTCGACCGATTGCCATTGGCCGGCGGAAGGATAGGCTGGATCTCAATTTCGGTGGCTCGCGCATGCGCGTCGCTGATCATGACTGCACTCCTTGATTCCGGCTATGAACTTTGGCGCTGAACTCACTCCAAAAAGCAAAAAGCCGCAGCTCATTCAAGAGTCGCGGCTCCGGGTCTTATGAACTGGGCGTCTAACTTACGATTGCATCTCCACCTCGTAGGCACACGCCTCACCCCGGCCGCTACTCTTGCGCCAATAGCGGTAATAATCGGGAGCGAAGCTAAATCGCGATGTGTGCATGCTCATGAGTCTTGGAGATTGTGGGAGAGGGCACAGAACATTGTCAAAGACACCAACAAAAACCCGGGGTTCTACCAACCGATTTTGGCAGCGGCAGAACCTTCGCATCCTTTGTAAGGGATACAAATGCCCTTGTTTATGTATACCGATGAAACAGGAAGTTTGTACCATGTCCGCCTAAGTTTCCTAGCTTTTGTTTGTGGGTTACCTGCGCGAGGCTGCATATCTGGGCCCCTCGTCGGCGAACTCTGCTGACGAAGGGCAGGGCTTGGAGCTTTTCAAGAAAGAGGGGTTCAGGAGCGGTCCAATTGGCATGGCGGGCTTTAGAGTGATGTCGCCCCCTAAACTGGCGGAGCATCATGGCAACGGCATAGACTCCGGACTACGGAAGCAGCACGATTTTCGCCGTCACCGTGTAGAGTGTACAGGATTGATTTCTCTTCCCCACCATTACCACCAGTTCATTGCGGACTCGCCGGACAGCGTACTGCTGGAGACGGCCCGGCTCGACGATGCCCATCCTTGCAGCTGGTTCTTCCTGCATCCTGTCGAGGTCATTCGAGCCAACGCACTGAACGAACTACCGCGCCTGTTTGAGGCCATCGAAAGACATCTCCAGGACGGGCTTTATGTGGCTGGCTTCCTGAGCTACGAGTGCGGCCATCACTTCGAACCCCGGTCGAACATTTCGTCCCGAGGAGTGATGAAGGACCCCCTGGCCTGGTTCGGAGTCTACAAAGGGACGTATGTTTTTGATCACGTGACCGGACAGACGACTCCAGGCCTGCTGGTCGATCGACCTAGCGGGTCAGCTGCAGAGCAAGTCCGGGCGCACATTTCGGACCTCCGGCTTGACATCGATCGCGAGGGGTACTGCCAGCAAGTCGAGCGGATTCGAGAGTACATCGCGGCCGGCGATACCTACCAGGTCAACTTCACCACAAGAGCGCGCTTCGACTATGAGGGCTCTCCGGCGGCGCTCTTCAGCTTCCTGCGCGAGCGGCAGCGAGTACCTTACGGGGCTTTCCTTCATGTCGATCAGCAGTACATCCTGTCGCTGTCGCCGGAGCTTTTCTTCCGCATTGAGGATGGCCGTATCACGACCCGTCCGATGAAGGGCACCGCACGCAGGGGCAGGAGTCTCGAAGAAGACGAGCGGATGAGGAAGTGGCTGCAGCAGGACCCAAAGAACCGGAGCGAGAACGTCATGATCGTGGATCTGGTGCGGAGCGATCTGGGCAAGATGGCCCAAATTGGCTCGGTGCAGGTGGGGGAGCTCTTTACGGTCGAAACCTATGACACTTTATTGCAGATGACCTCGACGATTTCCGCGCATTTACGGCCGGATACGAGTTTCTATGAAATCTTCCGGGCTTTATTTCCCTGCGGTTCGGTCACCGGAGCACCGAAGTGCCGCACCATGCAGATCATTCAGGAGATTGAAAACGGACCTCGGGGCGTATACACGGGCGCGATTGGATTTTTCGCGCCAAACCGTTCTGCTGTCTTCAGCGTTCCGATCCGAACGATCGTTCTGAGGGAGGGCCAGGGCGAAATGGGAGTCGGCAGCGGCATCACCTTCGATTCGGTCGCAGAGCACGAGTACGAAGAATGCTTGCTGAAGATGCAGTTTCTGAGCCAGCCCACACCCAGCTTCCAGCTGTTGGAGAGCCTGCGCTGGGACGGAGAGTATCACTTTCTTGAGGATCATTTGCAGCGACTGGAATCCTCGGCCCAGTATTTTGGCTTTGGTTTCGACAAGGACAAGATTCGGTCGGCTCTTGACGAGAACCAGGATCGCCTCGCGCCCGGCAGTCCATCCAAAGTCCGCCTCCTCCTGGATCGTAAGGGTGCAGTCTCGATTGAGAACGTAGCATTGAACGCACAACCGTCCAGTGGAACGATCATCCTTTCGCCAATCCGGACTTCTTCCGAGGATCGATTCCTGTATCACAAGACGACCCACCGCGAGTTCTACGATCGTCTCCATCGAGAGGCCCGCAGTCTGGGGCATGAAGATGTCGTTTTCGTGAATGAGCGGGGCGAGCTCACGGAGGGAGCAAACAACAACCTCTTCATCGAGATCGACGGCCAACTCTTCACGCCACCTGTAAAGTGCGGCTTGCTGGCTGGTGTCTACCGCGGAAGGCTCCTAGCCAGTGAGGCCAGAGCATCGGAGCGAATTCTTACCCCGCGCCTTCTGCGGGCGGCCGACGCAATTTACCTTTGCAACTCGGTTCGTGGTCTGCGTCAGGTGCGTTTGGCGGGACACCTACCGTCGGCAGCAAGTGATCTTGGGGAAGTTTGTACCAGCTCTGTTTAGAAGTTTTCTGACCAATTTTGCAGGTTCCTACTGGATGTGGCGTTTTTGAACCCCTTCGACGCGGAGATTTGGTACATTCCGCTCTCCCGGCGTGTATATGTCTATAAGGACTCGAGGTTGTAGTGTGTTTAATCGGGCTCCCTGACATAACCAGCTGACTCCTGGGCCAGATGTGCGGCAGCTGCCATTCGACACTACGGTTTTTCGCGTGAAGAATTCCTTTCGATGACGATCTTGGATATCGCTCCAGAGAGAGACTTAAGTTTAGTACCTTTTGCATCGCAAATTGCTTCTGCTCATAATAAGCATAGATAGGTCTGATGTTGGCTCCGGCGCAAACCGAGAACCACGAGCCCCTGGCGCACCTCGATCTCGAGAAGGAGATCGTGCGGCTCAAGCGCCAGATGAATGCCGTCATCCTGGCGCACTTCTATCAGGAATCGGAAATCCAGGACCTGGCTGATTTTGTTGGGGACAGCCTGCAGCTGTCTCAGAGAGCCGCAGCGGCCTCTGCGGATGTGATCGTTTTCTGTGGCGTGCTCTTCATGGCCGAGACCGCTAAGATCCTCAACCCCAGAAAGCTAGTCCTGCTCCCCGACCTGAAAGCAGGCTGTTCGTTGGCCGACGGCTGTCCGGCGAACCATTTCAGGGCGTTTCGCGAGCGCTACCCCGATCATGTGGCGATCACTTATATCAACTGCAGCGCTGAGGTCAAGGCGCTCAGCGATATCATTTGCACATCCAGCAACGCGGAGAAAATCATCCGGCAGATTCCGCCCGAGCAGCCCATCGTGTTCGCGCCTGATCAGCATCTGGGCCGCTACCTCATAAAGAAGACGGGGCGGGAACTGCGGCTTTGGCCAGGAAGCTGTATTGTCCACGAAATGTTTTCTGAGCGCAGCCTGGTACGACTGAAGGAGCGCCACTTCCAGGCAAAGGTCCTGGCGCATCCCGAGTGCCCGGAAGCGGTGTTGCCTCATGCGGATTACGTGGGCTCGACAACTGGAATTCTCGCCTACGCCCAACAGAGCCCGGCGACCGAGTTCATTGTCGCCACCGAAAGCGGCATCCTGCACCAGATGGAGAAGGCTTGCCCGGAGAAAAAGTTCATTTCGGCTCCCGGCGAGGGTGGCTGCTCGTGCAGCGAATGCCCGCACATGAAGCTCAACACGATGGAGAAGCTCTATCTTTGCATGAGGGATCGCACGCCGGAAATCACTCTGAACGAGGAGTTGCGCCAACGCGCCCTGCGCCCCATCCTCCGCATGATGGAGATGAGCTAGAAGTTGCCCACATTGGTTTCTATGTCCGAATCGATGTCCGAATCTCTTGATCCCTCGAGTTACCGCGAACTCTTGCGCAGATTCCTCGAAGAAGATTTGGGAGCCGGGGATATTACTACGGACACGGTCGTGCCCGCCGGGCGGCGCGCCCGCGGGAAACTGATCGCCAAGGGCCTGCTTGTCCTCGCCGGGATCGATCCGTTCCTCGAAGTCTTCCGGCTGCTGGACCCCGCAGCGGTAGCGGAGATCGGACGCAAGGACGGAGAGGAACTCCGCCCGGGCGAGAGCCCTATCGAGGTGTGTGCCTTGGCGCGCGCCTTGCTTTCCGGAGAACGCGTGGCCTTGAACCTGCTCCAGCGGCTCTCCGGCATCGCCACGCTCACGCGCTGCTTTGTGCGTGAGGTGGCGGGCACAGGCGTGCAAATCCTGG
>JAIQFA010000099.1 GCA_020073525.1 Terriglobia bacterium
CAAGCCGCGTCTCTACACTGGGAACATGGCCTACTTTGACGCCGACTGTGCCCACTTGGCTAGCGTGCTCAAAAACGGGTATGCGGCCTTGGGCGCTTCGACGTCTCCCTTGAGAGACGTTTTGAAGGGCACCATGCGGCCGTAGAAATCGCGGGTGCTGTCTTTGTCCTGCTTGATGACGGCGCCGGCGAGTTCGAGTCCGGCGAAAAGGCCGCGGGCGCGCGAGTAGGTCAAGACCTGCGCCCTCATCTTCCAGTCGGTATCGGCGGAGGCGTGGCGTCCCACCGGTCCAGCGGCCGCACTGGCATCGGCGCCGAGCTTGAATTTGCTGGAGAGCAGATTGTTCATGCCTTCCTTGTTCATGATCAACATGACGAGATCGACTGCTTGGCCGCCGATCTGCAGGCCGAAACTGCCGCCGCCGATGGTGAAGAAAGCGGGCGCGCTCCAACCTTTTGGAGTGCGGCAACTGGCCACGCCTCGGCCAAAACGGCCGCCGAAGACGAACCCGCCCTTGAGCATCGAGGGAACCACGGCCACACATTCGGCCGAACCCAGCACTTCCTCGGGGATACGCTGATCCGGGGCAGCCTGGATTTCGTCGAGCACCGTGCCCGCCGCCTCGACGCGCCCGGACGCTTTGGTGTTCTCTCCCGCGGCCTTGGTGTCTTCATCGGCGGAAAGAATTGGGGTCAGCAAACCAAACAGCAGCAGCAGAACGAGGGTATTTCGCATCATGCCTCACTTGGGAGATAGAAGTATAGATTCTGTTGTCTATGATTCTATTCGATGCGGGGTGTGAAGCGCAGGATACTGGGGGAGTGATCAGGGTGAGTCAGGGTGTCATCGTTCTCAGTCCAAGCGCGAATCGCGGAGGCGGATGGTGGTTTCACAGAGAAAAGCTTGAACCACGGGGGGCACAGAGGAAGGCCTAAATGCGAAGGGTGGGTTCGCCTCTCCTTAGGGTGCGGGCAAAAAAATGCGGGGCTGAAATCGGCGACCCTAATCTCCGTTTCCAACCCCGTCTCCCAGGTTCTGTGGTAGGTGAGGCGAGTATGCGGCAGGTGCGGAAAGCGGACAAGATTACGAGGGTCACTGTCCGAAGGTAACTAGGGGCAGCTTTCAGCCATCAGCCGTCAGTGAAATCTCACGTCCGCAATGGCTGCGAGCGAATGGCCTTGGCTATGACAGGGATATTTGGCAGCCGGAGAAGGGGCCGACGGGCGTCGGCCTGACAGCCGGCTTGGGAGCCGGCCCGTCAAACGAAAAGCTACTTCGCCGTCACCAGCGAATGCGTGATGGCGTGGACCGAGAGGGCAATGCGGTTCTGCACTCCTACTTTGCGCATCAGCTTTGCAACGTGAGCCTTCACGGTGCGTTCTTCGATACCAAGGGCCGAGCCGATTTCTTTGTTCGAGCGGCCGGCTACCAGCATCTCCAGAACTTCCTTCTCGCGGTCGGTAAAGGTGATGCGGCCGGCGGGGAAGATGCGACCTGGGGACGCGCTGACACGTTCGATGAAAGTCGAAAGCACGCGGCGGGGCGCCCACACCGAACCCTGATTCACGATGCGGAGGGCCTGGATAAACTCGGCGGGCGAAGCGGCCTCGTCCACGTAGCCTTTGGCGCCGGCGGCGATGGCTTTGAGGACGCTTTCGTCGTCCATGCCGGAGCCGGTCACAATAATGCGCAGGTCGGGCCGGACAGCTTTCAGGCTGGCCATGATGTCATAGAGATTCTGACCGCCGCGATTGCCCAGCAGGACTAGATCAATGGCCTGCAACTGGCCAAGATCGGCCAGCGAGGCGGAGACCAACTCGAGATCAGGTTCAGTATCAAAAAGGGCCCGGAATCCCACAAATCGCAGTGGATCGCTTTCCACTACGGCGACGCGAATCAATGGCTTTCTGGCTACGGCAGCTTTCATCAAGGTTTCCCTGTTAGGATTGCATCCTGTTCAAGCTTGCCTGAACCAACGGAGAATTGAAACGATTGGTGACGGGTACAAATTACGGGGGTAACCCCCGGATCAGGCATGGCGAGGAGGGTTTTGCCGTGAGCGGAAGGCGAATACAGCAGTTTTGTGCGGGGATTTTAGTGGTGGGCGTGATGGCGGCGGGGCTGGCGTGGGCACAGGCTCCGGCACAGCCTTCAGCGCAACCTTCAGCAACGTATCAGCCGAAGTTTCCGGGCGATCCGGCGCGCTCGGAATCGGAAGCGCAGGCGCTGGGTTACATGCGGGTGGTACTGCGGGCGCAGCGCGAGTACAAGAAACGGCATGACAAGTTTGCGGATTCGTTGGAGGCGTTGGCGGGAACCGGTTCCTTCACAAAACGGATGGCGCACACCACCGAACGAGGGGATTACACGGCCAGCTTCCGTGCCCACCACGACGGCTTCGTTCTCACCATGACGCCCAAGCAACTGGACAGCGAGCACCGCTCGTTCTACGCGGAAGACGATGGGGCGATTCATGCGGACGATCAGAAGCCCGCGGATTTGGAATCGCCAAAGATCCATTAGCGGGTGGGGATGACTTGCGGAGGGACAGCCGCCATCGGCTGTCCGGCGCGCTCCATCATCCCCGGTCCCAGGGCAGTTTCCGATAGAGGGCCGTCGGATCGAGATTCAACAGGCAGCCCCTAAAGGGGCATTTTATTCCGAAGGATTTGTGGTATCGCTGAAGCGATACCCTGATACGAAACCGTTTTTCAGCACTGCCCATCCCGAAAGGCGGCCCATACCGCACCGACCGCAGTGACCCTTATCACTGCAGCCTGAGACAATCCGATTCATGTTGTATAAGGATGAATTTGCACTGGGCAGGGGCAATCGCTTCTTGGTATGGGCTTAAGAGCCTTTTGCCGGCCTCCCGAACGTTAATTGACAACCTCGACTTGGCGGTGGCCCGCTACCTGGTTCCGATGACTTTCGTCGCTCTGGCCGTGATGTTCATTGTCTGGCGGCTGCAGCGCCGTGAATGGGAACGGGCGTGCGAAGCGTTGAAACTCGCAGCAGAAGAGAAGCAACATTTGGAGCGCGAGCGCAATCGGGCGCAAGAGGAACTTCTTCGCCGCCTGTACGAAGATCGTGAGTTGAACAAGCAGAAGTTCCAGTTCCAGGCGCAACTCGCCGAATACGAAAAATACTCCACGCTGGCTCAGCTGGCCCTGGGTGCCGCGCACGGGATCAACAATCCGCTGCTCGGCATCCTGTCGCACCTGGAACTCGAGTTCAAGAGCGTCACCGATCCTGACCAGCGCTGGGAAATTGAACAATGTATTGCCGGCACCAAGCGTATTTCCGCTACCCTGCGCGGACTCGTCAATTATGCCCGCCCCGGCCCTCTGGTATTGAGCAGCCTCAGCCTGCATCGCCTGGTAACCGATACGCTCAGCTTTCTGGAAGGCCAGCCGGCGCTGCGCGGCAAACGAGCCGAAAACCAGGTTCCGGAAGACTTGCCCCACATCCTGGTCGATTCCAACCAGCTTTCGCAGGTGCTGATGAATCTGCTGATCAATGCGGCGGAAGCGACGCCTGATGGCGGGCGTATCACGATTTCGGCGAGTAAACTCGCGGGTGGGGACAGCATTGAGATCCGGGTCAGCGACACCGGCTGCGGCATCCCGTCTGACATTCTGCCCCACGTTTTCGAACCCTTCTTTACCACCAAGCACGGCAAGGGCACTGGTCTTGGCCTAAGTATCAGTGCCACGTACGTGAGGAGAAACAAGGGCGAGATTCAAATCGATAGCATTTTGAACCAAGGGACGACCGTGACGATCAAGCTGCCCATCCGGCAGGAAGAGTCGCACAAAACCAAGGAGGAAACCGAAGTCGTGGTTTGAAGACAGCTACGAGCTACGAGCTTCGAGCCTAAAGCTCCAAGCCTAAAGCTCCAAACAGAGGTTGCTCGTAGCTCGAAGCTCGCGGCTCGCAGCAGCCACAAAGATCTCTGACTGACGAAACAACATGCCCTACTCCGCCCTGATCATCGATGACGAGGAACTCACGCTTCGCACCATCTCGCGCGGCTTGCGCCAGGATGGATTTGAGGTATTCACCGCCCTTTCCGGCGAGGATGGGCTGAAACTCTTTCACGAAGAAAAGCCGGACCTCATTCTGCTGGACATCGTCCTTCCCGGCATCGATGGGGTCGAAGTGCTGCGCCAGATCAAACAGGCGAACCCGACTGCGATTGTGATCATGATGAGCGCCTACCATCTGGTGGAGCGTGCCGTCGAAGCCATGAAGCTGGGCGCTTTTGACTATCTGGTCAAGCCCTTTCACCTGGACGACATGATGACCACCTTGCATCGCGCCGCCGAGGTGCTGACCTTACGCGTGCGGGTGCGGGATTCGGTGGAATCGGAGAGGGGGCGCTATGACTTTGGGCGCATTGTCACTCACAATCCCGCCACGATCAAGATGTTGGAGCTGGCCCGCATGGCCGCCGAAGCGGACCGCACCACGATTCTGATTCTGGGCGAAAGCGGTACCGGCAAAGGCGTGCTGGCGAAAGCCATTCACTACGCCAGTCCCCGCACCGCCATGCCGTTGCTGGAACTCAATTGCGCGGCCCTGCCCGACGCTCTATTGGAGAGCGAACTTTTCGGCTACGAACCGGGAGCCTTCACCGACGCCCGCCGCCGCAAGGAGGGCCTGCTCGAGCGCGCCAGCGGCGGCACAGTGTTTCTGGATGAAATCGGCAACATGTCGGCCAGCGTGCAGGCCAAGATCTTGCGCGTGCTGGAGGAAGGGACGTTCATGCGGCTGGGGGGGACGAGCACGATCAAAGTCAATATCCGTTTGATCGCGGCCACGAATGAGCACCTGAAGAATTCCGTCAGCCAAGGGCGATTTCGAGAAGACCTTTACTACCGCATCAATGTTGTACAGCTGGATATTCCTCCCCTGCGGGAGCGCAAGGAGGACATCGTGCCTTTAGCGCTCGAAATCCTGCAGCAATTCAATCGCGAGCTGAAAAAGAGCTTTACCGGATTCACTCCGGCCGCCGCTGACCTGCTGGTGCAGTATGCATGGCCCGGCAACATCCGCGAATTGAGAAATGTAATTGAGCGCACCATGATTCTCAGCGCCCAAGGGGAGATTGACGCCAGTCATCTTCCGGAAGAGATTCGCGACCAGCACGCGGAGAAGAAAGCCGTTGAAGCATTCTCCGAGGATGACATTTCTCCGACTGGAGACCAGTTCCTTAGTCTGCGTGCGCTGGAGGATAACTACATCGAGCAGGTGCTGGCAGCCACCGGCAACAATAAAACACAGGCGGCCCGGATTCTCGGTATTCATCCCACTTCGCTACAGCGGCGGCTCAAAAGCAAGGTGGGAGACTAGCAGGTTTCAAGGTTTCAAAGTCAGCCCTCCAATACTCTCCGCTTTTGCCTCGAATCCCAGAAGTCTTTCTCGCCCGTGCGCCGTTGAGCATTGCCCGCAAATCCGATGTCAGCGGAACACTCGTCCCGGTTAACTATCTTGATCTTTAAGCAGCAATTGTCGTGGAACAATCGAAGCTCACTTCTTAGAATTAGACCGAAACAAATACACGGGGCGGGGATGTGAACTCCCGATCCCGGTTCTGCGCCCCAAGGAGTAATCGATGAGGACAGTGTTTTGGTCGTGCATCGCGGTTGTGGCCTGCTGGTCGTGGATGTGCGCGGGGCCTGCAGTAGCCCAGGAACGAGTGGTCATTGTCGGTTCCGGCTCCAATGTGCCCGACCGCCTCTATCAAGCTTGGGTCAGCCAGTTCAACAAGAAGAACAGTCGCATCAAAGTGCAATACCTGCCGCTGGGAACCTCGGAAAGCATTAAACAAATCAGCGAAGGTTCGGGAGACTTTGGCGGAGGCGAGGTCCCGCTGACCAACGAGCAGATACACAATTCGAAGACCCCTCTGATACAGATCCCGATGATCCTGGTTGGGATTGTTCCGATCTATAATCTGCCCGGCAGTCCGGAACTCAACTTTTCCGGTGAGTTGCTGGCACAGATTTATCTGGGAACGGTGAAGAATTGGAAGGATCCGCGGATTTCCAAGTTGAACCCGGGCGTGGAGTTTCCCGACCTGGCGGTCAGCGTTGTGCACCGCAGCGCGGGGAAGGGATCGAACTACATTTTTACTGACTTCTTGTCGAAAACGGATGCCCAATTCCGGGGCGAAATCGGAAAAAGCCCATCGCCGAAATGGCGCCACGGTACGGATGCCAATCGCGGCGAAGATATGGTAGAACGGGTCGCCACGACGCGAGGCGCAGTCGGTTACGTGGAGCTGAATCTCGCCCGAAACGCCGGCGTTGGCTATGGGCGCGTGCAGAACGCCGCCGGGCAGTTCATCCGGGCTACGCCCGAAAGCATCGCAGCCGCGTGCGCCACTGCGGAAAACTCTACGGGTAATTCGTTGACCAACGCCCCGGGCCGAGAATCTTACCCGATGGCCAGTTTTACCTGGATTTATGTGCCCAGGTCGGGAGCCTCGTCGGAGCGCCAGAGGGCCTTGAAACAGTTCCTGATGTGGGGTCTGCAGGAAGGCCAGGATGTTGCCAAGTCTCTAGGCTATGCGCCTCTACCGAATCGCATTGTGTCTAAAGCCCAGGCAGCGGCAGACTCGCTGCCGTAGATGTTGAGGCGGGACCAGCTATGGTCGTAGGTTGGCACTAGGACACATTGACAGAATGTGAAGCCGACCGCGAACCTGCGCGGTCACTGAAGCGGCGTGATGGCCCCATCGCAGGTGGTGATAGCTGAGACCGCGGAACGCACCACCGCGTCGGCGAACGAACAGAAGTAGCGAGTGCCGGTCTGGTTCGGAACCGTGGGTGCGGCAATGACCTGGTAGGTCGCACCGGGAGTGCCGATGACCCCTGTTAGAGTATACGTGTAGCCGTTCTTCGTGCCGGAAGCGAGCTGGGTATCAATCAGGCAAGCGCCGGTCGACGTCGGCGGAGAACACGCGGTCCCGCCCAGGGCGCTAAGCGTGGCGGCATAGCCTACGGTCGGATAGGCGGAGTTATACGAAATCTGAGCTGTGTTCAGGGTTCGCACGGCCCCGACCGCAGACGCTTCATTGGCCGACATGCGGGCGCGCAGCAAGTTGGGAATCGCTATCGAAGCGATGATGAGGATAATCGCCACCACGATCAACAACTCAATCAGTGAAAATCCTTTTTGTTTCCTCATTGCGAACTCCATTCGACCGAGCGGTAAGAGAAAGTGCGACTTGATAATCCCGCTAATGCCGCAACAGTCGCGGATTCAAGCCGACCTTAGTCTACACCCGAAGGTGTTGGATGGCAGTGAAGGTTTTCAAGGAAGTTAGAACTCGAAGCTAGGCGGCGATCATGTTCGCCGCCCGCTTTGCTGATAAAGTGAAGAATTTTTCACAGTCCATTGCGACAGCTCGGTATCAGTGGCACAATCGCTGCGAGAAAGCTCCCGGCAGATTCTCGTTCTAAGCTCGCAGAGTAACTTGGCAGATCACGGCTTCGTCGTTCTCAAGACCCCTGGCCCTAAAGGAGTGTCCTATGAAGCCCACGTTGTGGTTGGTCCTAGTCGCGGGGGGTGTCACGCTCGGCCTGGCAATCTACTCTCGCGGAGAATCACCCACCCAACCCCCAGAGGCGGTCACCGGATTCGACGACCAGAGCAACGGATTCTCCGATCTCAGCCGGCGTCAGGCTGACCAGAAGTTCTTCGAGGAAGTGGAACACATTGCTCCCGACGGACTCGGGCCGCTTTACAACGCCCAGTCCTGCCGCGAGTGTCACCAGACTCCCGTGACCGGAGCCGCCAGTCAAGTCACCGAGCTGCGGGTGGGGCATCTCGACGCCCACGGCCAATTCCAGAATCCGCAGATCCCCATCAATCACGGAGCAGAAATCATTAAGGATCGGAACCTAGTCAATGACCGCGCCATCTGCCCCGAGATTCAGGAACGCGTACCCACGACGGAGACGATACGCACTACCCGGCTCACCACGAACACGCTCGGGGACGGATATGTTGAAGCCATCGCCGACGAGACCCTGATTCAAATTCGCAAGGAACAATGCAAAGCGTCGCACGGGAAGATCTGCGGCCAAGCGATCAAGGTGCTCGTCCCGGAAAGCGAAGGCAAAGACCGGATCGGGCGCTTTGGATGGAAAGATCAGCACGCCAGTTTGCTGGCGTTTGCCGGCGACGCGTATTTGAACGAGATGGGAATCACAAGCAGTCTGCAAAAAACCGAGGTGACCACCGTCTGCAATCCGCCGCTGGCGACGACGGTTCCAAATACCGACGCTACGAAGATCACAGAGCCTAACAGCCTGCCGGATCCCACCGACAACAATCTGGAAGACATCGACCACTTTGCCAGTTTCATGAGGTCGCTGAAGGCTCCCGCCAGAGATGAGACAGCGGCGGCAACTCCCGAGGGCAAGCACGGTGCTCAGCTGTTCGCGAAAATCGGCTGCGCAACCTGCCACGTGGAGACCATCGTTACGGGCAAGAGTCCGGCTGCCCCCGGCGGGCCCGGACTGCATCCCGACGCGCTCGAGAACCGCACGATTCACCCTTACAGTGACTTTCTGCTCCACAATGTTGGAACGGGAGACGGCATCCCGATTGCGCTAGTTGAGCACTTTGGGCGCGAGCGGGTCGAAAGGCGCATGCATGAACTGGAAGCGGCACGAGCGGTACAAACAGCACGGGGTCAAAAGGCCACGGCCGAGGACGAATGCAGCGAGAGTTTTCAGACCGCAATGCTCGAAGGAGAAAAGCGTCCCGACCTGTTGCGGGATACGCTCTGCGCGCGCAAGAAGATCAGGACGGCGCCCCTCTGGGGACTTCGATTGCGTTCGCGTCTGATGCACGACGGCGCATCGGTCCAACTCGGCAATGCCATCCTCCGCCACAAGGGAGAGGCTGCGGCAGTGGCCGACCGCTTCGCGAAGCTTACGGCTGCGGATAGAAAAGCGCTGCTGGCGTTTCTGCAGTCGCTCTGATACAGCGGACCTGATTCACTGGCGACGAAAAGCTTGAACCACAGGGGACACGGGGGCGCACGGAGGCAAGCAATCAAAGTTTTACCAAATTAAGACCCCGGGCTCTTCGCCCGGGGCGTTGGTTGATGTTCCGGAAAGTTATGCTTGGGCGGGAGCGCTGGGCACGATCCACCGCTGCAGCGGCGAGTTCTTGGGCAAAATGTCCAGATAGATTACGGCGTACCGGAAAGCCACCACCGCCGCTACGATCGTCGCCAGCGTGGCCGCAAACTCTGTCCATCTCGGTACATAGTACGCAGCCGAACTGGTCTGCAGCGCGGTAATGGATACGTTCAACCGGTTCGTGATAAACCCCGCCACGATTACGGCGCTGGTCCAGTACAAGTACAGCGGGGTATTGCGTACCTTCTCCATGTTCAGCAGCACCAGCGGCACGATGACCAGCAACGCAATCTCAAGCCAGAACAGAAGCGTCGCCTCTCGCCACATCCAAAGATATCGCGTCGCATCCCGATGGATCAGATCCACTGCCCGGAACACGCCGTAGATTGCCAGCAGGGGCGCGATCACCCGGCTCACGTCGCTCAGGATGCTCATATCGACCCGAGCGTTCAGCGAGCGCACGCAGAGGTAAATCGCCATGATGGTGACGGCCAATCCCGCGGGGATCGCGGAAAGGTAAAACATCGTGGTCAGATAAGGTGTGTACCAGAGCGGATCCAGCCGGCCTTTGGTGATTAAATAAAGCCCGCCTAGAAACGATTGGTGCATCGACGAGAGCAATGTGCCAGCCAGTACCAGGGCGATCAGAATGCTATGGTGCCAGCGCAGGTAGAGTTCGCGCACTCGAACCCAGGGCAGCTTTTCCAGCAGCGCGGGGGAGAACTCCAGCGCCAGCACCGTGGTGTAGAGCATCACGCACCACGACACCTCAAACAGTACCGAGTGCCGGTTCCACATCACGATCGGGTGCCAGATTCTCCAGGGGATTCCGAGTTCGTACAACATGCCCACGCATACCGTGCAATATCCCAGGAACGAGATGAGCACAGACGTGCGCAGGATCGGGCGGTAGCGCTCGAGGCCCAACAGGTAGACCGATGCCGCGATGGCAAACCCGCCGGCTGATAGTCCGACGCCGCACAGAGTTCCCAAGCCGACCCACAGGCCCCACGGCTGGGGATCCGTAAGGTTGGTGGCAACGCTGAATCCCAGTGCAAAGCGGGCATACATGGCATAGATGCCAGCGGCGAAAATCGCCGCCACGATGGTGCGCCAGAAACTGATTCTTGGAAACCTTATGTCAGTCTTTCCCAGGATAGTCATGGCTCAGTTCCTTTCCTTGATCGATTTGTCGCGAGCTTCGGCCAGAGCAACCAAGGCCCGGCGTTGCGTGATCCAATACAGGCCGGACAGCAGGGCGCCACCGACCAGGATCACAGTCGGCCCATCACCCAGCGCATTCGCGGTCAGTATCGGCATCGGCTGTTTCGATACCACGGGGAAGCCGAGCTTCTCAAACGGCACATCGGAGATGTAGAACACCGAGGTTCCGCCGACTTCGTCGCTGCCGTAAATGTGCTTGACGTATTTCGGATCACCGAGGATGCGGCGCAGTGCCTCTTCCAAGATTTCGTCGCGATCGCCCGCGATCGAAGCCTGGACCGGGCAAGCCTCCACGCAAGCAGGCGGTTGGCCTTTTGATTGCCGTTCGGCACACAGGTCGCACTTCTTGACGTAGGGTACGAGCTTCGTCCACTCATAACGCGGCACACTGAAGGGGCACGCCACTATGCAGTAGCGGCAACCGATGCATTTCGCCGCGTCATAGGTGACCGGGCCGGACGCGGTCTTCTCGAGGGCACCTACCAGGCAGGCCGAGGCACAGGCCGGGTCCTGGCAATGCATGCACATCCGCCGCACGAAACGATCGCCGCGCTCTTCGATTACGGTGAGCGCGGTGGCGGAGAGCTTGGTTTCGGACTCCAGTGGAAATCCGTGGACTTGTTTGCAGGCTTGCTCGCAACTGCGGCATCCGATGCACTTCGTGATATCGATCAGGATTGCTCTTGTGGTTGCCATGATCTTGCTCCTTTCCGTGGCTGAGTTCCGTTTATGACAAGAAGAACTCTTGCACCACCTGTTGCCGCAAATCTGGAGTCAGACGCGGAAGCAAACCGCTGATCGGGTTTCCACCATCCTGCGCCAGTGCCGGTGCGGGCCCTGCCAACATTGCATTTAGCCGAGCTACGTTGTTTTGCATCCACGGCGCCACCATCGAACCCCGGATCAAATTCTTCTGATTGACCTTCAGATCGGGAGCTTTCACCATTGCGATCCAGCCGTTCTCGTAGGGATCATTCGTGAGCAGGCTCGGATCTCGCAATACGTCGTCGTTCACTGCTGTAACCACGCCTTCCACCGGGGAAAGCAGATCGACGGTGGTGCCATCGCTGCTCAGGGTGATGAGCTTCTGCCCCTGACGGACCCAGCGGTTGGCCCCACGAATTTCAATGTGATCGATCTTCCCCATCAGGTTGGTGACGAACTTATCGACCCCAACCCGTGCATCATCGGCGCCTTCCCTGGTGACCCACATGTGTCCGAGATGGAAGCAATAATCCTGCGGGATCTCAAACCCATACTCGCGCTTCAGACGCGGCGGTTGCGGCCGGGCCACAACTTCTGCATCCACAGCGGGCTGGGATTTCGGTTCGATGAAACATCTGACGCTGATGACCAGCAGGAACATCAGCAGGACAAACAGGATTGACATAGGCCCTCCTTTTGGGCTCGATCCCGCCATTTTTGCCGGGCGCCGATTTCGCGCCTGCGTTCGTCTTTACTTGGTGCACGCGAGGGGCAATTCTGACTCAGGGCGGGCTTTGTTGCAGGATATGGACTTGCGCGACGAGATCAGGGGGGAGCGGCCGCTTGGGCCACTGCATTTTGCAGGTTACCAAGCGTTTTGCAGGAGCGAGGCCGGACGAAACGTAACTGAGGTTCGCACCATCGAGCCTGTGTGAGAACTCGGTCGTCCCTCCGGAATCTGTGTCATAGCCGAAGTGCCGTCCCTTGCGGGACTCGATCTTTCCCACTTTGCGTACCCGGCACTTACGTGCCGGACTTTCCTATTCCGCCGCTTCGCGGCTTGAGGGTCGTGCGTTCCACTTTTTCATTTGTCCTCAAGCTATGACACAGACTCCTCGGGGACTTGGATCATTTCCTCCACTTTACCCAGCGCTGAAGAGTCTGGGTGAGAACTCTTCTTTCGCCCCGTTGGGGCTGGCTTGTTTTCCACTTGCACCCACGGCTCACGCCGTGGGCTGCATTCTTGCGCCGCTTCGCGGCTGGGAATCGGCAACTTGGTTCCCCTGCGATGATCGGATATGAGTTCTCAGACAGACTGTCACGTGCTGGGCTAGCAAATGCCGCTGCTCCGCGGCTCTATCATGGAGGCGCTATTCGGAGCCGCTACTCTTCGGAGTGGACCCCGCGTCGTCGCGGTCGGGGCGAGGTGGCGAGGGCTGGACGGTGTGAATCTGATCGGCGATGCGGCGGACGCGGTAGGGGTCGGCCTCCGCGCCATGGCGGCGCAATTCCCGAACGATGTCTTCGCGGTCGCGCGCGCCATAGTCGCGGGCAAAGCGGGTCAGTGCCTCGGTCAGAATGTCGTGGTGGTGTACGTTTTCCAACCCCGGTTCCCGAGTGACATTCAGCCACAAGCGATGGAGCAGAACGACGTCCTCATTCTTCATGGTCGGCGTGTGCGGACCGATGCGGAAGGTAGTGACGGCAGCGTCGGGTTGAACGATCTGCAATACAAACTGCTGTTTGGGTTCCGGGATGGCTTCCCATGCGCTGCCCAGGCCGTATGCCTGCTCCGCAGTGGTCATTTTGCTGGAAAGCCCGGCGACGACAGCGGACGACTCGAGGTTGTGGGCGGTTTGGGCGATGGCTGACCAGGGGTCGCGAGCCGGGACGACCAGAAGCGAGATCTTCTTGCCGAAACTTTCGGCAACGGAGACGGCGCGCGTAAACAGGGTCTGCTCGTAGTCACTGAAGACCTGCTCGGCGGAAAGACCGTAAGCGGCCGTCCCGAACTGGCTGATGCGCGCGGTCATGACGACCACTTCCTGTTCGCGTGTGTCGGTATGTTCCAGCACCCAGCGCAGGTGATTCAGAGTGTTGTAGTCGCGCACTGGGACCAGCACGTTGCCGGCACGAATGCCGAGCGAGTCTCGTTCGACGGTGTCGCTCTGCAGTAGTTGGAAGTGGTCCTTCATCTGCTGCTTAGCGAGAGCGTACTTCTTCCGATTCACGCGTTCGGAAACCGTGAAGATCACGAAGAAAACCACCGAGAAAGAAACACCAGCAACCGTAGCAACGGACTTGGTCGCCAGGTTCACAAGCGCGGTTGCGAGGAGAACGAGGAAAACTGAAAGCAGGCCGATAGGGATCTCGGTTCCCGCAATGGTGATGTTCGGCGGAACCTTCCAGCCGCGCACACCTTTGTACTTGAAACGCAGGACCAGCATCGACAGACCGTTGAACGTAAAGCTCCAGATCACGCCGAAGGCATACGCTTCACCGAGGACATAAACGTCGCCGCGACTCGCCAGGATGGTGACGATCTGCAGCAGGACGACGAGGTTGATGATCCGGGACGTCGTCCCATACTTCCGGTGGGGAAAGCGGAACCAATCGGCGAGGACGCCATCTTCCGAGACGCGATTCAGGACACCATTCGAGCCGATAATCGCGGTGTTTACCGCGCCGGAGAGAATCAGGAAGCCGACCACCACCACAAATCCGCGGAAGATCAGACGCAGGATCTGCGGCCCCCACATGTACATGGCCAGACCGGAGATCAGATTGTCTTTGTAAACCGGAACCCGGACCGCATCCGGAATCAGCATGACGGAGAGCAGGGCGGACAGGCCGGTGAAAACAAAGCTGTAGATGGCGATGACGACCGCGGCGCGCTTCAGATTCTTGAGCTTGGGATGCGCGAGTTCGCGATTGACCTGGGCCAGCGATTCCTCGCCGCTCATCGCCAGCACCGAGTGACCGAAGGCGATCAGAATTCCGAGCAGACCAAACATCTTGGCCAGACTCTGTTCAGGAAAGCTGTGGCGGAGAAAGCCGAGAGACTCCTTAGAGAAATGAAGATTCCCGGGAGTGGGAAGTGGAACGGGTTGGTACCCCGACTTGAACAGAGTAAGCGCCGACCAAGCGAGCAATATGACCACCATCACGGTGGTGATCTGCATGACGCGAAGAGATTTTTCGCTGGATTCCTGGATACCCTTCGTGTTTTCCCACCAGTAGTAGATGGTGACGGCCAGCGCGAAAACCACCGACGTCAGGTTGACATTGAGGTGGGGTGTGCCGTTGAAGAGGTTGTGAACGGCGCCGGGAATCCAGCCGTGTACGTCGGCGGTGATAAAGGTCTCGTTGATGAGGCCCACAATGTACTGGCCGGCCGAGACCCCGGAGATCGGCCCCGTAAGGATGTAGTCGAACATCAGGGCGGAGACGCTGAGTTTGGCCAGGGTGCCGCCCAAAGCTTCCTTCACGACGCGGTACACGCCGCCTCGGACGAACATGGAGCAGCTTTCCACGTACACCGCCCGCACCGTGAATGAAAACAGCATGACGGCGACGATGAACCAGGGAGCGGACTTTCCGACCGCCTGCTCGGCGATTCCACAGGCATAAAAGGCTGACGATGCCAGGTCGTTCAGCACGATCGCGGCGGCTCGCCAGTAGGAAATGAAGGTGAGCATCACCGAGGTGGCGACGACGATGCGGACCCGATTCGAGGGCGACGTGGGTTGGAACGGTGAGGACATGGCGGGCTAGGAGTGGTTCTCTTCCTCCCGGCCGAGAAGCATCTTCAGGTCTTCAATTCCGGTAAGTATCAGGACAATAAAGGAACCAATCGAACCGAGAACAAACATACCCTCAAGGATTCGTACCAGCACCGTGACGATCTTCAGACCCATAAGCACACTATGTTATTTGAAACGAGAGCGGTTGACCAATGTGGAGTTGAGGATGTCGAGGTGAGGACCGACGATCAAGGGATGCTTCATGCCCGTGGTCCTGGAAAGCAACTTTGCTATGCTGACGTGTGCGACGAATCCCTTCCAGTGCCTGGTTTCTAGTCATACTATCAGCCGGGCTGCAGATCGTTATTTTTCCTCTTCCCGGTCTCTATTGGTTCTCGTGGATTGCGGTGGCGCCCTTGCTCGTGGCGATTCTGCGGGCGCGCGCCCCCGAAACGCTGCACCTGGAAGGTCAGGAGCGCTTGCTGCCCGCTATCCCGTGGCAGGGGTTTGTGCTGGGCTACGTCTGCGGAATTCTCTGGGTAGCCGGGAGTTTCTATTGGATTTTCGACACTATGCGGCAGTATGGGGGGCTCCCGGTTCCGGCCGCGCTGCTGGTGCTCGTCTTGTTTTGCTTCTGGATCGGGCTTTATCACGGGCTGTTTGGGTTGTTGCTGGCCATGATGGTGGGAACGACCGGATCAAAGCCTGCCGATTCCGGAGCGTACCTCCGGCGCGCGCTGGTCGCGGCCCCGTTTCTTTGGGTGGCGGTGGAATTTGCCCGGACGCGGACTAGTCCGGTTCCGTGGGAGCTTCTCGGATATTCGCAGACTGGGAACTTTGCGCTCACGCGGATTGCGTCCTTTGCCGGCGTCTTCGCGCTCTCGTTTGAAATCGCACTCGTGAACAGCGTGTTCGCGGCCGCGTTCCTGGCGCCGAAACAGCGGCGAAAGTGGCTGCTGGGGGCGGCGTGCGCGGCGGCCGTGCTTCTGCAGGCGGGGCAGTGGCTGTCGCCTCCCCCCGCCGCTACGGATCACACGGCAATTTTGGTGCAGCCGAACATCCCGATCCAGGAAGGGGCGACGTGGACGAAGGACTATTTTCAGGCCACGCTGCGGGACCTGACCGCAACTAGTCTGCATCCTGTGGGAGAAAAAGCCGGGCAGCACTACGACTTCATTGTGTGGCCGGAGTCGCCTTCGCCGTTTTATACCAACGATCCCTTATTTCGAGATGCAGTGAGCGAACTGGCCCGGCAGTCGGGAACGTGGGTGGTGGCGGGCTCTATTGGAGTTACTCCCGCGATGCACAGCGGCGGAGAAAGCTCGCAGGTTTTCAACTCCGCGGCCCTGGTCAGTCCGCAGGGTGAGTGGGCTGGACGCTACGACAAAGTGCATCTCGTCCCCTTCGGCGAATACCTGCCATTCCCGCAGCTGTTTGCCTTTGCCGGAGGGTTGACCAAAGAAGTAGGAGAGTTTCAGCGAGGGGCGTCGCGCACGCCGCTCGCGGCTGGAGACGAGCGGCTCGGGACATTTATCTGTTATGAATCGATCTTCCCTGACGAAGTGCGGCAGTTCACGCTGCAGGGCGCGCAGGTTCTGCTGAATATCTCGAATGACGGGTGGTACGGCGACAGCGGCGCCTGGAAGGAGCATCTACGCGAGACGCAAATGCGGGCGATCGAGAACGGGCGCTGGCTGCTGGCGGCGACGAATACGGGGATCTCCGCGTCGATTGATCCTTATGGACGGATCGTGGCGGCCACGCCGCGCAAGGTCCGCATCGCGCTGGCGGTGCCTTACGCGCTCGCGACGGGTACCACTTTCTACACGCGGCATGGCGATTGGTTCGCGTATCTATGTGCGATAATTTCAGCAGGCGCGCTGTTGTCGCGTTTTGTATTTCGTACTCGCGCGCCTTAGAGGAATAGGGTTGCGCGGGCGCAGCGGCTAAAGCCGGCGATGAATGTAGGCGACTTACTGCAGCGCTGAAGCGCTGCGCCACCCAAATTCAAGAGAGCGCGCGCGCCACCCGAAATCAAGCGCGAGGTCTTCGGCCAACGGTTAAGGCCGAATAGCATAAGCGAGCGATCAGAAATGGCAGATGAATTGGAACAGCAATACGCCCCTCTAAAGACCAAGGTTCACGATCTTCGGGAGTATCTTTGACGCCGGCAAACTGCGCCAGCAGTTCGCCGAAATAGAAAAGCAGGCGGCGGATCCCAGTCTGTGGTCGAATCCTGAAAAATCCCAACAAGTCATGCGCGAACGCAAGCGACTGGAGAGCTTGTTGTCGCTCGAGGGCGACTTGGCGCGCCGCACCGGCGACATCGCCGCCTATTTCGACTTGGCCGGCGAAGGCGAAAATGTCACCGCCGACTTACAGCGCGAGTTGGAATCTCTGCGTGAACTGGTGGATCGAGTCGAAACGGAAACGCTGCTTTCCGGCGAGAACGATGGCCTGAATGCGATCATGACCATTCATCCCGGGGCGGGCGGCACCGAGTCGCAGGACTGGGCGGAGATGCTTTTGCGCATGTATCTGCGCTGGGCCGAGCGCCAGGGGTTCAAGACCGAGATGTATGACTACCAGCCGGGCGAAGAAGCCGGCATCAAGTCCGCAACATTTTCCGTGATCGGACAGTACGCGTTCGGCTATTTGACCAGCGAGATTGGCGTGCACCGCCTGGTGCGGATTTCGCCCTTCGATCAGGCCAAGCGGCGGCACACGTCGTTTGCCAGCGTATATGTTTCGCCCGAGATTGACGACAGCATCGAGGTGAACATCAAGCCGGATGACATTCGTATCGACACCTATCGATCGAGCGGCAAGGGTGGGCAGCACGTGAATACGACCGATTCGGCGGTGCGGATCACGCACATCCCGACCGGCCTGGTAGCCAATTGCCAAAACGAGCGCTCGCAGCATAAGAACAAAGAGAAGGCGATGAGCATGCTGCGCTCCAAAATTTACGAATTCGAACTGGAGAAAAAGCGCGAGGTCACGAAGAAGATTGAAGACTCGAAACTGGATATCGATTTCGGTTCCCAGATCCGATCGTATGTGCTGCAACCTTACCGTATGATCAAGGACCACCGCACGAAACTGGAGATTGGCGACGTGGATCGCGTGCTGGATGGCGATCTGCGGCCGCTGATGCAGGCATACCTGCGGATGAGGCGAGGCGAGAAAAAGGCTTAAGGCTTCTGGAATTTGTGGAGCGGTTCAGGAAGAACCTTTTACCACAGGGGACACAGAGGTACACAGGGGAAACCTTAAGATTTGCGCGAGTTGAAGTTTTATGAAAGTGGGACAGAAGATTTCGCTGAAACCGCCACCTCTTGGGTCCCGCCTGCAGCGTGCCTTTCGCTATGCCGCGGAGAAACATGACGGACAGACGCGAAAGCAGACGGCGGTGCCTTATCTCTCGCATTTAATCGCAGTCGCTTCGCTGGTGCTGGAAGCGGGCGGCGATGAAGATATGGCGATCGCGGCGTTGCTGCATGATGTGGTTGAAGATTGCGGCGGCATGCCGAGGCTGCGCGAGGTCCGCAAGCAGTTTGGTCCGCGGGTGGCGAAGATCGTCGAAGGGTGTACGGATTCATTCGGCGAGCCGAAGCCGGAGTGGGTGGAACGGAAGAAAGACTATTTGGACGAGTTGAAGGATGCTGACGCGGAGACGCGGCTGGTTTCGGCATCTGACAAACTGCACAACGTGCGGACGATTCTGGCGGATTACCGGCAGGACGGGGAAGCCATCTGGAAGCGGTTCTCAGGAAAGAAAGAAGGCACGCTCTGGTACTATCGCGCTTTGAGCGATGAATATCAG
>JAIQFA010000202.1 GCA_020073525.1 Terriglobia bacterium
GAGTATCGATGTCGAGGTTGAAGAAGGGGCTTCGCCAGCCACGCGCCGGTTCCCCTTCGACCCTCGGCGCCGGCGAATGTCAGTCATCGTGGGGAATCGGGTGATTGTGAGAGGCGCCCCAGAAGCTGTCCTCGAGCACTGCCGGGAAATTGGTGATGCAGAACAGGCCGTGTCGCAAATGGCCGAGAGCGGCTTGCGAGTCATCGCGATTGCGGTTCGTGATCTCGATGGCATGGAAGTTCCTGAAACACCCGCTGCAATTGAGGTTGATCTGACCCTGCTAGGACTGGTCGGTATCGAAGACCCACCGAGATTAGGCGTTGCGGATTCCATTGCAGCGTGCCGACGCGCGGGAATCCGGGTGGCGATGGTTACGGGAGATCATCCGGGGACCGCGCGTGCTATCGCCCGCGAAGTGGGATTGTGGACTTCCGATGAATTTGTGATCGAGGGAAAAGACCTGCCGCGAGATGAAGAAATCCTCGGCGCGCTGATGGACCGGGACGGCATCATCGTCAGCCGCGTCTCGCCGGAGGAAAAGCTGCGGATTGCCCGCGCACTGCACAAGCGCGGACACGTGGTAGCGATGACCGGCGATGGCGTCAACGATGCTCCCGCGCTCCACGAAGCAGACATTGGCGTAGCAATGGGTCTCTCCGGGACGGATGTGGCACGTGAAGCCGCAGATCTTGTGCTACTGGACGACAATTTCGCAACGATCGTAGCAGCCATCGAGCAAGGCCGAACCACATTTGCCAATGCGAGGCGATTCCTCGCCTATCACCTGACAGACAATGTCGCCGAGTTGACTCCTTTCGTCGTATGGGCACTTTCCGGTGGACGCTTTCCCTTAGCTCTCGGCGTTCTGCAAGTGCTGTGTTTGGACATTGGGACCGACATTCTCCCTGCCGTGGCGTTGGGAGCTGAAGCATCAAGCCCCAGAGCTCTCACTCAACCTCCGCTCGGACGCCACCTCGTGGACTGGTTCTTGCTGTTTAGAGCTTTTGGTGTTCTCGGTCTAACGGAATCCATCATCGAGATGGTCACATTTCTGGCGGCGCTTACGTCTGCTGGATGGAGGCCAGGATTATCCTTCCCTTCAGGGGAAGCATTTCTCGCTGCCTCGGGCGCGGCTTTCACCGCCGTTGTTGCTGGCCAGATTGCCAATGCATTTGCGTGCCGTAGCGCAACGGTTTGGCCGGGGAAGCTGGGGTGGTTTTCGAATCGATACCTCATCTTCGCAGTATTCTGCGAAGCGGTGATGCTCGCTGGCTTCTTGTATATCCCGCCCGTTGCTAGGCTACTGGGACAGGCGCCGCCGAACAAGGTCGGCTACTTCACGGCTCTGCTGGCGATTCCGGCCGTCCTAGTGGCGGATGCGGCCCACAAGCGGTGGAAGAGGCAGAACTGAACGCTGAGTTCTTCAACCAGGATCTTTATGAAGTCCCTCCCAGGCGACGGTCGCAAGCCACCTCTGGCGCTGAATCATGCTCGACGGACGGGGACCGCGCCCGTATAGATCCCGCGACGTTTCCGTCCTCGAATTCTGCGGCCCTCACCTGCCAGGGAGCCCTTTCTTCCCGTAGATAACTCCAGATAGACGGAGTTCTGGGAGGCGACAGGGCGGTTTCGGATGGATTGTCGCCTACTCTTACACAATTGGGTTGTGTCCGGATGTGCCGTCATCCGTCCGCAATCGACGGCAAGTTCCAATAGAGCTTCCCGCAATCGGACTTCCAGGGCTTCAGGGTGAGACTTCTCCGAGTGGCACATTACGTGGACATGTGAATGGCGTTCATTTGGCGCGAGGCCGACTGTTCGATCTGGTCATCGCCACCATACGTTGTTAAACCATTTCATCCCGGGGTGGCCTCAATCCTCATTGTTGTCACGGCAGCCCTCGGTTACGCGACGGGTTACATCCTTGGCATTCTGTGGAACTGGATCCATCGATAGAAATAGCACTGGTTAATTGTGAGCGGTTAGTTGTCGGCGGACGAGGAAGATCATCCCGTCGTATATTTGACGTGGGATTTGTCTTTGTGAGAAGGGGTGACCTGCACTTCGGGTTCTCACACCGGCACGAGATAACTGGCAAAGCCCACGCCGACGAGAATCGTCCCGAACGATTTCTCCGGCGTAAATGTGCGCACGACCGATTTTTCAAACTCGGGCCTGCAAAATCTCGATCTATAACGCCGCGCAAAAAGCTGGTGCATGGAAGCGAGGGAAGACGTGTGCACGATATGGGGGTTGTATACCTCTAATACCAATCATTCTTGAGGAGTAAATCCTCAATCCGGTAGGCGAGCGTCGATCTGACGCTCCGACTATCTGTTCACGAGTCAAAAGGGCGGGAGGCTCGACCGAACTCAGTTTTTTCGCGTCTTCCAGACGGTCGCTGCTCGGGCACCGGTCGATCAATTCAACTATGCAGTACGTTGGAACAAGTGACAGCTAAGCCGCGGCGGTCGTGCGTTTCTAGATTTTCCAGTCAGGTGCGGCCACATAGGCGCGGGTGATGTCGGCGACTGTCTGAGTGCCGCAATTGCCCATCACCAATTTCAGTTCGCCCTGCAGGATTTCGAGCACGCGATCGACGCCGATCTGGCCGAATGCGCCCAATCCCCACAGGAAGGGACGCCCGATCCCTACGGCTCTGGCGCCAAGCGCGAGTGCCTTGAACACATCCGTGCCGCGGCGAAAGCCGCCGTCGACGAACACGGGAATGCGTCCGCCCACTTCGGCCACGACTTCCGGAAGCGCCTCAATGGTTGCGCGTGAAGTTTCCGTGGAACGCCCGCCGTGGTTCGATACGAGCATGCCGTCGATGCCGTGTTCGACGCATAGTCGTGCGTCCTCGCGCGTGTCCATCCCCTTGATGAGGAGTTTCCCTTTCCAGAATTTGCGGAGGCGATCCACGAAGGCCCAGTCCATCGCAGGATTCGTCGTGCGCACGCCGGTCATGTCGATGCCGTCGTACATCGGTCGTTCCTTGACCGTAGGCCCCGCCTCAGTTTCGTGACAGGAGAGGCACTGGCGCAGGTCCTTCCCACGGTTGCGGAGGTAGCTTTCACTGTTGCGGCCCGTAGTGTTGTCGACCGTGAGAGCGACGACCGGGCACCCGGCAGCTTCCACGCGCCGCAGGATTTTCTCGCAGGCATCCCAGGAGTTAGGCGCGTAGAGTTGATACCAGACTGGGCGACCGAGGGCCTTGTTGACATCTTCGACGGCACTTGATGTCGCCGTAGATAGAATCTGCAAAGTGCCACGCGCTTTTGCAGCCCGTGCGACGGCCAGTTCGCCATCGGGGAAAAACGATTTTTCGCCGCCTGTCGGGCACAGGAAGATCGGGCTATTGTAGACAGT
>JAIQFA010000015.1 GCA_020073525.1 Terriglobia bacterium
GCCGAAAAGTCTTTGGAATCAGAGGCCCCTTTTAGAGGCCGGGCAAGGAGAATCGATTCTTTTCGCAGTCGCTTCAGCCCTTCGCGGACTTGCGAGCCTTCCTTTTCTTCGACTCGGGCGGCGTGAGCTTCCACTTTCCCGAGCCAAGGTCGTCCAGCCACTGCCGGACTTCTTCCTCCAGAGTAGTGCCTTTCGCTTTCGCAATCTGTTCTGCCCTGTCCAGCAGGTCCGCGTCCGCACTAAATGTGATCTTCTGCATCGCCATCGAATTGTCCCCAACTTAAGATCGGCCCAGTTCCTAGTTTTCCCTAGCTGTCTTTAGTATATTCACCTCGGACATGCCCACCTTCTACCAGCGATTCCAGGAATCGGCCCGGAAGTTCCCCGACAACATTGCGCTTGAGATTCAGCGGCAGGAGACGGTGGAGCGCGTCACCTTCGCGGAACTGACCCGTATGTCGGAAAGTGTGGCGAACTGGCTCTCGACGCGGGTTGCACGGGATGCGCGCGTGGCAATTCTGGCGGCGAACCATCCGCGGTGGGTAGCGGCATATTTAGGGATCATCGCCGCGGGCAGAACCGCTGTCCCGCTCGACACGGCTTTCCATGCCGACCAGGTGAAGAAGTTACTCGTCGACAGCGGCGCTTCCCTGCTGTTCTGCGATGTGCAGCATCTCCCGGTGGCAGTGGGCGCAATCGAGGGACTTAGCGTAGGTCTGGTGATGACATCGGCTGCTGCGGAACAGAATCTCACACCAACTAAGGCGGCCGACCACCGCTTCGCCGGCGATCTCGATGCCATCTTCGCCGCCGGATCTGCCGGCTTTCAGCCGATCATCCCTTCGGAGAACGACCTCGCGGCGCTGCTCTACACCTCGGGCACGACCGCCGATCCCAAGGGTGTCATGCTCACCCACGCCAACCTCGTCGGTGAGGCGAATTCCGTGCTCGCGGTGGTCAAGGTCGGCCCCGAGGATGCGCTCCTCGGAATACTTCCGATGTTTCATGTCCTGGCGCAGATGGCGAACCTTTTCCTGCCTCTCTGCAATGGCACGCGCGTCGTGTACCTGGAGACACTCAACACCACCGAATTGCTGCGCGCTTTGCAGGAACGCGACATCACCGCGTTTTGCGTTGTGCCCCAGTTCTTCTACTTGATTCACGAAAAGATTTTCAAAGAACTCAACAAGCGCGGCAAGGTCACTCTCCGGTTGGTGCGCACGCTGATGGCGCTCAACCGTGCGCTGCGGCGAGTCGGAATCAACGCGGGCAGAGTTTTCTTTGGCAAGATCCACGCCACCTTCGGCGCTGGCATGCGCTATCTGGTGACCGGCGGGTCGCGATTCGATCCCGCGATCGCCCGCGACTTTTACTCTTTTGGCATCGACGTTCTGAATGCTTACGGCCTGACCGAAACCACCGGCGGCGCCTTCCTCAACCCGCCGGGACAAATCGTGTTTGGCTCGGTGGGAAAACCCTTCCCCGGCGTCGAAGCCAGAATTGTCGATCCGAAACCGGTGGAAGACGGCGCGCCACCGGCTGGTGAGATTGCAATTCGCGGCGCGATCGTGATGAAGGGGTACTGGAATCGCCCCGAGACCACGGCGGAGGTGCTTCGCGACGGCTGGTTCTACACCGGCGATCTCGGCTACTTCGATGGCGGCGGCAATCTGTTCATCACCGGGCGGCGCAAGGAAGTCATCGTGCTCGCCAACGGGAAGAACGTCTATCCCGAGGAGATCGAGCTGCATTACCTCCAGGCACCGTACGTGAAAGAGATTTGCGTGATGGCGCTGGAGGCGCGCTCGGGCGACCCGACGTCAGAGCGGCTGCATGCCGTGATCGTGCCAAACTTTGAACTGATGCGCGAGCGCAAGATCGTCAACGCAAAAGAGGCGATCCGCTTCGAGATTGAAGCCCTCTCCCACAAGATCGCGTCGACCAGGCGGCTGGGGAGCTATGACATCTGGCAGGAAGACCTGCCGCGCACGACCACCCGCAAATTAAAGCGCTTCCAGATTGAAAAGAAGGTCTGGGAGTTGAAGCAAAGCGGCAGCAACGGCGATGCCGAGGTGGGCACAGAGAAGCCGCTCACAGACGACGAGAAATCGTGGCTGGAGCGCGAGGACGTGAAGCGGGCCCTCGCTATCGTGCGGGAGTCATCGCGCAACCAGCTCGACGCGATTCGTCCCACCCATAATCTGGAACTCGATTTGGGACTCGACTCCATGCAACGTATCGAACTGTTGACGGCGCTCGAGCAGCAACTCGGCGGCGAGGTCCCCGAATCGCAGCTGGCAGAACTTTATTCGGTGCGCGACCTGGTCGATGCCGTTCTTGCCAGCGCGGGCCGAGGCGAGGGCAAAGCCGGCGCGGCCCTACCGGCCTGGTCAACCATCCTGAGCGAGCCGGCCACCGATCCCGAGGTGCTCGCGCTGGGGTGCCACAATGTTTTCGCCGAAGTGTTTTTCTTTCTGCTGGGGCGGCTGATTTATCTCTTCGCGCTCGACCGTTTTCACCTCAAGACGCGCGGCCTCGAGAACCTTCCCGAGAAAGGCCCGTACCTGCTCTGTTCCAATCACCAGAGCTATATCGATCCGCTGGTGATGGCAGGAGCTCTGCCCTATCGCCTGTTTCGCGATTGCTATGCGCTGGGCACGAGCGATATTTTCGGCGAAGGATTCATGCGGCGGCTGGCGCGTTGGCTTCGCGTCGTAGTCCTCGATCCCGACGCGAACCTGGTGCCGGCCATGCGCGCCGGAGCCTTTGGCCTCAGCCAGGGGCGCATTCTGATTTTGTATCCCGAGGGTGAGCGTACCAACACCGGCAACCCGACCGTATTTCGCAAGGGCGCCGCAATCCTCTCCATTCACGCCCAGGCCCCCATTGTCCCGATCGCAATCGAGGGCTTCTACGAGGCGTGGCCGCGCCACAAGAAGTTTCCCAAATTCACCGATCTGCAACTGGTATTCGGCAAGCCGATTCAACCCCCGCCGCTGCAGGAAGCGAGCGAGGCCGCCTATGAACGCCTCACATCCGAGTTGAAGTCCAGAGTGGTGGCCATGTGGGAAGAACTGAGAGAGAAGGAAATGCGCGGCAAGGACACGCTCGAGCCGGAATCCACGGTGAAGAGTTCAGCGCTGGCTGAAACTCACTGACTTTGTGGTCCTGCGATCTTAGGCGCCCGCGCCCTCGGCTCGCCCGTTCAAGATTTTTGCGAGGGCTTCCACCACCCCGGCGTGGAACTTCTGGCCCGCCCCCGCCATGATCTCTTCTTCGGCCTGCCGCGGCGATAGAACCTTGCCGCTAGAGCCGCTGGTCAACGTTTGATAAGCATCCGCCACGGCCAGAATGTGGGCCTCGATCGGAACGTTGACCGAACGTGCTCCCTGCTCCTGCACAATCTGCTGCGCGACAATAATCGGAATCACGCGCCGCATCGAATTTCCGGCGGCCTGCGTGCGCGCATCGGCCTTGCGGGGCTTGCGGAAACTGGCCACCACTTCTTCGCGGCTCATGTCGGCGGCCTTGTAGAGAATGTCATTGCTGATGCCGAGCTTGCTTAGATCCCGCAGCAACACCGCCGAGCGTAGTAACTCGATGCGATCCGAGCCCAGGCCCATGGTCTCCGCCATCTTCGTCGCTACCCCCACGACGTGTTGGCTCTCACCCGTACCCAGCTTCTCGTTGGCCATGAAGTGTTGCAGAACCAGCAGCAAGCCGCTGAAACTGTCTCGTATATCGGTGGTCATCGCTTCTTTACGCTCGTAAAGCGTGCCCATGACGTAGCCGACCACCGCCAAAACTCCCGCCCAGATGGCAAAGTTGAACAAGCGCTCGCCCGGCAAATAGAGAACTTTGTGCGTGGGCAGCAGATTGTTCAGAAAGTCCATCAGCACGACCATGAATACGCACGCAAAAGCGGTCAAGGTGGCATGCCGGCGTCCAAAATAGTATGCCGAGTACAACGTAGGCAGGAAATAAAAGCACAGCGCCATGGGCAGCGACTGAGCGAAGAATTGCACGGTCGCTGCAATCAGGAACAGCGACAGCAGCAAGATACTTTCTTTGGCGATTTTACTCATCTTCGTGGTTCCAATCGTCCCGCTTGATTCGCGCGAGGAACGCCTTACTGCCATTGTTGGGGCAATGCCGTAATCGCGCAAAGTTACCGGGGTAATGAGCTCTTTCTCACCGTGGAAGGGGCGAAGATTGCGGGAACCGGGAACGCAGGTCAAGTCCTCTGGAAAGTTGGTAGTGGGCTGTTTTTTGAAAACAGCCCACTACCGGAAAATTCAGGCCTGCCGCAGAAAGAGCCGGATCAGGCAGAAGGTCGCGGCAGCCATGAAAGCCGCCGCGGGAACGGTGAGCAGCCATGCCCATACAATTCGTGCCGCAATGCCCCAGCGCACCGCCGACAAGCGGTGAACGGCACCCACGCCGACAATGGCCCCGGTGATTGTGTGGGTGGTGCTGACGGGAATTCCGGCGAGTGCGGTCGCGAAAAGAGTGATGGCTCCGGCGCTCTCCGCACAAAAACCGCCCACCGGTTTCAGCTTCGTGATCTTCTGCCCCATCGTTTGCACGATGCGCCAGCCTCCGAAATAAGTTCCGCCGGCAATGGCTGCATGAGCGGCAAGAATGATGGGCCAATGCAGATGTCCCCAGTTGCCCAGCATATCTTCCTTGCTCATGAACCCGGCGGTGTAAAGAGCGCCGGCAACGATGCCCATGGTTTTTTGCGCGTCGTTGCCGCCGTGTCCGAGGCTATAGCAGGCGGCGGAGAGCAGTTGCAGCTTGCGAAACCATTTGTCGACCTGTTGTGGCGCTTTATTTTTCAGCAGCCAAAAAATGGCGACCATGAACGTGAAGCCCAGAATCAGTCCCATGATGGGCGCGACCACAATGAAAATCAGAGTCTTGTACCACCCGGAGGCAATGATCACGGAGGGAGCGGCGCGCCATCCAACGTGAAATGTCTCGTGCATCATGGCGGCGCCGGCGAATCCACCAATCAGCGCGTGCGAAGAGGATGTAGGCAGACCCGACCACCACGTCAGGAGATCCCATGCGATGGCGCCAAAGAGCGCTGCCAGCACCACGTACTGATCCACAGCGTCGAGTCGAATCATGCCATGACCGATCGTCTTGGCGACGGCGGTACCCAGGAAAAAAGCGGCGAGGAAATTGAATACTGCCGCCCACAGCACCGCCAATTTGGGAGAAAGAACGCGCGTCGAGACGACCGTAGCGATGCTGTTGGCCGCATCGTGAAATCCATTGATGAAGTCGAAAATCAGCGCGACCAGAACCGTGATCACCACTAGCAGGACTTCGGTGTTCACCTGGATCGGCTCCTTGGCGGCAGTGGCATCGGGATAGGTCTGGCCTACGCGCTCTTCAGCACGATCGCTTCCAGCACATTGGCCGCATCTTCGGCCTTGTCGGTTGCGGTTTCGAGTACTTCGTAGAGTTCTTTCATCTTGATCAACTGGATGGGATCTTTCTCGTGTTCGAACAACGCTCCAATGGCCTTGCGGCTGACCTGATCGGCTTCGTCCTCCAGTCGATTGACCTCGTCGCAATGTTTCATCACCGTGCCATTCTTCTCCAGCAGCGAAACTCCGCGCGCCAGCTCTTCGCTCTGCAACACCAGGATTCCCGCCAACTCCGCCGCCGCCGCCGGGGGCTGCGTGATCTTGTACATCACCAGGCGCGTAGCAGCCGTGTTCATGTAGTCGAGAACGTCATCCAAGGCGGACGCCAGATGGTGAATATCCTCACGATCAAAGGGCGTGATAAAGCTCTGGTTCAGCTTGGTCATGATGGCGTGGATCGCCTTGTCGCCCCGATGTTCGATGGCTTGCATCTGCTCGACCCTGGCCACCAGATCGTGAGGATCTTCCAGAATGCCGCGCAACAAGCGCGCACCTTCATTCATGCTGGTGGAAAGTTCGGCAAACAGATCGAAGAACTTGGTCTCGCGCGGAATAAGACGGATCATGACACCGTTAGCTGGTAAAGATTCAAGCCATATGACGGGGTACTATCTCACGCCAGGGGAGCAACGCGCAAGGAAAGGGGCCCCTGGAATCGTCGCCATTCACTTCGCTCGGGGATGGGTCCGATCGTAGACGTTCATCACATGCTTGACCGAGAGCTGCGTGTAGCGTTGGGTGGTCGCCAGGCGCTCGTGACCGAGCAGTTCCTGGATGGCGCGCAGGTCCGCTCCTTCTTCCAGCATGTGGGTGCCGAAGGCGTGCCGCAGAGTATGCGGATGCACTTCGGGCGACAGTCCCTTGGCAACGGCGATGCGCTTGACGATGCGGCCCACGCTGCGAGTGGTCAGCCGTCCGCCACGCTGATTGACGAGCAACGCGGGCTTGCCTTTTTCCGGCGCCGCTTTCTTCAGAGTTGCAAGCAATTGCTGTCGCCATGGCAAGTAGACGGCGAGCGCGGCCATCGCCGAGCCTCCGAACGGAACGAAGCGTTCCTTCTTCCCCTTGCCGCGAATCAGGATGGCTTCGTTGCTCAGGCTGATGTCATCAAGATTGATGCCAACCAGTTCCGAGTTGCGGATGCCGCAGCCGTAGAGCAGCTCGAACATCAGGCGATCGCGCTCGGGAAACGAGGCTACTTCCGGCATTTTGCCGTCGAGCACGGAATTCATTTCTTCAATCGTCGGAACGCGGGGTAGTTTTTTCGGAAGCCGGGGCGTCGACACTAGTTTTGCCGGATTCTGCTCGACCACACCTTCCTGCGCCAGCCAGCGATACAGCGACCGCACTGCGGCCAGCGCGCGCGCCACCGACGTCTTGCTCAATCCTTTGTCGTACAAATGCGAGAGGAAGCCGCGGATCGCGATGTGGTCAATCGTCTTCCAATCGCGCGCTCCGATGTGAGCCGCAAAGCAGTCGAGATCGCCGGCGTAGGCCTTGATGGTGTGCGCCGAGGCATTGCGCTCCCGCAAGTGCCGCAGGAAGTCGTCAGTGGCGCGTTCGACAATGGTGCGCTGATGCTGTTTCACGATGTGGTCCGGCAAACAAGAAGCGGTTCACCACAGAGACACAGAGACACAGTGGAATACGAATGCATGACTTTTTGTCCGTGGCTAAGATCACTCGACTGATGAATTGAGAAACCAAAAAAGGTTTGCTCTGTGTCTCTGTGGCTCTGCGGTGAATTCATGCCTTTGCCTTGGCCCGCGGATGATGCTTCGCATACACGCTCTTCAGCCGGTCGAGCGCAACATGCGTATAAATCTGCGTGGTCGAAATGTCGGAATGGCCGAGGATGGTCTGCACGGTGCGCAGGTCGGCGCCGTTCTCCACCATGTGGGTCGCGCAGGAGTGGCGCAGCATATGCGGACTGGCGTGGCGTCCCGAGGCCAGGCTCGCTTTCCCGACCAACTGCCAGACACGCTGACGGGTCAGGCGCCGGCCTCCTGGACCCACGAACAAGAGCGGCGAATTTCTTTTCTTGGTGATCAGTTCCCTGCCGTTCTTCAAGTATTGCTGTAAGGCTTGCTGGGACGGAACTCCGAGCGGCACCATGCGTTCTTTATCGCCCTTCCCGCGCACCAGGATGTACCCCATGTCCAGTTTCAAATCTTCGAGCCGCGCGTCCGCAACTTCAGAAACCCGCACGCCTCCGGCATATAGAAGTTCCAGCATGGCATGGTCGCGAAGCGCCAGCGCCTGCCCACGTGCAGTCTGATTTCGCGGCGCGGTCTCAGCCAGCATCGACCCGACTTCCTCGCGGCTCAGCGCCTTGGGCAATACTTTCCACTGTTTTGGCAGGTCGATGTTCAAGGTCGGATCCTTGCTGATCTTTCCATCGAGCAACAAATGCCGGTAAAGCTGACGGATCGCCGAGAGCTTCCTGCCTACGGAACGCCCGTCGAGCGCGTTGGAAAATAGTTCCTGAATGTATTCGCGCACGTCTTCGCGGCACGCTTCGTTCAAGTTCTGCTTCCGTTTTTCCAGGAACTCCGCGAACTGCACCAGGTCACTGGTGTAAGCGGAAATCGTCAGCTTTGCCGATCCGCGCTCTACCCGCAGGTAGTCGAGGAAGGCAGAGAGCGTCCGCGCGTTGGCATCCGAGGCCATACCTGTCGTGAGTATGCGCGTCACGGCGAGCTCTCGGAAAGTGTTGAAGCGGGTGCTCAAGGCCGGTGGCGCTACCAGCCAGTGGCAAATAATCTGCGCGCACCCCGCATCCCGCATTTCTGGTACTTATCATAGGCAGCGGCGGCGCGCTCATGGACTTGCTGATTCGTTTCCCCGGCAATCCAGCCATCGAGAGCGCTTTTCAGCGTATAGGCTTCGGGCGCCATCAGGTTGGTCGTCCACAGCAGCGGATACGCTCCTGATGCGCGCAGTACTTCAGCAAAATACTGCTTGCTCGCGCACGCCAGGATGATCGCGTCGCGGTGAGTTTCGTTTTTCTTGCGCGGAATCAGCGGCAACTGGAAATCCATCAGGCCGTCGTGTCCCACGTAGGCAACGAGACTCGAACCACCACGAACCGTGAGATTCACTGCGGGTGCCGTGGGCAACGTGATCTTTTCCGGACTGGCTCCGGCCGCTGCGTCAAGAAAGTCAAGGATCGCTTGGCGTATTTTGTCTCCTCGGTAAGCGTCGGCCACCAGGTAGACTTCCGCCTCGCGATGCTTGAAAAGGCAGCGTTCCAGGACTTCCGGCTTCGGCCTCTGTCCGCAACTCAGCAGGGTCCAGTCAGAACTGTGCCGAAAGAAAGTCTTCACTCCTGCCGCAGCGCCCCAGTACAAGTTGCGCTCCGGATCCAACCCGTTCCCCAGTTTCGCCGGAACAGGAACGATGCCTTGATTCTGATTGTCGGCCAGAGCCACGAAGACGTGGACCGTGCGTATCGACTCATCCCGTGCCGTGGCCGAATTCAGATAAAGGCAGAGACAGAGCACCGTGAGCCAGCCGCGAGCAACCGCTCTCACGGATGGCTCACTTCCCGGAAAATCTCAAGCGCGTACAGCACTCCCTCCGGCGTCTCCTCGTGCTTGAAATAGGCGAAAACATCGCGCCCGGCGGCGAGATGCTCCTGGATGCGACTGACCATCACTTGGCGTTCTTCCGCCGTGTAGGCGGGTTTGCGGTAGCGATAGTAAGCGTAGTCGGCGGTGACGACATCGGGAGTGTCGCGCTCTTCCGTTTCAGCTACGCAGAGCGCGATGTTGCGTTCGCGCAGTGTGTTCCACGTGGCGTCGTCGAACCATGATTCGTTGCGAAATTCAAATGCCGCGCGCACGGTTCGCGGCAAGCTTTTCAGAAATTCGGAAAGTACCGCCTGGTCCGCTTTGAAATTCGGCGGCAGTTGGAAGAGCACGGGACCCAGCCGCTTAGCGCGCTCCAAAGCTTCCAGCGTAGCGAGAAAGCGAGTCAGAAATTCTTCCGCGTTCTTGAGGCGCTTGATGTGCGTAAGCACCTGGTGTGCCTTGATGGTGAAGCGAAAATGCCCGGGGGTTTCGGCGATCCAGTTCTGGACGGTCGTCTCTTTCACCAACTGGCGGAAGGTGTAGTTGACTTCGACGGCATTCAGTTGCGAGGCGTAGAAATTCAGAAATTTCTTCTGCGCGAGCCTGTCCGGATAGAAAGCGGGCTTCCAGGTCGGATAAGCCCATCCGGAGGTGCCAACGTAAAGTTGCGCCATAGAGTCTTGAAGCGCCGGGATCGGTCGAGCGCAAGCGGGGATTATAACTTGCGACGCTTTCTCGCTGCTGACTTCCCTTTCGCCCTTGTCGTCTCTTTCTTCGGACGCGGCCGCACCTCGGCCTGAGCGGCGAGGTTGATGCCTCCGTCGTCTTCTGTTTCTTCTTCCAGTTCCGCCCCTAGCCCCGCCAATTGCGGCAGCTTTTGCTTCAGTTTCTGCACGGGTTCGAAGAGGTCGCCCATTTTCTCTACCCGCGCTAGTACGTCTTGCGCCTCGAACAGCAAGCGTTCGGCATCTTTTTTCTTCAGCGCCTGCTCGACTTCATCCCACGTAACCGGTGTGGACACCGTCGGATGCTCGCGCGCGCGCAGGGAGTACACCGAGATCGTGGTCTTGTGCTGGTCATTCTGACTCCAATCGACGAGAACTTTGTTCGTGCGCACCGCCTTTTTCATATCGGAGACAACAAGGTCGGGATGTTCCTGCTCCAACAGGCGTGCGATCGCGTGGGCAAACGACTTCGTCTGCTCGTAGGTGGTTTTCGCATTCAACGGGACATAAATCTGCAACCCCTTCGACCCGGAGGTTTTCGGAAAACTCTGCAGCCCGAAGTGATCGAAAATTTCGCGCACCCACAGGCCCACCTGCGCGCACTGCACAATGTTCGCGGGAGGCCCCGGGTCCAGATCGAAAACAATCGTGGTGGGCGTCGCGATGTCAGCCGCCAGAGAGAGCGAGGGGTGCAGTTCGATCGACGCGAGGTTCGCGATCCACACCAGCGTCGCCAAGTCGTCAGCAAGAATGAAATTGATGGTGCGGTGATTGCTTTCGCTCCAGACCGGCGCCGTCTTGACCCAATCGGGCCGGTGCATCGGGGCGTTCTTCTCGAAGAAATATTCCTGGTCCACGCCTTCGGGGTAGCGCTTCATGGTGAGCGGACGCCCGGCAAGATGCGGCACCAGCACGGGCGCTATGCGTACGTAGAAATCCACCACCTGCCCTTTGGTGAAACCGGTGACCGGATAGAGAACCTTCTCAAGGTTCGTCAGCTTGAGCTTATGGCCCTGCACTTCGACGATGGTGGGAGTGGACATGAAGAGTCGTTGGTCGGTAATCGTTGGTCGGTAGTCGATGGTCGGTAGTCGATGGTCGTTCGCGGTTCGTCGTTGTCTCACAAACTCCCGGCTCAAGCCGGTGCGCGCCGAACGACCAACGACCAGCGACCAACGACGTTTCCCGCACTACGGATTTATCGCGTCGTCTAGTATAGTGTCCCCGCATTCGCAAAAGGAGATCAGATGCCGGCTTCACGTCGCGAGTTTGTTTTTGGAATGGGTGCAATTGGAGCACTAGGATTCTTCTCCCTTGACCGCACCGAGCCCGAACTTATTCTTTACAACGGAAACTTTTGGACGGTCAATCCGCGCCAGCCGCGGGCCCAGGCCGTGGCGATTTCCGGCGGAAGATTTCTAGCGATCGGATCGAATGACGAAGTACTGGCGCTCGCTGCCGGCGCGGCGAAGAGAATTGACCTGGGTGGGAAGACGGTGCTGCCCGGCTTCATCGATGCGCACTCGCATCCGGCGGAGGCAGGCCTCTCCCACCTGCGCATGGTGGATTGCGATCTGCGCTCCATCACTGACATCCTGAAGGCTCTTCATGAACGGGCTTCCAAAACGCCTCCCGGCGAATGGGTGCTGGGCTTCAAGTACGATGATACCAAGACGTCCGAAGGCCGGCCTTTGACGCGTGAAGAATTGGATGCGGCCGTTCCTGAGCATCCGGTGTTGGTCGAGCATCGTGGAGGCCACACGGCTTGGGTCAATTCTCCGGCGATTAAGCTGGCAAAGATTGATGACCATACTCCCGACCCGGCAGGCGGTAAGTACGATCGCGATCCCGCGACCGGCCATCTGACCGGGCACGTGCGCGAGAAGGGTAAGGAAACTTTCGAAAAGATCATCCCTTCGAATTTCACGCGCGACGATCATCGCGAGGGCGTCCGCCTGATCACGCAGATGATGACGCGCACCGGGGTGACTTCGGTGACGGACGCCATGGGTACTCCCGAAGATCTGCGGGCCTACCAGGATGCCCGCGAGGCCGGACAGCTGAAAATGCGTGTGTATTGCCACATCTACCAGGCATTCATGGACCAGATGCTGGCGGCCGGAGTAAAGACCGGGCTGGGCGACGATTGGGTGAAGGTCGGCGCGCAGAAGATGATCTGCGACGGCTCGATCTCCGAGCGTACGGCGCGGCTGTCGCAGCCCTACATCGGACGTGCCGACGATTTCGGAATTCTCGTGACTCCGGAAGAAGAACTCTACCAACAGGCACGCAAGGCCCACGCGGCCGGATGGCAACTCGGAACCCATGCCAATGGGGACGTCGGCATCGATATCACATTGCGAGTGTACGAGCGGCTACAGAAAGAACTGCCGCGCAAGGACGCGCGTTACCGGCTCGAACACTGCACCGTCGTCAACGATTCGCTGATCGCCCGGATCAGGGCGCTGGGGGCAATTCCAACACCTTTTTCCACCTACGCGTACTATCACGGCGAAAAGATGAAGGAGTACGGCCCCGAGCGAGTGAACCATATGTTTGCGTTGCGCAGCTTCATCGATGCCGGAATCCGGCCGACCCAGGCATCGGATTATCCTCCGGGCCCGTTTGAACCGATGATGGCGCTGCAGTCCGAAGTCACGCGCACCGATGCCAAGGGCAATGTCTGGGGCCCGCAGCAGAAGATCACGCTGGAAGAAGCGATTCGCGTGGGAACGATCAACGGCGCTTACGCTTCCTATGAAGAAAATGTGAAGGGCTCAATCGAGCCAGGCAAGTTCGCCGACCTTGTCGTGCTGGGTCGCGACGTATTCAAAGAAGATCCCTCCAACATCATCAACATTCCTATCGAACGCACCATGGTTGGCGGAACGTGGGTGTGGGAGAGCTGATGTGGAGGGCCGGGCGTCCCCGGCCGACTGGACGAAGCGCCCGTCATGATTATGCTGGTCAATGTTGCGCTCTACTTCCAGCACCGCTATTTTCCTGACGCTCTAGCAGTTCAACTTGCGAAACCTTAACCACAAAGGACACGAAGTCTCACCAAGGAAACCCGTGACGTCAGAAGGCTTCGTGAGACTTTGTGTCCTTGGTGGTTCATGAGTTTTCTTTGTTCTATGCCTGGATTGACCCGCCACTCGATCCTGTTCGTTTGACAACCTTCCCCGCATCCACGTAACTTCGAATTTTTGGCATTCCTTTGGTGACCCGTCGTGGAGGCAGGATGAAGTTTCGCTTAATTTCTCTCCAAACAATCGTCCTCTGTTTCGTTTTCTGCTCGCTCGCTCTCAGCCAGGATCTGGCTTCTTTCGAGAAGCGCACCACGGTAAAGAAACTCGCCAACGGTCTTACCATCATCATCTGCGAGCGGCCTGAGGCGCCGGTCTTTTCGTTCTTCACCCACGTGGATGCGGGTTCCGTGCAGGACCCCATGGGCAAGACCGGCCTGGCGCACATGTTCGAGCACATGGCCTTCAAGGGAACGGACACGATTGGAACGCGCGACTATGCCGGCGAGAAAGTGGCCCTGGCAAAAGTTGAAGACACTTACGCCGCCTACCTGGCCGAGCGCGACAAGCCGGTGGGCCGCGACCAACAGAAGCTGATGCAACTGGAACAAAGCTGGAAGGACGCGATTGCCACCGCTGACAAGTTCTCCACGCCTTACAACAACGAGTTCGGCAAGATCGTAGAAGGCGAAGGGGGCGAAGGCATGAACGCCTTCACCGACCTCGATGAAACCGCTTACCACTACTCGTTTCCCATCAACCGGTTGGAATTGTGGGCCTATCTTGAATCCGAGCGCTTCCAGCATCCCGTGATGCGGCAATTTTACAAAGAACGCAATGTGGTGATCGAGGAGCGCCGCATGAGCACGGACAGCAATCCCCAGGGTCGACTGTTCGAGCAATTCACCCAAGAGGCGTTCGCAGCCCATCCTTATCACCGGCCGACGATCGGCTGGATCTCGGATTTGAATTCCTTCTCGGCAACCGATGCATTGAATTTCTTCGATAAGTATTACGTGCCTTCGAACATGGTCGTCACCGTAGTCGGAGACGTAAAAGCTTCCGAGGCAATGCCGATTGTCGAGAAATACTTTTCGCGAATTCCGGCGCGTCCCAAGCCAGATACGGCGACGACAACCGAACCGGCACAGAATTCCGAGCGAACCGTCGTGCTGCACGAGCAGTCGCAGCCGATTTATCTCGAGGGCTATCATCGTCCCGATTACCGCAGCCCGGACGACCAGGTCTACGACGCGATCGCCGACCTGATGTCGAATGGCCGCACGTCGCGGCTCTACCGGGCACTGGTGCGCGACAAGCAGATCGCATCGGACTCGGCCGGAGTCACTGGGTATCCAGGAAACAAATATCCGCATCTTTTCGCGTTTTACGCGCTCCCGATTCCGGGCCACAAACCGCAGGAGATGGCAGCTGCGATTCATGCGGAGATTGAACGTCTGAAAAAAGAAGACATCTCGGATGAAGAACTGAAGATGATCAAGACGAGAGCCAAGGCCAATCTCATCCGCTCGCTCGGGTCGAATGAGGGTCTGGCATTCGCGCTCGGTCTGAATCAGGCGCGGTATGACGACTGGCGGGAACTGTTTCGCTCCGTCGATCGCATCGACAAAGTTACCAAGGCAGACATTCGCCGAGTCGCCAACAAGACGTTTACCCCGGACAACCGAACGGTGGGAATTATCGAGTTTGCCGGCGGCCCGCCGCCGGGAACGGGCACAGCCCCGCAGGGAGGTGGACAGTGAAGCGCGCACTCTTCTCCTTCTTGGCATTCGTCGTGTTGGTTGGCTTCTTCAGCACTCCACAACTTTGGGCGCAGACACAGCCCTGGCAGCAGATTCCAGTGGCCAAGCTTCCGGCGTTTCATCCGGCGCAACCCAAGCGCATCGAGTTTCCCAATGGCCTGGTGGTATTCCTGCAGGAAGATCACGAGTTGCCAATGATTGACGGCACTGCGCGCATTCGCGGCGGCGAGCGCTCGGTTCCGGCGAACAAAGCCGGCCTGACTGATGTCTACGGCGAAGTTTGGCGCACCGGCGGAACCAAGACGCAGACCGGCGATCAACTGGACGACTATCTGGAACAGCGCGCCGCCAAAGTCGAGACTGGTGGTGGCATCGACTCAACCACCGTGAACTGGTCGTGCCTGAAAGAAAACTTCGACGACGTCTTCCGCGTGTTCGAGGATTTGTTGAAGAATCCGGAGTTCCGCGCCGACAAAATTGAAATTGCGCAGAAGGGGCAGTACGACGCCATCTCGCGACAAAATGACGATCCCTCGCAGATTGCAGGTCGCGAGGCTGCGAAACTCGTATACGGCGCCAACAATCCGTATGCGCGGGTCGCCGAGTATTCGACTGTAGCTGCGATCAAGCGCCAGGATCTGATCGACTGGCACGGCAAGTATGTTCACCCGAACAACATCATTCTCGGCGTAGTCGGCGACTTCGATTCGGCAAAGATGGAAGCTCGTCTGCGCGAGGCTTTCGCGTCGTGGCCCAAGGGCCCCGCGGCGAGCGATCCGGAGATCCAATCGAATCCCGCCAAACCGGGCTATTACCAGATCGAAAAAACCGACGTAAATCAGAGCAACATTCAAATGGTAGCAGCGGGAATCACGCGCAAGAATCCGGACTACTTCGCGGTCGCAGTTTTCAACGAAGCTTTCGGCGGAGGATTTTCGTCGCGTCTGTTTGGCGACATCCGAACCACCAAGGGACTCGCTTACGCGGTAGGTGGTGGAGTGGGCTCGAGTTGGGATCATCCCGGCATGCTGCGGCTGATGATGAGCACCAAGAGCAAGACCACGATTGAATCCATTCAGGCGCTCGACGAGGAGATCGCCGATCTCGCCAAGCGTCCCATCAACGATGAAGAAATCAAGCGCGCCAAAGATGCGATTCTGAATTCCTTTGTCTTCCGCTTCGACTCACCGGCAAAGGTCCTACAGGAAAAAATGGCCTATGAGTTCCACGGGTACCCGCTGGATTTTCTGGAGAACTTCCAGAAGGAGATCGAGAAAGTCACCAAAGAAGACGTGGCGCGGGTAGCTGCGAAGTACCTCCACCGTGAGCAGATGGCAGTCCTCGTGGTCGGCAACGTGAGCGAATTCGACAAGCCCCTGTCGTCGCTCGGGACGGTCAACAAAGTGGATATTTCAATTCCAGCGCCGCCTCCGGGGCTGGTGCCGGATCAAGGACAGCAGTAGCAGGACAGACTCGTGGCATGGAGACACGGCAAGCCGCGTCTCTACGGTTGCTTCGAGGGAGGCTGCGGTTTGGGATTGGGTTGAACCGCGGGATGCCCCGGTGGCATAGCAGCCCCCGCGCCTTTCGCACCGCCTGAACCCATGAATGGCGGGATCGTCATGTTCGTGTGCGATCCGGCTCCCGCGCCCATCGGGAATGTTCCCGGGGCATAGCAAGTCACGCGACCACTCGGCGCGACGCGGAGTTCCGCGGGACAATCCCCACTCACCAGCCCCGCGCCTCCCGCTTGGGACTGCACCGTTAGCAGCTTTCCCTGCGCATTGCCGGCCAGGGCCACGTTCATACCCGGCAATTGATACTCCACATAAAACGGACTCTTGGTTCTGGCGGCATCCATCGCACACTTGCTGGCGGCTTCCATTTCGGCCGGAACTTGCACGGTGAGAAGCCCGCAGTTTTTTGCGCCGCTGCCGGCGAGTTCCTGCAGCTTTTTCTGCACGGGGTCGTTGGAGGAACTGGCTGCGCCGGAGGCATCGGCTGACGTGCTGGAGGACTTGGTCTTGCTGCAGCTCGACAGGAAACAGGCAGCGATCAGGAATAGGGGAAGGACTCTGCGCATGATGCATTAATTCTATTCGACGCAGTGCCCGATGAGTTCGCTTTTGCAGACCGCCCGTGTACTCGGAGGTACCAGCGGCGTTTGTGCCGGGCAGGTTCGGAAGGGGAACATCCTGAACCTTCGCCTTTACTTAGTCACGACCTGGATCAAAACCGCTGGCTTGCTGGCGGCATAGATCGAGTCTCCGGGGTAGATCGCGGTGATCTTGTGCTGCCCGACGCCGAGGCTCGAAGTCGTAAACGTGGCCACGCCCTTGCTCAATGAACCGCTGCCCAGCAACGCCGTTCCCGACTTAAAAGTGACTGGTTCGCCATCGGGTGGTGGAACCGCAATGGAACTGACGGTCGCGGTAAAGGTAACCGCCTGCCCATGCTGGGAGGGATTCTGCGACGATGCCAGTGTCGCGCTCATGATGGGCGTCAAGATCAGGGCGTAGTGCCCCGTGCCGTTCTTGGCCGTCGCGTCCACCACAATCTGCCCCGCATCGTTGATGGCATTGGCCGCCACCACCGTCCGCGTCTTGGAAGAGATCAGCGTGTTCAAGTCGTGTACTGCGCCGTCGGCTGTCCACAAGAGAGCGACAACTGCCGAAGTTCCAGACTGCCCGGTCCCCACCACCTGACCCGAGGAACTGATGCCGTAAGCGAAGCTGTATTGCCCGCCAGACAGAACGCCAAGATCCCTGAACCCGCCGTTGTGCGTCCACGAAAAGCCATGCGATGTGAACGTACACCCCGTCGAATCGTTGTACCAACCGACGACTTCGCCGGAGTCGTTGATACCGAATGCCGTTGAGCCGCACTTTGCGCTGATTCCGAGATCAACCATGCCGCCGCTCTGGGCCCAGGTAATGGCATGGGCGGCGGAGCCGACATTGGCCCAGCCGGCAACTTGTCCCGCCGTGTTGATAGCGTTGGCGCCGCTCTGCTGGCCGCCAGGCAGCGTGCCCAGATCCAGCAATCCGCCGCTTTGGCTCCAGAGAAATGCGTGTGTAAAGCCGTTTGCCAGATCGGCCTGTCCGGCAACCTGCCCGGATGTGTTGATCGCATTGGCGACGCTGCTCGGGCCTCCGAGCGTGCCCAGGCTGATCATGCCGGCGCTCTGAGTCCACAAGAACGCCTGATCAAGCGCACCTGCCGACGAATTTGCCTGGCCTACAACTTGGCCCGATGTGTTGATTCCAAATGCCGCGCTGTCATCTCCACCCAACGTCCCGAGATCCTTCTTGCCACCGCTCTTGCTCCACACAAAGGCGTGCGCCTGGGGCGGGTTCTTGGCGAACTGAAACACTCCCGCGACGTCGCTCTTGTTGTCCACCGCGCGTGGGGACGCTACCCCGATCGTAGTGACGGAGTAGGCTTGCGCCACGGCAAGCGGTGCCAGGGACAGCAAGGTCGAAATCGCAATAGCCATTGAGAAAGGTCGCTTCATGGGAACCGCTCCAAGTTGTAAGAAGTGCGCGGCGGCTCGCTTGCCCGCGCCCGGTAGGGGGTAGGGCTATGTTAGCCCACCTCGAGATTGTCATCTTTGATTTTTTGATTAATTTTGTGCAGAGTGCGCAATCTGATTCCGAGTCAGAAGCAAGAGTTTTCCGCTTTTTACCCAAACGTCCGAGGACAGAAGCTCCGGTTTGACAGGCTCCCACGCCCGCGCTATTGTTATGGGCGAACAAATAGCGAATACGACAATGTCTTCCCTTCCACTATTCGGCGAAACCGGCGCTCCGAAGCTCGTTGGCATTGCACGCATCGCCGCCGAAGCTGACTCCCTTCGAGAGGGACACAACGTCGAGTACTTCACCCTCGGGGCTCGTTCCCTCCTCAGCCGCGTGGTCAGCGGACGAAATCTTCCCTTCACCTGGGCCATCAATCCTTATCGTGGTTGCGAGTTTGCCTGCAAGTACTGCTATGCGCGCTATACCCACGAGTTCATGGAACTGCGGGATGGCCTGGAGTTCGAGCGGAAGATTTTCGTCAAGCAACAAGCGGCGGCCCTTCTGCAATCGGAGTTGAAGAAGGTCAAGCGTGGGGAGGAGATCGCAATTGGCACGGCAACCGATCCCTATCAGCCGGCAGAACGGCGCTTCGAGGTTACGCGGGCAATCCTCGAGGAACTGGCGCGGCATTCCGGGCTCGCGATAGGAATTGTGACCAAGTCGAACCTGGTCACTCGCGATGCGGAGATCCTGCGGCGCGTGAGCGAACACAACCGCATCTTTGTGAATGTCACCGTGACCACGATGGATGTAGAACTGGCGCGCAAGTTGGAACCGCGTGCACCCCGGCCCGATCTGCGACTGGAAGCGGTCCGCCAGTTGAATCTTGCGGGCGTGGACGCGGGCGTGATCTGCGCTCCGGTGCTGCCGGAGATCACGGACTCCCCGCGCGATCTCGAGGCCCTGGTGAAAGCTGCCAAGGAAGCGGGCGCAAAGTATGTCTTTGCCAACCCGCTTTTTCTCAAACCTTGTTCGGCGGCGGTATTCCTGCCCTTTCTGGAAGAAAACTTCCCCGCCCGGGTGGAGCAATATCGGAAGCGTTATGCGGAGCGGGCATTTCTCCCCAAAGGATACGGGCAGCGATTGTCGCAACTGATGGCGGCCCTGCGACGGAAATACGGAATCGGAAACGAGCACGCCCGCAGCAGTCGCAGGATGCACGCAGAAATCGGACAGATGGAGTTGTTTTGAGCTGGTTCGCTTTTTGCGTCTGGTGGAGAGCCGGGCGTCCCCGCCGGGCTGGACGGGCGAGACGCCCGGCTCTCCACAACCTATAATGATTGCTCCGCATGGCCTCTGCTAATCAAACTGTTCCCCGACGATCTCTCCAGGACAATGCCCGGCAATTTTGGCATCGGGTGAGCGAGGGGCTGGCTGTCCACCAACTCTGGTCGCAGTTTGAAAAGGATGCCCGGTCGAGCTACCGGCTCTATTCGGCGGGCCTCGACAATCTCCAAGAAGAACCGTCCCGTCGCCGGCGCGGCTGGCAAATGGCGAAGGCGCTGTTCTGGGCGATCCTGGAAAAACTGACCCCGGCGCGCCGCGTGCTGGTGCTACTGGCGCTGATTCTGCTGTTCTTCCCTTCCGGCGGGATGACCTACACCAACCGCGCCGGACACGTCGAAAGCTTTCAACTGGACATGCACGTCTGGGGCGGATTGCTCTTGCTGCTGGTGCTGCTGCTGGAACTCGCCGATCGGGTGGTGATGAAGCGCGACCTCGAGATCGCCAAGGATATTCAGGTCTGGTTGTTGCCGGGCGCGCCATTGCAGATTCCCGGATACCAGATTGCCTATGCCACCCGTCCGGCAAACACGGTGGCGGGCGATTACTACGATGTGATCCTGCGGCCCGGACGCACCTCGAGTGAAGACCGAATTCTGTTCGTGGTGGCCGATGTGGCGGGAAAAAGCATTCCGGCGGCGATGCTGATGGCGACGTTCCAGGCCAGCCTGCGAACGCTGTCGACGAGCGGCGTCGCACTGGCGGAGTTGGTGGCTGGCGTGAATCGCTATGCCTGTTCGAACAGCATGGGAGGAGTTCGCTTCACGACGGCCTTCTTTGCTGAGTTGGATCCGGAGACCGGGGACGTGATTTACCTCAACGCCGGCCACAATGTTCCCATTTTGCGGAAGAACTCAGGTGCGGTGGAGCGACTGGAAGTCGGAGGCCTCCCGGTAGGAATTTTTGCAGAAACACCTTACCAGACGGGAATAACTCGCTTGGATCCTGGAGACTGGCTGGTGATCTTTACCGATGGAGTCGTCGAAGCAGTGAACCTCAAGAACGAAGAATACAGCGAACCGGAATTGATAGCAGTAGTGGATCGCGGCGCGGCATCGACTCCGGCAGAACTGCTGCGCACGCTGCTAGCGGAATTGGATCGGTTCGTGGGCAACACTCCGCAGCATGACGACATGACGTGCTTGCTGCTCAAGCGAAAGTCGTAAACCAGGTGTCAGGTCTCGGCCTTCCGGTTCCGCTTCCCCTGGGCGTTTATAGAATGGGAACTGTCAGCGATGGTGGATAGCTGACAACTGCTTTTCTCAAGGCTGTGTCTTAACATCGGCTACCGAGAGGAATTGTCCAGCCGCGGCTTCTGCTTCACTCAAGTTCGGAGAAACCTTCCGCGCTTGTGCCGACGCAGCTTCCGCTTCCGCAGAACGGCCTGCCTGGCGCAGCGATTGCGCCAGCAAAAGCAAATTCACATCACTGGGATCGAGCTTCACCACTCGACCGAACTGGTTGACCGCCAGATCGGACTGTCCCTGGCGAAGCGCTATAAGACCCGAACCAACCAGCGCCATTTCGTTCTCCGGACTCAGGCGCAAGGCATTCCTGTAGCTCTCGGCAGCCTGATCGTAGTGGCGCAACTGCAAATGGGCTTGACCAACCTCGCTCCATGCCACAGCCTGCACCTTCGGAGCAGAGGAAGATCGCAGCACCGAATCGGACTCTTCGATGGCTTCCTTGGGATGCCCAATACGCAATTCATAGAAGGCCAGAGCGAGAACCTGCTCAGGCGGATACTGGTGCAGTGCCATGGCCGCCCGGAATTCGGCGATCGCCTCGTCCGACCGGCCCTGTTCCGCCAGAGCAAACGCGAGATTGTTGTGCGCCTGGTAATTCCCTTTGGTCACGCTTAACGTATATCGCCATAGGGTGTCATCGTCGTGCCAGTAGCCAAGCTGGCGATAGGTGAGACATCCCATCAGGAAGACCACCCCCAGCGTGGCAGCAGCGCGCCATGCGTTGGGGATTCGATGCTCAGAGGCTAGCGCATCCAGAGTCCATACCACCGCCACAAACAATCCAACGAACGCGATGTAAGCGTAGCGATCGGCCATCGACTGCTCGCCGACCGTGATGATCCCGATCATCGGGACCAAGGTCCCCAGAAACCAGAACCAGCCCATGGGCAAATAGCGCCGGTCGCGCCAGCGAAGAACAAGCACCGAGACCAGAAGCAACAACGCCGTCGCCGCCAAGACCTGCCAGCCGGGCAGCGAATTCTGGGGGCGCGGATACATGGGAGCAAGCGATGTCGGCCACAACATCTTTCCGATATAGCGCACATAGGAGATCAAGACGTTCTCTCCGCGCGCTCCGAGGGAAACTTGATCAAAAGTTCTTACCGAATTCCCTGCCCGCTGTGCTAATACGGTCACCACCGAATCCGCAGCCGCAAGAAGGAATAGGGGCCACTTTTCGAGGACGAGCGCTGGGAACGAGCGCGGAGCGGAAGCCAGAAGCGCCTCCCCGGCCGCGGGTCCCCGACCCATTCGTTGCAACGGCCAGTAATCCCAAAGCAGCAGCACAAAGGGTAGCGTCACGATCTGCGGCTTCGCCATCAGACCAAAAGCAAAACAAACAGCCACCCACAGATAGAGATCACGTCGACCTGTGCGCGCATATCGGTCGTAAGCATGCAGAGCGAGCAAGAAGAACAGCATGCTAAGAACATTCTTGCGTTCGGCGGCCCAGGCAACGGACTCCACGTTGACCGGGTGCAGTGCAAACAGCGCGCCCACCACCAGACTGGGCCAGGTGAGTCCGGTCGCCTGCCGCAATAGAAGGAAAAGCAGCACGGCATTGATGGCATGCAGCAGCAAATTTGTGTAGTGATGGCCAACCGGGTTGAGGCGAAAAACCTGACAATCCAAGGCATGCGACAGCCAAGTTAAAGGATGCCAGTTTCCCTCGCGAAACGTTGTGAACGCCCACTTCACTGTGCCCCAGGTCAAGCCCCCCTGAACATGGGGATTTTTCAGGATGTAGGACGAATCGTCAAAGTCGATGAACCGGCTATGGATGATGGGATTGTAGAAAGCGAGCGTAGCCGCTGCCAACACGAGACTACAGATGACAACACGCATTTCGCGGGATGAGGACATGTCGCTATTTGGAGGCGGATCGTGTAGACCGGAGGTTCGCTGCCGTTCGGTAACGTCGCGCACCTCCCCGCCGAAGCTGATTTTAGCGTGATCGATGGACTGCGAGCCATTTGGGGTTGCGCGGAACAAATCGACGGTAACCAACTCTCCCGCCGCTTCCTATGGCGGCATAAGTTCCCGGTACATCTGGTGGAAGGCATGGACGCCTTTTTCCTGCTTCACGCTGTAGCGCCCGCTGTAATAGCTGCGGGAATGCAGGTTCTTCTGCACAATTTCACAGATACTGACATCCTCGACCTGAATCTCATCGCTGAAGGCCAAAGCCTTGCTGGCAGCCTCGCTTCCCAGTTCATTCTCGGGCAAATACCATTCAAAGATTGCCAAGGTTCGCTCGGGGGCGAGGGGCAAAATGATGTTAAGCGAGACATTATCGGGATAGCAGTTAAGCATCCAGTTCGGAAACACCCAGAAATAATCAGCGGTCAGGTCATCACCGGCCTGCTGATACCTCCGCGGGGTGGCATCTCCGGGTTGCGCGCCGCGGATCGGAGTCCACTGCCGGACGTACTGGGGATAGGGCTCGACGGTGTAGGCACTGTAGTTGATTTCCCGATTGAGCGCCGGATGGACGCTCGGCACGTGATATCCCTCGAGATAGTTGTCGATGTAGGTCTTCCAGTTGCAATTCATCTCGTAGGTGCGGCGTTCGGAAAACTTCATGCTGCGGAAACCGAACTTCTCTGCCTGGGCGGGCAATTCGCCCAGACTTTCGTGCAGCGGCCGGGCCTCGGGATCGAGATTCACGAAGACCAAGTTGAACCATTCCTCGCAGTGAACCGGAACCAACCCGAATTCCTTAGCATCAAAATCCTCGACGCCGTCAAATTCTGGGGTCACCAGAAGAGCGCCGTCGAGGCGGTAGGTCCAGCCGTGGTAGCCGCAGCGGAAAAGTTTGCGGTTTCCACAACCCGAGGCGGGGTTGCCGGCGCGGTGGCGGCAAATGTTATGAAAGCAGCGCAGAACGCCGTCGTCGCCACGGGCGATCAGGAGCGGCTCTCCGATAAGGTCGAACGTGAAGTAGTCGCCGGGGTTCGTGGCCTGGTGAACATGACCGACAACCTGCCAGGTGGAGCCGAAGAGCCTGGCCCGTTCCTCGTCAAAGGTTTGAGAACTGAAATAGAGGGGCGCGGGCAGAGTGGAAGCCCGCGCGATGTCACGATCCAGGGAGTGGGCGGAACTTAAAGGAAGGTTCGTCATCGGTGCTCCAGCGAGGGCCATTCTACCGCCGAGACGCCGAGGACGCCGAGAAAAAGCGGGTACACTCAAGACCTACGGCCCCGTTGGTACTGCAAAGTTCAGGGACGAGAATTCGCCACCACCCCTTCACTTTTCTTCAATTCCCCTTCGGCTGCAGCGTTATCCGGGTAGTGCGTCAACTCTGTTTTGAAGGCGGCGATGGCGGCTTCCCGGTCGCCTTGGGATTCACAGATCAATCCGAGAATGAAATGGTAGCCGCGAGCTTGCGGGTTTCTTACGATCGCCTGACGAGCGCTGTCGGCTGCTTCAGGGAGCTTCTTCAGTTGGAGTTCGACGATTGCCAGATAGATGTACTGATCCGAGTCGTTGCGGTCGATCATGATGGCCCGTTGCAGGGACTCCCGGGCTGCAGTGAAGTTTCCGATCTTGTAGTACGCGAATCCGAGGTTGTAGTTGGACCGCCAGAAATTCGGGTTTCTTTTGATGACCTCGAGATACAGCGGAACGGCGCGACTGGGCTGATTCGCGTCCAGCAGGGCGTTGGCGAGGTTGTCGCGCACTGTCAGATTGTCCGGCGCCGATTCCAGACCGCGCGTATAGAGTGCGATGTCGTTGGCCCATTGCATCTGCTCAGCAAGAGTCAGGCCGGCGAAGAGCAATGCAAGGACGCCGGTGAGCGCTGCGGGCACGATGATACGTTGGCGATCGGTCATGCGCTGCCCTAAGGCAGCGATAGAAAGTGCGACGAGGAGCGCAAAACCGGCCGACGGCAGGTACAGATAACGATCATGCACGATGTCGCCGGCAGTGAGGGAGCGCAGGTCGAGCACGGGCAGTAGCGGAAGGACGATTACCGCGAGCGCAAAGAATGCAACTTGTTTTTGCGGAAGTGTGCGAATGCAATAATACAGGACTAGCCCAACCGTTAGCAGAACGCATAGCGGCAACAGGACCGATGTACCGGTGGCGGAATGGACGTAGTCGATTGCATAGAACTCGCTCAGGCGAAGCGGGAGAAGCAGATGCTTCACGTAAAAAAGGACAACCGAGGGCCCGGAAAGGAACATCTCAGTCCATGAAATCGCGATCGTTGGATGAGCGAGGCCTCCTAATGTCCGGTAGCGAACGCCGATGTAGATCAGGACGAGAAGGGCATAAGGTGCAGCTTCTCGGGCAGCCGTCTTACTCTTGCCACTCGCTTGATCTTGAGTCCGGTCTTGTGGACGAATCAGCGACAACGCAACGATCAGCAAAGGTAGGACGATCGCAGTTTCCTTGGAGAGGAGCGCGAGAGCAAACAATCCCAGTGACAATACAAATTGAGACGCCTTTCGCGATTCGCGAAAGCTTAGGAAAGCGGAGCAACTCCCCAACGCGCAGGACGCCATCAGCGGGTCCGTGACGCCTGAGATCCACGCTACGTTCTCAACGTGCGCCGGGTGCAACCCGAAGAACAGCGCCGCGACGAAGGCGATCGTGCGGTCGCGTGCCAGTTGCTGCGCAACACGAAACACCAAGTAGGTCGCTGCAACATGGCACAAGACACTGGCTCCGTGCCAACCCGCCGGGTTCTCGCCAAAGAGCGCGTAGTTCAGCCTGAGCCACAAAAGAAACAGTGGGCGATAGTAATTTCCCGCACTATTGGGATAGATTGCCGCCCACACGTGGGACGTAAAGTACTGGGGCAGGTAACGCCAGTCGTGGATGGCAGGGTTTTTGAGGATTTGCGGGACATCGTCGTACACGAATCCGAAAGCGAGCGTGCCGAGATAGGCAAGCGCAGTTACGCTGCAGACGATGATCTCCATTGTTCCCGGGCGAGAGAACAGAGGCAACGGGGAGGACTCGGCTGCTTGATTACGGTCCATAGTATTTCCAGGTTCAGACGCTTCCGGGCAGGCGCGGAGCGCAGGTCGGCAGATACCGCCGTCTGAGCAGTTGACAAAAGACTAACGACCGGCAAACGCCGAGACAAGTAACTGCAGTGTGTCAGGAGTGAATGGTCGACTTTACGTCGCGGGCTACTCGGTGTTCTGACGATACAATTTCCGACGCAAGAAAAGCCGCGGCGGGCGTTTCAAAAATAGGAAACGCGGCCCCAGGCGGGCAGTTTGAGGGGACGGGCGAAATGGCGGCGGACTGGCAAAATTTGTCAATCAGGGTCTTGAAAGTGTCATACGGCGGAGAACCGAGAGTGACCGGGGTGGTAACTACCGCGCGGAAGGCCACTGAAAACATTGAATGTTCGACCAGAAGGACATCTGACTTCCGTCACTTGGGTCTCTGGCCCTCAGAGTGCGATAGTACACACGAGTTGGTCATCCAACCAAAACAGTCAAACGGAGACGAGGACAATTTAAATGCGGAAACAAAAGGGCTTCTCACTGATCGAACTGCTGATCGTGGTGGCGATCATCCTGATCATCGCCGCGATTGCTATCCCGAACCTATTGCGTGCACGTATTGCGGCCAATGAATCGTCCGCAGTGGCGTCGATTCGTACACTGAACACAGCACAGATTTCTTACAACTCCGCTTACCCGACGGTCGGCTTCTCGGTCAATTTGGCCAATCTAGCGGGCACGACCTGCAATCCGCCGGCTTCAAACAGCGCTTGCTTGATCGATACGAATCTAGCGGCCGGCACCAAGAGCGGCTATACGTTTGCCATGGGGTCTACGGCCAACGCCGGACTGAACGTGGGCTATCAAGCATCGGCTGACCCGCTGAGTCCGAATTCGACGGGCGTGCGCTACTTCTGCTCGTTTGAGGACGCGGTTGTGCGTTCTGGAGCGGCAACGTTGGCGGGTTCGGCTTGCACAAATGCGGCTAGCCCACTGCAGTAACTCGAATGTGGCAAAGTACCTGGGGGAGGGTACAAGCCGAAAAAAAGCAGAGGAGAAATCCTCTGCTTTTTTTATTGTGAGACCCTTTTTTGGTAATTGCTCGGTCCCAAGTCCGGAAATCGACTGACACAAAATGTCCCTTGCGATGCAGGAGAATGGCGAAAGCGGCGCACGAGGGGAGGGTGGCTCCGAATTGCATTGCATTCAAACCACTTATGCGGTTGGTGGGGGGGGACTAGTCCGGCACGCAAAGTGCAACAGTCCTGTCGAGAACTGGATCTCATGTCGTCATCCGGCTCGGAGGAGATGCGATGCGAAGAACTAAAGGGTTTTCTCTCATTGAACTGTTGATTGTCGTGGCCATCATTCTGATCATCGCGGCGATTGCGATACCCAGTTTTCTGCATTCGCGCATGGCGGCCAACGAGTCAGCCGCAGTGGCAGCGGTCCGGACCGTGAACACGGCGCAGATCTCGTTCAGTTCGGCTTATCCGACCGTGGGCTATGCGGCTACCCTGACGGCTCTGGCAGGAACCAGTTGTAGTCCGCCGAGTGCGACCGGCGCCTGCTTGATTGACGAGACTCTGGCCAGTGGCACAAGGCAGGGGTATTCCTTCACGCTGACCACCGTCACAGGCCCACCGAATTCCGCCTACACGATTGTCGCAGGCCCGATCCAGCAGAACTACAATGGGGTCCGCTATTTCTGTTCGTTTGCTGACGCGGTGGTCCGCTATAGCCTGAACACGATCTCCACCTGCGATCCTACGATCGCTCCCCAGAATTAGGGCTGGGACAGCGATCGATTTCCCAGGAACCGGCTTCGGTCCCCCACCGGGCAGTTTACCTTCGTAACCTTTCCGAGGAACTCCCACCCGCGTCGCGCAATAGCATTGCTTATAATCCTCTTTATTAGATTTATTAGATTCCACATCAAATTTCCAGCAAGGGGCCCGGCACTGCGCGGATAGCCATGGCTGCGATTGAAATTCTCGATCTCGAAAAAAAATATCTCGTCGGATTCTGGCGCAAACGGCCAAAACTCGCCCTGCGCCCGCTCCGCCTGACGATTGAAGAAGGGGAGGTCTTCGGCTTTCTCGGCCCGAATGGCGCGGGCAAGACCACTACCCTTAAGCTTCTCATGGGGCTGGTGTTTCCAACCGCAGGCACGGCGCGGATTCTGGGCATGCGTATGGACGATCCGCGTGTGAAATCCCAGATTGGATTTCTGCCCGAGCAACCCTACTTCTACGACCATCTCAGCGCCCGGGAACTGCTCAATTATTACGCGCAGCTTTCTGGAGTTCCGGCCAAAGCGTGCTCGGGCCGTGTGGAGCAAATGCTGGCGCGGGTGGGATTGAGCGATTCCGCCGGCGTGCAATTGCGGAAGTTCTCCAAGGGCATGTTGCAGCGGGTGGGACTGGCGCAGGCCATCTTGCACGAGCCGAAGCTGGTATTTCTGGACGAACCGATGTCGGGACTGGACCCGGTGGGGCGGCGCGAGGTTCGAGATCTCATTCAGCAACTGCGTTCCGAAGGCAAGACGGTTTTCTTTTCGACCCACATCCTGTCGGATGCGGAAGCACTTTGCGACCGGGTGGGCATCATCCATGAGGGCGAGTTGCGCGGCGTGGGGGCAGTAGCGGAACTGACCTCTCAAACCAAGGGTAAAGTCGAGATCATCTTTTGCGCGCAAAACGTGCCCGCAGGTTTGGCCGCCCTCGGAGCTCAAGCCTGGGTCAGCGGGGACATGGTGAATGCTGTACTGACGGAAGAGCAGCAGGATGCCGCTTTGGAAGTATTGCGCCGCGAGCGCCTCAAACTGATTTCATTGACGCCGGTGCGCAACTCGCTTGAGGAATATTACATCCAGAAACTTCGGCCCTCGGAAACCCATGAAGAAGAAAGCCGGAAAGGGGCCAGCGCGTGAACTCGAGAATCGCAAACATCGCCTTCAATACGTTCCGCGAAGCGGTGCGCGACCGGGTCCTGTATAACCTGATCGCCTATGCACTGCTGCTTTCCGGGGCGGCGATCCTGGTGGGTGAAATTTCCATCGATATCGAGCGCCTGGTGGTGGTGAACCTGGGCCTGACGGCGGTCTCCCTGTTCGGAGTGGTGATCGCCATCTTCATCGGGATCGGACTAGTGTCGAAAGAAATGGACAAGCGCACTCTTTACACCGTGTTATCGCGCCCGGTTCGACGTTGGGAATTCGTAGTCGGCAAGTTTTTTGGGCTCACGGGAACGTTGGTGGTGAACACCTTCTTCATGGCGCTCGGCGTGTTTCTCGCACTGCTGTACGTGGCGCACAAATTCGAGAGGATGGACGTGTGGGTATTGGCTGCACTCTATTTTATTGTCCTGCAGTTTTTCATCGTGTGCGCCCTGTCCCTGTTTTTCTCTTCCTTTTCGACGCCTCTCATGTCGGCCGTCTTTACTTTCGCGCTGTTCGTTATCGGAAGCCTGGCGGAAGATCTGCGGGGCTTTGCCAGAATCATGCCGGGGGAGGGAGGCTGGCTCGCGACCGCCATCGCCTATCTGGTACCGAATTTTTCCGCGCTGAACGTGATCAGCCAGGTGGCGCATGGCGACGCCGTCCCCGGGCGCTTGATGCTCTACAACACCGTGTATGCGCTGCTGTACTCGGCGATGGCGATTTCGGGAGCGGTGCTGATCTTCCAGCGCCGGAATTTGAAATGAGTTCCACCCAGCGCGTAAACCTGGTGGCGACCGCGGTGCTAATGTTGTCCATGGCAGGAGGAATTGCGACCCTCAACGCCATCGACCGCTCGCGCCTGCGATCGGTAGCGCAAGAAGCGCTCTATCTGCGCTCTTCCAATGTGCTGCGTTGGTTGAGCCTCGGCTACACTGGATTACTCGCCGACATCTACTGGACACGGGCGGTGCAGTACTTTGGCGAACAGCATCACAGCGGTTCCGGCGATTTCCGCTTGCTGGCGCCCCTGCTCGAAATCACGACGGAACTCGATCCAAAGCTGCTGCCAGCCTACCAGTTTGGGGCCAACTTCCTCGCTCCCCAACCACCCAACGGCGCGGGGTTACCGGAATCCGCGCTGCAGCTCATGAGGTACGGAATCGAGCACAATCCCGACCAGTGGCGGCTTTACTATAATTTGGGATTTCTATACTTCACCGAGTTCAAGGACTACTCCAAAGCGGCAGATGCATTTGCCCAGGGAGCAAAACTTCCGGTAACCAGTCAATTTATGCCCATCCTCGCGGCACGGATGGCGCAGCATGCGGGCGAATTCGACACGGCGCGCATGTTGTGGTTCACCACCTACCAGAGCACCAAGGAAGCAGGCATCCGGCAAAACGCGGTCGAACACCTGCGCGCTCTGCAAGTGGATGAAGATGTAACTCGGCTGGAACAAGTCATCGCAAAGTACACTCAACAGTCTGGCCGATTGCCGGCCAGCATGGGCGATCTGGAGCGGGCCGGGTCTATCCGTGGAACTCCCGCCGATCCAAATGGCCGGCCCTACAAGCTGATGCCGGATGGCCGGATCGAAGTGCAGCATCCAGAGAGCCTTTATTTCATCACCAAGGGACTTCCGCCAGGCGTGCAGCCCCCGCAACCGTCGCGCGAAGCACGGCCAGCAAAGTAGAGACGGGGCTTGCCCCGTCTCCGCTCGCACCGGTTCATCTGCTGCGGGAGACGCGGCAGGCCGCGTCTCTACAGGAAAATTCCAATTCCACGCCAGCACTTTTGTTAGCATTCTTTGCGTGCCTGCAAATTCCTCCCCACAATTCCGGAGCGCGTTCCGCAACTGGTGGCATGAGCAAAGGCAAGAGCATGGCGTCGCAAGCACGACTTCCCTTCTGATCCGCAATCTGTGGAACTTCGTCCGCGAATCGACGCCCGAACGGCGCCGCCAGCGTTATGGCGACATGGAGTACGACTGGGAGAACCGCGTCAACACGACTAGCGGCACGGTGGACTGGCGCGCGCGGCTGCTGGGAATATTTCATTCTCCGTATCAGCCGACCGACCCGGCCCTGTTTCGGGAGATGATGGCGAGCCTGCCTATTGAGTTCGATCAGTTCACCTTCGTCGATCTCGGATCGGGCAAGGGACGGACTCTGCTGATGGCATCGGAGTATCCATTTCGAAGAATTGTGGGAGTGGAATGGATTGAGGAATTGCATCGCGCGGCGCAGCAGAACATCCGCGATTATCGGAGCCCTACCCAACGCTGCACGCGGATCGAAGCCCTGCTTGCCGACGCTCGCCAGTTCGAACTCCCGGAGGAACCGCTGCTGCTGTACCTTTTCAACCCGCTGCCTGAACGTGCGCTGTCCGAAGTGCTTCAGCGGCTCGGGAAATCGCTGATTGAAGCACCACGGACGGTATGGATCGTTTACCACAATCCACAGCTGGAAACGATACTCAGCGTTTCAGGTTTTTTGGAAAAGGCAATCGGGACGCCTCAATATTCCGTGTACCGTCAATCCTGCGGTAGTGCATCACCGGGTTGGCCACAAATTCAAATTTGACCAGCGCATCGCGGTAATTGATTTTCAGATTCAAAGCGTTAAGCATAGGGAACCCGATCATTCCCGACACCTCGGTTCCGACGGACTGACTGAGGTTCGACAGATCGAATGCAACCATATCAATATTGTTCTGCCGCAGGCCGCCGAATTCCAGCACAACTGTGCCGGTCTCGTAAACTTTGTTCACCTCTCCGCTCAAGCCCTTGACAGTAATTTCTGACATCCCGTGGACCTTAGTGACTTCGCGCGCCGCATCCGGAGTAATCGAATTGTTGAAGGCACCGGAATCGATGAGGAACAGTTTTCCCTTAACCTCGTTGATGTTGGTGGGCACAAGCAACATGTGGCCAAAGCGGAGAACTCCCGCATAGCCCTTCATCTCAGGACCGATGAATCGGTCAAAATATTTGGGGGCCGACGCGGGACTCGCCACCTGCGCGCCGTTGCCGACAGCCTTCGGATCAGGCTCGGAGCGCACCTGGTCATCGTCCGTCGCAAGCGAAGGTTTGACCGGTGGTTCTCCCGGGCGGGCCGGCAATTGGCTCAGGTTCATCTTGCGCTTGGGAAAATCGAGTTCGATCAGAAATTGTTGGAACACATCTGCGCCAATCAGTCCCTCTTCGTCACCTACAGAGCCTTTGTCGACAACGCCCAAAAGACAGTTGCGGAATTCCAGTTTGCCAATGCGAATCGAATCGGCATAGGCCGAATATCCCTTGGCCGCGCCTTCGTCGCCGACGCCGCCGATGCTCACCTTCGCCATTCGCTGAACGCCGGCGCGCTCCGCGAGTCTGCGATTGATGGTAATTCCGCCCGCGCCCGTATCCAGCATGAGCTTGGATTTCTGACCATTAACCACGACCTGCAGCCCCACACCGCGCATGTGTTTTGCATCGATCTGAAGTGGCAGCAGGTCTGTTTCGGTTGCCGTCACGTCGGAGACCAGCCGGCAGTGCGCAGCTGGCCCGTTCTGGCGTGCTTTGAGCATTTCGAGATACTCTCGCAGACCGCGCTGGGTATCGGCGGCGTCGCCGTGTGTTCCGGCAAGATAGGATTCCAGGAACTGGACGCGGTCTTGGCGCGGAAGTGTGCCCATCCACTCTTTCTGCACGTCCGGATCACTGGGATCAAGGTCGTGGGCTCGCACAATGAGGCGGTGCTCCCGCGCGTACAGGCCAGAGGCAGAAGAAATTCGAGCCAGCCCCAAATAAGCTCGCGCCGGAGCCCCTCCGGCATTGATCACCTGGACGAAGATCTTCTCGGCATCGGGAATCCTGCCCTGGCGGAACAGCAACTCCGCCTGCACGACCTTGAGTCCGGGGTCTGCAGGCTTGGCTTGCAGCCCCTTCACTAACATCTCGTCGGCATCGCGAAGCTTGTCCTGCTTCAAATAGCAGCGGACGATTCCTGTGTACGCTTCCGCAGTTTCCGTGCCCGACTTCAGCACCTGGTTGTATTGAGCGATTGCCTGGTCGAAGGAACCTTTCCGAAACTGGTCATCGGCCTCCTTAAGAAGTGGGGCCGGTTCGCTTTCTACACTCGTGGCTCGTTTTGCCTGCTGCGCGACAACCGGCAAACCACGGAATAAGACTCCAACGGCCGTAAAAAGAACGGCCGCCACGCAGCAACGACGAATTCTAGTTTGCCGCATCATAAGGAACTGAAAAGTTTGCCATGACGCCCAGGGGCGGCTCAAGCTCAAATAAAGCGTTGAACATTCATCTGTGATTTACAGCACGCGACAGAGCTGCCGCAGTAGAATCGGGAAGGGGATCCATCGTTGAACCGCCGCCTTCTCTCGCTGTTGATACTGCTCACAGTCTTCGTCCTGCCCACGCAAGCCCAGGATATCCGTCAACTCGCCCGGGCGGTCGATGACCACTACAACCACCTGCGCAGTTTGCAGTCGGACTTCACTGAGATCTACCGGGGCGATGGCCCGGAACGCGTGGAATCGGGTACGCTGTGGCTGAAAAAGCCGCGCAAGATGCGCTGGGAATATCGTTCTCCGAAAGAGAAGCTGTTTATCAGCGACGGGCAAGCGGTGTGGTTTTACCTGCCGGCGGAACGGCAACTCAGAAAGACGGAACTCTGGAAGCTGGACGACTTGCGATCACCCCTTGCATTCTTGCTCGGTAAAACCAAATTGGAGAATGAGTTACGAGGACTTTCCAAGGTGGTGGATCAAGCGCCGCTGGGTGCCGGGAACACCCTGTTGCGGGGGATTCCTCAGGCGATGGCAGGCCAGGTGAACGAGGTGCAACTGGAGATCACTCCGGCCGACCAGATTGTCCGCATCGTACTACTGGAACCGGACGGGGCGGCCACAGAGTTTCGCTTTGCCGGCTGGAAAGAGAATTTGGACTTGAACGACAGTCGATTTCGGTTCACCCCTCCGCCGGGGGTCGAAACGGTGGAAGGCGAATTGGCACCGCCGTAGAGACGGGGTTTGCCCGGTCTCCCGCGTGCCGCGCCGCCAAAGTTGGGTTCGGTCTGAGACGCGGCAAGCCGCGTCTCTACGGAGGAGTCGGATACCCATTTGAAAGGCCTTGGTTACTTGCGTACCACACAGAGGGACAGGTTGCGGTAAGCGCTTTGGGAACACGATGTTACACTGGGCATGGAACACCGGGAGAAAGACCCCGGAAACACGGAACTAACCGATAGTAAATGGCACAATTCCTGGTCAAAGTCGCCGACGAACAGGGCCATCTGCGGCAGCAGGTGGAGCACGGCTATTCCGAAGCCGAGGTCCACGACCGCTTCACGCAGCAGGGATACCTGGTCTATTGGGTCAAGCCCCGGACCATCCTCAGTACCGGCGGCGGCCAGTTCGGACGCAGCCGCAAGCTGAAACAGGCAACGTTCCTGATTTTCAATCAGCAGTTTCTGACCCTGATCAAGGCGGGCCTGCCGATCCTGACGGCGCTCGATCTCCTCATCAAACGGCAGCGCGACAAGTCTCTGCTGCAGTTGCTGGAAAACGTGCGCGAGCGGGTCAAAGGTGGCGAGTTGCTGTCGGACGCCTTCGCTGCCCAGCAGGTGTTTCCGAAGATGTATACCACCACGCTGCTGGCCGGCGAGAAGAGCGGCAGCATGGAAGAAGTGCTGAGCCGCTACATTGCCTACCAGCGCATGGTGCAGACGTTTCGCAAGAAGCTTCTGGTGTCACTCGTGTATCCGGCACTGCTGGTTTCGGTGGTGACGGTGATGCTGATTTTTTTGATCACCTACGTGGTGCCGAAGTTTGCCGACCTGTTCAATAATCTAGGAGCCCAACTGCCGGCCATCACCGTGTTCATGCTGACACTCGGCCTGAACGCGCAGAAGTATGGGTGGATCGTGCTGCTGGTTTTGGTGGTGGCGGTTGTTCTGTTATTGCGCTGGAAACAGAGCGATCGCGGCGCCGAGCAGATTGACAAGTTTCTATTGTCGCTGCCCTTGATCGGGGAAATCCGGCTGAAGTACCAGGTAGCAAATTTCTCGCGCATTCTCGCCACGCTGCTACAGGGCGGTCTGCCGTTGGTGCCGGCGATGGAAACGGCGGGCGAATCGATGAGCAGCCGGCAGATGTTGAACGGCATCACCGCCGCCGCGGAACGAGTGCGAGAAGGACAGAGCCTGGCGCACAGCCTGGAAACACAAAAGCTGTTTCCCGATCTTGCCGTGGAAATGCTGGAGGTCGGTGAATCGACCGGTGCGTTGCCGGCGATGCTCGCTTCGGTGGCAGAGTTTTACGAAGAAGACGTGCAGACGGCTTTAGGTGCAGCCATGGCGCTGATTGAGCCGATGATTTTGATCATCATGGCGGTCTTTGTCGGAGGCATACTGATTTCACTCTATATGCCGATTTTCACCTTGGGAGCGAACGTGCACTAAGGCACCGGGCTAGCTGTAGAGACGGGGCTTGCCCCGTCTCCGCCGCAACACAAGACGCGGCACGCCGCGTCTCTACAGAAAGGTTCTCGGAGAGGCTGTAAACTGGAATGGGAATGGCGGATAAGAAAACAGCATTGGTCAGCGGTGCGAACGGAGGGAAGCTGGTGCCGGAGCCGGCCACAATTCCCGACGAACTGGAACGCGCTCGGGATATTGCGCGGCGTTACCGTTGTGAATTCATCGATCTGAGCGACTTCCAGTTGCACCACGATCTGTTCGAGAAAATCCCCGTACACCTGATGTTCCGCTATAACTTCGTGCCTCTCGACGAGACTGCCGACGGGCGCCTGGCGATTGCCATTGCCGATCCCAGCCAGTTGATGATGATTGACGAGATCAGCTTGCTCCTCGGCAAGCGCATCGTCACCAAGGTTTCGACTCTCAAGCAAATCTCCGACATCCTGAAAAAGACCGAGCAGTCCAAGCGCGTGCTGGAAGACGCGAGCGAGGGATTCACGCTCGATGTGATCCGCGAGGACGAAGCCGGGAACGACGAGACCATCTCCATCGACAAGCTGACGGCGAGCGCGGGCACCGATATGAGCCCGATCATCCGCCTGGTCGATACCACGATTTTCACGGCATTGCAGCGGCGGGCCAGTGACATTCACATCGAGACGCGGGACGACTCGGTGGTCATCAAGTTTCGTATCGACGGCGTGCTCACAAACGCCATGCCGCCGATCGGCAAAGAGCATCACTCGACCATCATTTCGCGCATCAAGGTCATGAGCGAACTCGACATCTCCGAGCGCCGCGTACCCCAGGACGGCCGCTTCCGCGTCAAGTACAACGGGCGCGCCATCGACTTCCGGGTTTCGATCATGCCGTCGATCCACGGCGAAGATGCTGTGCTCCGCGTGCTCGACAAAGAGTCGATGAGCGAAAAGTTTCGCAAGCTCACGCTCGAAGTGGTCGGGTTCGACGAAGATGACTTGCGCCGCTTCCGCCGCTATATCAAGGAACCCTACGGCATGGTGCTGGTCACCGGTCCGACGGGCAGCGGCAAAACGACCACGCTCTACGCCGCCGTCAACGAGATCAAGACCGACGAAGACAAGATCATCACCATTGAAGACCCAGTCGAGTATCAACTGCGCGGCATCACCCAGATTCCGGTTAACGAAAAGAAGGGTTTGACCTTTGCCCGGGGCCTGCGTTCGATCTTGCGGCATGATCCTGACAAGATCATGGTCGGCGAAATCCGCGACAACGAAACGGCGCAGATCGCCATCCAGTCGGCGCTCACCGGCCACCTGGTGTTCACGACGGTCCACGCCAATAACGTCGTCGACGTCTTGGGACGCTTTCTGAACATGGGCGTCGAGCCTTATAACTTCGTCTCGGCGCTGAATTGCATTCTGGCGCAGCGGTTGGTCAGGGTCATCTGCGATTCCTGCCGGACTGCCGTCCATTATCCGAATGACGTGCTTGAGGCCAGCGGTCTCGACCCGGCACAGTGGTCGCAGGTTCCTCTGTACGAGGGGCAAGGCTGCATCGAGTGCGCCGGCACGGGATTCCGGGGCCGGACGGCAATCCACGAACTCCTGGATTTGACCGACCGCATCCGCGAGATGATTCTGGAACGGAGGCCAACCTCGGAGATCAGGAAAGCCGCCCGCGAAGACGGCATGCGCTTCCTCCGTGAATCGGCGCTGGACAAAGTGCGCGGCGGATTCACCACTCTGAAGGAGATCAACAAGGTCACGTTTATTGAGACCATGCGCTGAGGCTGGTTACTCCTGCGTATGGCCGGCGGTTCAGTCCCGGCATCCCCAGAGGTAACTATTCTCGCAATGAAAATGCGGGATATCATCGGATTGCAGCTATGACGTCCAATTCCAAACACATTCGCCGTCCAACCCTCGCCTGTGAAATCGCAGCCGACCGCGTTCTGGCGGGCCGCGCCTCCGATACGGGGCGAATGGTGGAAATGGCGGCCGCGCGGGAACTGGCGCCGGGCTCGGTGGTACCCGACCTAATGGAAGCGAATTTGCGCGACGGCACAGCCATCCGGCAGGCAATTGAAAGCGCGCTCGGCAGCGTCGGCAGCCGGTCCCACGACGTCATCGCGATTCTGCCCGACACTGCGGTGCGCGTGGTGCTGCTGGATTTCGAAACTCTCCCCTCGAAGCGCGAGGAGGCCGAAGCGGTGGTCCGCTTCCGGCTGAAGAAGTCGCTGCCTTTTGATCCCAACGATGCCCGCATCTCGTATCACGCGCAACCGGCCGGAAAAGGTGTGCGGGCGGTGGCGGCCGTCGTGCTGAACACGGTTCTCGAAGAATACGAGTCGGCGTTTCGCGATGCGGGCTACAACCCGGGGATGGTGATGCCATCGATGCTGGCGGCGCTGGGCGCTGCGGATGCGGAGCGGCCAACCCTGGTCGTCAAAGTGGACGCACGCACGATCAGCATTGCGATTCTCGAGCAGGAACAACTGCTGCTGTTCCGGACGCTGGAAAATTTGCGCGGCGTCACCATCACCGGCGATCAGCTCGCGGAAGAGGTCTATCCCTCGGTGGTATTTTTCCAGGACACCTACAAACTGAACATTGAGCGCGTGTATGTGGCGGGCCTGCCGGAAGCCGGTGGCGCCGCACCTGCGCTGAAGAGCCAATCTGGTGCGGTGGTTGAGGATCTGGTGACCACCTCACAGATCGGCTCTACTACCGGGACGGTTCCGCGCTGGCGCATGGCGGGAGTGGTGGGAGCGTTGATTTCCTAAGTCGCTCTTAGAGCTCTTGGCCTCTTAGCTAAGGGCTAAGGGGCCAAGAGCTAAGAGCGGTTGTGAAGCTACTAATATGCGTCTCGACATCAATCTCGCAACCCATCCTTACGAAGATGCCCGCGAATTCTGGGCGCGCTGGGGCTTAGGAGTTGGACTGCTCGCAGTGTTGACACTCGTTCTCATGGGATGGGCGGTCAACGGCTGGATCAAAGCCGGAAGAGATCGCCACAATATCGCGCAACTGGAGCAGCAGATCGCGGGGCGCGAGAAGGAACGGGCGGGTGCCCAGGCGATCCTCGACTTGAACGTGAATCGCAGCACCCGAGACCAGTCGCAGTTCCTGAATGGATTGATTCAGCGCAAGGCGTTCTCCTGGACGCGCGTATTTGAAGATCTGGAACGGGTCATGCCTCCGAATCTGCACGTGGTCTCCCTGCGGCCGGGGATGGATGATCAGAACCAGATGGAACTGCAAATGAAAGTTGTGGGCACTACGCGCTCCGATGCCGTCGAGTTGGTCCATCGCATGGAAGGCTCGAAGCATTTTCAGGGAGCGCAGTTGATACAAGAGCAACAAGGTGAGGGGGGATCGGTGGGCGCCTCCGTGGTCTCGATCTACGTCCCGGACGCGTCCGACAGGAGTGGAAAGTAGTGCCCGACTTCTCCCAATCACGACGCAAATTAAAGATCGCGATCGGAGCCATGCTGGTTGCCGATGTGGTCGCGGTGGGTGTTCTGCTCTCGCCCCTGGTGGGTTCGGCGGATTCGCGCCAATTGCAACTGAACCTGCTCCGAGTCGAATTGACAAAGAAGACTCGCGAAGTGGAACCGCTGCGCGGCATCGACAAGAAGATTGTGTTGGCCAAGGATCAGATCGGGGGATTTTACCAGGACCGTTTTGTCGCCAGGGATTCCGATCTGGCCAATGAACTGGGAAAGCTGGCGGCTGAGAATGGGGTCCGCATCCAGCAGATGAAGTACAAGCAAGAAGAGCCCGAAAGCTCCGGCATAGTACCCGTCGAAGTCGAGGGCAGTTTTTCCGGAGACTACCTCCAGTTGGTCCGTTTCATTAACACGCTGGAACGGTCGAAGATGTTTATTACGGTGGACAGCGTGGACCTCGCCGGCGAAAGCACGGGACAGGTCCGCCTGGAAATCGCGATGCACAGTTATTTGCGGTCGGGTGCCTAAGTGAATCTGGGAATCGAAAACCGGAAGCAAGTGATGACGCTGGCAGTACTGGGCGGAATCGCGCTGCTGTCGATGGCCTACCAGTTCTGGCCCTCGTCCACGGCAACCACCCCGGTAACGACACAGACGACCGCGACCCCAGCGAAGCCGGGCACACGCCGCACGGCCTCGGGAAAAACGGTGCCGGTGATTGAGCCCCGATTGGATCCTACGCTTGACCTGAAGTTGCTCAGCCAAAGCGAGGAGATCAAGTACGCCGGCAATGGAAGAAACATATTTGTAGCGGGCTCGGTGGCGAGCATCGAAAAGCCCAAGGGAACCGGCGCCACCGATCACCAATCCGCCACCCTGGCCGGACCTCCGCCAATTCCACCTCCACCTCCGATCACGCTGAAGTTTTTTGGTTTTGCCAACAAGCCGGGCGAGACAAGAAAGGTGTTCTTGTCCCAGGGCGAGGACGTCTTTATCGCCGCCGAGGGCGACATCGTCGACCGGCGCTATCGCATCGTGCGCATCTCGCCGACAGCCGTCGACGTGGAAGACGTGCTCAACAACAACCGCCAGAGCCTGCCCTTGACTCAGGGCTGATAGCCACGTCTGATTTCGATTTTGTAATTTTGTAATCTGTAATTTAGTAATTTGAATTCGGGTGAGCAGTTATGCGGCGTGGTTTGAAATTGCGAAATTACCAAATTACAAATCACAAATCACAAATTCGCCAGCGCGGCTACATGATGATCACGCTGATGCTGGCGGTGGCACTCATTTCGATTGGCCTGCTCGCGGTGCTGCCATCGATTCGCCAGCAGATCCAGCGCGACCGTGAATTAGAACTCCAGCATCGAGGCACGGCGTACATGCGCGCGATCCAACACTTCTACAAGAAATTTAACCGATATCCCATGCGCGTCGAGGAACTGGAGAGTACCAATAACCTCCGGTTCTTGCGCAAGCGCTATACAGATCCAATGAATCGGGACCCTCAGACCGGCAAGGAGCGAGACTTCAAACTCCTGCACCAGCAGGACATCAGTTTGAACAATGGGCCGGTTTTGGGACAAATACCAGGACAAGGTATTCCAGGGGGTCTCGCCGGCGGACAAGGCGGATTCGGGGGGGGCATGCAGGGCGGGCTGGGTGGGTTGGGAACGCAATCCGGTGGACTTCAACAGCAGGGCAAAACGGTTACACAAACTCCCGCGGGCGATGATTCGGACAAGGCTTCGAATGAAGAGGGAGCCTCCAGTCCAACCGGATCTTCTGGTTCCAGTTCAGGTTCTACTTCTACTTCCTCCTCCGGCTTCAATGGACCGACGTTCGGCGGAGGACCGATCCTCGGGGTCGCCAGCATGAACAAGAAGACGAAGAGCGTTCGCGTGTTCTTCGATAAGAGCCATTACAACGATTGGCTGTTCATCTACGTGCCGACGGCCGACATGGGCGGTCTGCTCAAAGGGCCAGTGAACCCCGGCGCGCCCGCCGGGAACCTGAATGGCATGACGCCTGGACAAGGGGTGGGCGGTGGTATCGTGCCGGGGCAAGGAGTAGGACAAGGACTGAACCCAGGCCAGCCTCCAAATCCCATGACGCCGCCTGCGCAGAATCCCGGCCAGACTCCGCCCGAACAATAGATTCTCGCTACCCGGCAACACCCCACCCAATAGAAAAGCCCCGCATCGCAGCGGGGCTTGACGTGAAACCAGGAACATTTAGACGTTAAATGAAGAGCCGCAGCCGCAAGTGCTCTTCACATTCGGGTTCTCAAACTTGAACCCGGCGCCTTCCAGGGTCTCGACGTAATCGACGTGCGCTCCACCCAGATACATCAGCGAAGTCGCATCCACGTAAACCTTCAAACCGTCAAAGTCGAAAACCTTGTCCATCATGCCGGCGCCATTCTCGAAAGCCATGGAGTACTGAAAGCCGGAGCAACCGCCGCCAACGACGGACAACCGCAATCCCGCCGGAACCGGCGCCTGGGTGGCCATGATCTCTTTGACCTTGGCAATCGCCGAGGGGGTCAGAACGGGTGCAGTCTTGGGTTGGACATCGGGTGTGGTGGTGGTGGTCGCCATCGGTTTATCTCCTTGTAATTCCTTATTATAACAAAGGTCGCAACCGGCTCGGCAAGGCTTTTTGGAAGCCGGTACGTTTCTTATACCACTCTTTAGATGCTTCCCACATGCAAGAAGTCACAGCCCCCTCTTGCCAACGGGTCTATAATCATCGGTAGTAGGGGCCTGTACCCGAACGCCGGTGAAACCATGACGTTTCGCTGGGGCGAAACATGGGAACTTCGGGAAATGGCTCGATCTCAGCTCCGAGGTGGCGTATGACTCCTATGTTCGGGCTGCTAGTCGCGTGGGGTGTACTGACCGGGATTCTCATCATCCTGATGATCTACAAAAGCACTCTCACCATGCATGAGGACGATTCCATTTGCCTCAATGAAAACGAGTCCCAGATGCAGAGAGAACAAAACGAAGTTCTGGCCAAGATGAGAAAGATCACACCCATCGTTAAGGTGCTCGGCGCCTTATCGGGGGTCATGATCCTGGTCATTGCGGGATTGTTCATCTATCAAGGTCTAAGCGGCGCCACCACGCTGCAGTAAACGAGAAGCTCGCGGATTCGCGGGAATCCCTGCCAACTCCGGCTTGGTAAGAACTCGCCCGAGCGGTGGTGGAGTGTTGCTGCTCGGGCGCTAGTGTTACTCTCTTGGAGCAAGACAGGCTGCGGACAAGGTGAGGTTTCGGGGCACGCGGCTTTGTATCAGGGCATCGCTTTAGCTAATGCCATCAAGATCGACCTTTCAGATGCCCCTTAGGGGCTACAGTTGCAGTTCCACACTTCCCCCGCAGACTTGAAGATTCAGCCACCAGTCCATGCCCACCGAACACCCCATTGCCATAGTAGGAGGCGGTCCAGCAGGCGCTCTGGCAGGCGCTCAGCTCGCTGCCGGCGGCCGCGAAGTCGTTCTCTTTGACGAAAAGCTGGCATGGGAGAAACCCTGCGGCGGCGGACTCACGCACAAAACCTTGCAGCAATATCCGTTTCTCGCCGAGACCGGAAGCGAAGGCAATCTGGTTGAGCACTGCGAGTTGATCAGTCCGTCGGGGCAGCGGGTTCGCTTCCACATGCAACACCCCGTCGCCATCTTCTCGCGCCGGGTGCTGAATGGGCTGCTGCTGGAACGAGCCCGGGGTGCCGGCGTCGAAGTGCATCAAGAGCGCATCACGCGCATCGAGCGAACCGGCGGAGGCTGGCAACTGAGGACGCCCCAGGCGGAATACCGGGCGTCGTATGTAATGCTGGCGGCCGGCGCGCGGAATTCGTTCTGCGCCCAGTTTCGCGCGCCCATTTCGCCCCACGATCTGATGGTCACCGCGGGCTACTTCATTCCCGGCCGCACGCCTTTGATGCAGATTCAGTTTCTGAAAGGGATCACCGGCTACATCTGGGTCTTCCCCCGCGCGGATCACGTATCCGCTGGCATCGCGGGAAAGATGGGCGAAGTCTCGACTGCCGATTTACGCCGCGCCCTTGAGAGGTGGCTGGAAGAAAACGGCTTTCGTTTGGAAGGCGCTAATTTTTACTCGCACATTCTGCCGTCGTTCCGCACCGAGACCTTCGAAACGCTCAAAGTCTGTGGAGAAGGCTGGGCCATGATTGGCGACAGTGCGGGCCTCGTGGACCCAATCACCGGCGAAGGCCTGTACTACGCGCTAAGGTCAGCGGAGTTGTGCGCCGGCGCGTTGTTGGCAGGGCGCCCGGAAGACTACCGCAATCTTCTCGAAGAAGAGGTGCTTCCCGAGTTGAGACTGGCCGCGCGCGTCTCCCACCGCTTCTACCGCGGAGAGATTTTCGGCGACAGCGCGTTGGAGCGGATGGTGTCTCTCACTGCGCAAAGCGCGAGCTTCCGCGACTTGATGAGCGACCTGTTTGCGGGAATTCAAAGCTACCGCGACTTGCGCGCACGCTTGTACCGAATCCTGCCCGCGGTCATGACTGAAGGACTGGCCGGAACGCTGCGCTGGCCCTGGAACGGCAGTGTGGGGTCAGAGTTAGCCACTGATCCCGAATAGGTAACAGCCGATCCGTAGAGACGCGGCTTGCCGCGTCTCTACGGTTGTTCACGGGTTGTGTTCACGCTGCTTTTGCCTTCATCGACTCGATGTCGTCGAGCAGCACTTTTTCGTGGCCTTCCGGACTCACCTTTTCGTACACCTTGCGAATCATGCCCTTGGGATCAACCACGAAACTGGTGCGCTCCCAGAACTTCATTCCTTTCCATTCTACCTGCCCAATGCCAAGCGCTTTCATCAGGCTGGAATCGGTATCGGCCAGCAGGTCGATGGTGAAGGCGAATTTGTTGCAGAAATTCTTGTGCGAGGCAACATCGTCAGCGCTGACGCCGATGACCTTGATTCCGGCAACATCGAAATCGGCCTTGGTCGCCGTAAACGACTTGCCCTGGATGGTGCAGCCCGGCGTGTCATCTTTCGGATAGAAGTAAACGACCAGCCACTGCCCCGTAAAGTCGGAGAGCCTGGTGATCTTGCCGTCCTGATTGGGGAGCGAAAAATTCGGAAAGGGATTGCCAGCAGAGAGCATTGGGGGAGTCCTTTCTAGTTGCGGTGGCCATTATATTTCAAACCGTCTTAGCCGTTAGCATGGCGCCAAATCTGATTTCGGCCCAGCTAACGGCTAAGAGCTAATAGCCGCCTTTAGGCGGCTTGCATCACCTTTTTCATCCGTTGCTCCATCTCGTCGGCGGAAACATCTTCCACGTGCGTGGCAAGTCCCCAGAGATGACCGAACGGATCTTGAATGAAGCCGGAGCGATCTCCGTAGAACTGGTCTTGGACCGGCTTCAGGATTTTGGCTCCCTCGGCAGTGGCCCGTTCAAAAATCTTGTCGACGTCGGGAACATAGAGATACAGGCTGATCGGGCTGGCTCCAATCGTGGAGGCGCTGGTGTGGCCTTGGCCCATGCTGGGATTTTCGTCGGCGAGCATGATGCGCGAGTCGCCGATCTGCAACTCGGCATGCCCAACGCTGCCATTCGGTCCGTCCATGCGCACGACTTCGGTCGCTCCGAAAACGTTCTTGTAGTAGTCGATCGCTTTCGCGGCGCCCCTGATGACGAGATAAGGCGTAACGGTGTTGTAGCCCTTGGGAATGTAGTGGGTTTTGCTCATGATTTTCTCCTCCGGTATTCCGCTCAAAGATGAGGTTGAGGGTTGAGGTTTGGGCGCAGACGGAGCCCCCACGGGCCGCGTCATTCCCTCATGAGAACACAGGTCCGGAGGAGTCTCAAGACCCAACTTTTGGTGGCCTAGCCTGGAGAGCAGTTGTTGGCAAACTGATGATTTTGCAACCACGCGTCCATTGCGCGTCGAGGCATATACTTGAACCGACAGTCGGAAAGGACAAATCTTTTATGAAAACCAAGAGCTTTCTACTTACCCTGATGTTGATCCTAACCTCTCTAACATGGGCGCAGAGCGCGCCACCACAGACGCCTCCTCCTCCGCCCGCCAAGGGTGCCGAGCATCATCACCAGATGGCGGACATGCACAAACAGCATATGGAGGGTATGAAGGCCGACGTGGATAAGATGAAGGCATCCCTCGAACAATTGAAAGCCAATGTGGCCAAGATCAGCGATCCGGCTGAGAAGGCGCGCTGGCAAACTAACGTAGATATGTGGACTGTGATGGTCGGCCACATGGAACAGATGGCGAAGCACATGGATGAGATGGGTCCAGGCATGATGCACCACCACGGCGAGATGGGCGGCCCCGCTACTCCTCCGCCCGCCGCTCCCAAACCGCAGTAAGTTTGCTGCGAGAGGACACTGGCTCACACTGCGGAAGACCGCGGACTGGTGACTCGGCAACGACGCTGGCCACAGGTTGCTGGTCCGTGTAGAACGTAGGAGTTTGAACGTCGCGGTTTAGGGCGGCGAAGATGGATATTGTCCAAATCTCCGATACTGCGGGCGGCGGCGCGCAAACGCCGGAAGAAGAGACCTTGGTTCAGCACGTCCGCGAAGAGGGCGTCGTTCAGATTCGGCGCAAGTCTCGGACCGAGCCGTATGATTTGACCCTCCTGCCAGGGCTGTCGGATCTCTACCTGCCGAGGAAGACCTGTCGGACCACTTTGTCGATGGACCTGATCGTCGCCCTGATGGAGCGGACCGAGTTTGCCTGGCTGTGTGACAATCTGGCCCGTCACGAAGACTCAACCTCGGAGTCGGCCATACTGGAACGCCAACTCTTCAGCTATTACCCCCGTCCCGATTTTGCGGAGAAGCGTTTGCTGGATTTCGGTTGTGGGAACGGGCCCTCCAGCATGACGATCGCGAGGCTGCTACCGCGGACGGAAGTAGTGGGAGTCGAACTCGGTGCAGACAAGGTGGAAATGGCGAACCGCATCAGAGCATTTCGATCCTTGGACAACGTACGCTTTCTCTGTTCGCCTTCGGGCAGTGAGCTCCCGCCTGGAATCGGGCATTTCGACTTCGTCATGCTCAGCGCGGTCTATGAACACCTGCTCCCGCACGAGCGCACGGTCGTGATGCCGGCGCTGTGGTCCGCCCTGAAACCGGGAGGGATGCTTTTTATCAATCGAACACCGTACCGGTACTTTCCCATGGAAGTCCATAGCACCGGCTTGTGGTTCGTCAATTACCTCCCCGATCGATTAGCGCACGGGGTTGTACGCCAATTCGCCAAAAGAAACAGGGCAATCAACAAGTCTGAAGACTGGAACGTCCACCTGCGCGGCGGATTACGAGGAGGAACGGAACGCGAGATCATCCGAAATCTCACCGCCGGAACCGAGAAGGGCGCTCGAATCGTTCAGCCGCGCTACCACGGTGTACGCGATCGGGCTGACTACTGGTTAAGCGGAACGAATCCGAATCGGTACCGCAGAGTGAAGGAATGGATCGCAAGAGGATTCCGGCTAACAGACCGACTGTGGGGGACGGTCCCAAGCATGAGGATTGAAGTGGTGATCCAGAAAGAATGCTGAGCCAGTTTACCTCCGGCGTAAACATTGGCAGGTTCACGGGTCGAAAAGCCCCAGGTGGGACGCTACCGTGGAATCCCACCCTGTCACCAAGAACGCACAAGGATGGCCCCCGGCGGCTGTTCTCCGAATCCACGAGGCGAAATCCCTACAGTGCCTTCTGTACGGCGGATTTTCTACCGAACCCGGAGAATTTGCACTCGGAACGTGGCGCCATCCCATATCTTGCCGAAGTTTCAAGATTAGAGGCTTGGCCCATGGCGTGCTATGTCCTGACGTATGGAAGGTCGAGGGCTACCCCCGAAGCTCGGTTTCGCGGTAGTGGCCCTTTGCATGATCACCTTCGCCCATGCCCAGAAAAGCGAAAATACCACTACGCCGTTGGAATTCGCCTCTGTGATTCAGCGTTTGGAACAAGCGCAGCGGAACGCCAAGCCTCAAGTGTCGTATCAAGTGATTCGGCAGTATCAGTTGTCGGAGAGTAACAGCTCGCACGTTAGCTCCAATGTGGTGGCCGAAGTGGAGTACTCTCCGCCGGACCGCGAGACCTACGTCATTCAAGAGCACAGTGGTAGCAGCCGGGGTGAGCAGGTAGTCAGACGAATTTTGGATCACGAATCGGCCTTGGTTGCAGGCGGCCCGGCGTCATGGTCTGCGGCGCTTCTCAGTCGCGATAATTACGCTTTCACCAACCTCGGAGAGAGCACGCTTAACGGGAAAAGTTTCTATCTGCTCGGCCTAGTGCCAAAGCGCCAAGAGAAGGAGCTGATCGCGGGCCGAGCGTGGGTCGACAAAAATACGTTCTTGATACGGCGGATCGACGGGGAACTGGCGAAGAGTCCGTCTTGGCTGCTGAAGAAAGTCAGCGTGCGACTCGATTTTTCTGACGTTTCTGGAATTTGGCTTCAGTCGGCCATGGAAGCCACGGCGGATGTGCGCTTTGTTGGAAGCCAAACTCTTCAGGCCCAGACACTCGATTGCCGTAAGGCGGGTGTAGTCGCAACCCGCATTGACACGAAACATGCACGAACGATTCATCGCAACGTCCCCGCAGAGTTGTTGTTCCCTGCCCCGAAGTAACGCCGCTCTATCGAAGAACACCTCTTCTACTCGATCCCCAACTCTTTTGCTAGCGTCTTCCACTTGCCATCCACCAGCGCTCGTATCTTCGCGTCCATCACAATCTCATCCGGCCAAGGCCGCCCAAAGCCCTCCGTCGACCACTTGCGGGTGGCATCGATCCCCATCTTTGAGCCATAGTCCGCGAGGCGAGAAGCGTGATCCAGTGAATCCATCGGGCCCATCGTGAACTGAATGTCGCGCTCGGGGTCGATGTTGTTCAGCACTTTCAGGGCGACGTCGGCTACATCCTGCACGTCCACGTCTTCATCCACCACAATGATGCACTTGGTGAACATGGCCTGGCCCAGCGACCAGATGGCGTTCATCACTTTGCGCGCTTGTCCGGGATAGGACTTGCGGATAGAGGCGATCATCAGGTTATGGAACACGCCTTCAATCGGCAGATTGATGTCAACTAGCTCGGGGATGGTCAGTTTCATCAGCGGCAGGAAGATGCGCTCGACCGCTTTGCCCATCCAGGCGTCTTCTTGCGGCGGCTTGCCCACTACGGTCGTTGCGTAGATCGGGTCTTTCCGGTGAGTCACACACGTCACATGGAATACCGGGTACTCGTCTTCCAACGAGTAGAAGCCGGTGTGATCGCCGAAGGGGCCTTCGGTTCGGAGTTCATCGAGATTGACATAGCCTTCGAGAATGATCTCGGCATCAGCGGGAACTTCGAGATCAACCGTTTCGCATTTCACCAACTCAACGGGCTTCTGGCGGAGGAATCCGGCGATGATGTATTCCTCAACATCCGGCGGGGCAGGCACAATCGCGGAAAACGTCAGCGCGGGCTCGGTGCCGATAGCTACGGCTACTTCCATCTTGCCCGAGGGACGATCCCCCGCTGCCAGCATTGCACCTCCGGATGACCTTGCCATGATGTCGACTGCGGCACGGGCGGGGGCGCCCTTGTCTCCATCGTTCGGAACACTTTTGCGCATGTGGTCACGGTAGTGCTCTGCGGCCACTTTCTGGCGTTGCCAGTGCATGCCGGTTGTACGCTCGTCATACACCTGCATGCGGTACATGCCTACGTTGCGTTTGCCGGTTTTTGGATCGCGCGTAATGACGCAGGGCAGCGTGATGAAGCGTCCGCCATCTTTGGGCCAGCATTGCAGGATGGGAAAATCCAACAATGAAAAATTGTCGCGCTTGATGACTTCTTTGCAGGGGCCGGTGGCAACCGTCTTCGGGAAGAACTTCCCCATCTCGGCGAGCATGGGCAGCATCTTCACTTTGTCGAGGAAGCCTTGGGGGGACTTCATGTCCATGAAGCCGCGGATGCGCTCCGCGATTTCATCGAGCGAATCGACCTCCAGCGCAAGACGCATGCGGCGGGCCGAACCGAACTGGTTGATCAAGAGCTGCGAGCCGGGGTAGCCTTTCAGGTTTTCGAAGAGCAGAGCTTTCCCGCCGACCGTTCCCTGCTGGTCCCGACTCTTTGAAACCCGGTCGGCAATCTCCGCAACCTCCAAAATTGGGTCCGCTTCGGTGCGAATGCGTTTCAGTTCGCCGGCTCGGTCGAGCGCTTTGATCCAGTCCCGCAGATCGTCGTAGGCCAAAATCCCTCCAGGAATGACAGACGATTATATGACGGGCGCCGAGGGAAACCTTTAATCACAGGGAGCACCGGGGATCACAGAGGTATCCGAAGGGAAACCTGGTACCACTCTTCCACATTTCGCGCTCTGCGACTAGGATATGGGTGTCAATTCTGCAAGCATCCGTAGTTCACGAGGGACCAATGATCCGTTTTAAGGTGAACGGGAAAGAAAAGACGTTTGACGGCGATCCCGACATGCCGCTGCTGTGGTATTTGCGAGATGTGGCTCAACTCACGGGGACGAAGTTCGGCTGTGGCATATCGTTGTGCGGAGCATGTACCGTGCATCAGAATGGCGCAGCCATCCGCTCCTGCACTACGCCCATGAAAGAGGTCAGCGGCGCCGACATCACCACCATTGAAGGCATCGCGCCCATGCACCCTGTGCAGAAAGCCTGGATGGAAATCCGGGTGCCGCAATGCGGTTACTGCCAGACGGGCCAGATCATGCAGGCGATCGCGCTTCTGAAAGACAACAAGAATCCCAGCGACCAGGATATCGACACAGCGATGTCGGGCAATCTCTGCCGCTGCGGCACCTATCAGCGGATTCGAGCGGCCATCCATCAGGCCGCGAAGGAGTCGGCATGAACATCATAGAAAATGTCAGCCGTCGCGGATTCTTGCAGGGAGTTGTTGCCGGCGGCGTTTTTGTGCTGAGCGCGCGTTTTGTTCCCGAGCCGCTGTGGGCCGCGGAAGGGGAAGCGGCTGCGGCGCCATTTGAGCCTAGTCTGTGGATGTCGATCGCCTCGGACGGCAGTGTCACTATCGTCGCCCACCGCTCCGAGATGGGATGTGGCAGCCGCACGGCCTTGCCGCTCGTGGTCGCCGACGAACTCGATGCCGACTGGTCCAAGGTGAAGATTGATCAGGCGATCGGTGATCCGAAGTACGGCGACCAGGATACGGATGGATCGCACTCGGTTCGCAGTAACTTTGACCTGATGCGCCAGGTAGGCGCTACCGGCCGCGTCATGCTGATCAGCGCCGCCGCCACGCAGTGGGGTGTTTCCCCGAAAGACTGCACGACCGAAGCCCACTTCGTCGTGCATCATGCCAGCGGCCGCAAAGTGGGCTATGGCGAAGTTGCCGCGGCCGCGGCCAAGCTGCCCGTTCCCAAGAAAGAAGAGGTCCCGCTCAAGCCGCGTTCCCAATGGCGCTACATCGGCAAAGAGAGCAATTCCCTGTTCGATCTGCCCGAGATGGTCACTGGAAAAGCGGTCTTCGGCATGGACGCAACCATGCCCGGCATGGTCTATGCGTCGGTCGAGCATCCGCCCGTCCTGGGACAGAAAATCAAATCCTACGATGACAAGGCCGCTCTCAAAGTGCCGGGAGTTCAGAAGACCCTCACGCTCGAGACCGTCACGCCACCGCACCTGTTCAAACCGCTGGGTGGAGTCGCCGTGATTGGCGACAACACCTGGGCGACATTCAAGGGGCGGAAGGCGCTCAAAGTGGAATGGGACCGCAGTCCGCACTCGAGTTACAACTCGGACTCATTCCGCAAGACGCTCGAAGCCACGTCGCGGCAGCCAGGCAAGGTTGTAAGAAACGTCGGCGATGTGGACGCCACCTTTGCCAAAGGTGGAAAGATCATCGAGGCCGAGTACTACACTCCGCATCTGGCGCACGTTTCCATGGAGCCGCCGGTCGCCGTTGCCGAGTATCGCGACGGCAAGGTGCAGGCCTGGGCCCCAACGCAGAATCCACAAGCGGTGCAGGAGACGATTGCGGGCGTGCTCGGCATCAAGAAAGAAGATGTGACGTGCCACGTGACGCTGCTCGGCGGCGGTTTTGGGCGCAAATCGAAGCCCGATCAGGTTGCCGAAGCGGCGGTGCTCTCCAAACTACTCGGCAAGCCGGTCAAAGTGGTGTGGACGCGCGAAGATGACATTCACTTCGACTACTTCCACTCGGTCGCAGCCATGTACATGAAAGCCGCGATTGGAGCGGATGGCAAGCCGACCGCATGGCTGCAGCGCACCGCCTATCCACCGATTGGTTCGACCTTTAATCCGGATGCCAAGTACGCCGACGACGAGATGGGCTTGGGATGGAACAATCTTCCTTTCGATATTCCCAATCATCGCGCCGAAAATGGCCCTGCCGATTACCACGTGCGCATCGGATGGCTGCGCAGCGTGGCCAACGTTTATCACGCGTTCGCGATTCACTCCTTTGCCGACGAGCTTGCCAAAGCCGCCAACAAGGATTCGGTGCAGTACCTGCTGGAACTCATCGGTTCGCCTCGGATCGTCAACCTTGACCTGAAGGGAGACGAGGCGGAAGACGCCAAATCCTATCCCCTCGACACCGCCCGGTTGCGGCGCGTGGTCGAGATCGCAGCCGAGAAGTCCGGCTGGGGTAAGCGTCCCATGAGCAAGGGCCGCGGCATGGGCATCGCGGCTCACCGTAGTTTCCTGACCTATGTTGCGACTGTGGTTGAAGTCGAAGTCGACAGCCGGGGACAGGTACACATTCCGGGTGTGTGGACGGCGGTCGATGCGGGGACAGTCGTCAGCCCCGACAATATCCGCAACCAGTTCGAAGGAGCGGCCGTGTTCGGAACCAGCCTGGCGTTGTTCGGTGAGATTACGGCGACCAATGGAGCCATCAACCAGAGCAACTTCAACAATTATCAGATCGCGCGCATGAACCGTGCGCCGCGAAAAGTCGACGTACACATCGTGGAGAGCGACGCACCGCCGGCCGGCGTTGGAGAACCGGGTGTGCCGCCGTTCGCGCCTGCTTTGTACAACGCGGTGTTCGCAGCTACCGGCAAGCGGGTGAGAGAGCTTCCGTTGTCGAAGACAAAGCTGGCTTAACGACCACACCGCCAAGGGGAATTTTGCAGGACGACAAGTCCGAACGCCAAGCGACCGGGATTGTTACCAGCAGGACACGCTGGCTAGCGGTCGCCACAGGATTTTTCACGGTGGTCGCAGGTACTTTCGCTGGCGGGCTATTTCTTGTTATACCGATCCCGTTGATTTTAGGCGCGATCATCCAACCACGCTTCCCGCGTGCCGGGAGAGGGCTCATCTGTGCCGGCGCTGTTTGGCTAACTTTCTGGGTGTTTGATGTTGGTATCTTCATGGTGCTTGAGAACCGCTCCGCCGACCGCCTCGGAGGGGTCCATCTTATTACCGCAGCTTTGGTCTTACTTGTCGCTTTGTGCGACTTGGCGATAGTGATCGAAGAAGTGCAAATTAGGCGTACCTAAATCGAGCATAGGGCTGAGCGAAGCTTAAAATACCTGCGATGAGAAAACTACTGACGTTCATGGTCGTCCTCGCGGCGTCTTTCGCTACCGCCCAAGAGATCACCGTAGCCGCGGCCGCCGATATGAGCGCTGCTCTTCCGCAACTGGTCGAAACCTACGCGAAGAAGACCGGGCAAGCGGTCAAGCTCTCCTTCGGCTCGTCCGGAAACCTGACCAATCAAATCCGCAACGGCGCGCCCTTCGACGTCTTTTTCTCCGCCGATGAAGATTATCCGAAACAGCTGATCGCAGAAGGCCTCGCCTCGAAAGAAACGCTTTACCGTTATGCGGTCGGCCGCTTGGTCCTGTGGATACCGGGTGACTCGCCCCTAGACTTGTCGAAAGTGGGAATGCGGGCTATGCTCGATCCCTCGATCAAAAAGATTTCGATCGCGAATTCCGCGACTGCTCCATACGGGCGGGCAGCTAAAGCTGCGTTACAGCACTTCGGAATCTACGATCAAGTTTCCAGCCGTCTCGTCATCGGAGAAAACGTTTCGCAGGCGGCACAGTTCGTCGAATCGGGCAACGCCCAAGCAGGATTGATCGCGCTCTCGCATGCTCTCGCTCCCGCCATGAAAGACAAAGGACGCTATTGGACGGTTCCGCTCGATGCTTATCCCGCGCTGAATCAGGCAGCAGTCGTGCTTTCGAAATCAAAACAGCAGGACGCGGCCCGCAAGTTCCTCGACTTTCTGCGCAGTCCCGAAGCCACTTCCCTGCTCAACGATTACGGTTTCAGCTTGTCCGCGGAGAAGCACTGAAATGAACTGGGAGGCGTTCTGGTTGACGGTGCGTCTCGCAGGCATTGTCTCGACGCTGCTCATCGCGATTGGAATTCCCATCGCCTACTGGCTGACTTACTCCCGGTGGAGGTGGAAATTCCTGGTCGAAGCTGCGGTGGCGCTTCCTATCGTCCTGCCACCGACCGTGCTCGGTTTTTATGTCCTCGTGGCGCTGGGTTCGCGAAGCCCGCTCGGCCGCTGGTGGGAATCGCTTACTGGCCACACCCTGGCCTTCACTTTTGAAGGGCTGGTGATCGGCTCATTGTTATATAGCCTGCCCTTCGCGGTGCAGCCGTTCGCGGCTTCGTTCGGAGCGGTCGACTCCAAACTGCTGCGCGCCTCGGCTTCGCTTGGCCATTCACCGGTGCAAACCTTTCGGCGCATCGTGCTTCCCCTTTCCAAAGCCGGCTTGGTCACGGGATTTGCGCTCAGCTTCGCGCACACCCTCGGCGAGTTTGGGGTCGTGCTCATGGTGGGAGGCAACATTCCCGGTGTGACGCGCACCATCTCCATCGACATTTACGATCAGGTGCAGACCGCAAATTATTCCAGCGCGAACCAGACGGCACTCGTACTGCTCGTCATCTCCTTCGTCGTGTTGTCGGTCGTGTATGGACTAAACCGGCGTGCATGGGTGGTGGGCCCGTGGCGGTAAAGATAAAGACTGTTTCCGCACCACCAGTCGCACCATCAATGTCGACGCAGCCGATTTCTTCCGAACTCGAAGTCCGAATCCGCAAGCGGTTTCACAATCCCGAGGGCAGTTTCGTCTTGAATGTTACTTTCCGCGCGCTGGCCGGGTTCACGATTCTCTTCGGAGCGTCGGGCGCTGGAAAGACCACGCTGCTCGATTGCATCGCGGGGCTGTGCGACCCCGATGATGGGCGAATTGCCGTTGGCGGCGAAGACCTTTACGACGCGGAGAAGAAGTGGAACGTCGCCGCCTGGAAACGGCGCATCGGGTACGTACATCAGGATCTGGCGCTCTTCCCTCATCTCACCGCCGAAGAAAATGTTGAATATGGTCTCCGTACCCTCAGCGCGCCGCAGCGCACGGCACGCAGCCGCGAAATTCTCTCTGCCTTCCGCATTGATCACTTGCGCGACCGGCATCCGGCGCAAATCTCCGGAGGTGAGCGGCAACGCGTCGCCCTGGCGCGTGCACTGGTAACCGAACCACGCGCCCTTCTGCTCGATGAGCCGCTGGCTGCGTTGGACCGCCCTACGAAATCATCTCTGGTCGGTGATCTGCGGCGGTGGAACCAGCAGCACCGTGTCCCGATTCTCTTCGTCACTCACAATGGCGAGGAAGTATTTGCCCTGGGCGATGAAGTCATTGTGCTCGACGCTGGAAGAATCGTGGCCCAAGGGCAGCCGCATGAAGTCATGCGCGCTCCACGAATGGAAACCGTTGCTCACCTGTCAGGATTCGAAAACATCTTCAGCGCTACGGTGGTGGCATTGCACGAAGCTCGCGGCACTATGACTTGCCGCCTTGGAAAACAAGCGGTGGAGTTGGAGACGCCGCTGGTTCGAGCGGAAGTTGGTTCGCACCTGCGCGTAGGTGTTCGCGCCGGCGATCTGCTGCTGGCCACGGAATATCCGCACGGACTGAGTGCTCGTAACGTTTTACCGGGCACCATCCGGCAAGTGGTACAGAGAGACGTCATCATTTCGGCGATCGTGGATTGCGGCGGAACGGAGTTCGAAGTCCACCTGACGCTGGCGGCGCGCGACGCGCTGCAACTTACCCCCGGCAAAAACGTCTGGGTCGTCGTCAAGACACATTCTTGCCACTTAATGGGGATGTGAATGTGTGGAGGCGGGGCTTTGCCCCGCTTGGACGGGGCGAAGCCCCGTCCCCGCACAAAGGTCTCCACACAAAAAACTCACCGCTCCAGTCCAATAACCGCGATCCATTGCCCGTTCCTTTCGTCGTGATACGCAATCGTTCCGCCCAGACGTTGCGCAATATCTTCCGGCAGCAGGTCGCGGTGGTAGCCGAAGAACTTCTCCTTGATACGCTGCCACGCTTCCCAACTCTCAAAGAGCGGATGCGGTGGCCGGTATTTTGTGGAGAAGACCAGCAGAACGTCGTAATGATCGCGGCCCCTTACCGCCAGATCGATCTGCGGGAGAGAAAAATCCTCGATTCGCAGCACCCGAAGAGGATGACCAACATACCCAAGCCATGGCCGCGTAAGTTCGTCCGAGGCCGGCCATGCCGTCAGAACGCGCGCGCCGGAATAGCGCATCCCCAGGAAACGGCTGGCCTCCGCATGCATCACGATGTAGTCGCGATACGCCAGATTATCTTCCAGAGAAAATCCATACGGCGGGTTGCTGAAGAGACCTGCGACAAACGCGATGGCGACCGCTCCTAAAATCAACTTCCAATACAACACGCGCCGCCATAGAGTCGACACCCATACCAGAATTACGAGCGGAACAACTGGCAACATGTAGCGAGCCAGGACCGCGCCGCCCACTGTCGACATAAAGGCCAGATAAGCGAGCACGACAGAAAGAAATGCCACTTGCACCCAGAATGGAATTCGCGGACGTGCCACACCGCCCGCCGTCTGCGGAGGGCGAAGCATGCCGAGCGCCCCCGCCAGCGTGAGCAGATAAAGACCAAAGTATCCGAAGAGTTGCCAGAGCCTCATGGCCAGAGCCAAGGGGATGCGGAGAGGACTGAGCGTAGCAGCGACGTTGTAGCGAAAGAATTCAGGATTGCCCAACAGGAAGCCCGTTTTCGCGTGGTGATAGCCGTACCAAACGGCCAGTGGCAGGATCGGAAAGAGAAGATAAAACCAACGCGTATGTCTGCCTTCTGGCGGAAGAATCTCTTTCCATCGAATCCCTCGAGAACGTTGGCGAATGAAACAGGCGAGCAGTTCCCACCCCAACAATGCCAACGGAGCCAGAATCGCAGTCTCTTTCGCCAGCGCCGCCAGTGAGAACCAGAGCACCTGTTTCCACGGACGATCCTCCAAATACGCCGCCAGCGCCCAGAACGTAAATCCAGCCGCCGGCAAGTCAACCTGCGCCATGGAACTCTGCGTGAAGTACACGGGATAAAGAGCGACCAACGCGGTCGTCGTCCATGCCACGGGCAGATTGGCGGCAACGCGAGAAAGCCGAAACACTCCCAACAGCGTGAAAGCACTCAGCGCCAGCATGGCCGTGCGCGTGACGAGCGTGGAGTATCCGAAGACGCGCCAGGCCAGCGCCAGCCACGCCATCACCAGCGGAGGATGCGCATTTGACGGCGTGGATTGCGGAATGAGTGTGCCGGTCAGGTAGAGATCCCGCGCCGCCGGAACGTAGTAGCCTGCCTCGTCCCAGAAATACGGAAGGCGCAGAAGCGGCGCATGCAGCAACATCAATGCCGCAAAGAAGAGCGCGTATAGAAGCAACGGCTGTCCCCACGCGGAAGATGCAGGTTGCGATGTTGTCTGCTTATACGACTGCGCCGCCGGACGCGCTGCCGTCGTTGAACGGTGCATCAGTGAACAGGTCCACCGGGGGCACGTGGATCGAGCTTGATCTCGCCGAACGCGGCCTCGTAGTTCGTCACGTTCTGTTGCATGAGCGCCATGAGCGCCTTGGCTTGTTGCGGGCTGAGATAAATCCCCTGGAAGTTGCGCAATTCCACCTGCGTCTCCGAGCTTTGCTGCATGGTCCCGAAAACCAGGAAGAAATCCCAGACGTTAACCCGGATCTGCACGCTGTTCGAGTAGGCCTCGCGGTAATCGGGCGTTTGCACGAACTTCACATTCGGTTGGTTCGCTGTATTCATGTCTCGCAGTGTAACGCGGGGGTGGAGTGCAGGGCAAAGAACCAACTGGATCCGGAGCAGACCCGTCGATTCACCGAATTTTCAACGAACTGTAACCAGCTATTAACAAAGGGCGGTCTAGGCTGAGAGTTACACAAAAGTGACTACGAGCGAAAAAATGCCGTTTGTCATGGCTTGGTCGGAAGTCTGGAACGCCTATTTCTCAGGAGACTGAACAATGAAACGAATGATGGCTGTGTTGCTGTCGATTGCATTCGCAGGGAACGTGATCGCGGCGCAGGCCCAGCAAGATACGACCACCCCAACAACCACAAAGAGCGCCAAGAGAAAACCGGCGGCCAAGAAATCAGGGCCGAACATTTCAGAGCAGCTAAGTGAGATGAAGCAGGCGATTGACGCTCAGCAGCAGCAGATCAAGCAGTTGAGCGATATGGTTCAAACCCGCGAGCAAAAGATTCAGCAACTGGAACAGCGGCTTGACCAGAGCCAGGCTGTGGCCACGCAGGCGCAGACCAAAGCCGACACGGTCGCTGCTCAATCGGCCGAGGAACAGCAGACCGTCATGGCGCTCAAGAGTGACGTCACGGACTTGAAGACAGGCGCTACGAGCTCTGCCCTGAATCTGCAGGAAACTCAGAAAAGAATCGGGGAAATCGAGAGCCCGCTGGCGGTCCACTTCAAGGGAATCACGATTACTCCCGGCGGATTCCTGGCGGCAGAATCCGTTTACCGTACTCGCGCTCTCGGGGCGGACATCAACACCCCGCTTAACGGCTTGAATATGCCGGGCAGCGGCCAGAACGCGATTTCGGAATTCTTTGGCTCCGGCCGCCAGTCACGAGTCTCGATGCTGGCGGAGGGTAAGTTCAACAACACCAAGCTCACTGGCTATGTGGAAGCCGACTTTCTTTCAGCGGGCGTGACCTCCAACAACAACCAAAGCAATAGCTACACGTTCCGTCAACGCCAGGCATGGGGCCAGGCGGCCTTGAGCAATGGCTGGAGTTTCACCGGCGGGCAGATGTGGAGCCTGGTGACGGAAACCAAGAAGGGCGTCGACAACCGCAGCGAAGCCCTGCCGATGACCATCGATCCGCAGTACACCGTCGGCTTCAGTTGGGCACGGCAGTGGGGTTTCCGCGCGGCCAAGAACTTCAACAATCGTTTCTGGCTGGCGGCATCGCTGGAGAATCCGCAGACGACCTTCGCAGACCGCAACAATGCCTCAAACTTCGCCTTCGGTGGCGCAGGCAACGGCGGCGGACTGTATAACCCGACCGCCAACTATTCGTTCAACGCAACGCCCGACGTCATCGTAAAGGCGGCCTTCGAACCCGGTTTCGGACACTATGAAGTTTTCGGTATCTTCAGCCGGTTCCGCGACCGCGTCTATCCGTGCGTCGAATCGACGACCTGCACCGGCGCGACGGGAGCGTTTAACAGTTCGAAGAATGCAGGCGGAGGGGGAGCCAACGCCCGGATCACGATTGCAAAGCACCTCGATTTCGGACTTCACGCCCTTTACGGAAACGGTGTAGGCCGGTACGGTACAGCGGGTCTGCCGGACGCCACGGCGAATGCCGATGGCACACTGGCGCCTCTCCGTAGCTATCAGGGTCTGGCCACACTGGAATACCACACGCCCAGGTTTGATATCTACCTCAATGGTGGTCAAGAATATGTGGGACGACACTCTCAAGTTGACCCCGTCTCCCTTAAGACTGTAGGGTACGGGGCGCCGGCATTTGTCGACAGCGGCTGTTACACCGAAACCGCGCCCGGATCGGGCACAGGCTTCGGCTTCGGCGGGCTTTCGAATTGCAATGCCGATACCCAAAGGGTTATTGAGGGCACATTCGGGTTCTGGTTGCGCTTGTACAACGGTCCCAAAGGAAAACTGCAACTCGGTCCGCAGTATTCCTACATAACCCGGGGCTCATGGACAGGCACCGGCGCTTCAGCGGGCACCTCCGTTGCGCCGCACGGAATCGACAACATGGTCTTCACCTCTTTCCGCTACTACTTGCCGTAGCGCGGGCTGCAAACCCTCAAATCGCTCCCGTGCGGAGGTCTTCCGCACTGGAGCGATTTTCCCTTTGCGCAGACTGGCTTGCGCCGGTCGTGAAATACCTGCAACCTGAGCCGGTCTATATGCGTCAAACAGAATGTGGATTTGGTGACTTCGGTGACCTGTCTGCCCCCTGGTAAGCATGTATAATCGTTGGAATTCGATCCACAAATGGATTTGAAATGGCGATGCTAGGTCAATCTCGCGCTCGGGCAGGCCTCGCATCTCGTTGCCGAATCGCCCTTGTTCTTCTCGCCATTTGCTCGCTGGCGATAAGCGTTGCAACGCGTTACGTGATCCCAGCCGGGGGGAATGTCCAGAAGGTCACCACCGTACAATCCCAGTCTCCGGAGGCCAGCCGGCAGCGCCTTCTTGTCAACGCACTGCCGTGGACCGGCCCAGCTTCCGTTTTCACCCTTTTTCAACCACCGCGGTCTTCTGTTCTAGCCGTCTCGGTGATCGTACCTCCGACCAATCTCAGCTCTGAAAGCTGGCTCTACACCCGTCCTCCTCCCTCCTGCTGACTTTTCCCCGTTTGTAGCCAATCGCTATTTTGGACAAAAGCTCAGTTATTGAAATTGACTGAGGAAGCTTCTCTTCATCGCGACGTTTCAAACTGGTTCGATCCGAACGCCAGTGTGAAGCGATCTCCGGATTAGAAGCGCCAGGGATAGCGCTATCCGAGGATGGGGACAGCATCCATCGAGTCGATCTCCTGAGGAGGAGACATGAAAACAGTTCTGATGCTAATTGCGCTCGTGTCCGGTGTGTTTTCAACGAGCATGCACGCAACTACGAAACAGGGATACCAGCAAGCAACCGTGGTTCGTGTCGAGAGCCACGAGACTTCATCCAATTACGCCGGCAGTAACCCATCCGACGCGCCGCTGCAGTCGGTGGTCTATTCATATGAAATCGGCATAAGGCAAGACTGCACCATGTACCGCACACGTTACGATTCCGCTTTCGATTATGTGCCGGCTGTTTTCGATCTCAATCACCCAATCCAGGTCAATGTGAAGAAGCGCGTTATACACGTGAACCTGCCGGGCGATCGCGAGTTGCGGATGGGCATAGACGGTCGCCGCCGCATTGATGACCAATCCTGCCCAGGCAGGAACTAATGTTCTGGGGGCGTGGCTCGAAAGGCACTCTCGGACCAAGGCCCATTGTTTCCGTACGCAGTTCCATTAAACTGTGCCTCACAGAGGTGATTGTGCGAAGAATATCTGGCCTGGCAATTGGTTGTTTGCTCATCTTCGGCGGATCCGCTGTTCTGCTGAATGCCTCAACCCGACAATTTCAGAAGGCGGTCGTGGTCTGCGCGGAGAAATATGAACCTTCGATGCCCCACCACGGCAAATTCACCGACGCCCCTGCGCCTTCGAGCGAATACGATGCCAACGTTTCGATCCGCTTGAACTGCACGGAGTATCTCGGGCGCTACAAATCAGCGATTGACTACCTGCCCGGTGTATTCGTAGCAGGCCAGTCCATCGACGTGAGCCCTGAAAAGCATTTTCTCTATGTGAATGTTCCGGGCAACGGTGAAGTGAAGCTTCGGATAGTCCGGCGCGATCCCGTTGCAGCGGATTCCTGTAAGGCAAGCCATTAATGTCACGACAAAGAAGTTGGAAATGGATAACGGTGAACATGCGTAAGACACTATCTTTAACTCTGATCGGAACAGTAGCCGGCGCCGGTGTGATTGCGATCTGTATTGGCGCCGCTGCGGGATGCGGACGTGCTGGCGACTCCTCTCCGTCCGTATCCGCCGATACGCCTCCACCGGCTGCCGTGGTGCAAGTTCGGCGGACGCCGCTTTCCAACACGCTCTCCATCGCCGGCGAGTTCATCCCCTACCAGGAAGTGGAACTGCATGCCAAGGTTGCGGGATACATTCGCAGCATCAGCGTGGACATTGGCGACCGCGTCCACAAGGGCCAAGTGCTCGCCGTCCTGGAAATTCCGGAATTGGTGGCGCAGTTACAAGAAGCAGGAGCGGGAGTCCGACATAGTCAAGAAGAGATCACCCACGCTCAGAATGAGGTGAGCCGCGCGGAAGCGGATCACGCCGCACTGCACGCAGCGGCCACTCGATTGCGGCAGGCGTCGGAGGCGCGTCCCGGCCTGATCGCGGAGCAGGAACTCGACGACGCCACCGCCAAGGATCGCTCGTCCGAGGCACAAGTAGATGCCGCCAAGTCGGCATTGTCCGCCTCCCGCCAGCAGTTGGAGGTCTCACAGGCCGACCAGCAACACTATGCCGCGCTCTCTGAATATTCGCGGATTACGGCTCCATTCGACGGTGTCGTGACCTGGCGGTATGCTGACACCGGATCGCTGATTCAGGCGGGCACTTCCAACATCAGTTCGCTGCCGGTAGTCAAACTTTCGCAGGTGAATGTGTTGCGTTTGCGGATTCCGGTGCCCGAGTCTCTGGCCGCCAGCGTTCGCGATGGCGAACCGGCGGAGATCCACGTGAAGGCTACTGATAAGCGTTTCACCGGCAAGGTCATGCGCTCGACCGATTCACTGGATCGTTCGACTCGAACCATGCAGGTCGAAGTGGACGTGCCGAACAAAGACTACAAGTTGACGCCCGGAATGTATGCTGACGTGTCTTTGCGGGTGCAAAACGACCCCAACGCGCTCACCCTTCCGCTGCAAGCGATCAGTCGAGGTGCGGACAAAACCACCGTCCTTCTGGTCAATTCGCAGGACCACGTGGAAGAGCGCGAGATTCGCACCGGAATCGAGGGCTCCGATCGAATTCAGGTATTGTCCGGATTGAATGAAGGGGACCGGGTGATTGTCGGCAACCTTAGCAAGTACCGGCCCGGCCAGCATGTCGATCCCAAGCTGAGCACGATGGCGGATGAAAAATACGTAGCCGAACAGGGAGCCCAGTAAACATGTCTGGATTCTCGATTCGGTACCCATTCTTCATCATCATGCTGTGCCTCATCATCACGGTCGTCGGCATAACGACCGTGGCGCGCATGCCGGTGGATCTCTTTCCCGACATCAACATTCCCGTAGTGGTGGTGGCAACCTTTTATTCCGGCATGCCGCCGGAACAGATTGAGGCCAACATTACCAATCCTTTCGAGCGATTTTTCACGCTCGGGAGCGGCATCGATCACATCGAGTCGCGCTCGTTGACCGGCGTCAGTCTGATCAAAATTTACTTCCAGCCAGGAACGAATCCGGATGCGGCGGTCAGCGGCATCTCGAATCTGGCCATGGCGCAATTGCGGCGCTTGCCACCGGGTACGCTGCCACCGGTCGTGTTGAAGTTCGACGCTTCCAGTTTGCCGGTCTGCCTGATCACGTTGAAGGGCGAGGGTCTGAACGAGACGGAGTTACACGACCTCGGCCAATTCACGGTTCGCAACCAGATTGCGAATGTGCCCGGAGCCTCTGTGCCGCAGCCGTTCGGCGGCAAGTACCGGCAGATTCAGGTGTACGTCGACCCCGTGAAGTTGCAGGCCCATCAACTGAGCCTGATGGACGTGGTGCGCACCGTGAATGACGCCAACACGATCCTGCCGGCCGGCGATGTGCGCATCGGGCCGAAAGACTACAACATCTACACCAACAGCCAGCTTCCCACCACGGAGGAAATCAACCGGCTGCCGCTGAAATCAGAGGGCAACGCCGAATTAATGGTGGCCGACGTTGGTTACGCCAAGGACGACGCCGCCATCCAGACCAACATCGTTCGGGTGGACGGGCAACGGTCCGTTTATCTTCCGATTCTCAAGCAAGGTGGAAACAGCAACACCATCTCCATCGTCAACGGAATCACGAAGTCCATAGGCGACCTGCTGGACGTACCGAAATCGCTGGTGACGAAAGTCGTGTTCGATCAGTCGGTTTTCGTGAAGACAGCCATTGCCAACCTGGGCAGTGAAGGCGGCATCGGGTTGGTGCTGACCGCGCTCATGATTCTGATCTTCCTCGGCAATGTGCGCGCGACGTTCGCGGTGATGCTTTCGATTCCGCTATCGGCGCTGGCGGCATTCCTCGCCATCAATGCCAGCGGAGGATCGATCAATACGATGGTGCTGGGAGGACTGGCTCTTGCCTTCTCGCGACTGATCGACAACTCGGTGGTGGTGCTGGAAAACATTTTCCGTCACCTGGAGATGGGAGAAACGCCCGAGGCCGCCGCTGAAAAGGGTGGCCGCGAGGTAGCCATGCCGGTCCTCGCCGCCACCTTCACGACCTCCATCGTTTTCTTCCCGGTTGTTTTCCTCTATGGGGTCAGCCGATTTCTATTCACCGCGCTGGCGGCCGCGGTTGTCTTTTCCCTGTTCGCGTCGTACGCAGTGGCCATGACGGTGGTGCCGCTATTTTGCGCTCGTTTCATCAAGTCACCGCATGGCGAAGAGGCGCACTATGCAGGGGAATCCGCCTTTCAACGGTTTGTCCAGCGGTTCAATCGTCGCTATGACCGGATGCTCATGCACTACGACATCGCCGTGCGGCGCAGCCTGCTTCGTCCGGTGGCAACAGTCATTGGAATTCTCGGCATTTGTCTGTTCAGCTTCGGGTTGTTTCCGTTCATGGGTCTGGGCTTTTTTCCACGAACCGATCCGGGCCAGTTTGTGATTAACATCAAGGCGCCCACCGGCACACGTCTCGAATTGACCAATCAGTACATCAAGCACGTGGAAGCTGACATTCGCGAGGTAGTTTCACCGCGCGATCTGGATATGATCGTGTCGAACATCGGCATCACTCCCGATTTCTCGGCGATCTATACCAGCAATTCCGGGCAGCACACCGCGTTCGTACAAGTCAGCCTTAAGAAGGAGCACTCGGTCAGCAGCTATGAGTACATGCGCCGTGTGCGTGCAAAACTAACTGACGATTTGCCGGAACTTTCGACTTACTTTCAAGCTGGCGGATTGGTGGATGCGGTCGTCAATCTGGGATTGCCGGCTCCCATTGATATCCAAGTAAGCGGCAACGATCAGAAACAGGCATATCAGGCTGCGACCGAGATCGCACGGAAGGTGCGCCGGCTCGAGGGCGCGAGCGATGTGCTCATTCCGCAAGACCTCGATTATCCGGGCATTCAGCTCAACATCAACCGCGAAATGGCGGGACGCATGGGTGTGTCTTCCAAGGAGGCCGTGGACAACGTGATCACGGCGTTGACCTCGGACAGCATGATCGCGCCCAGTTACTGGGTCGATCCGAAAAATGGCAACAACTACATGCTCACGGTGCAGTATCCGGAAACCCAGGTCAACTCCTTAACTGACCTCAAGCAGATCCCGCTCCATGCTTCTAGCAACGTGAACCCAACCGACCTCGATGCCGTGTCGGACGTGAACATGATTAACACGCCGACGGAGGTGGACCATTACCAACTCCGCCGCGTCATCGACGTCTATGTTTCGCCGCGCAGCGAAGATCTTGGGGGGCTCGCCAATCAGGTCGATAAGATCGTCGCCAACACCAAGCTTCCCGAGAACGTGCGCGTCACCATGCGCGGATCCGTGGAGGGCATGCGCCAATCGTTCAAGAGCTTCGGCATCGGCCTGATCCTGTCCATCGTTCTTGTCTATTTGATCCTGATGGCGCAGTTCTCGTCGTTTATCGATCCGCTGATTATCCTGTTGGCCATTCCCCCGGGCGTCACGGGCGTCATTCTATTTCTGCTGCTGACGCATACCACGGTCAATGTCATGTCATTGATGGGAGTCATCATGATGACTGGCATCGTGGTCTCGAACAGCATTTTGATCGTGGAGTTCACGCGATCTCTGCGAAAACAAGGCATGCCGATCCAGGAAGCGGTAGCGACTGCCTGCCGTGTGCGCTTGCGTCCAGTCTTGATGACTTCATTGGCTACGATTCTCGGCATGATTCCGATGGCCCTTGCGCTCGAAGCCGGCAGCGAACAGTATGCGCCACTGGCACGCGCCATTATCGGAGGCCTAACGATGTCGGTCATAGTGACCGTATTCATTGTCCCCGCCGCATATCTATTGATTCACCGCAAAGAAGAAGAGCCGAGGCCCGCCGCGCTAGGCTAAGGTCATACGAAAAACCATGAAGATGAAATCATTTGTTGTAGTTGTTTGCATTGCGGTCTGTGTTGCGCTTGTGCCATGCGCGGGCTATGCGCAAAACTTGCAGGGCGATCCACCACAAACGCCACCGGGTTTACCTTCGGCCCCTGCACCGCAGCCAGTTCCCAGTCAAACTGCGCCCACTGTGCTTCCGAATGGCCAGCAGTCTTCCAATGCCCCGGCCGCTCCCGGAACGCAAATGTCTCTGTCGTTGAAGCAAGCGGAGGCGCTGGCGTTGAAGAACAACCCGCAAATCTCCGTGGCCCGGCTAACGGCTCTGGCATCCGAGCAGGTTACCCGGGAAGTACGTTCCAGCCTGTGGCCTACCGCAACCGCTAACCTGACAGGAGTGGATTCGCAAGCCAATAGCCGGATCACGGCCGGAGGACTGAACAATCCCATTATCTATGAGCGCGCCGCTGCCGGTGTCACGGTGAGTCAACTGATCACCGACTTCGGACGCACCACGAATTTAGCCGCCAGCGCCAACTTCGCAGCCAAAGCAGAGAATCAGAACGCAGTCGCCACGAAGGAGCAGGTCCTGCTCGCCGTGGATCAATCGTTCTACGGCGCGTTGCAAGCGCATGCGGTTCTGACCGTGGCTCAGCAAACCGTGAGTGCCAGGCAGACCGTTGTCGATCAGATCGAAGCCCTGTTCAAGAGCAAATTGAAGTCGCAGTTGGATTTCAGTTTTGCCAGCGTGAACCTGGCGCAGGCGAAACTTCTTCTCCTGGACGCGGAAAATAATGAGAATGCCGCACTGGCCACGCTGTCCATGGTGCTCGGATATCCCAAGACTCAGAATTTTCAATTGATCGAGGACACGGCAGTAATCGCTACGCCTCCGGGAAACGTGGACGATCTCATTGCCCAGGCATTCACCATGCGCCCGGAAATACTCGCGCTGGAATTTCAGTATCGGTCTGCCCAGAAGTTCCACTCCGCCGAGCGCGATTTGTTCTTTCCCGACATTCGCGCGGTGGGTGCGGTGGGCGATACGCCCGTACGCAACCCGGTTCTTTCCAACTGGTATGGTGCGGTTGGCGTCAACGTCGACATACCGATATTCAACGGTTTTCTTTACAGCGCGAGGACTCGTGAAGCGGGTCTCAGAGAGCAAGCCGCGCAAGACCGTTTGCTTGATCTTCGTAACCGGATTTCACGCGACGTGCGCACCAGTTGGCTCAACGCGAATACCGTCTATCAGCGAGTCGCGGTCACGCAACAGTTGTTGGACCAGGCGAACCTCGCGCTTGATCTTGCGCAAACGCGGTACCAACTCGGACTGGGTTCGATCGTTGAATTGAGCCAGGCGCAGCTGCAACAAACTCAAGCCCAGATCAGTACCGCTCAGGCCGGTTATGACTACCGCCTGGCACTGGCCATCCTGCGCTATCAAACGACGGGGATCTAGAGAAACCTTGCGTGGATTACTGATGCGGACGCGGAAAAAGAGACAGTCATCGTTTACGACCCTCCAGGGAATATTGCTTACCCTTGCCATCGGCACGTTTTTCGCCGTTGTTTTTATTTTGGTCTACTACGTTCAGGTCCGTGTGAAACCACTGCCGTAGAAACATCCATCCTCGTCTACTTCTAGTAGCGCCGGCATCCTGCCGGCTGTCCCGAGGGCGTCTCGCCCTCGGCGCGGCGGGCGAGGACGCCCGCCGGACAGCCGCCGAGACGGCGGCGCTACGGACACGGCACATCTTCTTATGCACGAGCCCCCGCACACGCTCGTGTTATTGCACGGTCAACGTCGTGGTGCCGGAAACTGGCGTCAGCGTTGAGTTCACGATGACGTTCACCGTGGCGGTGATGAGAGCCGAGGCCTGTCCGGTGCCGCCAGTCACAGTGTACGTTCCCGCCACGGGCTGCAGAGCCGGCGGAGCAAAGCTGATGTCGCAGTTCTGCCCCGGCTTGCATGGTTGAACATGCTGGCTGTCCGCCGGATCGGTTGCACTGAGAATCGTAAAGGGAATGTCATTCAGGGACGAAATATCTCCGGAACTCACGGTGAGCTCGTGAAGCTGAAACACTGACCCAATCGGCCAAGGGAACACATTCGTAGCCGAAGGATTCGCCATCGTGACCCTGACCAGCCCCAGAGCCACCACCAAATCCGACGAACTCTGCATAACGTTTACAAGGCCCGTGCCCACCGGATATGCAAGACCGCCGGCGTTCACAATGGCGACATCGGGATTCAGACTGCTCCACTGCACCGTTGGAGTCACGTCCTGCTTCGAGCCGTCGCTGAATGATGCCGTGACCTTGCATTGTTGCGGAATCCCGAGCGCCATAATGCCGTTGGCAGGCGTGATGGCCAACGACTGCGGCGTGGCAGCGGTCACTGATACCGTCGCGCTGCCGCTGATTCCACCGGCGGTGGCGGTTATGACGGTTGTCCCTCCCAGAACTCCTCCGGTCAAGACTCCGCGCTGGCCGACTCCAGTCGTGATCCCGGGAATACCGGGATCGTTACTTACCGTCGCAGCATCGGGATTGCCGGAACTCCAGCGCACGGCATCAGTCAGGTCCTGCCGGCTCCCATCGGAGTACGTGCCGATGGCCACTAGGCCAAACTGGGTCTGGTTTGCAAGGCTAATTCCTGGCGGAGGCGGGAAAGGATCGAGCGGCGGACAGTTCACAATGGGATTGGAAACGGTGGCAGCGCAGATATCGATTCTAGTGAGTGCTCCTGGGTTGACGACCACCGAACCCGTGCCCGCTACGGGCGTCCCCGTCACGGGGTTCATGAAGCTGGCACTGATATTGGTTTGGCCGGGGCCGCTGGCGTTCGTAAATCCGAACGGACTCACAGTAGTGATCGCTTCATCCGACGATCCCCAGGTCGCGAGAAGACTCAAGTCTGCCTGTGAGCCATCGGTATAGTTGCCCGTCGCCCGGAACTGGCGGCTCCCGTCCAATGGAACTGCGGCGCTTCCGGGTGCCAGATTGATAGTGCCCAACTGCCCGCTGCTGACGTTCAATGTGGCAACTCCTCCCACGGCGCTGCCTCCGGGAACGGCGAAGCTGGCGGAGAGATTCGACGTGCCGCTGGCGAGTCCGGTCGCCAATTCCTGAAGCCCGTTCCCATAATTCACGGTGGCATTAGTGTCAACGCTCCAAGTGGCCGCGTTGCTGACGTCTTGCTGGAAAAATGTGACGTTGTCCGGCGCCAGGAAAGTGGCCAAGGCGACAACATTCTGAATTCCGCCCTGCGCGACCTGAGCATTGTTCGGGCCCACCACCAACGATTGGAGCGTCGCGGTCAAGACATTCACGGAGGTGCTGCCTTGCTGGCTTCCCAGAGCTGCGATGAGGTTGGTAGACCCCGGTCCGGTCGTCGTCATCAGGCCCATGTCCGGCACGATATTCGCCACCGCCGTGTCTGTGGAACTCCAGGCGATCCCCTGAATGCCAGTCACGTCGAGTGAACTGCCGTCCTTGAAGATCGCTACGGCCCGCATTTGCTGCCTGGTCCCGTTCGCCATGACTGGCACTGGAAACAGCTCCGCAGGAAACGTCACCATCGCTACCGGAATCACGGTGATTCCCGCCACCGAGCTTTGATCCACGGTGACGCCGGTACTCGCGCTGATTCCGGACGAGGGAGCGGTCGCGGTGATGGTCTCACCTCCCAAGCCCAGGCCCGTGACCACTCCCGTGGCAGAAACTTTTGCCACACGCGAATGAGCTTCCACGGTTGTCCACGCAACATTGCGACTGAGATCCTGCTTGGATCCGTCGTCAAACGTACCGGTCGCGACGAACTGCTGCGAAGTCGCCACCGGAACGGTGGGGTTGGCAGGCGTCACCGCGATCGAGACCAGATTTGCACTCGAAACCGTCAGGGTAGAAGCGCCGCTGCTCACCGTTCCCAGCGAAGCGGAAATGCTGGTCGAACCTGGAGCTGCGCCCACCGTCAAACCCTGCTTCCCGGGCGAAGTACTGATGGAAGCAACCGCGGGCTGCGTCGAATTCCACGCCACCAGCGCCGTGACGTCTGGAGAAGTTCCATCGTTGTACGTGCCCTTCGCCGTGAATTGCTGAGCCGTTCCGTTCGCAATCTGCGCACTTGCCGGATTGATCGTAATCGCTGTCAACTGCGGAACCACAGTGAGAATCGTGCTCACCTGAAACACTTTCATCGTTTGCGGGTCTTGAATTGTCCCAGAGATGATGACCCTCCCGGAGCCGACAGCCGTAGCGGCACCTTTGTTATCGATGGTCGCGACGGTCGTATCCGCGCTAAGCCAAGTGATCTGGTCCGTGATGTCTTTCGGATTGCCAAAGCTGTAGTGGCCAATCGTGTCGAATTGCTGCGTGGACGCTGGAGACAGGCTCAGCGTAATGGTCGGGTTTGTCGGCGTCAGCGTGAGGGACGTCAGACTCGCGCCACCTCCAGTCCCGGTCACCCCATTCTTCCCCCCGCAGCCGGAGAGAGCGATCAGTACGCACGTCATCGTTAACAGAACTAAAGAGGACCGCATCGAACGTCTAAACATTCAGAGCACCTGCCGGCGGCGTCAAATCACCCGCGCTCAAATTAAAGTCTGTTCGTGGAGGGACGGGCGCCCTCGCCCGTCCAGGCCGAGCGAAGCTCGGCTACTGCCTGTGTCACTGCAACTCTCAATATCTACTTACCTGGCCCGGAACCTGGTCCAGCCAACGTTTCCTTTGTTGCTTCGCGAACTTTCGAGTCGGGAGCCTTGATCTGAAGTTTCAGCCAATCAAACACCCGCCCGCCCGAAGCAACTTCACTGAAGAACGCCATATTGCTCTCAAACCGCTGATGCTCCGCTGTCGCGGGCATCACTGCTTCCATTTTCTTCTTCGCTTCTTCGGGCGTGCTGAGAGAATCGTCCACTTGGTTCAGGCGGATGTGCGCCGTCTTCAGCGCAGGTAGCAACTTGACCGGATCGTAGGCGGCAACTTTTTTCAGGAACTCAGGCTTCACGTAGGCGGGACGCTCATCATCCGGAATTACGTCGGATTTCTGCATCCAGACTAGCCAGTCTCCCCACGGATCCAGCAAGTCGATGGCTTTGATTCGCGGATCGACGGAAGCAGCCGCTACGGCGATCGTAGCGCCCGCCCCCACTCCAAACACGCCGACATTGCTCATGTCGAGGTCGCCGCGCTCGGTGAGATAGTTCAGCACCATCTGCACATCGTGCGTGGACTTGCCCAGCGATTCCTGCAGTTCACTGACGAACCATTCCTTCATGGGACGGTCGTGATAGCGATGTCCGGTAAGCGCGGGAACGAATCCGACGGCCGCATAACCGCCGCTGGTCGTGCGTTGGCACCAGCCGTCATCCATGTAGCGATCGGTGTCGGACGGATGGCCGTACAGATAGATAGCGACCGGCGGCTTCTGCACATTCCTGGGGAGGACGACAAAAAGATAAATCCGGTCGGCTGGGCGCCACTGCACCGCGATCAACTCGCGCGTGAAATCTCTGTTTTCCGCTTTCTCCATGAGTTGCGGCGCGTCAGCACGCAGTTGGCTTCCGCTCAGCGCCGGGTTGGAGAGGTCCTCGACGCTCTTGGTGGAGGCGGCGTTCAGATCGATGACAGCTACCTGGCCCGCGCATGCCAGAGGCAAGACAACCAAAGAGAGTAGAAAGCAAGCCACGACCGGCAGCAACCGTGAACCCGCACGCTTCATAAAGATGACATCCCCGACTGGACTATCTGAATCGCGATTGTGAACATAAGAAACACTAACCACCCGTGAAAAGAAGCAGGCTGGCCCATGAGGTCAGCCTGCCCCGCTCTAACTGTCAGTTACCGTCAAGCTACTGGCGAAGCTTGACGAGTTCCAAGCCGGTATCGGCGTGGTAGTCCAGGTCGGCTTGGTCGGTGAAGACCGCGCCATGCACGTCGCCGCCAGCTTCCGTGGCGGTAGTGTTGCCATTATGGGGAGCGCCGGCAACGCCGGTCGGCGTGAAGTGAGAGTGAAACACGTGCAGACCGGTTTCACCCGTGCACAGTCCGGTTGTGTCGGTGCAGATAAACGGAACGAAATCGGCAGTCGTACTGTTGACTTCGTTCTGGGCTGCCGTTACCAGGGTTTGCGTGTTGGTCAGGTTGACACCAGTGGCGTCGGTGACCGCACGAATGATCGACCACGCGCCGTAGGACCCGTTGCGAACGTTGGGCAGAGAAGTACCGCCAGGGGCAGTGCAAGGCGCCACGCACACGGGCATTTGTCCAGGGCCGTAGGTCACACCGTCCGAGACGTAGGTGCCGTAGGCTTGGTTGATAGGATCTACTCCATCCAGCGTGAGGTAACGACCGTGGCCAGCCGAACCCCCGATGGGGTTCACATTGCCAAAGGAGAAGAAGGTGTAGCCGATACTGTCCGCAAGGTTCTTGACACCGCCGGCACCGCTCACGCCACCGATTTCAGCGCCAGTACCAATGGCACGTTGGCGGACCGAGCCACCCGGACCGGGTAGGAACAGCGGATCGGGGCAGTTCGAACCCAGCGCGCAGGCATTGCCAAGGTCGACACCGGTTTCCTGTGATGCGGATTTCGGGATTTCCTTCAACGTCTCCGTGGTGCGGAACACGTTGAACTCCGTGGTCGTCATCGTGCCCGAAAGGGGCTCGCGCAGAATTGGGAAAAACGGCGGGTTCGAGCCAATGCCTTGTAGAGCCGCAGTGAGCGACGGGTCAAGGTCCTGTGCGCGACCAAGCGTGCCGTTGAAAGCCAGGGCGGCGGCAAAGCGGCTAAGGTTCTTGAACGCTGGGTTGCCGTCCGGACCAAGCGCTCCCAAGCCGTTGGCGTTGGTGGAGTTGAACACAAACATGATGGGCTCCGCGCCCACCTCTATGGTCTTGTACTTCCAAGCTTTCAGGCCGGTAAATTGATCCGTGCCGGTGATGGCATACTGTACCGGAACCGATCGGCCACCCTGTGTGCCGTAAATTGGGCAGCCCAAGTTAGCGCTAACGGTCCAGCTGTCAGGCGCCTGGAAACAGGTAGCGTTAGCGGCGGTGCCGTAGCCCAAGCCAGCGCCGCTGACATTGAAGGGTGCCAGAATTCGGTTGACCTCGAACTTGGCGTCTTCCGGACGTACGTCGCTGATGGCTGCGGTGAAGGCTGTCTGCGCGGCGGAGAGTACGGCCTGCGGAATGCCCGTGGTTTCGTCCGCCTGCGTCGTGCCCTTCTGCCGGTTCAACAGGATCACGGAGGGAACCTTGTTTTGTCCACCAGTGGTCAGAGCACCTGAGTCAATCTGCTGCGTGGCGCGCGGAACGGCAAAGAACAAGCGTTGGCCCACAATCGTGTCCACGCTGAGGTACGACCAGACCTTGATCGGGCTGGTGTTGTTGTCCCATGCGATGAAAAAGGTTCCAGCCTCGGGTGGAATGGAGCTATTCCGGGTATCCACGCCCTGCGCCCAGTTCTGGTTATCGGCGGAGTTCTTGCCGCTGGCGCTCCAGTGCCGGCAATCGCTGCCGGCACGCGAAGAACACAAATCCGTAAATGCTGCCGCTGAAATTGAATTGAACATGGCAGACGAACCGACGCCCACAAACTGTACCTGGGCGTTGGCTACGGAAGCCAGTCCGACGATTGCGGCCAGAACCACGGCCGCGAAAAGTGCTTTTGTTCCTCTCATCTCGATTTTCTCCTTAGAGCTTTGATCAGAAATTTGTCTTGTTGGAGCATCGCTTGTAGCCCGGACCCGCCCTGGCGCCCGGTTGAATCCCTGCCCTGGACGCTGCAGAAGAAACAGCATCCCGCGCACTTGCTACACCACCGAAACTTCGGGGGGAACGAAATTTCCGTGGATCGAGTGCGAGAGAACTATCCATGAGGGCTGTTAATCGGAAATGACAGTAAGATGAACGGCAAGTTAAATTCCGAGACCATCGATTCCGAGTTCGTACCATTGTCGATTTCCCACCAGCTTATGGAGCAACGGGCGCCCTCGCCCGTCCCGCCATATCCTCCGGACGGGCGAGGACGCCCGTCGCTCCACCACCTGCAACTATTCGTCGCACATCTTTTAGTTGACGACTTGAGACAAGCTCTTCGAGACCGTGGCGAATCCTGCGCCCACGAACTTCGCGCTGATATGGGTCGAACCAGTCTTCAATGAAGACACGGTGATCGATGCGACTCCGCTTGCGACCGGCACTACTCCGAGTACCGTAGTGCCGGCTTTGAACGTAACGTTGCCGACTGGGGCTGTTCCCGTGGCGGTAACTGCCGCGGTAAAAGTAACGGGCTCACCCTGGACGGATGGATTCTGCGAAGAAACCAGAACCATCGACGTGGGCAGTGCGCTCCCTAAGTGCATAATGCCGATTGCCAGGTAATCGGGGACACCGGCGAAGCTAATTGATCCGGCAGTCTTGCTCAGCGGCACACCCACCGTAGACCAGACGCACATCTTGTAGGTGTTGCATCCTGAGTTATTCACGGGCAACGTTATGCTGGCAAGAATCGTGCCCGTACCATTAGGCCCGGAATAGACCGTCGCACTTCCGGTCTGTAACGCTGAGTAGTAGAACCACAAGGCAGTCTGAACGCCGTTCGTCGCCGTGATGGTCGTGACGTTGCCGGTCTGGAAAAACATGACCGGGCCGCCACCGGGATTCCCGATGAAGTTACCTGAACCACCTTTGCTGGCCGAAATAATGGTCTGCGCGTTCGAGGTGAACTGGAGGCCATAGTTCGGCCCCGGTCCCGACCCCAGGCTTCCCTGTCCTCCATCGTAAAACTGGTTGATGAATTCCAGGTTTTTCAGGCGGCCAAAATTGACCACGCCCTTGGTTTGCGCTTGCGACCGTGTCGGAAAGAGCGCGGGGAAAAGTACGGGGGCCAGCGCCAGAAAGAGGGCAATGAATCGAATTCGAGAGCGGGGCACAGATTTCTCCATGAACGGGGAATCTTCCGAACGTGTCACTTTCCGCGCTCATTGTTACGCCCGAATTACGGCGATGTTAAAGGACCGTAAATTCTTGTCCGCGCCCGTGCCAGCACGGAGAGTGGCGCCCCCACGAAACGTGGGCAATGCTTTACTTACGATCTTCACTTGAAATTAACCCAGGCGTCACACTGCCGTAACAATTCTCCGGTACCACTTAGTTCCTTTGGTTCGAGGTATATTTCTTGTGAAGACCCAAAACTTTCTTTTGCATTTTGCGTCATTTTTCCTGGTCCTACCTGTTTTGGCGCTGGCGCAAGTACCCGCCGGTCCCGATCTCGTTCCCCCGACGGCGCAAATTCCCGATCCGCCAGCCGGAGCGAAGCAGCCGAACACTCAGGCAACCGAGGCTGCGGTTTCGCTCAAACCGGCGCCGCACAAAGAGTCCGAGGTGCAGATTTACGGCGCCGTCACCGATCAGTCGAGCGCAGTGGTTCCCAATGCGACCGTCACGCTCAGCGGCCCATCAGTCGCGCCTCAGACCACCACCACCAACGCGCAAGGTCAGTACTTCGTCAACGCAGCTCCTGGAACCTATACCCTCAAAATCGCCGCCAAGGGGTTCAAGGAATTCACCACTGAAAATCTAAACCTCGTCGCCAACCAGGAACTTGAAATGGATGGCGCGCTCGAACCCGCCGCAGCCAGTCCCGAGAAAGTCGAGGTAGTGGGCGAGAGCGTTGGCCACGTCGAAACCGAAAAAGCCGAGGTCAACGAGGTCATCACTTCAAAGCAGGTCGAGGAGACTCCGCTGAACGGCCGCAATTTCGTCAGCATGCTGACCTTCGCGCCCGGCGTCAGCAACCAGAGTGGACAAGATGAGGCTTTGGTCGGCGTCAAGGGCAGCGTCAAGTTCAGCGTCAACGGCGGACGCGTCGAATACAACACCTTCAGCGTGGATGGCGCCGATGTTCTCCACGCTGGCATCCACGGCAGCGAAAGCACGCTGGTGGTCTATCCCAGCCTCGACGCCATCAACGAAATGAAGGTTCTAACCTCAAACTATGGCGCTCAATACGGCCGCAGCGCCTCGGGAACCATCCTGGTCGACACCAAGACCGGTGGCTCTACTTTGCACGGCAGCGCCTACTACTACGGCCGCAACGAAATTTTCAACTCTCGAAACTATTTCGATGAGACGCTGCGCGCCCCGGTTTATCGCAAGAATGATTTCGGCGGCACCATTGGAGGCCCGATATTTATTCCCAAGCTCTATCCCCGGAAGGACCGCACCTTCTTCTTTTTCTCCGAGGAGTTCCGCCTGGAGAAAGATCCCACTGACAACAATTTCAACCAGGCTGTGCCTTCGCTCCAGGAGCGCCCGTCGTTGCGCACGAACGCGGACGGCACCCAATATGTGGGCGCCGATTTCAGCGACGTGTGCCCAGTATTGCCGCCAAACGTTGCTATCGCCTCCTTCAACCCGGTGCAGTTTCCCGACTGCCCTCACATCCATGCCGGCACGACCTTGCCCTATAACATCGTCGGCTACAACGACAGCACTCACAGCGGCAATCCCACTATCGATCCCATCGGAGCTGCCCTGGCAGGCTCCGGCACGCTCAATCTTCCGAATGTAGGCAATGTGAAGGCTTCAGGGATGATTCCGCTCCCGAATTCTTCCTTTGGGTGCAACTCCACCGTGGGTTCTTGTTACGACTTCGCCTTCGCGCAGCCGACTTACTGGCGCGAAGAGTTACTCCGCGTTGACCACGACATCAAGCCGGGCAAACTGCGAGCTTCCTTCCGGTACATCCACGACTCCTGGGACACGACGGAGGCTCGGCCGATCTGGGGTTACGTGCGAAACAGTTTTCCGACTGTACAAGGCCGCTTGTTTGGACCCGGCACAAGTTCCGTGGCTCACCTCACACAAACCATATCGAGTTCGCTGCTCAACGAGGTGATCGTAAGCTACACGGCCTCGCACATCAGCCTGGCCTCGCGTCCTGCGCCGAATGTAAACATCGACCGACCGGCTGCATTGGATGGCTTGCAGGGATATCTCTTCAACAACCAATTTGGCGGCAAGTACTCGGGCATCACCCTCGCACCCGGCAACCTCGCTTACGGCGGCGGTTTCTCAGTGGATCCGGGCTACGCCCCCTGGCAACTGGCAAATCCGACCTGGAGCGGGCGCGATGACCTCAGCAAAGTCATTCACCACCACACCCTCCAGGCGGGTCTGCAAGTGATCTTCGGCCAAAGAAACGAAATCAATGCCACCAATGGACCCAACACAGGCGACGTACAAGGTCTGTTGAGCTTCAGCAATTTTGGTAATGCCAATTTCTTCACTGGGAACGAATACGCCAACCTTCTGACCGGCGCCGTCAGTTCTTACCAGCAGGACAGCGCGCAGTTCAAGTATCACAACCGCTACGAAATCTATGAACCTTATGTCCAGGATGACTGGAAGGTCAACTCGCGCCTGACGCTGAACATGGGAATTCGCTTCAGCGTGTTCGGCAACTATCACGAGAACAATGAGCAGGCGTGGAACTGGGATCCCACCAAGTACGTGACCCCCGATCCAAATCTGAAGTTTGCGCAGGACGGCCGCCTGATCTACAAGCACCGGCCGATTCCAGTTCCAACCGGCCCCGGCGACGTCAGCCCTTACCTCATCAACGGATTGGTCGAATGCGGAACCGTCGCTTCCGGCGTGCCCTCGACCTGCATGAAGCCGCACAAATTCAATCCCGCGCCGAGAATCGGATTTGCCTTCGATCCGCGAGGAGATGGCCGCACCTCGATCCGCGGCGGCTACGGCGTCTTTTTTGAACATGGCACGGGAAGTGAAGCCAACACGGGGTCACTGGTCGGAAGCGCTCCGCTCAATTTCACGATGACCCAGTTGGCCCCAGCCGGACTACCCGATGCCTATCCTTGCATTGGCGGCATTGGCGGGCCCAGCAACTGTGTGTCGGGAACGGGCGCCTATCCGATTGACGTAACCTCGATTCCCCGCAAAGCGATCTGGCCGTACGTGCAGCAGTGGAGCTTTGGGGTGCAGCGCGAACTCTCCCACAGCGTTGTGCTGGGAATGGCGTACGTGGGAAGCAAAGGAACGCACCTGACCGCCGTGCAGCAACCGAATGCCTTCCCGGCAGTCACATCGAAACCTGACAGTGGCATTCTGCTCGACGGAAATCCTTACGGTCCGAACCAGCCCATCGTCAATTCACAAGTGCTCCAAACTTTCGACTGCGTTAATCAGGGCACCCTCAACAAACCGGTTTTCAAGGTCAATGGTGTGGCCATCAACAAGAACCAGCCGGCTTTCATCAATATGGTGGCCGCTTGCGAATACTACGACGAGCAGGGCCTGCTGCCGATCAACGCGTATCGTCCATACTTCGGCCTGCAGAAGATTTATTCTCTGGCCAACGTCGCCGACTCGAACTACCACGCCTTCCAGGCTACATTGCGCCACACCCGCGGCCCGCTCACCGTGGATATGTCCTACACCTACAGCCACTCCATTGACGATTCCTCGGATCGCAACGACACGACGATTGTGAACCCGCTGGTAGTGGCCGCCAACAAGGCCAGTTCGAACTTCGATCAGCGCCATCTGGTCAACATCAACTACACCTGGACGCTCCCGAATCTCAAATTCGATTCGAACCGGGTGCGCGCATGGGCAAATGATGAGCCTGTATCCGAGGCGCCAGCCTCCTCGGGCTTCTTCGACCGCCTCGCGACGAACCTTCTCGCCGGCTGGGCGCTCTCGGGCGTGACCACGATTCAGAGTGGGACTCCGTTTACCGTCATCAATGACGGATATGCCGCCCTCGGCATTTCCGTTCCTGACAACGCCGGCGTCGCGAGCGGGATATCTTCGGTCGCTTCCTTCCCCGATGTGGTCGGCGACATTCACGCCTTGGCGCCGGCCGGGGCCAACAACCCGAAGAGCTTTGGGCCGACGCTGGGAAATCCCGCGGCCTTCGCAGCTCCACGCGGACTGACCTTCGGCAATGCCGGACGCAACCTGATGAACAACCCCGCACGTTGGAACTTCGATATGACGCTGACGAAGTCGTTCAAGGTAACGGAGGGCACCCATCTCGAGTTCCGGTCGGAAGTTTTCAACGTCTTCAACAATACCCAGTTTCGCGTTTACGACCCCAGCCCGAATTTCGGAAACAGCGCTAGCAACACAGTCAGTTGTTACGGAATTCAAGCATTCAACGCAGCGGGCGACACGCAAACCGACTGCCTGACCGGCAATGCGTTCCTACACCCGGTCAATGCTCATCGTCCGCGCACCATGCAGTTTGCCTTGAAACTCAGCTTCTAGAGTTTCGTATCAGGGCATCACTAGTTTTGTATCAGGCATCGCTTTAGCGATGCCGATAGTTCTTCGAAATCAGACGCCCCTTTAGGGGCCAGACAACGCGACGTTTTCCAGCAGGGAGAGATCGATTTCGTGAAATATCTGAGCTTCAGTTTCATCCTTCTTGTTTTTCTGATTAGCTGTGGTGGCAGCAGCAGCCCCGGCAACGGTAACTGCTGCACGGTTCCGGGAATCAATGTCGAGGTTGTTTCTCCAGCAGGCCCCGCGGCCATCGATGACAACCCCAGCCTGACGCTTCCAATTACGGTGCAGGTCACAAACGACTCCTCGAATGCCGGGGTCACCTGGACCGTGGGCCCAGCAGTGAAGGGCGGGCCGACTGGCACTTTATCCAATCAGCAACCTCTGTCGGTGACCTACACTCCGCCCACTGGCGTCACTTCGTCGATACAAGTATCTATCACTGCGACTTCCGTAACTGATTCGACTCGCTCGGTCGCCATTCCCGTCAACATATATCCGCCTCTGACCACAACTACGACATCCTCAAACCTGGCTGCCGCATTTCTGAATACGAATTACACCTGCATTCAGCAGCCGATTGGCTCGTCGGGGGTGGTACAGATTCCGTGTTCCGTCGCCGTCACCGGAGGATTGGCACCTTACACCTGGTCGCTGGGCAACACGTTCCTGCCCATCGGACTGCAGTTGGCTCCAGGCATCAGTACTACGACGGAAATCGTCGGGACTCCGACGGCAACGGGAGTCTACCCGTTCAGCCTCACCGCGACGGATGCTACCGGCAACGCGACAACTGTGGCATTGACCATCAACGTCGCTCCCTCGCAGTTAAAAGTCACCACGCCCACGATCATGACCTTGATTCCCGGCGTGCCCTATGTGCCGGTGCAACTTCAGGCCAGCGGCGGAGTTCCACCTTATACCTGGAGCCTGGCCGGCGGTTCACTCCCGGTCGATCCTCAAAGTGGCAAACCAGCGATGAGTCTAAGTTCCAGCGGAGCCATCTCCGGAACGCCACCCGCGAACGTCACGCAAGGCCAATTCGCAGTGCGAGTGCAGGATAGTCAGAGCCCCGTCCCCGCGCAGGCGGTCTTTCCTCCGCCGTCGCCTGCCGGCACCCCCGCCATAGCGCTCGCCGTCGGAGACCCGGAAGTGGGCTGCAACGTCACCACTGGATCTGTGCAAGCGAATACCCCTTATGCGTTCGTGTTCACCGGCTTCGACGTGAACGGTCCGGTAACCTTCTCAGGTAGTTTCACCGCTGACGCCAACGGCAACCTCGCCGGTGTCGAAGACATCATCCGCTCAAACGGCGCACAACTGGCACAACCGCTCACGGCAGGGAGCTCCATCTTCGTCGACAATTTCAAGCGCGGCTGCTTGACGCTAAACACTTCCGCTTCCAGTTCATTTTTCCGCTTCGCCATCACGACTCAGACGACATCGATTGTGGATGCACGCATCGTGGAGTTCGACGACACGAACGGATTCGGAACACGGGGCACAGGATATTTCCGCATACAGGACAGCACCGCGTTCGCGACGCCTCTGGCCGGCCCGTTCGCATTCCGCTTTTCGGGCTGGGACGCTAGCGCAAATCATTTTGCGATGGCTGGCACCGCCACCGCGCAGACGGGATCGCTCACTGCCGTCTCCACCGACGTCAATGATGGCGGGACATTCTCCGGCCCCTTAACCGGCGGCGGCACGATCAGCGCAGCAGACGCAAACGGCCGGGGTGCTGCCACGCTTAGCGCCGGAGCCGCCAGCTACGATTTGGTCTACTACATCGTTGATGCGAATCATCTGATCTTCAACTCGTCGCAGGTCGTCTCGCACGGACACCCGCTCATCACCGGAGAAGCCACTGCCAGCGCAGGTCCGTTCTCACCGGCGACCCTCGACAACAGCCATATTTATCGCTTTGGAGGCGCTGCGCCTGGCAGTCCCGATGTTGGGGTGGGAGTGCTCCATTTTGATGGGGCCGGCGCAGCGGGTGGCACCACCTATGAAAAGAGTGGTGGAACGGCAAGCGCCACGACCGTCTCGGCACAATATTCGGTCGATTCCACCAGCGGCCGCTTCACGTTTTCTGGAACCGGGGTTCCGGTGGTTGGATACGCCGTCCCATCCCCGGGCGGCGTCACCGCATATCTCGTGGGCACGAGCGCATCTGCAGCCTCGGGGACGATGGAGTTCCAAACCAATTCCTATCCTCCGGGATATCAGTCCACCCCGATCGATACCGAGGTCGGACTGGCAACCGAAGAGATGCTCGACCCACAGTCGACGGTCTTCGCCGGCGTTGAGGACCCCACCGTCAACGGCGGCCTCAACGGAACCCCCACCTTGTCGTACCTGGATTCCAGCAACCTGACCGGCCTGTTTCCGTTTCAGGAGTTCACCCTTTTCAAGTTCACCTGGAACCCCGACGGCTCGGGCACTTGGGGCGGCAGCACCTACATGGTGACGAGTGAGTCAAAGTTTTTCTACATCGACACTTCACCGCTGAACGCGCATCCAGCGGTCGTTGTAGGGCAGAAACAGCAATAGGCGCTCAAATTTACTCTGCTGTAACACTGGCGAAACATTGCCGCAACACAGTCCTTCTAGTGTGGATGGGGACTGTCAAAACAGACTCTTCGGGCGCGTGAGGCTCCCTTCCGGCCATGGATCATTTCGAGGTTCCAGACAAACCGCGGTACCCCGATCTGATCTACGTCGTGGAAGACGATCCCGATGTGTCTCAACTGATCGAACACAACCTGCGCAACGCCGGATACGAGGTCTCCACATTTTTCTCGGGAGTGCCGGTTCTTCCCCAGGCGGCCGTGGTGCGGCCATCGCTGTTTCTTCTCGACATCATGTTGCCGGGTATCAGCGGCTTCGATCTCTGCCGTCAGATCCGCCAGCATGAGCGATTGGCCAAAACGCCCATCATTTTTCTTTCCGCCAGAACCCAGGAACCGGACCGTCTGCAGGCCTTCGACGCCGGTGGAGACGGATACATCACCAAGCCCTTCAGTCCCCGCGAGTTGATTGCGCGAGTTCGCAACGTTCTCCGGGTCCTGCCCGAAGTTCCCAGTCAGGAGATTATTCAGTTGGGAGATCTGGAAATTGATATTGCGTCGATGACCGTGCGCGTGCAGGGCCGGACGGTTCTCACCACGGTCCGCGAGTTCCGCCTCCTGGAATATCTTGCCCGCCACCGCGGGCGCGTCTTCACTCGCGACCAGTTGCTCGATGCCGTTTGGAAAGAAGGTTCTTTCGTGACCCCGCGCTCCATTGACGTCTTCGTACGGCGGCTGCGAGAAAAAATCGAACGAGACCCGCGGCATCCGCGCTATTTGAAAACCCTGCGTGGAATTGGCTACCGCTTCGAAGCCGGACGCTGACCGCGAACCGACGATTTCTCGATTTCGCAAAATTCTGTCAAGCCCCCGTTTTGACGATTTTCCGTCTAAGTCGATGGATTGGCTGAGGAAATAAAGTTGGATAAGCTGTCGGGCTGGGTAGGTCAGAATTGATATAATAGAGTTATAGAAGAAGAAAAGGGTGCGGATCACTCCCGCACCCTTTTTAAATTGGTGCGCACGTCCCCAAACGCGGTCGGTTTGAGCGCGAAGCGGCTGGAGATTTCGAGCCAAGTCCTTATTCCGGAATATTTTCCATACAACTCCTTTAAACCCAAAGATTTGGCGGAGTTCTTCGCCTAACTCGATGATTCCAAAGAATCGAAGATAGAGTTTTTCTTGGCTTAGCAACTCGAAAGAAAATTTGGGAACGAAGCACCAGCCCCACGCTCAACTGAGAACTGAGAACCGGGAACTGAGAACTGCACTTACAGGAGCACAAGATGTCGCCTTATCCACCAAACATTCGCCGCTGTCAGCACATTAAAGTCAACGGCATCCAGTGCGGATCGCCCGCCATGCGCAATGAATTGTTTTGCTATTTCCACGATCAATGCCGCGTCTTGAGCCGCCAAATCAACATGAAATTTAGCGAGCACGGCATCATCACGCTCCCCACGCTCGAGGACGCAAACTCCATCCAGCTCGGCCTGGGAGAGGTCATGCGCCTCCTGGTCACCAGCCAGATCGATCACCGCAGTGGGCGTAACCATCGGCAGCCAGTTGCCAGAAGCCTTTTTTGCACAAACGCCTACGGGCATCTGCTTCACCAACCCGCAGAATTATCGTTTCATGGCCAATGGCCGGCGTGCTCCGGGTGGCGCGGACCTGACCGAGCAGGCT
>JAIQFA010000100.1 GCA_020073525.1 Terriglobia bacterium
AACCATCTGCACTTCATCACATGCAGTTGCTACCGGCGACAACCCATCCTGGGGTTGCCTGAACGTCGCGATCGATTCACAACCATCCTCGAACAGACGCGCCGCAAGTATCGCTTTGTTGTCCATGGATACGTTGTCATGCCCGAGCACTTTCACCTGCTCATCACCGAGCCCGAGATGGGCGATCCGTCGGTGGTGATGAAAGTCATCAAAGAGCGATTCTCGAGACAGGTCCACGCCGAAGAAGGAAACGTCGCGGAGGGAGCGCCACGACTACCGGTCTGGCAGAAGCGTTTCTACGATTTCAACGTGTGGAGCGCGCGGAAAGAGATCGAGAAAGTAAAGTACATGCATCGAAATCCGGTAAAGCGGGGACTGGTCGAGCGCCCGGAACAATGGGCATGGAGCAGTTTTCGGGCTTACTTGTATGGCGAGACGGAACCGGTCCGAGTGAAGTTTCAGGAATGGACACTCGAGATCAAGCCTCGTGCTGTCGAGAGTTTCGGTAGAGTCAAAAGCCCACTCATTCGCACAGAACGCGAATGAGTGGGGCACCCGGCACCCGGCGTCCGTTCTTTGGACGCCAACCCTTCGACAAGCTCAGGGCAGGCTCTGGGGCACCCGGCGAGGAAGTCAAACCCCCCACCCTAACGTCGCAAGACAAGAGTCAGGATGGGATTGAATTATTTCCGCGACGTTAGGATGGGGCACCCGGCCCTGACTGCTTCCCCTTGAGGAGGTTGCAGGTTACGCTGAGCGCAGCTAAATTAGGTGCGAGAGTTGGAGCTGTACATCAAGAAGGAGCGTCGCGGTGGAATCTGCCTCTGCATTCATCTCTGCTTCTGCGTCAATCGACCAGAAGATCAAGGAACTTGGGGACTGGCGCGGGAAGACGCTCGCGAAAGTGCGCGGCATCATACACGAGGCAGACCCTGAGATCGTCGAAGAGTGGAAGTGGGTCAAGCCAACATCGCCGGGGACTCCCGTCTTTTCCCACGGCGGCATCGTCTGCACGGGAGAGACGTACAAGAACGTCGTCAAGATGACATTTGCCAAGGGAGCTGCGTTGAAGGACCCTTCCGGTCTATTCAACTCCAGCCTCGAGGGAAATGTCAGGCGCGCCATCGACATCCACGAAGGCGACAAGGTCGATGAGGCGGCCTTGAAGGATCTCATCCGCGCTGCCGTGGCGCTCAATCTCAAGGGCAAGAACAAGCCGAAGCCCAAGTCGAAGCCCCGGCGAGCATCCCCACCCTAAATTTCGCAAAGAACGCGAAATTTAGAATTGGGGGCGGGCCGACTAGCTTCATCGCTCCGTTCAGATCAACGTCAGATTCCCAAGTGATCAGCGGACGTGGAATCCCACCCTACGTCGCAACAAGCGCGACGTAAGGGTGGGGCACCCGCACTGGATTGACGGGAGAGTTTCTTACACCGATTTGGTGCCGGCAATCGCCTGTTCGGCGGTTTGCAGATGGAAGAGCCGCTGCAAGGCAGTGGTCATCTGTTCCTGCTGCACTTTCTCCGGAAGTTCCTTGAGTTCGCGGGCCAGGGATCCTGCGATCCGCTGCGTCATCCGGGACATGATTGCATTTAACATCTCGTCCTGGTCCTTGGAAAAAGGCCCACTCTCTTGTCGGAAGGAATCCAGTTCTTGCCGGCATATCTCGTCCAGCCGGGAGCGCAGTGCCACGATGGTCGGCACCACACGCTCCGCCATCAGCTTGTGGCGGAAGCCTTGCGCCTCGGCGTGCAGAATCTTCTGTGCTGCGACGGCGGCAGCCTCGCGCTCGTCCCCATGGTCGTCCGTCACATTTTCCAGGTCGTCGAGGTCGTAGAGGAAAATGCCCTCGACCTCTCGCACCGCGGCGTCAATGTCGCGGGGCATCGCGATATCCACGATCACCAGGGGTCGATTCTTGCGCCCACGAACCATGACCCCGGCTTCCTCGCGGCTGAGAATCGTATGCGGACACGAGGTTGAGCTGATGATGATGTCGGCCTCCGCCATATGTTGCCAGCGATCCTCAAACGGGACCGCAACTCCACCAAGCTTCGCCGCAAGTTCTGTCGCGTGTTCGAGGGTGCGATTAACGACGCTGACGCTGACGCTCACCGGGCCAGCGCCCTGATTGAGTAATCCGCGGGCCGCAAGCTCACTCATCTTGCCCGCGCCGAGCAGAAGCACTTTCTTGTCCTTCAGGGTCCCAAAAGTCTGGCGCGCCAGTTCCACGGCGGCATAGGGAATCGAAACCGCCGCGTTCCCGATCGCCGTCTCATTGCGCACGCGCATGGACACGATGAGCGCCTTCTGCAACACAGCATCGAGGAATCGGCCAGTCACTCCCACCTTCTGCGCGCGCTGCCAAGCTTCCTTCACCTGGGCAACAACCTGCGGCTCGCCGACTACCATGGAATCCAAACTGGAGGCTACGCGGAAGATATGCTGGAGTGCGGTTTCATCCAGCAAGCGGTAGAAGTGTTTCCACTCGCACAACTTGAGTCCGTATTCGGCGCCCAGCAGTCGCATCACCGAGTTGGCGGCCAGCGTGATATCGGTCGCCCAGAGCCAAAACTCGGTGCGGTTGCAGGTGGCCATGACAATGACTTCTTCAATGCCTTCTGCTCTCGATAACTGCACCAAGGCTTCGTAGCGTCGATTTTCGCTGATCCAGAAGCGCTCCCGCACGGCCACCGGGGCGGTGCGGTAGTTCAGACCAACGACCATGAGAGCTGGTTCCAAATCACCATCTCCTGCCGACCACACCCTTAGAAAGGCACACGGCGTGCCAACACAGCCAAGTAGCCATCTAAATGTGTTTTCAGTAAGTTACAGGTGACTGTTGCGGAAGTGATCAGGCTGGATTGCGGGATATCGCGCTGGGTTGGTGTTTTTTGGCCCCTTCAAGGCGCACGGCGCCACTGCGGCAGGCAAGAGATTCCCGTTGCGGGAACTAGTGAACTTGGGCGGCTGCTTGCGAATGGTCCTTAATATATGTCGAGCGGGTTCGACGTTACGGACGCGACGCCTTCAACGCGTCACTACCGTTGCCGTAATCTCTTTCTCCTTTTTCAATCCTTTTGCCTGTGGTTGGTAGACGCAGAACGGTTCCTCATCGAGATAGTTGCCGGTGGCGGCATAAGCACGCGCACGGCAACCCATGCAGATGTTGCGGAATTCGCAGCAGCCGCATTTGCCCTGAAGGTTGTTGGTATCGCGCAGTTCGTTGAACACCACCGAGTTTTCCCAGATTTCGGCGAATGGCTGCTTTCGCAGATCGCCGGCCAGTGCGGGCAGGTATCCGCAGGGATAGACTTCGCCCTGATGAGAGATGAAACACACCGCCGTTCCGGCCAGGCAGCCCTTAGTCATGGCGTTCATGTCGGAAGAATGGCTTCCAGGGTGCCCCACTGGCTGTCCATGTCCATGAGGCCTCAGTTCGATACCGGTCGATCCGGGCATCATCATCTCGGTGGGACCGATCGCCGGCGATGGTTGCGCTTCCACGATGGACGGAATAGCGTGAGCTGCCGCGGCGGCTGCTTCGGAACGATGTTCCGCGGCGCGGCGCTGGCGAACCACGCGGAAGTAGTGTGGGGCACAAGTCGCCTTCATCTCGATCCCGCCTTCGAGCGACCGGTCGTAGAACCAGTTCAGCATCTTCTCGTACTCTTCCGGCGGAACCATCTGCTCCTCGGCGATGTCCACACCGCAGCCCACCGGCACCAGCAGGAATGTGTGCAGTGCATCCGCTCCGAGCGACTTGGCCAGGTCGAGCACGGCCGGAAGTTGATGAGCATTGTGGCGGGCGATGGTCGTATTGATCTGCACCGACATGCCCAGAGCTTTCAGATTGCGAAACCCGGCAATGGCGGCATCAAACGCGCCCGGAATGCCGCGGAAAGTATCGTGCGTGAGCGCATCCGAGCCGTCGAGACTGATGGCAACCCTCTGTACTCCGCTGTCGACAATCATGCGCGCGACATGCTTGGTCACCAGCGTGCCATTCGTAGCCAGCGCTACGCGCAGACCTTTGTCTGTGCCATAACGTGCCAGCTGGAAAATATCCGAACGGAACAGCGGTTCACCACCGCTCAGCACAAGAATCGGAGTGGAGACCTCGGCAATCTGATCAATGATGTCGCGTGCCGCCTGCGTGGAAAGGTCGGAGGGCGCACTCAGCTCCGTAGCGGTAGCGCGGCAATGGATGCAGCGGAGATTGCAGCCTTTGGTCAACTCCCAGAAAATTAATCGTGGCTTGTTCTTGCTCGCTGGATTGGAATGATGTCCGTTGCCGTTTGCCGTAGACATTGTGAAGTTTCCCTTCCTACCCTGATCCTGTCAACCCACTCTGGGCGCAAGAATATAAGGAGAACCAACCGCCCAGCGGTGACTGACATCACCGGAAATTGTGATCCCGGTCACGTGGAGGAAGTCTTTGATAATAGGGGAGATATGGTCCACTGCGTTCCCAGTTCTCAGACAAGCGGGGGTGACTGAGAACTGAGAACTGAATGACCTAGTTGTGGTTTGCCAGTTCGCGCAGCGCCGAAGTATTACGAATCACCAGAGTCGAGCCTTTCGACTGCACGATCTGGCGCTTCTTCATCTCGGCGAACAGTCGCGTAACCGTCTCGCGCGAAGTTCCAATCATCTGCGCGATCTCCTCGTGCGTGAGTCGAAGCTTCAGCCGGGGCTCGGCTTTCGCAGCCTCCCCGTTCTTGGAACTCCATTCCAGAAGCAACTTCGCCAGTTTCTCAGCGGCGGAGTGGGACAGACCCAGTGAGCCCGCTTCTCTACACGCGTTGTGATATTTTTCGCTCAACTGTTCCGCTACTTTGAAACAGGCCTCCACGTCGTCTTTCAAAAAGTGAAGAAAGTCTTCGCGCTTGACGAAATTGACTTGGCAGGGATCGATGGTTTCCGCCGTCACTTCGTAGGGCTTGCCCGAAATCGTGGCGCTCAATCCCAGCACCTCACCCGGCTCGGCGAGTTTCACAATGATGGTTCTGCCGCTCGGGGAGTTAATCGAGAGCTTGACACTCCCTTTGCACAGCACAAAGATGCCACGCGGCAACTGCCCTTCGACAAACAGCACGGCCCCCTGGGGATAAGCGGTTGCGTACTTGATGTTTTCAAAAGCCTGCAGTGCGGTCGGCGGCAGATCGCAGAAGATGCGATCGGTGCGCAACTTGCAGGTTATGCAACTTTCTACAATCTCCATTCCGTAGGGCGAGAGCATAAACCAGCCTCCTGAACAACCTCGAGACCGCCTGGTTTTTGTGTGGGTCGCATCTTGCGCAGTCCACGCGCCGGTGGGCAGGCCTCGTCTGAGGTCAGTTTCCGTCGCGAAGGAACGCTTGGCTGTGCTGTCAAACACACGTTGTTGTGACGGCCCTCACATACCGGGGGGAGGCTCAATGGCGAAACTGACAGTAGACGGTGAGCGTAATCACAGCCCGATTACCGGGCAAGGGCCATAGTTTCAGCTTAAGGATTTTGAGCACCGCAAGAACGAGAAGACCGCAAAAATCAAGCTGCTGCGGAACAGCGAGGAGTCTATATGGTTACCAAACAGCAAGCGCTCGACTACCATTTCGGTACACACCCGGGAAAGATTGAAGTCAATCCCACCAAGCCTTGCCGCACCCAGCGCGACCTAAGCTTGGCCTATACGCCTGGAGTTGCCGACCCATGTTTGGAGATCCAAAGGAATCCGCACGATGCCTTCAAATACACGGCCCGCGGCAACCTGGTAGCAGTGGTGAGCAATGGGACGGCAGTCCTCGGTTTGGGCGACATTGGCGCCCTCGCCGGCAAACCAGTGATGGAAGGCAAGGCTGTTTTATTCAAGCGCTTTGCCAACGTCGATGTGTTCGACATTGAAATCAACAGTCACGATCCGGATGAAGTCATCAAGGTCTGCCAGTTGCTCGAGCCTACTTTCGGCGCGATCAACCTCGAAGACATCAAGGCGCCCGAGTGCTTCTACATCGAAGAGACCTTGAAAAAGACGATGAAGATTCCCGTCTTTCACGATGACCAGCACGGCACCGCGATTATCTCCGGGGCGGCGTTGCTCAACGGCCTCGAAGTTGTCGGCAAGGACATCAGCAAGATTCGTGTGGTGGTGAATGGTGCGGGAGCCGCGGGCATAGCCTGCGCCGAACATTACGTCCGCCTGGGAGTCACGCGCGAGAATGTCACTCTGTGCGACACCAAGGGTGTGATCTACAAGGGCCGCACCCAGGGCATGAATCCTTACAAAGAACGTTTCGCAATCGACACCAAGCTCCGCACTTTGGCGGAGGTCATGAAGGACGCGGACGTGTTTCTCGGCCTGTCTGTGAAAGGCGCAATCACGCAGGATATGGTGCGTTCGATGGCTGCCCGTCCCATCGTCTTCGCGATGGCGAACCCCGACCCCGAAATTACCTACGAAGAAGCGAAGGCGAGTCGTGATGACGTCATCATGGCCACTGGTCGTTCCGACTATCCCAACCAGGTGAACAATGTTCTTGGCTTCCCGTTCATTTTCCGCGGTGCGCTGGATGTGCGCGCCACGACGATCAATGAAGAGATGAAGCTTGCCGCCACTCACGCTCTGGCGGATCTCGCCAAGGAAGATGTGCCGGACTCGGTATGCCGCGCCTATGGAGTCGCGCGCTTGAAGTTCGGCCCCGATTACCTGATCCCCAAGCCCTTCGATCCACGTGTGCTGGTGTGGGAGTCGACCGCCGTGGCCCGCGCGGCGATGGAAACTGGAGTCGCCCAGGAACCGGTGGACCTTGCCTTATACCGCGAGCAACTCGAGCGTCATCTGGGCAAAGCCCACGAGATCTCGCGCATGATGATTCACAAAGCCCAAGCCACACCGAAACACGTGGTCTTTCCCGAGGGCGACAACGAGAAGATCCTGCGCGCATGTCACTCGATCTTGGACGAAAAAATAGCTACGCCCATCCTTATCGGCAATGCTGCAACCATTCAAGCAAAAGCCGCCGAGCTTGGCTTGGACCTGAAGCAGGCGCAGATCGTCGATCCAGCGTCATCGCCTCTCCGCGAACGCTACATCCAGGAACTGTTCCGTTTGCGCCAGCGCCGTGGCGTCACCCTCACCGAGGCGCACACGCTGATTGATGAACGCAATATTTTCGCGTCGATGATGGTGCACATGGGCGATGCTGATGCGCTCGTGGCTGGCGTCTCCCAGCACTTTCCCGACACGATTCGCCCCGCTCTGCAAATCATCCGCATGCGCGAAGGCTTGCATAAGGTCGCCGGATGCTATCCGCTGATCACGCGCGACGGAAGCCTGTTCTTCTTGACCGACACCAGCGTCAATATCGATCCCTCCGCGGAAGACCTGGTGGAAATTGCCTTGTGTGCCGCGCAAGAAGCTCGCCGCTTTGACGTGGTGCCGCGAGTTGCCATGCTTTCCTTCTCCAGCTTCGGCGGCACTAAGCACCCGTTCTGCGACAAGGTTCGGAAAGCAGTGGAGCTTCTCCACAAAGCCGATCCCGCCCTGATCGTGGACGGAGAGATCATGGCCGATGTCGCCGTCTCCCCCGAAATTCTGGAGCAGACTTATCCTTTCAGTTCGTTGAAGGGTGGCGCCAACGTGCTCGTGTTCCCCGACCTCGCCTCCGCCAATATTGCCTACAAACTGCTAACGACAATTGGCGGCGCCGAGATTCTTGGTCCCATCCTCATGGGTATGGCTCGGCCCGTACATTTGGTCGCGCGCGGCGCGGAAGTGGAAGAAATCGTGAACGCTGCCGCCGTCGCGGTCGTGGACGCGCGGGAAAGTGAACCGGGAGCCAGCACGCGGGAAATCACAGGGTCGCTCGCGCGGGCGGACTAGAAATTTCGCATTGCGACGACTCATCTGGGCGGGCCCCTTCAGGAGGGGAGAAAAAGCACCCGGAACAATCGCGGTTGCGTTTTGGCGAGAGCCAGAATCAATCGGGTAAACGCTGTATTCGCTCCTTGGGAAAAATCCGTATTTCAGCAAGAGTCTAGAAGTTATTATCACGAGTTGGAATCGGGCTGCGGAACGAATGCTCGGCTCCACGGCGCAGAAGCCAGCACATCACACTCATCGTTCCTGCCGATCGCCGTGACGAGGAAACGAAGATTCTTGAGCGGCTGACGCGCCGGGAGCGTATCGAGCATTTCGAAACCATCCGCACGCGCAAAGACGGAGCGCTGCTCGACATCTCGCTCACAATTTCGCCAGTGAAAGATGGAGCAGGGCATATTGTTGGTGCGTCGAAGGTGGCGCGAGACATCACGGAACGAAAGCAGGCTGAGGAACGGGAGCGGCGCATGACGGCCGAGGCTGTTACCGCCACTGCCAAATTCCGTGCCTGTTCGAACAAACGACGGTATTCGCTGGAATCATCAACCTTGACGGGGTGAGCCTGGGGATGAGTCAACATGATCCGATTCAATTGTTGCCGTCCGTGGTCGCGGCGGGCGGGGATGCTTGCGTCGACAAGCGTCGTCTTGCCGCAGACTTGTTGGCGAGTATCAAGAACCTCGGGGCAGGGGATTAACGAATCGAAAGCGAGGCCAGGAATCGCACTATCCTCGCAGCGATGCCATTGTGGGCGATTCGATTACGGTGACAAAAAAAAGGGACACAAGCTTGGTGCTTGTGCCCTCGCCGGCTGTGTGGCCGGTCTATAGATGTCCAGCCTACGGCCTATTTCGCTTGCAGGGATTCGATGTACTTGTTGAGGTTCGCCACGCGTTGCTGCACCTCACCCTGGTGTCCGCCGCTCAGATTCCAAAACAACGATCCCCATACCGGCATCTCTTTGGAGCCGTGCGCGGGAAAAGCCGATTCGCCGTGAATCGACGCCGAAACTTTCAGCGACGGATATTTTCCCCCGTTATTTTTGCTCAACTGAGTGAGGTCGGTCGGAGCAGTTTTCAGCGCGGGGGCTGCGGGACCTCCGCCCTTACCGTCTGTTCCATGGCACACGGCGCAGTACGACGTGTACATGTCCTTGCCGGATATGGGCGACGTAGCCTTGATGGGTACGTGCTGGATCACTGTCTCTTTTTTATCCTTTGCTTGGTCCTGCGCGACGACCGTGCAGGCGCATACGAACAACGCGGTCAACACCAAAATCAGTTTCTTCATGGACATCGTGTTCTCCTTTAAGAATTCGTCTGAATCTTCAAGTCGCACTCCAGAATCCCAACCGGCGAGGTTGCTGCGCTTCGCGTCCACTGGCTATTGCGTAGCGATTTTCCATTCCTTGCCGTTGCGCTCCAGAGCAATGGTGGATCGGGTCGGATCACCGTGGTAGAAGTCGGCTCCATACTTGTTGATCAGCGTTTGGCGCTCCCAAAGATTGAAGCTCTTCACCAGCGAACCACCCGCGTCAAACACATCCCCCAATGGATTGGACACCCACTTCCAGTTGTAGGCGACGTTCGCGGTGTTGACTCCACTCATTTCGACGCTGGCGACGCTCACAAATTCCTTTTTCGCCACGGGCGCTTGATACGAGAACGTCCCGTCAGCGTCTTGCGATTTCTTGAAGCCCGGCACACTCGCCAAGAGACGCTCTCCGGCAGGAGTGAGCGTTACGCGCGTGCCGCCTCGCTCCGCCTTCCCTAATTTCACGATCCCGGCTTTTTCCAGCAATCGATAGTTGGGCTCGCTGGCCTTGTCATCGGTAACGGCTTTTACCAGGCCGGTGCGGAAGTGAATGGTGGCCGGGCCATGTCCTTGAAGTACCGCCCCCACGACGGGGCTCGCCTGATCGGCGGTGAGCGGTGTTCTTTCCCGGACTTGGAGTATCACATACGCTACTAAGCCCACCAGCGCCGCTGCCAGACACATCATGAGCATCAGCGGCAAAATCGTTGAGCGTCGTTCCATCTCTACTTCGGCTTCGAACATGGTTCCCCCTTCCGGGATGGTCGAAAAGTATCAGTCAACCTTTTATTTTGGGGCTCACCGCTTGGCCATTGCTGTGATCGAAGGCACGAGGGAGTGTGTCGTCTATCACGAAGAGGTAAACGCCCGCGCTGTGTTTCCCCGAGCTTCACAGCCTACATCGCATGTGCCCATCCTCACGTGCATCGGTGATGAAGGTCACATCGGGCTGTACTCCGCCCCCAGCATAATTACCCTCAGATTTTCGTGGTGGGTTTGACCACTTTTCAGCGTGGAGTTTTCATGGCAAAAGGACGCGTTTCCATCGTAGTCGAGCGTTGCAAAGCCTGCGGCTTCTGTGTGGAGTTTTGTCCTTCCCACGTGCTGGCGCTTTCTTCCGCTTTCAATTCCAAGGGCTACCATCCACCGCATGTCGTACATCCGGAAAAGTGCAGTGGCTGTGACCTGTGCGGGATGTACTGCCCAGATTTCGCCATTTGTGCCACCAAGGTGGATCCCGCTAAGAGCAAGGCCGATCCGGCGAAGGAAGGTGACAAATGAAGGCTGACCCTCGCGGTGTTCTCACCGGTGTGCACTTCATGGACGGCGACCATGCCTGCTGCGAAGGCGCGCTGGCCGCTGGCAGTCGGTTCGCCGCCGGCTACCCGATCACTCCTTCCACCGAGGTCGTTGAGCGTTTTGCGGCGCGCGTTCCGACCGTGGGTGGAACGTTCATCCAGATGGAAGACGAACTGGCAGCTTCCATCACCCTGCAAGGCGCAGTCTGGGGCGGAGCCAAGGCGTTTACGGTAACTTCCGGTCCGGGCTTTTCTCTGATGATGGAACACATCGGCTACGCAGCTATGACCGAGACGCCGTGCGTGTTCGTCGATGTGCAGCGCGGAGGCCCGTCCACCGGCCTGCCCACGCTCCCCGCGCAAGCCGACATGATGCAAGCGCGCTGGGGTTCGCATGGCGACTACGAAATCATCGCCCTCTGTCCGAATTCTCCGCAGGAGTGTTTTGACCTCACCATCAAAGCCTTCAACCTGGCCGAAGAATTCCGCGTACCTGTGATGTTCATGATGGACGAAGTCGTCGGCCACATGACCGAGAAGGTAGTGATTCCTCCCGCCGACCAGATCGAAGTTGTGCCGCGCAAGCATACGCGCAAGTCGGTGGAAGACTATCTCGCCTATGGAACTAACGGCGATCTGGTTCCGGAAATGGCGCATGCCGGCGAAGGCTACAACTTTCACGTGACCGGTTTGACCCACGACGAACGCGGCTATCCCAACATGACGCCCCCGGTTCAGGACAAGCTGGTTCGCCGCCTGCAAAACAAGATTCTCAATGCCGCCGATCGTATTGCCATGTTCGAGGAAGAACAACTTGAAGACGCCGATGTGGTGGTCGTCTCCTACGGAATCACTTCGCGAGTTGCCCAGCGCGCCATCGGGGCTGCTCGTGAAAAGGGCCTGCGCGTCGGCAAGTTGCGCCTGATCACCGCCTGGCCATTTCCCGACAAGAAGATTCGCGAACTCGCAGCCAAAGTGAAAGCATTCGTCGTGCCTGAACTCAATCTGGGACAGATGGTGCGCGAGGTGGAGCGAGCCGCCGCGGGCAAGGCCAAGACCTTCGCCGTGTCGCACGCGGGCGGCAGCGTTCATAACCCAGAAGACATCCTCAAAGTAATCGTGGAGGCGAGCCGATGCCAGACAGTTTGAACACCGACATCATGAATCCAGTCGAACCCTTTTTGCGCAGCGATCGCATCCCGCACATCTGGTGCCCGGGATGCGGCATTGGTACCACGGTGAACTCTTTCGTGCGCGCGCTCATCGAATCGAAAATCGATACCAGATCGCTGGCGCTGGTCTCGGGCATCGGATGTACGGGGCGCGTGGCGGGTTACGTCAACTTGGATTCCTTCCACACCACGCACGGCCGCGCCATCCCGTTCGCCACCGGCTTGAAGCTGGCAAACCCGAAGCTGAACGTCGTCGTTTACTCCGGCGATGGCGATCTTTCGGCCATCGGCGGCAATCATCTGATTCACGCCGCGCGCCGCAACGTCGATTTGAAAGTTATCTGCGTGAACAATCTGATCTATGCCATGACGGGCGGCCAGACCGCGCCCACCACGCCCGATCATTCGACGACTTCCACGAATCCCTACGGTGTGTTCGAGCCGTCGTTCAACCTGCCGCATCTGGTCGAAGCCGCGGGCGCGGTTTACGTCGCGCGTTGGACCACGTTCCACGTCCGGCAACTGTCGCGCGCTATCAGCGAGGCGTTTAACAAAAAAGGATTTTCGTTTATCGAAGTGATCTCGCCCTGTCCCACGCTGTACCAGCGCCGCAACAAGATGGGCGATGGCCTCGACGCCATGAAGTTCTACAAAGAGAAGAGCAAGGTCCGGCACGGCGCGCCGACCAGCGAAGTCGGCATGACCATGACCGGAGACATCATCGTGGGCAAGTTTGTGGACCGCGAGCGCCCCGATTATCTCTCCATGATGAAAGCCCAATACACCGAATCGTTAGGCGAAAGATTCGTGGAACAACCGGAGATGGTATGCAGCTAACGGAAATTCGTATCGCAGGCTTTGGCGGCCAGGGAGTAATCCTCTCGGCCATCATCCTCGGCAAGGCGGCGTCGATTTTTCAGGGCGCCTTCGCCACCATGACCCAGAACTTCGGCCCGGAAGCCCGCGGCGGCGCTTGCAGCGCGCAGCTCATCCTGTCCGAGTCGCCCGTGTTGTACCCCTACGTCAATCGTCCCGACATCATGGTCGTCATGTCCCAGGAAGCCTATGTGCGCTTTGTTCCCGAACTGAAGGAAGGCGGCATCCTTATTGTTGAGCAGGACCTGGTGCGAGTTTCCGATCTTAGCAAGGCAACTCAGGTCTACAGCATCCCCGCCACGCGCATCGCTGAAGAACTCGGCAAGCGCATGGTGTTGAATTCGGTGATGGTAGGATTTTTCACCGCAGTCACCAACCTGCTCGAATCCGATGCGGTGCGCAAAGCCGTAGCCGATTCCGTCCCTGCAAGCTTCCGGGAACTGAACCTGAAAGCCTTCGAAAGAGGCTTGGAGTACGGAATCACCGCCCTAACCGCAACCACCAATCCTTCCGACGCCGACATGGAAGAGCAGTACGCGCGCGAGTAAGTCCCTTAAAGTGCACGTGAAGCGTCGAGCAATCCGGTGGAACGAAAATGCTCGAACGCCCGAGAGTCCAGCCCCGGAGTGGCGTCCGAGCCTAGCCCAGCGCTTCAGAGTCTGTGTGAGAATTCATATCCGATCATCGCAGTGGAACCAAGTTGCGGATTCCCAGCCGCGAAGCGGCGCAAGAATGCAGCCCACGGCGTGAGCCGTGGGTGCAAGTGGAAAACAAGCTAGCCCCAACGGGGCGAAAGAAGAATTCTCACCCCAGACTCTTCAGCGCTGGGTAGAATGGACAAATGATCGAAGTTCCGGGAGGGACGACCGAGCTCTCTCGAACACCGTTTCTGCTGTTGCATTCTTCAATCTTCGCTGTTGCGAGATTCATCACCGCACTGGCCCCGTTGTAAGTCACTGATTCCAAGTTGCTATTCTCATCGCCGAGTTCCAATTCCTGAAAATACAAGCTTTCGACTGTTGCGATTGTCAGCAGAGCACCTGTTGACATTCTCATCGCATCAACCTCGCTACGAAATCTCTTGCCTTCTATCTGATTCATTACGTGCGAGATCACCGCGTGTAACGTGCTTGCGTGCAACTCCCTTCACGTTGGCATCGTGATTGCCTTTAGATAAGTGCTGAGTGGCTCCGAACAAACGGCCCTCCGACGAGGTGACTTATGACAGTCCTACTGGTTCTCTTCTTCTTCACGACCTTCTTACTGATCGACCATTTTCGCAGCCGCAAAGCTGTAACGGTACCCGCGCTTCAAGTAGCTCCAGCAAGGGAGGCTCCCGTGCCGCGCTTGCAACCGGCCCTGGTTGGCGGCTTTGCAGTTCCAGAGAATTTGCGCTATCACCCGGGCCACACCTGGGCGTTGAGCGAGAGCCCGAACCTGGTACGCGTCGGCATGGATGATTTCGCCTCCAAGCTGACCGGTAGCGTTGAGCGCATCACGCTGCCACAACGCGGCCAGTGGATTCGCCAGGGCCAGAAAATGTGCACGCTGCATCGCGATGGCTGTGCGGTGGACATGGTCTCGCCGATCGAAGGCAGCGTGTCGGACATCAACCAGGCGCTGGCCGAGAATCCGAAGCTCGCGCTCGCCGATCCCTACGGAGAAGGCTGGCTGGTAACCGTGCAGGCCCCCGACGCCAAGACCAGCTTCCGCAACCTGCTGGGTGGCGCGCTCGCCCGCTGGTGGACGGAAGAGTCGGCGAACCGCCTGCGAGTCCGGATGCCGATGGCGCTCGGTGCGCTGGCCCAGGACGGTGGAGTGGCCATGAACGACGTCACCACCCACATCCCCGACCAGGAGTGGCTGCCACTAGTGAAAGAGTTCTTCCTGTCATAGTCAACCTCGCGGCCTCAGAGGCGAACCAGCCTCTCGTCAAAACGAGGACCGCAGCAACACCGGTCGCCCGGATCCAACTCCGGGCGGCCGGTGTGTTTTGCATATGGCGCACTGAGGCTCGCGGGCAACGCTCAGGTGTCCTTCACAGATAGCTGAGCCAAGTCCAATCGCGATGTCGACTCCGGAATTCCATAAACCACACACAAGGCAGGTAGAGGATTGCCACAGCCAGAATCCACATGGCATAGATAAAGGGCAGACCGTGGCCATACCCGGGTGGCTTCGTCACAAAGTCTGCGATCACGGAACCGTGCAAGATAGGTTGGTGAAAGGCTAACGCCACTAGGATAGCCAGTATGTGAATGAGATAGAGATGGAGGACATAGTAAAACAGCGGCACACGTCCAAAAACCAGAAGGATGCGACTCAGGCCGCGTTCTGCTTCGGCCTTGTCAAGCAGTCCAAGCAGGATGAGGGACGGCCCGAGCGTCATAAGCAGGTAGTCGAGAGAAGGCGGATACTTGAGCGTGTTGAAGAATGAGATCACGGTTAACGACAGCGTCGGCTCAACCGTCCATGGGCCAGCCGAACGCGGGTATCCGAATGGCAGCCCGGCGATGCCGTTTCCGTAAAGGTTGAATCCACGGAGCACGAAGAACAGGATCGTCGCGCAGACCCCGAGCGTCACGATCCACTTGCGGCGGTCGGGCCGGAGCAGCAGACTTCCAAAAGCAAAACCCGCAGCCATGACGCCGACCCACGGAATCAGGACGTACCTCGCAGAGAACTGAAAGTGAGTGGTGACTGGAATGCGTCCGGGCGAGTGTAGAAGTTTCCACAACCACGAAAGCTTTCCGAACGACGCTGGATTAATCCGGTCGAGCAGATTGTGAGTCGCGATCACGGCTAATCCCAGCGCTCCGATCCAGCGCACCGGAAAACGCACGATCAAGGCCATCGCAACCATGCTCCAACCTAAGCCCCAGATCACTCCCCCATGCGCCCAAGGAACAAAACCCCACGCAAAATCGATCACCGTGAACTCGAGGAGCACAAGCCACAAACCACGAGTGAGGAAGAAGCGGGAGACCGCTTGCAGTGACTTTCCGCGGCTCGTGGCGAGGAACGAGCCGGTTCCAGCCAGGAACGCGAAGACGGGTGCGCAGAAGTGAGTGATGAAGCGGGTAAAGAAAAGCGCTCCGTTCGTGTGTGCCATGTCCTCCGGAGCAAACCGCTGATAGGTCATGAAGTCGCGAGTGTGATCCAACGCCATGATGACCATGACCAGTCCACGCAAGACATCCACGGAGACCAACCGTGGAGCTTTCGCGGGGCTAAAAGTAAGTTTCGTCCTGACGGTGGCAATTGAGGGAGAACTGACTGCGGTTACCATGCCCTATATCGCCGATCGCATCTCGATATCGCGTTCATACTTCCATGCTAACGGCTGAGGCTATCTCGGAGACTTGAGGAGATGTCAACAGTTTGTAATTTGTCGCCACACAAATTGACCGGACGATCCTTGCCGTCTGACAAGGGAAGACCGCGAAATGAGGGCCATGCGCTCTCGGATGATCTCCACGGGCCGCGCCTGTTCAAGAGTAGAAGGCAAAAAGACTAGCAGCGCGGTGCCCCAGGTTCGCGCCCGTTTTTTGGGCGCTAACCTGGGAAACCTGACCTGGGCGCCAACCGCGCGTTGAACCCTAAATCACAGTCTCCGCATCCGTAGGACAGTGGTCAAATGCCTCGCTGAGCGACGCATCCCGCTCGCCCGTATCGCCTTCCTCTTTGTCCGTGAGGTCGTCGTACTCGCGTCCCTCAACCGCCGACCACGCCGACGCTCCAATCGGACGCCGCTCCACGCACTCGCGATCAATCACCACCCGCGTCGGCTCCGGCTCAAACGACGTCCGCTTCATGTTGGACGACGCCGTTTGCAGCGCGTACAGCATCAGGGCCGCCGTCTTGTAGTCCAGTTGCCGTAGCAACAGCATCCGCATCACCTCCGACAGCCACACCTGCACCGAATTCGCATCCTCCAGCGCCGGCAGTTCCACCGGATCGTTCTTCTGATAGCGGACGACATGGTCCATGCCGTCGCGATCCCATCGCGAATGGAAGTAACAGGACTTCTCATTGCGCATTGCCGGAGACCCGCACTGCGTCCCATCGACCTTGATGTGCTGGCAGCGCCGAATACTTACGGGATATACAGCCATTGTGTTACTCCTTCTGAAAGCAGTTCTCAGTTGTCAGTTCTCAGTTTCACGAACATTAGTCCTTTTGATCTCCACGAAACGCGAGCGCCAAAACGAAGGGCGTAGCCATTGGCCACGCCCTGTTCGTGAATCCTAAGAATTGCCCGCCTCTTGCTAGCGGTTTGGGGATTTCTAGAAGTTAATCTTCTTCCCCAGCTTAACCTCGCACAATCCAGCAGGATCGCGCAGTGTTTCCAGTCACACAGTGCTGTGATTTTACGCGAGTCACGTAGGTCGATTAGATGAACGACGGGTGCCCCATCTTTGCGCGCTCTTTGCGCAAAGGTGGGATTCCACGGACGAATGCAGCGTGGGATTTGAGAAGGCCAACCCATCTCATAAGATTGTTAGTGCAATGGCGATATCACGCTGACTAACGCGCCCGGCTTTGAGCACGGACCACGAGGGGTGATTTGATGGGCTTGTGGAGGAGGGTTGGGTCGGTTATGGGTTTCGCGGAACCAATGATTCCAGAGGAGGAATCGAGAAGGACGTGGTGAAGGAATATTCTGGCGGTTGGTTTCCGTCCTGAATAGCTCTTGCGAGAATCTCCATCGCCTGTCCCGTGAGCGGTGGAATGTGAATCGTCGCCGTGAGCGACTTTTCGCGTACCCAAGCTTGGCCCGTCGCCGGCAGACCATCACATCCGGTAAATGGCAAGCTCAGCCATCGCGAACGCTCCGCTTCGTTGGTCATCTCCTGAAAAGCTTTGCGAGCGCCCATGGCCATCGAGTCATCCTGCGCGCCGACCAGGTTAATGGACGCGCTCTGTGAAGTAGCCAATTTCAGCCAGGACTGCACTGCCCGCGCGGCGCTTTGCTCTGTCCACCGTGCCTTCAGCATCGCTACTTGAATGTTCGACGGCTTGGTCTTCAGCATCCCGGATGTACGTTCTTTGGCCGAGGAACTCTGCGAAGGTCCTTCAATGTACAACACAGAACCGCCTCGGGGCAGCAACGCTGCGAATTGCCTCCCTTGAATGCATCCAATCTCGAAGTGATCGGAACTGAGAGCAAAGACGGGTCCTGTTGCCGCCCTGCGGAGAGTCGACAAATAATCCGGCCTCCGGTTCAGCACCGCCCAGCCGATTCCGGCCGTGCTCGCGGCTTGGGCCACCTGCGGTAGAGCCGTGCCCCCAACCGGTTCCACCACAATCGCATCGGGTCGAGAATCAACGCGGCTTTGGATTGCCTTTAGAAGTTGCGTACTCTGATTCACCGCGTCATCATCGGCATAGACGATCTCCGCATCGCTGCCCAGTTTGCGCGCGGTATCTTTTGCGGATTGGGCTTGTGCCATTTGGAAATCGTTCTCGCGATTGTGCAGAGATATTAGGAATCGGAGCTTTTTCATGTCGCGAGTGTGCCCATGGCCACCTCTTAACGATACACCTTCGGCAATCCTGCCAGAAAAGTGTGGCCTCCCGGAGATTCCCCCGGACGGGTGCCCCATCCTTGCGCGTTCTGTGCGCAAGGGTGGGATTCCACGGACGTGTGCACCGCGGGATTTCGGACCTCTCCACGAACGGGAAGGGCACGGCTTCACAGGCTGCGGAAAAACTCGATGCTGCACCTGATTTTGGGTGGCGCAGCGCTTCAGCGCTGCGGTAACTGCATTGTTTTGAGTGAGGCTTTAGCCGCT
>JAIQFA010000203.1 GCA_020073525.1 Terriglobia bacterium
GACGACACATCGCCCCTGTATTTCTCCAGAATTGGGGGAGCCCAGAGGAGGCCGTCTCTGGAAGTGCTGGCAAGCAAGCCGCTGTCATAACACCGGGTTAATGCAGTTTTGAAAATGGGAGGCAATTTCTTTGTGACAAACAGCAGCTTCACTGTGTCTTCGTAGACCGCAACATGTGAATAGTGTTCCGACATAATTTTGATCTTCCTAAGAGATGTATAATGTCATAGGTTGGAGCTAACCGGAACGCTCAGCTAGTGAAAGAACTTCATAAGGATCGTTGCCAAAACAATCATCGCGGCTCCACCAATCCGGGTTGATATCTGGGCAAACGGCATCAGCTCCATACGGTTGGATGCCGTCAAAATGGCGATGTCGCCGGTTCCACCCAGACCGCTGTGGCAGGCAGTGACGATTGCCGATTCGACAGGATACATCTTCATCCATAAGCCGACAGCAAACCCTGAGAGCACCATGCTGAGTACTGTAACAGCGCAGATGACAAAGTAAGCTGGTGTCAGAGAATCCATCATCTGGTTCCAAGGTACAAACAACGTGCCAAGGCCGACAAGGATGCCAAAGGTCAGGTTCTTTGTCATGAATTTGTACATTTGGTGTGCGCCAAGTTCCAGGCGCACGGGTATCAATCTGGTGACTTTGATGACAGCGGCGCCAATAATCATCAGGATGGGCCCTGGAATCCCGAGAACGGGAGCAAGCAGCGCGCCCATGATGAAGAATCCGCACGTGATCAACAGACCGGCTCCCATCAGACTCACGTCGATCGGCGCTTCCTCCTGCTTTGCCAGAAGTTCCTTGTCGTCGCCGGTACGTACCAAGCTGCCGTTTCCGCTGAACCTGGGACGCCGCTCCCCCAGCCATTTGAGAACACCGCTGGCGAGTATTGCCACAACGTTGCCAATCAATGCTGCGGGTATGAGTGTCGCCACGATACCTGCCTGAGGTGCGCCGAGAATTTCCGAATAAGCGATGGAGAGAGGAAGTATGCCCTCCCCAATACCGCCGCCTACGATGGGAATGATGATGTAAAAGAAGGCATACTTCGCGTCGTAGCCAAATAAGTACGCCACCGAGACTCCAGCTACCACAGCCCCCAAAGTGCCGACGAGCAGAGGGATGAACATCCGAATGAACCCCTGGACCAAAACCTTGTGACTCATGCCAAGGATACTTCCGACTACCAGGCAGGCAATAAAAAGGTACTGCAAATTGGCTGTCTTCATGGCGGTGGTCAATGCGATATGCATCTCGGGATCGAACAACTTGTACCCGAGCAAAGCGGATGGAACAAACAGGCACAGAATGGCTGCACCGCCAATATGTTTCAAGACCGGAATCTTGCCGCCAATATCGCCGAGCAGAAAGCCCGCCATCATCATGACAGCAAGTCCGCCAATCAAGTCATTGGGGAGGCGTTTGTTGAGCGCGGCGAGGACGACGATGAGAGCTATGGCCAAATACGCTGGCAGGGGGAGTGGTCCAATGTGGTAACTCATGGCCTTCCGGATCATACTACGTCGTGCGGTGACGGGAGCGGTTGAAACCAGTTGCATATGAACCTCTTCCTTTGTTACACCTGATTACTGCCGCTTCATCGAGTCAATGTCAATAGTTGTGTAAACAGTCAAGCGGCAATCCGTAGCCGGGCATTTCGTTTGAGCTGCATGAGTTCGATTGTTTGAGCGACTAGTTTGTATCCATGGAAGCGATGAAGGCGTTGCTGCTGGTGCATCAGTAGTTTGTAGACCAGATACAAGGCCGATTCACGACGGGGGATCCTTCTGGCCGCATCGGTTCTGAGCTTTACCGCCGAGAAGAGCGACTCAATCACGTTTGTTGATTTCAAACTGATCCAATGACGCCGTGGGAACGCAAAATAGCTGAACAGCAATTCTCCCGCCTCATCCAGCGATGCCACGGCTTTCGGGTAGCGTTGGCCGTAGGTGAGCCGGAACGCTTTGAGCAATCCCAAGGCTCGATCCTTCGATGGAGCAGCATAGATTTCTCGCAACGATTGAAGCACGTCGTCATGCGATTGCTGCGGGACCTTGTCCACGACATTCCGCATTTTGTGGACCCAGCACCGTTGCTGGCGAGCCACCGGATAGACATCCCGGAGGGCTTTCCACAGACCGCCAATGCCGTCGCCAATCACCAGTCCGATCCACCGAAGGCCTCGGCGCTTCAGATCGCGAAAGACGTCACGCCATGATTCCGCACTTTCCCGATAGCCTTCTTCGATCGCCAGAAGTTCTTTCTGACCCTGTCGATTCACGCCCACAACGACCAGGACGGCCATGTTCTCGTCCTTCGGACCGGCTTTCGGATACACGCCGTCGACCCACACATACAGGTACTCACGGTCCAGATCCCGCTTCTTCCAGTGCTGATATTCCTCTTCCCACTGTTGCTTCATCCGCACAATGCTGGAACTGGAAAGGGATGCGCCGTCGCCCAGGAATGCAGAAAAACAAGTCTGAAAATCACCGGTCGAGAGCCCGTGCATATACAGCTCCGGCAGCAAGGTTGCGACCGCCGGCGACATGCGTTGATAATGGTCCACAATGGCGGATTCAAATGCCTCTCGCAAGCGTGGCGTGCGAACGGAGATCGTGCCACATCCCACACCCAACTGACGCGGCTTGCTATGGCCGTTCCGATACTGCTTGTCTTTCTCTGGTTCGTGCCGTGCATATCGAAGCCGACCAAGATAGTCTGTCAGTTCCGCCTCCAACGCCTCTTGAACCATCCGTTGTGCACCGTTCACAACCAACTGGTCCAAGATCGACCGAATCGATCCTTGTTCGGGGGTTGTTTCTTCGAGAGCTTTCTTGTATTTTTTCATCGAGCGTATCCTCCTTAGGTTTGGGTTTTCTTACCATATTGACACCCTAAGGTACGGATGCGCTTTTCTATTTACACACCATTAGAAGTTAACTCATGTATTGATCGAGTATTGATACTGCAACTCATGGTGGATGCCTTTCAGAATGGAGAGCCTCATTCACAGTGAAATGCAGTATCCTGGACTAACCTTTTCGAAACGTATCCACGTTCAAAGGCGGTACCGGTCTGTCTCGGCCCAATTGAGCTATTCGCGAAAGTCTGGTATGAAAGCCGAACACAGCTCCGAGCAAACTATGGTAACACCAAAAGGCCAGGACGATGTCTAGATCAGTGAATAGCATTCAATCCAAGTTGGACCGCGCGACGCGAGACGAGGTGAACTCCGGCATAAACACGACGAACGAAAGGACGGGGACTGCGCT
>JAIQFA010000101.1 GCA_020073525.1 Terriglobia bacterium
GATCAGCAGAATCTCTTCCAGCAAGTGCTCCCGCGTGCGCTCCACCCGCGGGTCGGTCAACTCTGAGAAATACTGCAGGGGATTCTCCATTCCCCCATCTCAGCCACTTCTCTCCTCCCCGCATATGCCAATTTAGATGCGTCGGCCCTGACACCGATCCGCTTAAGAAAGAAATGTTACCCTAAGGGAAATTCAAATGGCCATTGTGCAATGACTCTCATTCAATGACTATCCTGGAATTTACCGCCATCATTGCGACCGTTTCCTTTGTCGCGGGACTTCTCGGATCGCTGACCGGGCTCGGTGGGGGGGTGGTTCTAGTGCCGCTGCTCACCATTTTCTTCCACGTTGATATCCGTTACGCCATCGGAGCCTCGCTTGTCTCTGTCATCGCGACCTCATCCGGCGCTGCGGCCGCCTATGTGAAAGAAGGATTCTCGAATATTCGCATTGGGATGTTTTTGGAAATCGCCACGACGTTCGGCGCGTTGCTGGGAGCGTTCCTGGCCACCCGAATTCCGACCAGCGCTTTGGCCGTTATCTTCGGCGCCGTCCTGCTGTACTCGGCGTATTTTTCCCGCAAGCCGCGAACCGAAGCTCAGCGCAACCTGCCCGCGGATGCGCTCGCGACGCGACTGCGGCTAAACGGCCGCTTCCCCGACCTGGGAGGACCGCGCAGTTACAACGTTCAGAACGTGCCCACCGGTTTTAGTCTCATGTTCGGAGCTGGGGCGCTCTCCGGTTTGCTCGGCATTGGCTCTGGCGCTGTCAAAGTACTCGCCATGGATCAGGCCATGCGGATTCCCTTCAAAGTTTCCACTACCACCAGCAACTTCATGATCGGCGTGACCGCCGCAGCCAGCGCTGGGGTTTACCTCAGCCGGGGTTACGTCGATCCCGGACTCTCCATGCCGGTGATGTTGGGAGTGCTGGCCGGGTCCCTGCTCGGCAGCCGTATCCTGGTGAAGGCCGAAACCAGGTCGCTTCGCCTCGTGTTCAGCGTCGTAATTCTCGTTCTCGGCCTGCAAATGCTTTATAACGGGTTCTGGGGGAAAATTTGATATCCACCGGCCCGGCGCCAGCGCGCCAATCCCATCCGTTCCAACCGCAACCGTGGAGAGATCGCCGGATGGAAATTATCCTCGGCAACCTGCTCCGCGCCGGAGTTCTGTTCTCGGCGGCGATTGTCGTGTGCGGGGCTGGTATCTACCTCTACCGCCACGCGCACGAACCCGCCGATTACCACGTCTTTCGCGGCGAGCCTTCGGATTTCCGCACCATCCCCGGAGTCGTTCGAAGCGTCATCCATGGCCACGGCCGAGGGTTTATTCAACTCGGACTGCTCTTTCTCATTGCCACGCCCATCGCCCGCGTAACTTTCTCCATCGCAGGATTCGCGATCGAACGCGACCGGCTGTATGTGGGCTTTACCCTGCTTGTGCTCGCCATCCTTCTCTACAGCCTCCTCGGGTCGGGCATTGGCGTGTAAGCGCGCGATCTTCGGGCAGGATAATAGAAACTTGATCTCGGGATTAATTTTGCGTAGCGCTTCAGAGCGGGCGTGAGAACCCGGTCGTCCTACGTCGTAGACCAGATGCCGTCCCTTGCGGCACTCGAGCTGCTACGCACCTTGACTCAACTCTCACACGTCGAGTCTTCCTTCCAGGTCGCGAAGCTCCGCGCTCCACTCGTTCAGCCCCTCCGCTTCGAGCCACAAATCTTTGAGTTCGGAGTTGGTTCGCACCCTTGCCACCGCGCGGCGGGCGAGGTCGACCAAGTCAGCAGGGACGGCGGCCTGGTTCTTACTGATCCAATCCATGATTTGCGGCGGCGACGACGAGCCTCCACCTTTGGCCGCAACCAGCGCTGCGACAACTTCCGCAGCCACAACCGCGACGCTGCTCTCCGGCGCTTCGAGGTAGTCTTCCTGATCGGCGGCCCTGGCCAGTATCGGCCGCAAATCGTCAATTCCCAGTGATTTCAGCTGTTCTAGAAAATCCTGCGCGTCATCATTTTCGAAGCTTCCCGTTCCCCACCCGCCCATGAAACCTCCGGGCTGAATTATAGAATGCTCGACGTACGCTGGTTTCCTATGCGAAGAGCGTTCGCGCGCTCTGGACACCCGAGGGCGGCTGATCCTACGCGATCACCTGCGCCGTCGCTCATGCCCAGAACGTCCGGTCCAGCGTCCGGTACTGAATGGCTTCGGCGATGTGTTTGGGCTCGAGTTGCGGAATGCCGTCGAGATCCGCAATGGTGCGCGCGACTTTCAGGATGCGGTCGTGGGCGCGGGCGCTGAGTCCTTGCTGGGCCATGGCGCGTTCCAGCAGGCGCTCGCAATCCGCCGAGAGCTCGCAGAATTTGCGAATCAGCTGCGGCGGCATTTGGGCGTTGCAGTATAGCTTTTGGAGTCCGGAAGAAAAGCGCGTCAGCTGGATGTCCCGGGCCCGGATCACGCGCTCAAGAATCTTTGTCGAATTTTCCGGTTCCGTGGTGCTGCGCATCTCTTTGTAGTTCACCGCCGGCACGTCGATGTGAATGTCGATGCGGTCCAGCAGCGGCCCAGAGATTTTCGAAATGTAGCGTTGGATCATCGGCGGCGTGCAGTGGCATTCGCGCGTGCGGTCATTGTGAAATCCGCAGGGACAGGGGTTCATGGCGGCGGCCAGCATAAAGCGCGCCGGAAATGTCAGCGACATGGCGGCGCGTGCGATGCAGACCGTCCCGTCCTCGAGCGGCTGACGCATAACGTCAAGGACGTTGCGGGGAAATTCGGGAAGCTCGTCAAGAAACAGAACCCCGTTGTGAGCGAGCGACACTTCGCCCGGCCGGGGCATCGCCCCACCCCCGATCAGACCTGCGTCCGAGATGGTGTGATGAGGAGCACGGAACGGGCGCACCCCCACCAGTCCGGCGCGCGCGTCGAGCACCCCCGCCACACTATGAATCTTGGTGGTCTCCAGCGCTTCTTCAAAAGTAAACGGCGGCAGGATGGTCGGCATCCGTTTCGCCAGCATTGTTTTGCCCGATCCTGGAGGCCCGATCATCAGGATGTTGTGTCCGCCAGCGCACGCGACTTCCAGGGCGCGCTTGGCCGTTTGCTGTCCACGAACGTCTTTGAAATCCACATGGAATTGCTGCGCCTGGCTAAGCAGTTGATCGGTGTCAACCTGCAAACGGGAGACCCCATTGCCGGAATTGATGTAATGAATCACGTCGAGCAGCGACTTGACGGGATAGACCTCAACCCCACTGACCATGGCAGCTTCGCGAGCGTTGACTTCGGGCACGATCAGCCGCTTCACCTTCGTTCGACGGGCCTCAATTGCGATGGGCAAAGCTCCACGAACCCCGCGCAAGCTTCCATCAAGAGATAGCTCGCCGACAAACAGGGCGTCGGGGATTTCCTTCTTATTCAGGCCGCCGTATGCGCCGCAGATGCCCAGCGCCATCGGCAGGTCGAAGCCGGAGCCTTCCTTGCGGATGTCGGCGGGCGCCAGGTTGATCGTGATCTGGGTGGGTGGGATGTCGTAGCCGCAGTTCTTCAGTGCTGCGCGGACCCGGTCGCGACTCTCGCGGACCGCCGCATCGGGCAAGCCGACCGTGTGAAAGTGGTCTTCCTGCATTTTGATGCCGGAGACATCCACTTCCACTTCGATGATGTTGGCGTCAATTCCGTAAACGGCGGCACTCATGGTCTTATAGAGCATAGGGACACCTGTGGGCACACGAAGGGAATAGCGCGGATGGGAGATCCTTGCCGACAGCATATCCCCCGCCGGGCGGGACCGCTGTGATGGGCATCACCCGGTTACCGTGATGGAACCTTCTGTCCTGAACCGCGACTTTCAGTGCTACGCTAGGTGCAACCTGGCGAAAACGAGGCTGCGGCTGATCAGCAAATCGTTTTTGGGCCAGGGGAGTCCCCCAAAATGGTCGACGACGATCCGAGTTCAAACCGGCCCGACCCGCCGTCAAACCGCCTGGAAGCCGAAGAGGGCCAGCTCTGGCGATGGGCGCTTGGCCTCCTCGTTTTGCTGGCGGCGGCGGTCGCGGCCTTATCGTGGCAACAACTGAAAGACCTCCCTTACCGCCTGTGGGCAATTCCCGCCGGCCTCTTTTGCCTCTCCGTCCTGTTTGCCGCCTATGCTTTCGGGCGCAAGCGCGAGGTTTCTCAGCTCAAGCAGATCCTGCAGGGCTTTCAAAGCCGGGCGGGAGTCACTCCTTCCCCAGAACAACTGGATCAGTTGGGCCAACTCATCGTGCGTTCGCAGCGCAACTTCAAAGAACTGATCGATTCCCTGGATGACGTGGCGCTGGCGATCTCGCTCGATGGAACCGTGCGAACCGTAAACCGCCGTACCGCCGAACTTCTCGCCGTTTCTTATCCCCAGCTGGTAGGTCACAAACTTGAGGAGTTTCTGGGCGCGCCGCTGCGTACGGAAGCCCCCACGAGCGTGGAACGATTTTTGGAGAAGCGGAACTGGTCGGGCGTGGTCGAGATTCAACTCAAGGCCGATTCCCGGCGCCTCTATTACGACTGCGTGGTCAACGCCATCGTCAAAGGCGACGAAGTGACCGGGGCAAGCGTGCTGGCCCGCGACATCACTGGGCAGCGAGAGAAGGAACAGCGTTTCACGCAGTTGTTTGAATCTCTCCAGGAAGGCGTGTACATCAGCAATCCGGACGGCAAGCTGCTCGAGGTAAATCCGGCCCTGGTGACGATTTTGGGTTACGAGAACAAAGAGGATTTGTTGAACCTTCCACCAGAGAAACTGAATGTTGATGTCAGCGGCGATGCGGTGCTGGGACGCGGGGGAAGCCAAAGCGGTCGCACTCGCACTCGCGAGGTTCGACTGCGAAGAAAAGATGGCGGAGTCGCAGTATGCGTCGACACCTCGACCGGTGTGACCGAAGCGGGCAAGGTTGTCCGTTACCAGGGAACGCTGGTCGATGTCACGGAAAAACGCGCGCTGGAGCACCGGTTGCGTCGGCAGGAAGAGTTCCGGCGGCACCTGCTGGAAAGCTTTCCAGACCTGATTCTGGTGCTCGATCTGAAGGGGCAGTACACCTTCGTCAGCGCGCGCATCGGCGAGCTTCTCGGGTACGGGCCGGAACATCTCCTGGGCAAGAACGTCGCGGATGCGGAGAGGACTTCCCCGGAACTGGCCACGCTGTACCAAACCGTTGCGACCGGCCAGAGTTCGCTGACCTCATCCGAATACGGCTCCCGGCATCGCGACGGCAGCTGGCGCACGATGCTGGGCATGGCCAGTCCACTGCTGGAGGCCGAAGGCAAACCGGCGGGCGTGATCATCTCCGTCCGCGATGTGACCATGGAGAAAAAGCTGGAGCAGCAGATTATCCAGAGCGAACGTCTTGCAGCCATGGGGCAGATGATCGGCGGCTTTGCGCACGAACTCAATAACCCTCTGACCAGCATTCTGGGGATGGCGGAACTGCTGCAGGAAGGCAATGCCAGCGAAGGCGCCCGCAAGCAAATTACGATTCTGCACCAGCAGGCGCGCCGCGCTGCCGAAATCGTGCAGAACCTGCAATACTTCGCCCGGCCGCCGGCTCCGGGACGCAGCCAGGTCAATCTCAATGAACTCGTGCAACGTACCGTGCAAATGCAGGCGTACCCGCTGCGCAAGAGCAACATCACGGTGGACTTTTTGCCGGAACCGGCGATACCCGCAATCGTGGCCGATCCCAATCAGCTGATGCAGGTGTTCTTGAACCTCCTGCTAAATGCGGAGCAGGCGATCCGCGAAAGCCGGGAGAAAGGTACGATTCGCATACGCATCGGACGCAAGCCCGATTCGGTGTGGATTGTGTTTCAGGATGATGGCCCAGGAATCGCGCCCGAAAACCTGGCGCATATCTTTGACCCGTTCTTCACCACCAAGCGCCCCGGCCGCGGGACGGGTCTGGGACTGAGCATCTGCAAGACCGTGCTGCGGGAGCATGGCGGGAACATCGAAGCGGCAACCGCTCCGGACGGAGGCGCGATATTCACGATCACGCTGCCGGTGGCAGCACCGGGATCTCCGCCAACAGCGAGTTAGGCGATACTTGTGGAGGGACGGGCGCCTCGCCCGTCCAAGCCGAGCAAAGCTCGGCAGCCGTCTGCGGACATCAACTCGGCGTACCGCTCAAGACGGAAATTCACAAGACGGAAATTCCAGTTCACATCAACAATCCGTTGCCGTAAGCTGGGCCGTTCATGTTTCGACGCCCGTATCCCATAGTGTTGTTTCTCTGCGCGTTCGTAGCCTCAATCGTCGCGCAACCGCCCGCCTCGGACCGCGCCGATACCTATCAGATCGTTCACACCTATCCGCACGATCCCAACGCATTCACGCAAGGATTGATCTATGTCGATGGCCGCCTGTATGAGAGCACAGGCCTGAATGGCAGGTCATCGTTGCGGATGGTGGATTTGTCCACGGGACGCGTTCTCCAGAAATACGACGTGCCCGCCGAGTATTTTGGCGAAGGCCTCACGGATTGGGGCAGCAACCTGATTCAGTTGACATGGAAAGCGCACCAAGGCTTCGTTTATGACCGCTTCAGCTTCTCTTTGCTGCGAACGTTCTCGTACGAGGGCGAAGGATGGGGTCTGACTCACGATCGTACGCAGCTGATCATGAGCGATGGAACGTCGTATCTCCGTTTCTTGGATCCTAAATCGTTTCGAGAGACCAGACGCATCCATGTCACCGATGGAACGGGCCAGGCGATTGAAAACTTGAACGAACTCGAATACATCCACGGAGAGATTTACGCCAATATTTGGGGCAGCAACGTAATCGTCCGCGTCTCTCCACGCACCGGGAAGGTTCTGGGACGGATCGATTTGAGCGGAATCATCGACAAGCGCGAACTGGCGAGCCCAGATGCTGTTCTGAACGGCATCGCCTATGACTCAACCGGCGACCGACTCTTCGTCACTGGAAAGCTGTGGCCAAAAGTGTTCGAAGTCAAGGTCGTGGCTCATCGCTAGGCCAACGCCTCGCTATCTGAAAATGAATTGTTGGCATACTCGGCCATTGCACTCGCAATCGAGATCGTGAAAGCTTTACCGTTCCACGGCCATCGCCACCGCATTGCCCCCACCCAAACAAAGCGCCGCGATCCCGCGATGCACATCGCGGCGAATCATTTCGTAGATCAGGGTGACGAGCACCCGGGCTCCACTCGCTCCGATGGGATGTCCCAGAGCTACCGCACCTCCGTTCACGTTCACGCGGTTCATATCAAGATCCAGTTCGCGGATCACGCCCAAAGCCTGCACAGAAAAAGCCTCGTTGAGTTCGTAGAGATCGACATCATCTTTCTTCCACCCTGTCTTCTGCCAGATTTTCTGCACGGCGCCCACCGGAGCCATCATGACCCATTTCGGCTCAACACCGCTGGTCGCCTGCGCCACGACGCGGACCATCGGAGCGATACCCAATTCCTTTGCGCGGGCGGCACTGGTCACGACCAGCGCAGCTGCTCCGTCATTGACTCCGGGGGCATTGCCAGCAGTGACAGTGCCATCCTTCTTGAAGGCCGGTTTGAGCGCTCGCAAGGCTTCGATGGTAGTGTCCTCGCGGGGTCCCTCATCTTTGTCAAAGATTACGGGCGGCTGCCCCTTCTTCTTGGCCGGGATTTCCACGGGAACGATCTGCGACTGGAAGCGGCATTCCTTCTGCGCTGCGATGGCTTTGCGGTGCGAGTTGACAGCGAACTCGTCCTGCTCTTCGCGGGTGATGCCGTATTTTTCGGCAACGTTCTCGCCCGTCAGCCCCATGTGGTAGTCGTTGTAGATGTCCCACAGTCCGTCGTGCACCATCGAATCGACGAGTTGCTGGTTGCCCAGGCGGTATCCCTTGCGTGCGTTCGGCAGAAGATATGGCGCGTTGGTCATGGATTCCATGCCCCCGGCAACGACGATGGAACTGTTGCCGGTTTCGATGGCCTGCGCCGCGAGTGCGACCGCTTTCAATCCTGAGCCGCACACCTTGTTAATTGTCATGGCACCTACTTCCGGAGCAAGTCCGCCGAACAACGCTGCCTGCCGCGCCGGGTTTTGCCCGATCCCAGCCGAGACCACGTTGCCCATGATGCACTCGTCAATCTGCTGCGGCTGCAGATTCGCCCGCTTCACCGCTTCGCGCACTGCCGCCGCGCCTATTTGCGGAGCAGTCAGGTCGCTCAGACTTCCCTGAAACTTTCCAATCGGTGTGCGGCATCCCGCGATGATCACAACATCATTCGAACTGGCCATGGTTGCGCTCCTTCAAGGCGCTACTTCACACAATGCTTCGCTGGAAAATCGTGTTCCATTATAGATGGCGGAGAACATTGCGGAGGTTCGCCACGCGCCCAGTCGCGGCGGATATCATCGAGTACCGTTTTGTGAAATGTATCGCAGCGAACACAACGTGATGTAGAGCTAGCGGCAATCTTTCATCTCCAACGAACTCTTCTTCGTGAATGAGCGCTGATGGGTGACTTTGGTGCATCGTTGCGCGCCTCCGCTTCGACCATTTTTCTCTTGACTTCGTTCTGCGTTGACTCTATACATTCAACTAGTTGCAACAAAACATCGTTGCGAAATTCCATGCAGAATGGAAAGGGAGAATAGATCCATGGCAACCAAAAAGAAAGCAAAGAAGAAAAGCAGCAAGAAGCACTAAGCACCTGCAACAGGCAACGACAAAGGGGACGCGATGAGCGTCCCCAAAGTTTTTTATGGGAGTTCTCCCCCGTGTTCCTCCGTGTCCCCTGTGGTTAAAGCTTTTCCGCAGTCCGGGCAAACTCTAAAAGCACCCACGGCTAATTGACGCGAGAAATCGCCTTCTTTTGCGGCGAAGCCACCACCTTCTCGGTTGCCGGACAAAGATTGCGGTAGGGACAGAACGCGCAGTGGTACTTGGGATTCGGCGGAAATTCTTTCCGAGCGATCTTTTCGGCCACATCCTGCACGCGTAACTTCACCGCTTCCAGTTCACCATCCAGCCGCGTGGTGCAAATGGCCGTATTGTTTTCCAGGTTATGAAATATCAAGCGGTCGGCGCGCTTTCCCAACTTCTCTTTGGCAGCGAGAGCGTACAAAGAAAGTTGCAGGCTCTTGTCGGCATCCTCTTGTGATTTCGGCTTCCCCGTCTTGTAATCGACAATGGCCACGGTGTCCGGCCCCGTGCGATCCATACGATCCACGCGTCCCGCCACCTTCGCCGAGCCCACCTGCAGTTCAAACTTATGCTCCGTTTCGAGGACGTCGGGCGCGGCCATCCCACGAGCGGCCTCGAAGAACTGCCGCAACTGCTCGTACCCTTGCCGCAAGTACAACTCGTACTGGTAGCGGTCGGCAATTCCCGCCGTAGCCAATGCTGACCGGAACTGTTCCAGCAAATCCTCGTCGCTGACCTGGCGCTGAAAGCGCTGAGCGTCGTAATAGGTTCGAAGCACACCGTGGATCGCCGCTCCATAGTGCAACGACGCCGACACTTCGCGGGGCAGGTTCCACTCCCGTTCAAGTTTGAAGCGTAGCGGACACTCTTCGTAAATCTCAATCGCCGACGCGCTCAGGCCGGTAACGAAACTTGCCGACGGGTCCATAAGCAGCCACGCCGCTACGTTCGAGTGCTCCAGGGCAATCCGCTGTTCTTCCTCGGCAAATAAAGTGTCCTGCACGGCCGCTGCCGAGTGCGTGGACCAGAATTTCCTGTAGGCCGGATGAATCATGAACTCGCGCAGAAACTTTGTCGGCTTCGGATCGTTCTTGCTCTTGCCCTCATTCGCATAGATGGCAAGCGTATCCTTGGCGCGCGTCATAGCCACGTAAAACAGCCGTCTTTCTTCTTGTTCGTGCAGTGTTTTGTCGTCGGTGTGAATTGTTTCTGACCGGCGCAGTTCCGCCGGAAAAGCCACCAGGGGCTCCCGGTAACTGCAAGGGAACGAGGTAGATGAACCGCGAAGAACGGCTACATGCTGGAATTCGAGTCCCTTGGCCGCATGGGCGGTCAACAACTGTACGGCGTCGGCTGTACTGCGCGGCAGCGCAATCGCGCCCCGTGCCTCCACAAAATAATCGAGGTATTCGAGAAACTCGGCAGGGCTTCCCGTCTCGACAATCGCTTTTCTGTGCCAATCTTCTACAAACTTCACGAAGGCGGCCACCAAAGCCGCCCCCTGCAATTCAAAGTGCTGGACCACCACCTTCACCGCGTCGTCCGCCCGGACTCCGTCCTTCTCTATTTCGCGGTGCACCTGCTCCACACTCGCAAGCACCGCCGCGCCGCCCTGCAATCGTCCCAACGCCACGCGAAGATCAAGCTCTCGCCGCATCGCCCTCATCGCTGCCCTTAGTTCCCCTGGATCGATTCCAAATTGCGGGAGCGCCGCCACACGGAACAAACTGCCAGCATCGTTCGGCGAAACGACAGCCGTCAGGCAAGCCACGACGTCGCGAACTTCGGGAGTGTCCAGGACGTCGAGACCCTCGATGGAAAATGGAACGCCGCGCTCCGCAAGCTCCTTGACCAGTTCGTCGCGATGGTTGTGCTGCCGGTAGAGCACTGCGAAGTCTTTCCATTCGCAGCGTTCTGCTTTCCGTTTCTTCTGGATCCGGCGAGCGAGGTCGGCAGCCTCGACTTCCTTATCCCTCCAGGTAACAATTTCGACAAGCGGCGCACCCGCCGCCGCTCCCCGTTGCTTCGCCTCCTCGTCGCGCAGCGATTCCAGAGGCGTCCGCTGATAAGGAATTGAATTTCCCTTTTGCGGGAACACGGGCGGGTTTTCATTCACAATGCCAAAAGCACAGCGCAGGATGGGGGAAAGCGAGCGGCGGTTCTTTCCCAGCACGACGGCACGCGCGGTGGAAAATTTCTTCGCGAACAGCGTGAATGCTTCGCTCGAAGCGCCGCGAAACTGGTAAATCGCCTGATCTGGATCGCCCACCGCAAAAACGTTGGTCGCCGGACCGGCAAGCAGCGAGAGAATTTCAACCTGGGCGAAGTTCGCGTCCTGGAATTCATCGACCAGCAGAAAGCGAGTGCGGCGCCGTTCTTCTTCCAACAAGCTGGGGTCGTCCTTCAGCGCCTGATAGGCCTTGGTGATCATGTGGCCGAAGGTGCCCAGGTTTTTCTCCCGAAGCATGTTTTCCACGGTGGCGAAAACGCGAGCGATCTCGTGGCACCGCTCCAGGATCTCCGCGTCTTCCAGTTCTGGCTGCTTCTTCGAACTTGCAACCCGGGGAAGCGGAACTTCGCCGCGTTCGAGGCGAGCAACATACTTGGCATATTCTTCGGGGCCAACCAGTTCGTCCTGGCAACGCCGCATGAAATCAAGCAGGCTGTCGAGGAATTGGCCGACGTTGGCCGCCCGCACGAAGTGCTTCAGACGCAGGTCGCGAATGCGGCGGCGCAGGAACACCCAAAGATCCTTGTCGTCAAGCACGCCAAAGCCCGCCCCGCGTCGCTGGAGCAGTCCGTTGCACCACGCATGGAAGGTGCAGGCCTGTAAGCCGTCGATAGCCGTACCCTTAAGTTCTCCGCGCACGCGAGCCATCATTTCCGCGGCGGAATTGTCGGTATAAGTAAGCGCCAGAACTTCATCAGACCGCGCGTGACCTTCGCGAATGAGATTGGCGACGCGCTGCGTCAGGACGGTAGTCTTTCCGGTCCCTGCTCCGGCAATCACCAACATCGGGCCATCAATGTGTCGAATGGCTTCGAGCTGGCGTTCATCCGGGACGATCTTGATCGCAGGTAAGGCAGTAGCAGTCACTAGCCGGAGAATATCAGAGGTCGGTTGTGGAAAGCTGGTGCGCAGGCTCGAGCCGTAGTGGGCGACTTTGAAGTAGCCCCACTACCGGTTTGGGAGCAGAGAGGAGAATCCAGCCCCGAAGGGGCGACCGAAACTTAGCCCAGCGCTTCAGCGCTGGGAAAAGTGGAAGAAATGATTCAAGTCCTGGAGGGACGACCGAGAACTCACCGCAGCGCTTCAAAAGCAAGGGCCGTAGCAACGATGGCCGCGGTCTCGGCGCGTAGGATTGTGTCGCCGAGCGAAGCTGCGACCCACCCCGCCTCGCGAAACCAAGCGAGTTCCTCGTCCGCCCAACCCCCTTCGGGACCAACCGCAACCGCAACTTCGCCCGGTCGAGAGCGCAAAACTTCTCCCAGGCTGCAGGCATCTTCCGATCCGGCGAGAGATTCAGTGAGAACAACCCGAGTCGTAGCATCCGCCAAGCGCCCGCCAAGGTCTTTCAATTTGATCGGAGCTCCAATCTCAGGCGGCGCCAGCCTTCGCGATTGTTCCGCCGCCTGACGAACAAGGCGCAGCCAGCGTTCGTGGCGTTTCCCGGCGGCGGCAGCCAGATGAGCATCGCTCCGCCGCGCGATCACAGGAATGATGCGAGACACCCCGATCTCCGTACACTTCTCGATCGCCCATTCCATGCGGTCGAATTTAAAGATGGCTAGCGCCAGAGTGATTTGCGGAGCGGGCTTGAGCACGTGTTCTTCGCCGAGCGCAAACTCGACACGATCATCAGAGATCGAGGTAATCACCCCGCGGCGCACGCCGGCACTGGTTGCAATGTCGAATTCCTGCCCAATCTCAGCCCGCAGAACGCGAGCCAGATGCGCAGCATGTTCGCCCACCAAAGCGGCGGTATCTGCAGCAACCTCGTCGGCAATCCAGCGGCGTCGTGTCATGAAACAGGTCTCAGGTGGCAGGTCTCAGGAAAAACTTGTCGGGGCAAGCTTAAGAGACCTGAGACCTGACACCTAAGACCTGAGACCTGCTTCTAAACAAACATATCCTTCACGCGCCCCAACAGCGACCGGTTCTGCGGCTTGTTCTCCACCGGAGACAGTTCTCCCAGTTCGGCCAACAGTTCGCGCTGGCGTTTATTCAGTTTTCCAGGCGTCTGGATTCGCACCTCGACGTAGAGATCGCCTTTGCCGTGCCCGTTGAGCACCGGCACGCCTTTATTCCGGATGCGAAACGACGTTCCCGACTGCGTGCCTTCGGGCACTTTCAGCTTATGGTCTCCCTCCAGCGTCGGAACCATGATCTCGGTGCCAAGCGCAGCCTGTGGAAACGAGATAGGAACCACGCAGTGCAAGTCATTGCCTTCGCGCTCAAAGAAGGCATGTTCCTTGACGTGCAGGACAACATATAAATCGCCGGCCGGCCCTCCGAACGCGCCCGCCTCGCCGAGCCCAGTAAAACGAATGCGCGTGCCGTCCTCCACTCCTGCGGGCACATTGGCTTCGACCGTGCGCTCGCGCAGCAAGCGGCCTTGGCCTTTGCACTTCGGACAAGGATCGGTGATCACATTTCCCGCGCCCTGGCAGGTCGGGCAGGTTCGCGCGATGCTGAAGAAGCCTTGCTGATACCGCACCTGGCCTCGGCCATTGCACGACTTACAAGGGACCGGAGCTTTTCCGGGCGCTGCGCCCGAGCCGCGACACGAGTCGCAGGTCTCATGGCGGCGGACCGTAACTTGCTTCTCGGCGCCGAAAACCGCTTCGTCAAATTCGAGATTCAAATCTTCGCGCAGGTCCGCACCGCGTTGGGCGCGGCTGCGACGCCTGCCGCCCTGCCCGAATACGTCGCCGAAACCAAAAATGTCGCCAAAGATGTCGCCGAAATCCTGGAAGATGGCAGGATCGAACCCGGCCGGAGCCCCAGTACTGCCGCCCACGCCGGCGTGTCCGAAGCGATCGTACAAAGACCTCTTCTCGCTGTCGGCAAGAATTGCGTAGGCTTCCGTGATCTCCTTGAACTTGTCTTCCGCGTCTGGATTATTCGGATTGCGGTCCGGATGGTACGTCATCGCCAGCTTGCGGTAAGCGCTCTTGATTTCGACGTCGGTGGCAGCACGGGTAACCCCGAGCACTTCGTAAAAATCGCGTTTTGTATTTGCGGCCAGAAACTCCCCCACTCACTAGTTAAACAATAGATATTTGCCAGTTAAGCCAACCCGCAGGCTATCGCAAAACCTTGGTTCGTATCAGGGTATCGCTTTAGCGATACCGAAGTCCTTCGAAATCAATCGCCCCTTTAGGGGCTGGGTCGAATTTCGACTCCGAGGCCCGCTATCCGTGGCTATTGCGTGCAACCCGCACCATCGCCGGACGCAGCAGCCGCTCCTTAAACTTGTACCCGCGCTGCAGTTCGTCCATGACGTGGTGATCCGGAACCTCGGTCGTATCGACCATTTCGATGGCTTCATGAACCCGGGGATCGAAAGGCTGCCCCAAGGCCACAATCGGCTGCACCCCAATTTTCTGCAGCGCATCCTGAAACTGACGGTAGATGAGTTCGACGCCGTTGCGGAATTCGCTGGAGTCGCCGCCGGCCTTCAGCGCATGCTCGAAACTGTCGAGCGTGGGCAGAAAAGTCTTGATGACGTCGGCCGCGGCGAACTCGCGGAATTCCTGTTGTTCGCGCACCGCGCGTTTGCGCGCATTGTCGAATTCCGCCTGCAGCCGAGCCAGACGGTCGAGGAGTGCATCCCGCTCCGCCTTGAGCTTTTCCGTTTCCCCCGCCACCCCAACTTCCGCTGGTTTAGCAAGGCTCGAAGTGGATGCAGACTCTTCGCCGCCCTCTGCGGGCGGGAGTTCGTGCTCCAAATCAAGGTTCACGTCGGTCTTTCCGTTTCCCTTACGCATACTTCCCAATCACTCCGATTCGTTCAAAAGTTTGTCGAAGAGCCGCGCAATGTACGACACGGCCGACATGGTGTGCTGATAATCCAGCCGCGTCGGTCCAATCACGGCCAACGACCCCATCACTTCTCCGCCAACGCGAGCGGGAGCGCCAATCAGCACAAAATTCTGCATCGAAGGCAGCGCCTCGTCGAGCCCGATGACCACGCGCACCGCCTCCTGCCGCGTGTCGAGATAAGCGCCCAGCAGCTTCACCACTTTTTCTTTTTCCTCGAGCGTCCGCAGCATATCCTGCAACCGCTGGCGATCTTCCTCCCCGGTCACCAAGTTCGCCGCTCCTTCGACAAACACCGCCTGCGTGTCGTCGTTCGAAGCCAGCGCCCCCTGCTGGTAGAGTTGCTCGATTGACTTCATCAGCCGGTCATACTCGCTGCGTTCCTGCTCCAGGCGGCGGGCCAACTCCGCCCGCATGTCGCCCATCGTCCAGCCGCGAAAATTTTCGTTGATGTAGCGCTCCGCCAGGTCGAGATCAGCCTGCTGAATGTCAAGACGCAGCACCCGATCGCGCACCACTCCCGAACGCGTCACCACGACCGCCAGCACCTTCTGATCGCCGAGGCGTGAGAAGTAGACATGCTCCAGCGCGTTCCGCGGTCCGGCCGTAGCGACCGTGACCCCGACGCTATGCGAAATCAGGGAGAGCACATGCGAGGTGCGCTCCATGAACTCCTCCACGTCCGCAACGCCGGTCAAAGTATCCTGGATGATGCTCTCGTTCTCACGCGAGAGATGCGCCTCGCCGCTCAGCTGCTCGACATAATAGCGATAAGCCTCCGCCGTCGGAACCCGTCCCGCCGAAGCGTGAGGCTGCTCCAGAAATCCAGCCTCGGCAAGATCCGCCATCACGTTGCGGATCGTAGCCGCACTCAGCCCTTCGCGGCTGGAGCGCGCAAGCGTGCGCGACCCCACCGGCTCCCCGCTGGCGATAAATGTCTCGACAATGGCAGTCAGGATTTCGCGTTCCCGTCCGCCGGCTGGCCCTGGTGGCATATCTACTCGAGAGAAGGGTGAACTGCCCCTTTAAATACTTTAGATGCAGTGGCTTAGAATAAGATTCCACCACGCCTAATGGAATTCTAGGGAGCAGTGAGGAGGGTGTCAAGGATTGGTGGGGAGAAGGGAACTGGACACCCTTAGAGCGCTTGACTAACTAGTAAACATGTAGGGCGCAGGGCACTGGCGCTGGACCTGGAGCTGAGTTGAGCAAACGCTGCACTCTAGGCGCTGGCGCGCACTCGGAGTTGAGCTACGGTGAGCTGGCTGCGGGAACCTCACGTCAAAGTCGCCACTCTCTTTTACGAAGGGAATTGGGCTTGGGCATTGATGCGAGTGGGAGTTGAGGTGAGGACAATCAGCGTCGTCGGGACAATGATGCAGACTCGCCTGTGTCCAGCCTACCTACGTCGGTCTCGCTCGATTCCTAATCGCATTGTCGTCCCTTTCAAGAGTTATTCGGGGCAGTTCGAGACTTGCCGCTAGTTGTCGCAGCGCCTTCCGCGCGACTTCTTTGAGTTCGGCGTCCGACTCGTATCTGTCCGACCATGCTTGACTAAGGTCAACAAGGTTTTTTGCATCTGCTAATTTGACACCTAAGAGTCTCTGGATTGCACGAATAGAATCAATCTTGTCGAAGCCTCGATCCCGGAAAAACACCAAAAGAAGTTCCCGATCAGCTCCCGCTTGGAGCAGCCTTTTCCCATCTTCGAGAATCTCTGGATCAGCTTTCATTAAGAATCTACCTCAGAACCTTCGTCACATCGACAGCGCGACCTGGGTTTGCGCTCCCCGGAGCGATAGAGCGGTTGCCCAATATGGCGGGTGGCCAACATCTCCGACGCGAGTATAACGCGGGTTCTCCTTCAATGCTGACCGAGAAAGAACTGGGGGTGCGCCCCTTCTCGCGCCTTTCGAGAAGGGGCCCGCCTAACCGCGACGCCCGTCGGGGGGTGGCCCAGGTCTCGCGCTTTTCGAGACCTGGGATTCCACAGTCGTGCCAATCTTGGGATTTCGTCTGACTCGGTACTAAACCACTGCGATTTTTCATCACCAACAATCAGTGCGTACAATCACAGACAGCCAACTCACCAAATGCAATAATGATGATCTGATTGGGGCAGTTCCGAGGCATGACCGTTTTCCAAAACGGACCTCGAAGCTGCCCCAAACCCATTTTCAGCGCTCTTTGACAACCTAAGTCCTTATTCCGGAATATTTTGCAAATAAGTCCTTTGCGTTCTGGATTTTGGCGACCGAACACCACCTAAACCCATGATTCCAATAGATAGGGGGGGAGGGGGGGTAGTAGTAAACACGGGTTAATACCTTCGAAGTAAACAGAACAAAAGTCAAGCGTGGCGGCTTCGCGAAAACGCTTTGCATTGCGCTCGATCAAGGCTTACCATCCACTGCTTCCGCAGACGAGTCAGTGGTCAGAAGGAGATCGAGTGCAACCAGCAACTTTGCGGTTCCTGAGATGCGTAGCGCTATTTGCCGTAACGGCTGTGTTGACGACAGGCACCGGGGCGCAGGCAAACGCGCAGACGAAAAAGGCCCCTACGGAAAAAGACGCCGACGTGATGCGGAAAGCGCCGCCGCGCGCTGAAGGCGAAGGCCCTTTCCCGCACCTGATTCTGCGCGGAGCCACCCTGATCGACGGCACCGGCGCGCCTCCGGTCGGCCCGGTCGATATCGTCATCGAGAAGAACCGCATCACCCAAATTGTGAATGTCGGATTTCCCGGAGTTCCGCTGGCGGACAAAATTCCCGCCTCCAAGAAATACCGGCCGAAGGCCGAGCCGGGCGACAAGGAACTCGATCTTACCGGGATGTACGTGCTGCCGGGTTTCGTGAATGCGCACGTTCACATCGGCCCCGTCCACAGCACGGGGGCGGAATACATTTTCAAGCTCTGGCTGGGACACGGCATCACCACCGTCCGCGAAGTTTGGGGCGAGAACGGCATCGACTGGACTCTCGACGAACGCGACAAGAGCGAGCGCAACGAGATCACCGCGCCGCGCATCAAGGCGTACATCGCTTTCGGAATGGATTCGAAGAGCGACGAGATCACC
>JAIQFA010000102.1 GCA_020073525.1 Terriglobia bacterium
GATGCGACGCGCGAATTCGTCGATTTCCGGATTCTGCCGAGCGTTGAGGGAGTCGTCATTCGTCCGAATGCGGACGATCTCGAGGTCAAGACCGATCCGGACACGGTCTACATTACCCGTGCGCGCGGCCTGGTGCTTTCCGATGATCGCGATCGGGTGTTGGGACGGGCGGTCGCCAATCGTCATCGGCTTTTCGACTTCAAGGCGTGGAGCGGCCCGGCAAACCAAAGCTTTACCGAGCGCCGCAGCGCCCTTGAGCGGGTCATCGCCTCGTCGGCGCCTGGCGCCCGGACGCGGCCCCGGCTCGATCTTGCGCGCTTCTACTTCGCCAATAAATTCGGCGCCGAGACGTTGAGCGTGCTCGCGCAAATTGCCCGCCCAGCATCATGCTCCACCCGGCTGTCTGCCGCTACGACGATTTTATTCTTGGAAGCGCCGAAGACCACGATGGTGCCGGATTTCGTTACCACAGTTGTGTTTAGTGCAAAGCTCCCTACTGTCATTAACAGCAATGGCAACAACGGCACAATGGCAGGATGTATTTGAATGGTCGGTGCACGATGGAACAGGCCTCCATTGTCCAAGGGCTGGACGACCGTCACAAACCGTCACCTTGAATTCGTGCTCGGTGTGCGGGTTTGTGCCGTACAGTTATGTGACCTAGCCGCAATCAAATTTAGAATCGCACGTCCCGGCGTGAACACAGGCCTTATTTTAGAAAAGAACGGTACATCAGAATCAAGGTTGCGAGCACGACGAAAATCACAACGCTGGCATTGATCGGGAAAAGGTTCCGCCAGCCTACCTTGCTTGGGTGCCGTCCTAATCGTTGCAGACGTGGCAGCAAAAGCATCTCATGGAGTTCCATAGGGGAGTTCCGCTTGCGGAAGATGCCGGTGATGAGGACACTAATTTGCTCGCGCCGCCATGTTTTGTCCAAGCCCTCAGCCAATTCAGGTCGTTCCCGAGCTTTCGCGAGCATACGGAGAAGCGCCGCAGCATCCTTCTTCGGTCGCTGTTTCGACAGGTGCACTTGGAGCCACTGCTCCATTTCGACTGGACCGCCAAACGTTGCCTCTTCATCGTCAGGAATGTGAGTGTCGAAGATGTTTTCGACAAACATTACGAGGTCTAGATCAGCGTTGTTCATCGGAGCCTTCATGCGATCCTTCTACTGTCTTTGGCGACCCATTGGTCGATGTCCGAGCTTGGAGGGGATTTCAGTCTCACCGTTGTTCCATATAGGAGTTCCGCGACTTGCTTAATATTCGACGGCTTCACGATAACGTCCGCCTGTAGACTGATAGCCCTCGCGGCTTGTTGTACGGTGAGAGAATTGCTCACCGCCACAAGCAGACACGCTGGTTGAAAGGTGCGCATGGCGGCCACCAACGTCGGATGATCCCCGGCTCGTCGTGTGTGCAGGTCGGTGATGAGAACATCGAAGTGTTGCGCAAGAATCTGATTTAAGCCCTCGGCGATAGTTCCTGATGAAACCACGTCGCAGCTTTCGTTTTCTAGCGATTCTCGCATTGCATTGCGAGTGTCGTCAGTGCCCTCGACCAAGAGAATCTTGGGTCGTGTCATGCGAATCCTCACGCTATTGTTTTTTGAAGAGTTTGCGCCCGTTGGATAGCGACGAGCAAGCGCCAAAGCAAACAGAGTTAGAACTGCCTCGGCAGGCTCGCCAACTCGATCTTCTTCATCCCGGAGCAACGGCGCGACGATCCGCAGTGCTTCTAGTTCTCTCATCGCGCTCGCAAGTTCGAGTTCTCTTTGTGCGAGGATTTCATGTACGGTCTTCATTCTGACGCTGAGGCTACCAACTTGACGGCAAGTTGAATGTGCGAACGATCACATGAACATTGTGATGAATTGTGCCGTTCGCCCCCCACAGGAAAATCTTGCCTCTTCGGAAACATTCCCGATTGGGGAGGCCAATCTGGAAGTGGGCTCACGAAAAACGTGCAGATGATAGTGGTTGAAATGAGGTTCGGAGCCCTACTGTAGAGTTTTAAACCAGCTGACTTAGAGCAAAGCGATGGCCCGGAGATTGCTCCTGTTTCGGTGGGTATGAGGACGGAAGGAGCCGACAAAACGCCGATGATTGAACCGCAATCCCGTGACCACGAATTGCTACGGATGCTCGCGCAAGGATGCAGTAACAAAGAAATCGCGAGCTTCCTGAACGTCAACCCGCCGACCGTCAAAAAGCACCTTCAGACGTTGTTTCTGGAGCTTCTGGTTGCGAAAGAAACGGCTCCGGTTTCCCCTACTAACAACGGAACGGCACAGAACGGAGAAGCCACAGCCTGCGGCGACCGGTGCGGCACGCGAGAACAAAGCAATCCTCTACGGGCTGCCTTGTTCGCACTGCCACGCCTACTATTGCGCCGACATGCACGTCTGCCCGATCTGCAAGTCGCCAGATCGCGTGTCGCCCAATGCGGTGTTCGCTCGACCAGCAATCCCGACGATTGCAACTCCGGACTTTGTCGTCCCCACGTCGTTAGCAGCGAGCAGCAACCCCTAGCGTTCGTTGTTGGTGAACAATCGCCCCACTTATTGACGGAGTGCTGGCGTTCCTTTGCGCTCGCCACGCCCCAAGAGCGCACAAGTTGTGCGACGCTAACTCAACCCAGCCGAGATTGTCAGTGATGCGCGAACATTGTGTTTGTGATGAATCTCAACGGAAGGAATCACAAATTTCACTAATCAACTTGACGATGCACCAAAAACGGGGCAGTATAAAGTGGTAACTAGGTAAGCCCATATATTTTCCCGGCATTATAGTTCTCGGCGACGATCACCGATGTGATGCAGACGGGAGTAACCGCATGGGATCAGAAGCCACAAGGAACGCCAGAGTAGCGGCGCTGCACGAAGAAATACACTCCATCCATTACGCCAACAGGCTATTTTGGCGCGAGAAAGCCCACAGCCACGACGCTGGTGTCGAATACTACCGCAGACAGGATCGGTTAGAAGAAATCCGGTGCGAACTTGGTGGGCTGGCCGGAGTAACAAATCCCCTTGACCCACTGGCGATCTCAATACCGCTCAGTGCGGCTGCCCCACAGCGAAGCAGTTGTCAGTTATAGGTTCAATGCCTCTTCATGATCTTTCCCGCTCTTGAGCGAATGCGGCTGCGTCCGCCAGTTCAATTCCTCCGGCCGCTTTCGCATCTCCTCTCCGCACATTTCACGCGCATGGCAAAGCTCGCAGTCCGGATGGGGGATTCTCAGTGGGGACAACAGGTAGCATCTCAAGTTCACGAGCCACCTCGCAGGATTCCTGTTATTCGCCTCAAGGGTGTTGCGTCTCAACTGGCGGGAAGTGCTCTTCAGAGAGGCGGGACGTATCATGCCACACGATGCGGGTGTGGTTTCAATACAATTTGGACTAATCTCGATGCGCGGGGATCGCAAGAACCACAGTTGCGGGGTGTAGTTTCTCGGGAGAGATTTCTTGATGCGGAAGACGGGAAAGCCTGCCGCATACTCGCAGCAGGCTCCGTTGGCTCTAAGCAGCCTTCTTCTGCTGCGCCTTCAACTTCGCCCACCTTGCACGCTGTGCCGCCGCGATTCTCTTTCTGCCTGCTGCCGATATTGTGCGCGTGGGTTTCGGCGCGTGACCTTTCGCCTTTGCCCATCGCGCTTTCTGCGCGAGGCTAATCCGCTTGCGAGCCGACGCTGACATGGTGTGCCTCGGTTTCGTGTAGGAACTCCCGCCCTTCAACTTGCCAAGAACTGAAAGAGCCGCATCAACATGCCTAACCTGGATTATTCACGAAATCTCTAGCCAAAAAAGAAAGGATGCTCTAAAAAGTTGATGAACACTGGGTTTTGCGCACCCAGCATTCCCTTTCGGAGCATCCATCGCTTGATACAAAGTGTTTTACCACAACTGAGCTTCTCCTTCTACCGTCATCAACCCATCCGCGCCGATTTTTCCGGCGGCCAGATCACCAGCGACGCCGGTCTGTTGCCCCTGCGGGCCTTCGATCAGCGCCATCATCTGACCCGCGACTGGGCCGCACAACTCAGCGATCCCCGGCAACACGACCGCCTGCGCCATGCGCCCAGCTCTTCAAAATCGGCGCTCGCGTCCGCCACACCGCCCGCTGCTGCCGCTTCCATCTCGCCAGCGGCTGGCCCTTTCAGAATCTGTTCCGCTCCGCCGCCCTCGCCGTCAACAGCAGTTGATCCCTTTCCTTACTTCCCAACTCAACTCCCTGTCGCTGGTTCCGGCGGAGCCGTGTTCAAAATCCTTTCTCTCAAGGTCGCGACCCCAAACCGTCCCTCACCATACTCATGATCTCGATGACTCTGCCCTTCATCAACGCCCGATCCCACATCCGCGCATGCAAATCTCAGTTCTGGTGAATTAAGGAGGCTAGCGCAGCACAAGGTTGAGATCACCGGTCGGGCCGTGACTGCTGCCGGCCGATTCCAGCATTACCTCCATGGTCTGTTATGTCACCCATGTCCTTGGTTCGATGCTAGGCGGTTTTGTCGTGACGTCAGTCGATGGGAATACTGAGACGTACTCATGCGACGCCGCGTCTGGACTCATCTGATACCCCACCCCTCGAACCGTGTGAATTAAAGAAGGCGAGAAGCCATGGTCCACTTTCCGGCGCAGGTAGTTGATGTAAACGTCCACCACATTCGTAGTGGAATCAAAGGTAAGGTTCCAGACGTGTTCGATAATCATGGCGCGAGTAAGCCGGCGTCCGGCGTTGCGCATAAGGTATTCAAGCAACGCGAATTTCTTGGTCGTCAATTCAATGTGACGCCCGGCGCGTTGCACCTTGCGTTCCACGCGGTCCAAACAAAGATCGCGAACGGTGAGGACCGATTCCGACGGCAGGTGACTGCGTCGCAACAGGGGCCCGTGCACGGGCCGACAGTTCGAGGAAGGAAAAAGGCTTGACCAGATAGTCATCCGCGCCAGAATCGAGGCATTGAACGCGGTCTTCGACGCGGCTGCGTGCCGTGAGAATCATCACTGGTACGCTCAGCTTCCGTTGGCGCAAACTCTTCAAGATCGATAGACCGTCGATCCCAGATAAATTCAGGTCAAGCACGACCAGATCGTAGGGAAACTCCATCGCCATGGACCGCCCCCTGATTTCCCTCATTCGCCACATCCACAGCATAATGTTCCGCTTCCAGCCCTTTGCGGAGAAAGCTGGAAAGGGCTGCGTCGTCTTCAACAATAAGAATTCTCATGAGATTCGCCTAAGTCGATAGATTCTGTACCGATACTCATTCTCGACATCCGCAAACCTTCGCACAAGATAACCGGCTCGTACAAAAGGACGTACTGGGGAGGACAGCAACCTTTTGCCAACTCAATGAAAATTGGAATGCAGAGCCCAATGCTTCAAGTCTTGCTATCGAGGTTCAGCGCGAAGAGTGCACAGGCGCCCGACTCCCGCAGATGGTTTCTACGACGGGCAGGGATCTGGAAAGGCAAAGCAGCCATTTCGCATAGAGGCCAATGTTCACCTTCGAAGGGATCTGGGACCGCTGGCCAGCTGGAAAAGGTGGAAAGTACGACAGAAGTAGTTTTAGCGTTCTTGGGCTGCGCATGCCTTCTGGGATCCAGCATCGAATACCATATTTGCGGGACAAGAACCGCAAATCCGGCAATGTTACCGCCACCTCAGTCATTATGTGTGTAGCGGAATCGAAGGTGCGATTTCGTACGACCGTTTGCTGCGTCGGAGTAACGCCCGAACTCGCGCAAGCAACTCAAGAAACGAGAAAGGTTTAACGAGGTAGTCGTCAGCGCCAGAGTCAAGACATTCCACACGGTCTTTCACCCGATTGCTTTCAGAAACAATCAACAGGGGCGTGCCAGGCATTGACCGCCGGAAGCGCCTCAAAAGCAACAACTCGTCAGTTCTGAGATGATTTAGGTCAAGTACTATCACGTCATATTCGGTCCTCATGGCCATCGACAGCCCATGGTAGCCGTCATTAGCAAGATCCACTGCATAGTATTCCGCCTCAAGGCTCTTCCGAACAAAGCTGGACAGGACCGCATCGTCCTCTGCAATAAGAATTCTCATAAGCTCCTTCTAAGCCCGTATAACCCTGGAGTGATCCAATTCTCGATCCATCCGAAGTATCTCGCAAGATAACCTCGCGAAACGAAGGGACGTACTATGGCCGCAATGTTTCGCAAAGCTTTAGCGGCCAGTTGTGTCGGCAGGGATTGAGGGTCGATTGATCAATGAAAAGATGAGGACAATATCTAGAGTTGTATAGCGTCTACAGATGTGTACCAGTTATCTAGTGCCACGGTTCGCATCTAAGAAGTTTCTCCGAATCGGGACCTCGATACCTTCTGGACGATAATTAAGCGGCAGAATCGGCCATGTTCTCGAGTTCATGTGGATCATTGTCATCGCACGCAGGGAAAAAGATGTCAAACTTAGTCCCTTTTCCGACGTCCGTTTCCAAACGAATGAACCCCGCGCTCTGGGTCACGATGTCATGAACAATGGAGAGACCTAGGCCAGTACCGTGCTTTCGCTCCTTCGTCGTAAAGAAAGGCTGAAATGCGCGTGAAGCGGTGTCTGGATTCATACCGACGCCGGTGTCAATAACCGAAAGGAGAACATAGCACCCGGGCGGAATAGGCATTTGGCGATCAGCAAGACTCCATTTCACAGACTGGGTGACAAAGCTCAAAGAGCCACCTTCCGGCATAGCATCTTGGGCGTTGATGGCTAAGTTGATCAGCACCTCCTGCATCTGCACCGGATCCACATGGACTGCCCCCAGTCCTTCACTTAGCTCCGTTTGCACGGAAACTGAAGATCCGAGCGTGTGTCTCAAGAGATCTGAAACCGAAATAACCAAGCGATTCAGATTTGTCCTCTGGTGCGCCACTTTGCGTGGCCGACAATATGACAAAAGCCACTGTGCCAGCTGTTCTGCGCTTTCAATAGATGAGTTAATGTGCTTCAGGAGTTCTCGGGAGTCATTATCCTGTGCCAACTCCTCAGCCAAAAGGTTTGAACACATACGCACGCCATGCAACAAGTTGTTGAAGTCATGTGCAATCCCACCCGCCAATCGACTTATCGCTTGCGTTTTCTCAGCTTGGGATTCCTTCTGCTGGATATACCTCCGCTCTGACACATCGCTTGCGTGAATTATCATCATGTCGCTGCCTCGAAACGGCGCAAAGGTCACGCGCAATTCGAGCCAGCGACCACAGCCGCTCAGGTCTATCCAGCGGACCTCGATCGCGTCTCGATTCGAGCCTCCGTCTCGCGATCTCGTGAGATTGCACAATTGTTCAAATGGGATCATGGGAAATAGATCCTCAATCGAACACCCTCCTATTTCCTTAGAAGAATTGCCCAACAGCTGTATTGCTTTAGTGTTACCGTTCCGAATATGGTGTGTTGCGGGATCGACCATTAAGATCGCCTCGTCGCCATCCTCAAAAAGGCTCCAAAAGCCTTCTTCGGTCTGGCGGAGCAAGGCCGCAGAGAGGACAAATACGCCCGCAATACCGAGGCAGAAGATTGACGCTAGAATAGCTTCATCGGCGCCGCGATCATAATACTCCCAACGCTCCAGGGTGCCCACCATGACTGCAACACCCACAGGTATTACAAAGAATAGGGGCACCAGCCGAGGTAGTCTTCTCCGGGACGCGATGGATTCGTAAAGAATGGGAGGAAAAGATCGATCACACCACAACCCAAGCTGCAATAAACCGCCCAGCCAAAAAAGGCAGGGCATGTTGAGCACCCATGAGCTGTCCGTCCACTTGGCCACCCTTATTATCAGTTCCGCGCTTGCTGCTACGCAAAGGCTGGCCGTGAATGTTAGGCTCAATATGTTCCGGCGACGAAAACCTGGGGACAGAAGGATGTAACCAGTCAGGAGCAGCCAGCTGTCGATGACCCACACGCGTTCTCCCCATGCCGACGCTCGATCGCCAGTTAAGAGCAGGGAAAGCGCTCCGGCAGAAAAGCTTGTCGCCGCAGCGAACTGGTAGATGGTACTGATTTGCACGGTTGGCTGAATGTGGAGGCGCAAGCCGCGCAGACGACGAGCGGCCACAACTCCAATAATCGTGGCCAACCCGCAATTGAAGGCAATTGCCACCCGCCCCGCCAAGTGTGCTATCGCAGAGACATCGTGAGGCGAGAGGAGCGAAATAGCTGTGAAACTCTGAAGGTAGCTATCCAACATGTCAGCCGCCATTCACAACAGTACCGCTGCGTCCCAAACGGACCAAGTCTTAAAGGGTGGTGCCCACGATCTTATGATGGCCCATTCCGGCTATCGAAAAAGTGACGAGATGACCAGTTCGCCTGCCCATTGCCAGTTTCCAGGCCGGCTGGTTTCTTCCGGTTCGAGGATAACAAAACAGACGCTGTACACGAATGTACCTCTCCGAAAGTAGCATTGGTTGGCAAACGTTGTGCCGGTTAATTGTAGTTGACGCTGACAGCCAGTTCGTGCTGAGACAACCTGACCGACGATATGGCTAACGGAAGGAACAACGCGAGACGAGATTCCTGACGGATAAGCAGCGCTGGATTCATCACAGACACAGGGGTCCGTGATCACAGACATGCTTTCGCAATTCAATTACGGTCGAATGCAGAGATTGAACGGTCCTGCTCTGCAACTAGTACGGAGCGCGTCATGTTACCGGTTCACTCAATTCGAGTGATGGTCGCGGACGACCACGAGGTTGTTCTCGCCGGCCTCAAAACCATGATCTCTCGACATCGAAACCTGGACTACGTCGGCGGCGCCACAAATGGTGCTGAAGCGGTGAACCTTGCGATTCGTCTACGCCCCGATGTTGCTATCGTGGACATCACAATGCCATCGTGTGACGGCCTAGAAGTGACCCGCCGTTTAGGCAAGGAGTCGCCTGAAACGAACGTACTGGTCTTTAGCATGCGAGAGCACGCCTCCATGGTATTGGCTGCTCTGCAAGCCGGCGCTTTGGGCTATGCATCCAAGCGATCCTCGCACGAGGTTATCATAGGGGCGATTTCCGTTGTAGCGGCCGGTAAGCGCTTTATAGATCCCCGACTCTCGGATTCGACGCTTCGAATGCTTCTGGATGACCATCCAATTGGAGAACGGTCAACACTCACTAGGCGAGAACGCGAGGTCTTGCTTCAGGTAGCTTGGGGTTTTACGAACAGTGACATAGGAATTGAATTGGGTATAAGCACGAAGACAGTTGAATCCTACCGGGCGCGAGCATGTGAGAAATTAGCCCTTTCAGACCGGCCGGCAATTGTGCAATTTGTACTTAAGTCGGGATGGCTGGATGAGGAGGCCGGTTGAGTCCATATTGCTCCTCGATTGCGAGTTGAAGGCTCTAAACTACGAAGGACGGCAAGGACTGCCATTGTGCAAATGGCACTCATGTCAGTCTTCGCTTTGTGCCGTAGCACTATACGCGCCACTATCTTTCCGGTTGAGCGTCGAAACTCTTCTGAGTTGATCTGTGCTGCCCTTGAGTCGCGTTCCCTTACTTCTCTCTGAACACGTTCGGTCAGTAGATGATACGACCAAACTCTGTCAACCAGGTAACCGCGAATGTGTTCGTCAACCACCTGTTTTGGTAGGCATGCACCCAGGACACAGTTCAATGAATGTGCAAGCCTCACGGATTGCATGACAAAAAGAACCAAAAGCTCCTGTGGGAGCTGCGGGAAAGAGAGCATGTTGCTCGAGTATTCAATCCAGTTAGTCCAGCAATGTACTTCACCAAGCCCAACTGCAAGCCGTTTGCTACGCTGCATACGTCCTCCCATCATTGCGTGAATCCTTCTGTTGGGTCCCTAAGCCCAGCGGACAATACTCCACAGTTATCGTCGTGGCGCAGATTAGGAGTTACGCCGCCTCCGCCCATTCTGGAAAAGGCCTCCGCGGCGAATTCCGGAACGACAGAATCAAATCCCGTACTAACTGTCTGCGCCGAAGCAGCGATTCCACTAATTGTTGGAGGTCGTCCCATGCACCGCCGTACCACTCCGGGGGAATCTGACTCGCCGCCTCCCACGCGCGTTCGTCCTTCAACTCCTCAATTCGTGTCAGCCAAGGCTCGAACGAGTTCCATCCGGTTACGCCGGCGTAGACTTCGTTGCTGGGAAATACGCCCCGAAGTGGAAAATCGGGAAACGTCCACTCTCCGGCATTGAAGCAATATCCCTGGTCAATGAACGACGCCGAGTATTTCTTTTCGCGTGGCTTCCGCCAGAAAGCCGCCTGTCTCCCGTCGGCGTTGCAAGTCCACTTGTCAAGGGCAAGAATACCCGCAAATGTGTCCAGGTTTCTTACACGAACCAACGCCTCGGGTGGAAGGTAGTCAAGCACATGGCCCTCCGCTGGATTTACAGCGTATCGTGAACCAAACTGCAATCCAGGCTCGCACGCAATGTCGTGGCTGCCGAGCAGAAATGTCAGCTCTGGGGTGTGCGTGACTAACCAGTCAGAGACTTCTACGACTGTGGCTGCTGGCACGGGCAGCCCTATATAGTCGGCGAGTGTAGTTGCGAACAATTCGTTCGCTAACACCCGCTGATGCTGGGGATTGTTCCGAAACTTAACGACATAGTAGTAGCCGTCGTCGCAGCGCATAAGATGACCTTGGGCGCCGCCGCGCATTCGCTTCACGTGTTGGACCGCTGCTGTGGCCATATTTCGTATCGGGTTGAATCCCCTTTTGTGTGAATCGAGTTGCAGAGTAGATCGACCAAGCACTTAGGGACAAGCGGGCAGAACCTCTCATGAAGCGCCGGCTTGTGAGCGGGAAAACCCGGCAGACGTTGCGCGTTCTGTAGAGCTGACCCACCTAACGGACTTTCCCTAGAACATCGCAGGTACTTGCAAGCGTGCGACTTGAACGCAGGTAGCGGTGAAGCACAGCGCTGGCTGTCGTGTGCTTGCCTCGCCTGCAAGTCAGGTAAACGCCGTCATCAACCTCTTGATCCCGACGGGTAATACCCTCTTTGTTGTTGTGTGCCGATGAACAGTAAAGTTCACCGCTGACGCACAAGCCGCCCTCGATTGTTCGCGGTAACGTAGTTTTGGGCGAAGTGTGTTTTCCAGAGATTTGGACGCCCTGTGCTTTGATCCTTCATGCAGAGATAGGGTTACTGAAAACGCTTGCAAAGGACATCCGAGAGCAGGTTAGCAACCGAGAGCGTCGCGAACGAATGTCGCAACAGATGAAAGAATCCTTTTTGGGGTCTCTTGCAGCACCAATCTTGACTGCCGTTACGCAATTGCCGGTCAATGACTCACCGAGCGCGATGATGGCAAGGGATTCTGACTCTTGTGCTACCTGTATCGATCCTCGTTTGGACGCACTTGCCACGTTCTGGAGAGGTGCTTGCATTTCTAGCGCCCCTACGGCACCAATTTTCCCTCAAAGGGAAATAACACATGTGCCGAAGTTATTTAGGAGCGACTATGCCTCGTTTTGTGTTACTGGGATCAATTATCATTAGCATCGTCTCATTGGCGCTTGCTCAGACTTCTACTCCAACGAATAGTTCCGGCCGGGCTGGCACCATCGCCGCTGCTGAAGGTCAGTCTACGGACAAAAATCTACCTGCCAAGGTCGCCGTAGTTAATGCCGACGTTCCTGGGTCGGAATCCACTGCGAATGCCCGGGTTGTGTCTCCTAAGCCCAAGCCTGGTAAGCCCATAAGCTCAACTCGGGCTGAAAAAAATGACTTGTTTGAGTTCGACCGACGGCCTAGGCTGATCATCTTTCCGCAGCTTAACCTCAATAATAGTGGATTTGCACCTGTCTCCGAGGCAATCACTGGCGGCGTTGGGATCGAATCTAGGCACCTCATCCTGCAAGCCAGGGCGCGTTACGACAACGCGCACAAGGACAACGACGGAACAGAGGATAATCGCAAGGGACGTGTTCGTGAATTGAGCAGCGACGTGTACTACCGCCTACCAAACTACTGGTTCTTCGGGACATCCGGCGGATGGTATCAGCTCTCAACCACAAATTACTCCGTGCAGTCCTGGGGTATGGGGTTTGGTGGCGGAACAGATTTTATCCGCAATGAGGCCAGTTTCAGGCTTTCGGGAACCTATACGCCACCGTATTTTGACCACCGAAATGGATCGCAAGGTTTCAGCGTAGAATTCGTTGACCCCTCCCCACTCGCCCAAAAACATATCATGTTTGTCGTCTCCAGTTCTATTGGGTGGTTCCACACGACGATTACCGATCCGACGGACCCTGGCCTGACAGCGCTCCAGAAAAGCCAGAAACATATATCGGGGAGTGCCCAATATGGGATTTTATTCCGCTTTTGACAAGAAGCGAACTCAGGAGCATCCACCGTATATGAGCGGCACAACGATCTACCTAGCGCTTTCGCGTTCGCCGGGCTCGGCTTCTGCTTGCCGCGACTCTGGACTTAAACAATGGGTCAGATAGTTCTGGGTGACCTTCGCGAGTCTGGTTGGTCGATAGAGCATTGGTGGTCGTAATGCCGCTTCGCATTAGCTCTACGTGCAGCTTTCGTCTTCAAAACTTTATTCTGTGCTTAGCCCTAAATTGTTTGTAGTCGGTCCACGTCAAGTTAGCGTACCACAAGTCATCCTGCCTCAGTACCTTGGCAGTAATCCTTTCCTTGACCGGCAAGAGCACAGGCGACTGTAGCCCCTCCAACTTGACCCAATCATAGTAAATGGCCTTCTGCAACAACTGGGTTAAGCAGGTGTCAGGCGGGTGCAATTCAGCGAACACGGACAATACATTGAAGTTCTTGTCCGTTAGGACTTCTTCAAAACAAGCAACCGATCCTTCCCAGTCTGGGTGCCATCCCCCGAAAAGCGGAACCCCTTGTGGGCGCTCCTCAAAATAACAGCGCTCGTCTTCAGCGGCCGCCTTAAAACTGAACAGATAGTGGTCATCAACGGAACCTTGGAATACCCAAGGGTCTTCTGCGATTTCGCCTAGTGTGTCCGCCCAGTCGGATTGTACCCAGACGCCGTGCTTCTGGATAGGAAAGGAGTCCACTGGCTTACCGAGCCTGCCGTCCTTCCCTATCTTTCGAAACGTTTGTTGACCCTCAACGAAAGCCAACTCATGACATAAGGGCTCCTGTGTCCCTTGCACCAGGCACTGCTTGGCAACAAGGTTGGCTGTTAGCTTGAAAGCAATCTCCGATTTGGCGTGTAACTTATCAACTGCGTTGGTCACATCACTGTGAACCGCCGATACTCCCGGTATTACCGGCGAGGTGTCTTCGGGCAAGTCGCTGTCCTGGTAGAGCACATACTGCGTTTGTATTGGCTTCGGCTCGTCTTCCGGTATGTCATTGAAAATAGTGGGACCAAGAACTGGATCCAACTCCACCAGTGCTTTCGCAATAGCTCTAACGGGAAGAGCGACGGACGCTGTTATGTCACCGCCGTTGAGCTTCAGGGCGCCGGTAAGTATGACCATCCCTAGCAGGTTTCCTCGCTCGTCAAGCACAGCACTACCGCTGTTTCCAGGGTTCAATGCAATGTCCAAAATCAAATTCTCGGTTAGTTGGGCCCGTCCAACTACCAAATGCACGTTTGAGCCGATTATTCGCGCTTCTTTTGACTGGAACTTGCGGTTGTAGTATCCAGCAACCTGCACCTTCTGCCCCACATACACTTTGTATGAATACGGAATGCCCGATTTGTGAGGGATTGGCTTCCTCGTGTAGACGAATGAAACGTCATTCGCTATGTTGTAGAATAAGGTCTGCTTTGACTTCGTAATAGGTATTTCAGCCTTGTTCGGATCGTTGTCGCTGGCTGCAGATAATACCTTCTCGGTATGTCCGCTGGTAACTCTCAAAGTTGCCCGGCCCGTTAACATTTGAATGTTGTGAGCCGTGGCGACTATGGAACAGTTCTCGTTGATACAGATTCCACTACCCTTCGCGCTTTTGCCTTTCACTATTGGATACGGTACGGTACGATTGTTTATCTTCGGGAACGAAAGGGAAATAGATGAACTATGGACGCCAACAAGGTGGTCACTCACGTTAGCGGCAGAGCACAAACTATTTATCAAAAGAGCCGTTGATAATATCCTGAATAGGTTTTGCACGTTGCGTACTCCGTCTGGTTGTGCTGGGGTTGAACGTGATCGTCCGCCATTTGCTGCTGTCCTGCCAAGGCTCGCTACTGATCAGGCTGAGGCATCCAGTCAGCCTGCTTTGACTCGCAAGGTCATAGGCCAAAATGATGTTTGTATGCACAGCGGGCCCTAGCGCGCCGCTTTGATCTCCGCACAAGCGCACCTGCAATAGGTTGGGCTCATTCGGAAAGGCGTCTGTTTTGAACTCCAGAATGTGAATGACGGTCAGAGGCTTACCGTTTTCGTATCGAGCAGAAATGTCAGCGAGGGAGCCGATGACGACTCGTTCCGTGTTGACCTGCGTCAAGTTGGACCACTTGGGCTTAGAGGTAGCCAGGCCAGCGAAGGAGCTAACAGAGAAGGCTAACGCGAGAATAGCAAACCAAAGTGGACGCATTGTGTTGCTCGTTCACGGCAGATGGTCACCGCCGGGTTTAAGTGATATATCGGCGGTCGACAGAAGAGCTTCAATCTCTGCGTCCCTGTCCAACCAGCGACTTATTGCATGTCACCGATTTACCGGGGCGCTAGCGGAATTGGGCCGGGGTTAGCGGTGAACTAGGGAACTAGGGGGGTATTTCTGCCGGTGGGCGGCACCCAGTCGCGTGGGCTACCTAAGGAACCATCTGGTGAAGTGCCGTCCATTAGGCAGATTGCCAATGGGTAGGCAGTCCGCCACGAGCGACAGCTTGGCATTCCTTTGTCGAGTCGTAACAAAACACAGGAGTTGTGTATTCACATCGTCATCGGACGGCTCTGGAACTCAAACTGCACCACCGTTTTCATGGTTGTTCTGCAAGCGTTCGGTATTTTCCTGTTGGGGACAGGCGTGGGAGCACTCCTGGTCTGGCTTCAGCAGATTGGCGTTAGAAAGCAGTTTCTACGAGAACTCAAGGGCCAAATCTGGCTTGAGCAGGATGTGGCTAAGCGCAAGTGTCGCCAAGAGATAGAAGGCGAGCTCAACCGCGCCCTCTTCGGGGGCTTGCGACGGCGAAGACTCTTCAACATCTGGAGAATATCTTCCTTCAAGAGCCCAGCCTTTGCACCGTTCCGAATGATCCTGAGTGGTGATGATCTCGCAGCGACCGCATGCATTGGGAATGCGACGTTGGATCCGGGGCAAACGAACTAAAACGAATTTCTTTTCTGTGAGCAGTGTTTGGCGCAATTGCCTGCGAATCTGCTCGGCTCCAGATCTGGGCCGAGGCCGCCCCATGGTTCCACACCTCCGCCCCAGCGGCGGCAGGAGTGCACTCCACCTCTAGCGAAGCAACCGCTCAACCCTCCGGAGAAAAATTGTGATGCCGGCCACTGGATCATAGTTCAGAGCCGTTCTTGCCCGCGCCTGATGTCGTCTGTGCCTCAGCATCATAGAGAAACCATCGAACAATTGAGGCCAGACACTACGGACACCTGAAATGAATCAGGGGGTGGACATGGACACGATGAAGCAAGAGATGCGGTTCGCTTGGAATACCCGCCTGACGCCCCAGCCTTGGAATGAGCTGCGTCGGTGTGGAACTGCTGGACGGGGGCATTAGCGGATTCAGGAGTGGCTCATGCAAACGCCTTGGAATCGAAAACCTTGCGGGGTGCCGATGCCAACGCCGCCCACGTCCGGCCACTCGTCGCCTACAAGGATTTCCTCACGCTGTGGAAAGACGCCGACCCTGATATCCCCATCCTGAAACAAGCCAAGGCGGAGTACGCGAAGCTGCAGCGAGCGGACCTAAGCTGCGGGGGTGGACGTTTTGTTACACGCTCTTAGTGCCGTCTCGCTCAACCTCGTTGTCTCGCTGCGTTTCTTAGGCCCGGCATTGATCGGTTAGTCAACACGCGACTGTCCTCTTCCTAACATTGGTCGGGGCACCACGGGAGCGAACACGACATGAGTGTCGTAACCCATCCCACCCGGCTGAAGCATTATTTGCTCTACGTATTGGATTACCTTTTCGGGAATCCTTATTCCCATTGCGATACAAGTTCTCAAATATGTGAAGTGAACTAACAACTCTACGTTGAGGATTCTTAACTTCAGTCAGAGACAGGCTCACAAAAGCGAAAGGACTAGAAGGTAATGTAGAGCGCCAAGTTCGTCTTGTGTGTCTTTACTTTATCGCTTATATGCCCACAAACGTTTATGCGTTGGACTTTCCTGTTGCTTACGAATGGTCGTACTACGTGCACAAATGGTTGGCTATGTGCCCTTTGCACTGCCGTGATCCCGCAACGGCCGATATTACTCGGCCGAGGCGATTACCCGAAGGACTTATGGCAATGCCCAGCCCAGCACACCGCTTTCTTGAGCCGTCACGACTCTCAAGGTGTCAAGTGTTTTATGGAGCCGCGCTATCGGCGATTGGAGGGATCAGCCCATTCAGTCGAGCCCACTTTGCGATCTCAGCAACCGTCGCATCCGTTGTTTTCAGGGCACGTCGGAACATATCTTCTAGCTGGGTTGTCTTGGTGATCCTGCCGTTTATGGTCGGTTGCGGAAGCGTCGGTGGCAGCGGTGGCGGCGAAAATATCAGGGTCAGTGTGTTTCCGGCCAACGTAACCTTGTTGTCGAATCAAAAGCAGCAGTTTACCGTCACCGTCAGCGGAACTGCTAACACCCGGGTGACATGGTCGACGGCGACAGGCTCGGTCGATGCTAGCGGCCTCTACACCGCTCCAGTGGTAAACATACAAACCAACGTTCTGGTCAACGCCACCAGCGATGCTGACTCCTCGAAATCGGCCACCGCTGCGGTTACTGTTGAGCCCGTTAGTCAGCCGCTGCAAATCACAACCGGAAGTCCTCTTCTCCCAGGCCAAGTGGGGAATGCCTATAGCGAAGTCTTCACCGCCACCGGGGGTAGTACGCCGTACAGTTGGAGCATCTCCGCCGGCACTCCACCTCCGGGAATCACGATGAACGCGAACAGGGATTTGGCGGGCACGCCGACCACAGCCGGCACCTTCACATTCACTGTAATGGTCACTGACGCCGCCAACAAGACGGCAACCGGCAACTTCAGCCTCACTGTGAACACTCAACCGCTGCCGCCGCCGCAGATCGCCACTGGAAGTCCTCTTCCTCAAGGCCAAGTGGGGAGCGCCTATAGCGAAGTCTTCACCGCCAGCGGCGGAACCACGCCGTACAGTTGGAGCATCTCCGCCGGCACTCCACCTCCGGGAATCACGATGAACGCCAACGGGGATCTGGCGGGCGCGCCCACCACAGTCGGCACCTTCACATTCACCGTCACGGTCACTGATGCTGCCAACAAGACGGCGACCGGCAACTTCAGCGTCATCGTGAACAGTCAGCCGCTGCAGATCACCACTGGGAGTCTTCTCCAAGGCCAAGTGGGGAGCGCCTATAGCGAAGTCTTCACCGCCAGCGGCGGAACCACGCCGTACAGTTGGAGCATCTCCGCCGGCACTCCACCTCCGGGAATCACGATGAACGCCAACGGGGATCTGGCGGGC
>JAIQFA010000204.1 GCA_020073525.1 Terriglobia bacterium
GTACGCAAGTGACGACCGGCCAGCCTTTGATTCCGAATAGCTTCCTCGCCTCCATAAATCCCTTGTCTGCCTTGCGGGTGGTGAGAATAGCCATGGCGGGGATGAGCGGCGATGATTACAGTCGAAGCGTCTACGACTGCTGCTCTCGATGAGTGAGCTTTCCACAAAAGCCAGTTGTCCCACACTGTACGCCCTAAAGTGAACGGCGGGATAGCTCCAAAGACGCCACGAGAAAATACGAAGTAATCGATGGCCCCTGGAGGCATTGGTGCCTTTTCGCGGAGGATTTGGACCAGCATACGGGCTTCCTCGTCTGCAGATACACAAGCTTCCGCTTGATCCAGATCCACGTCGGCTCTTCGCCCCACCATCAGAAAGGATTCACGCCAAGCAGCCACCTGCTCGACCGCTTTCAGAAAGCCGTCCAGCAAAAGGATGTCTGCGTTGATGTAACATAGGGTGCCATGGCTGGCGAGCGCCTGAGCCTTCTCGAAGAGAGCATTTAACAAAGGCGTGCCAAACTCGTTGCACTCAACTTCCGGGACTTGGCGCAGCCCCAGTTCTTGAGCGATTTCAGCCGTCCCTTCCTCATCCCCAAACAGGATGATCTCAGGCCTAGGGCTCAATCGAGTCCAGTTGGCGATGGCGTTGCGTTGGATCAGACCGGTACTTCCGTGGAACGGCTTCGGGGCCGCAAAAATGGTCAACGTGGAAGTGGTCGTGCTCTGTCTCGCCAGACGGGAACCCGCCGAGGGCTGGAATTCGGTCGGGAGGCCGCCGGTGCCCAGGCAGACGTAACGGAGGCCCTCGTGATTATCCAAATGCTTCAATGCCCGCCAGCAGTCTATGACTGTGCGGGGCTCGCTGTGGCGCGCCCATTCCTCGTGGGGAATGTTACGGAACTCCGGCCAAGGCGTCGCAACTACGATCACGTCTGCTTCTCGGATACATTCTCGCGAGGAGGTCGCGAAACGCACCTTGCCGTCCAACACAGCAGCTGAGTTACGTTGGCCCGCGGGGTCTGAAGCAACGACGGAAACGCCGCGCTTCGCCAACTCAAGTGCCAGATTCAAGCCCGCCGCTTCCTCTACCACGTCGGTATGCGGCTTGTAGGTCAAGCCCAAGATGCCTACGACCGCCCCCTTCGTCGAGCAGCTCTGTGCCAGGTCTGCCAACCAACTGACCTGGGAGCGATTGAACAGGTCGGTCGCTTTCGCAAGATCATCGGGCGCGCCAACCTGCCGTGCCAGTGCCCCCAGCGCCAGATTGTCGCGGGGGAAGCACGGGCCGCCGTAACTCACAGCTCCTTTGAGATACTTAGTTCCAATGCGGGTGTCCTGGCCGAGGGCCGCCGTCACCACATCTACATCCGCCTCCGGCAACTTCTCGCACAGACGGGCCACCATATTGGCGAAGCTGATTTTCGTCGTGAGGTACGTGTTGATGGCCAGCTTGGTCACCTCAGCATTGACGAAGTTCATTCGGGCCACCACGGGTGTGTTTTCGCAGACTTGCTTATATACCGCTTCCAGGATGTCACCCGAACGCGAGTCTGATTCACCGATGAGCAAAAGGTCAGGATTCAGAAAATCGCGGATGACACTGCCTAGAGCGATAAACTCGGGGTTGTAGCACAAGCCGAAATCGCTCCCCACGGACTTGGCGCTCGCCTGTTCGAGAGCGGCGCGCACGGCAGAGCCCGTGGAGCCGGGCATCACAGTGCTCGTGAGCACGACCAGATGAAAGCCCTGTTTGGCGCGCAAAGCGCGGCCAATCGCCTCACAGGCGGGCAGTGCATAGCGCAGCGAGAAACCGCCGCCGGGCTCGCTGGGCGTGGCCACCACGATGAAGGTAACGTCGGAAGCCATTACCGCCTCCTGGATGCTATCCACTGCAGAAAGGCGCCCTTTTGATTGATCGAGGAATTCCTGGAGTCGCGGCTCGAAGACGGGCTCTTTTCCCTGGTTGATTGCGTCGACTTTGCGAGGATCCGCATCCACTCCGACGACTCGCAGTCCCTTGGAAGCGAAGCACGCGGCCATTGGAGATCCCAGTTTGCCCAATCCAATCACGGAAACGTTTTTCGTCATAAAAGTCCTAATGCGAGTGAATTTGTCCTCACTGCCGTTGCAGTCCATTCCTTGCGGGCTATCGGAACCCGCCAGCCCACACCGAATGCGCGATCTGTCACTTTGATGCCGGGGGCAGCTTGTTTGCGCTTGAACTCCGCGGTTCTAACCAGGTGCAGTACGCGCCGCACCGTTGCTTCATCGAACCCCTGCGCGACGATCTCCTCTGCGGACTGGTGGTGCTCCACGTGGCGTTCCAGGATGTCATCCAGCAAGTCGTAGGGCGGAAGACTATCCTGATCGGTCTGGTTAGGTCTCAGCTCGGCGGAAGGTGCTTTGGTTAGAACTGGACTTGGAATTACAGCCCGCGCGCGGTTCAACCAGTGAGCCAAGCGGTAAATCATGGTCTTTGGAACATCCGAGATGACCGCCAATCCACCCGACATGTCCCCGTATAGCGTGCAATAGCCTACGGCGAGCTCTGACTTAAAAGTGGTCACCGGTTTTCGGGCAAGATCATGCGCCGGTAAAAAGTCCCGCTTGCGTTTGCGCGTCTGGCGCACGACTTCTGGTGCCATGGACGAGCCGAAACGGAACATCGAGCCGGAGCTCGACCTCCCCGACGAGGAGGACGACCAGACGCTGCCGGACGTGCCCGAGGAGACCGGCGAGCCGGAGCAATTTGCGCCGGGCTCGCTCGGCGCCGGCCGCGCCGTGATCGCCCGCTACGCCAAGCTCGCCCCGACCTCGCCCGGCGTCTACCGCATGACCGGTGCGGCCGGCGAGGTGCTCTATGTCGGCAAGGCCAAGAGCCTGAAGAAGCGCGTCATCGCCTATGCGCGCCCGACCGGGCACGACAGCCGCATTGCCCGCATGATCGCGGCGACCACTGCGCTCGAATTCGTCTCGACCAGCAGCGAAACGGAAGCGCTGCTGCTCGAAGCCAACCTGATCAAGCGCCTGCGGCCGCGCTTCAACGTGCTGCTGCGCGACGACAAGTCGTTTCCCTACATCCTGATCACCCGCAGGAGTCGGTGCAGGAATTCCGCGTGGTGAACAACAGTTTTGGCTCCGAGTATGGCCGGGCGCTGGGCGGGATCGTCAACGTGGTCACCAAGTCGGGCACCAACGATCTGCAT
>JAIQFA010000103.1 GCA_020073525.1 Terriglobia bacterium
ATCGCGCTGCCTTCGACGGCTTCGACCCGAACAAGATCGCGCGCTATGACCGGCGAAAGACGCAGCAGTTGCTGCGCGATGAGGGGATCATCCGCAACCGCCTGAAGATCGCTTCGGCAATCCGGAACGCCAAGGCATTTCTGGCGGTCCAAGAAGAATTCGGATTGTTCGATAGCTACATCTGGCAGTTTGTCGGCGGCAAACCGAAAATAAATTCGTGGCGGTCAGGAAAGAAGGTTCCGGCGCGCACGACTGAATCGGACGCGATGAGCAAGGACCTTAAGAAGCGCGGCTTCAACTTCGTCGGCTCGACCATTTGTTACGCCTTCATGCAAGCCATCGGAATGGTCAACGACCACGCGGTCGAATGCTTCCGCTATCCGAAATAGTCAGTAGTAGGTGGCGGTAAATCGCGACGTCGCCGAGCGCTGTATGGCTTGCCCGGTTTGCCGTATCATAGAGAGTTTCCTCAGAGTGATACAACGCACCCATACGCTAAGAGCCAAGAGCTAAAAAGCTAAAGGCCGACTGCCATGCTGATCTTCCGCAAGCCTCTCCCCAACATCGAGCACCCTGAGATGCCCGCCGATGTCGTCATCGTCGGCGGCGGCCCTGCAGGCATGGCCTGCGCGCTGCGGCTTTCGCAGCTGATCGACGATCACAACACACGCCATCCCGAAGCCCTCCTCAGCAAAGAAAATATCTACGTGCTCGAAAAAGCGCGTGAAGCCGGACAGCATTGTCTTTCCGGCGCTCTTCTTGATCCGCGATCCATGAAAGAACTGCTGCCGGGATTCGAAAGCGAGGCCCCACTGGACGCCGTGGTCCACAAGGAAGCAGTCCACTACCTGACGCGCACCGGCCACTACCAGCTTCCCCTCACGCCTCCACCGATGAAGGATCACGGGAACTATGTCATCTCCATCAATCGCTTTGTGAAATGGCTGGCGGGCAAAGTTGAGGAAGCGGGGATCACGATTTTCACCGGCTTCGCTGGATCGGAGTTGCTCTACGAGGGCAATCGCGTCACTGGCGTGCGCACCGACGACAAGGGCGTCGACAAACAGAATCAGCAGAAATCAAATTTCGAACCCGGCTACGACGTGAAGGCGAAGGTCGTCGTGCTCGCCGAAGGCACTCGCGGATCGCTGACTAAGCAACTCATCCAGAAATTCGACCTGATGAAGGACAGCAATCCGCAGACCTATGGCGTAGGCGTGAAAGAGTTATGGGAAGTGCCGTCGGGTCGCATTCAGGCGGGCGAAGTCATCTACACGATGGGTTATCCGCTGACCACGAAAGAATACGGCGGCGCGTGGATTTACGGGTCGAAAAACAACACGGTCTCCCTCGGCTTCGTGACCGGCCTTGATTATCAGGACCCGCGCCTCGATCCGCAGCATGTGCTGCAGGCGTTCAAGCAGCATCCTTTTATTAGCAAATTGCTCGCCGGCGGCAAGATGATCCGCTACGGCGCCAAGTCGCTTCCCTACGGAGGATGGTGGTCGCTGCCGCCGCTTGGCGGAGACGGGTGGATGATCGTCGGCGATTCCGCCGGCTTCCTAAACTCCGCCCGCCTGAAAGGAATTCACCTCGCGATCAAGAGCGGGATGCTGGCCGCCGAGACTGCGTTCGAGGCGCTGGTAAAATCCGATTCGTCGGTGGCCATGCTGGGCAAGTTCCAGCGGCGCGTCGAAACCAGCTGGATTCACGATGAACTGTGGCCGGTTCGAAACTTCCACCAGGGATTCAAGAATGGCATGGTTGCGGGCATGTTTAACACGGCGCTACAGGAACTGTTCGATGGTGGCCTCCGCAACCGGGTGCCCTCCCATGCGGGCTACGAGAACTTGGAGCCTGTCGCCAAGTTGCCCGCCGACGGAGGCCCAGAAGCCCATATGCTCGGCCCTGCCAAGGGCGACGGCAAGTTCACCTTCGACAAACTTACCGACCTCTACCATTCCGGCACGAAGCACGAAGAGGATCAGCCGGCACACTTGCTCATTCAAGATACGAACATCTGCAATGAACGTTGCGTGAAAGAGTTTGGCAATCCGTGCCAGAACTTCTGCCCCGCGAACGTTTACGAAATGTTGGACGACTCCGCCGCGCCCAATGGCAAGCGCATCGGCCTGAATCCCGCAAACTGCGTCCACTGCAAGACCTGCGACATTCAGGATCCCTACCAGATCATTACCTGGGTTCCCCCCGAGGGAGGTGGCGGCCCGAATTACGACGGCATGTAAAGAGGCACTTAACCTTTAGCAATTCGCCGTTAGTCTTTGGCTGGAAGCCATCTCGTAAAACTAGCTCAGAGCAAAGCCCTGGGGCGAAGAGCTTCCGGGTAACCACTGGTTCCCTGCCCAATCGGGGTATATACTGCTCCCGATACTTTTGCGGTAACCCGGCTATGGCCGGGCACGGGGCATTCTCATTACTCATACCGCCCCGTGAATAGAACGCTGGCACCGGGCTCTTATTTCATTCGCCCTGGACGACCGGCGGGGGCGGGAATCGCGCAAGCGACGCCCTCCCAAGAGAGGTCTTACCCGTGGACGTCGTACTCATACGCCTTCTGTTTGTCCTCTTCGTCAGTGTCATCTGCTTCAAGATTCACCCGTTCGACCTGCCCTCAAACCTGGATGCCGCGGTCGGTGTGTTGATCGGCGTGGCCATCATTGTGTTCGAGTGGAGGTTGCGCGTGATGAGCCTCAAGCGCCTGATCGGAGCTGCCATCGGCAGCGTGCTGGGTATCTTTGGCGCTTACCTTTTTGCGCTCGTCATTCGCAACAGCCTCCCGGCCGGCCCAACGCAAAGTTTCCTGCAGATTATGGTCATGCTGATCATGGCCTACGTGGGATTGGCGGTTGGAGCCAATAAGGGCGACCTGCTCAATCTGGCGGCGCTCGGCGGCATCTTCGGCGGCGAAAAATCGGGGAAGAAGAGTTACAAGATCCTCGACACCAGCGTCATTATCGACGGCCGCATCGCCGACATCGCCGAGACCGGGTTCCTCGATGGCCTGATTGTCATCCCCCAGTTCGTGCTTCGCGAATTGCAGCTGGTGGCCGACTCCGCCGACTCGCTCAAGCGCAATCGCGGACGCCGCGGCCTCGACATCTTGCAGCGTCTCCAGAAAACAGCTTCGGTTCAAATCCAGATCGTGGAAGACGACTTCCCCAGCGTCCGCGAAGTCGATATGAAACTGATCGAACTGGCCAAGCTCTACGAAGGCAAGATCATCACCAACGACTTCAATCTCAACAAGGTCGCCCAATTGCAGGGCGTGGCTGTCCTCAACATCAACGAACTGGCCAACTCGCTTAAGCCGATCGTGCTTCCCGGCGAAATCATGCGGGTATTCATCCTGAAGGAAGGGAAAGAGTACAACCAAGGCGTCGCCTATCTTGATGACGGCACGATGGTGGTCGTGGACAACGCACGCAAGATGATCGGAAAAACCATCGACATCTCGGTGACCTCGGTGCTGCAAACCACCGCCGGCAAGATGATCTTTGGCAAGTGGGATGAACGCGCCACGGGCCGCCACGAATCCAAAGGAACGTCATCGGTGCCGCTGACCGCGCCATCATCGGCAGGGTCCAATGGACCGCCCTCCGACCCAGCCAAGAAAACGCCAGCCGTGGCCGACCGGACAGCGGACTAGATCCAAGAATCGGCGAAGAGCTGGGTTCGTGAAGAACAAGGGATTTGTATCAGGGCATCGCTTTAGCGATGCCGTAAATACTTCAAGATCGATGCCCCTTTAAGGGCTGGCACTATCAGGCGTTGCACCCAAGCTCTGTACTATACTGATCGCCCCCTATGAAGGTTTTCGTCATCGTTCCCGCGGCCGGACTGGGTACGCGCATGGCCCCGCCCTTGCCGGCGAAGTCCAGAAAGAAAGCTCCCAGCAAGCAGTTCAAAGAGTTGGGTGGCATCCCCATCCTCGTCCATACCCTGCGCAAATTCGCCGCGACCCCGGCCGTCTATGAAATCATAGTCGCCCTGCGCAAGGACGAAATCGCTGGATTTCGCACTCAGGTCGAAAAGCAGTACCCTGAAATCCTGGGCAAACGCCTGCAGATGGTTGAAGGCGGCGAGCATCGCCAGGACTCGGTGGCCAACGCTCTGGCCCGCACCGCCGCCGATCCGGAGGACGTCATCCTGGTGCACGATGCCGTTCGCCCGTTTGTGACGCCCGAAATCATTGCTAATGTGATCGAGGCCGCGCACAAACATGGTGCCGCCATTGCCGGCTGGCCCGCCGTGGACACGGTGAAGCAGGTGGAACGCACGGCGGATGGCGCACTCATCAAAGCCACGATCCCGCGCGCCAGCATCGTGATGGCGCAGACCCCGCAGGGTTTTCGCTTCGACATCCTGAAGAAGGCCTTTGATGACGCCATCGCCGACGGCTTCCTCGGAACCGACGAGGCTTCCCTGATCGAGCGCGCGGGCCTGCCAGTCGTAGTTGTCATGGGCTCGCCGCGCAATATGAAGATCACGACGCCAGCCGATATGGAACTGGCGGAGTTCTATCTGAAAACCGGTGCCCAGTAGCGAGCCTGTTGTTTCGTATCAGGGCATCGCTTCAGCGATGCCGTTAGTTCGAAAATCACACGCCCCTTAGGGGCTGACCGGAAACAAATCTTGAAACCTGAAATGCGCATCGGCTACGGTTGGGACTCGCACGAATTCAAGCCCGGCATTCCGCTCAAAATCGGAGGCGTGACTCTGCCGCACGACCAAGGCCTCGGCGGCCACTCCGACGGCGACGTCCTGCTGCACGCTATCACCGACGCGCTGCTTGGCGCCATCGCCGGCCCCGACATAGGGGCGCTGTTTCCGCCCTCCGATCCGCAATGGAAAAACGCCGATTCCGCCGTGTTTCTGCGCGAAGCATTGCAGCGTGTCAAGGCGGCAGGCTACGGACTCGTGAACCTGGATTCCACGCTCATCCTCTCCGCTCCGAAAATCGGTTCGCACGCTGGCGTGATTCGCAAACATGTTGCCGAGTTGTGCGGAATCCCCGGAGACTGTGTAGGGATCAAGGCCAAAACGCCGGAGGGTATGGGCACGGACAACGCGGCGATTGCGCATGTCGCGGTCTTACTGAAATGTACAGAATCGGGCGGCACCGAGGATTCGTGTGATGTTCTAACCGTGATTGAACCCCGGCCCGCCTGAGTCGTTTGCGATACCTTTCATGAGTTGTCATCCTTCGCTGCGCTAGGATGACAACCAAAATCTATGGGGCGAACTTAGCTGGCGCGACACTATCTACTTCTGCCGGCAGACTTAAGCTCTCCAGCCAACTCCGCATGCCGGGCTCGCGCGGCTTCAATGAACGCGCGAAAAATGGCATGTGCCGGCTGCGCCAGTTCCTGCGCATCCTTCACACTTCGCTCCGGATGCCATTGCACGGCCAACACAAAATGGCGGGGCGCGGTTCCTTCCAGAGCTTCGATGATTCCATCCTCGGAAGAACGCGCCACTACTCGTAACCCATCTCCTACTGCGTCCGCGGACTGGTGATGCGAAGAGTTAACGGGCACCGCCTGGCTCGAGCCCACGATCTCGGCCAGTCGCGATCCCGGCGCAACCTCGACCGTGTGCGCCTTCGCCACTGTCCGGCCCGCGCTGTGGTTGATCACCGATTCGATGTGCTGCACCAGCGTCCCCGACCGGTAGACGTTCAACGACTGCATCCCGTAGCAGATGCCCAGCACCGGTTTATGCAATTTGTATGCATCCCGCAACAGTAACCTGTCCGCGGCGTCCCGCTGTGGATCGGTGGCAGCGGTTTTTTCGTGCCTCTCCGCACCATATTTTTGCGGATCGACATCCGCCCGGCTCCCTGGCAACAGAACGCCGTCGCAGCTCTCGATTTGCTTCAGCACCTCAACCGGCGTCTGGTCCAGTTCAATGCGCACCGGCTCTCCCCCGGCCCCGCACACGGCGTCCTCGTACTGCGGCAGCGCCCGCTCGGCATACGTGCGATCCCCGGAATGCGGCACGGGAATGGCAATCCGCGGCTTGATCGTTTTTGCCTCGCCCATATCTAGCTCGACCGCTCGATCCCCGCCAGCATCTTGCGCTGCCGGTAGTTTCGAATCTCCATCAGCAGCGACAGCACTAGCACAATCCCACCCACCGTGACCGCGAACGGAAATGCGATGTGCCGGTAAGCAAACGCCAGATTGGGGGCAAGATGTTTCATCTGCGAGTACACCACCGCCCCCACAATGCTCAAGAGCAGCGCGACCGCGAACGACAGCAGGGTCAGCAGAAACGTCATCGCGAATACGCGCACAGGAATTCCAATCCAGCGTGGGCCACTCGAACTCGTTTTCGCCATGCTCTTAGGCTACACCATCGTTCTCGGCCCTCGCGACCCAGATCGCCAATCTTCACGACCAGCCTGTGCGCTACAATACAGCCATGTCGCAAGCCGCCTCCGCGATCACCCGCAGCCCCGCGGAGATCGTGCAGAACAGCCCGGTTTCACAGGCGCCGAATGGCATCTGCTACGCCCGCTCGGGCGAGATCACCATTGCTGAAAACGATCTCGAACGCATGATTGCCGCGGTTCCCACGTCCGTCGCCGCCGCGCTCACCCGCAAGGCGTACTACTTCGTTCCGCTCACCGTCACCCAGGGCGATGAGACGGTAATCGCCGACCGCTACGACGTGGCGCTGAGCGACAATGCGGTCTGCCATCGCAACCTGAATCTGGGCGATGCCCAGTGCGTCTTCATCTCGACCCGTTTGATGGACGATAAGTTCTCAGTGGCCTTCGAGTTCTACATCAATGTCGGGCACGCGTTGGTCGAACGTGCGGGAGTATCGCAGAACTTCGCCGACCTGGCCTGGCAGCAGGTCGAGTCCGGAGTGCGCGGCGAGACCTCGCTCGACGCTTGGGAAGCGCGCAAGTTCGCTACCGCCCACGGCCCTGACGCGGAGAAATACAAGAACGACTACCTCGCCGCGAGCTTCGCGGACGCGATTTCGATCTACCTGCTCTCGCTCTACCTCGATGTCGATTACTACGATCTTCGCGAGCGCGACTATCCCTTGCTGGCCCCGGTCCCGATGGCCGAACGCCTCCGCAAGATCGCCGAGATATTTCCACCGAATCCCGGATTCGAATTCAATATTTACTACCGGCGACGGTCGTAGAGCGAATTTTCCTCGGATCCTTAGTGTATCGCCTGGTTACAACAGTCATCTGGTATAGAGAATGTCCTGGTGGAACCATGAGCTCAGAGCGGTGTCTATTTCAGAGGAGACATTAGTTCAGTTCCAGCCATGTCGGCGCGATCTATCAGCCTCGTGGTCACCGTCGTCCTCCTGGGCTGTGTGACGTATCTAGAATTCCTTCCCGAGCAAAAGCCTCGCGCACCAGCCGTTCCTATCGTGTCGAACTGTGGTGAGTTGAAACCGGGAAGGCGAAGGATTGGGGACTACGGATTTCGATTCGACTTTCCGACAAACAACTTCATCACCCATGAGATGGGGCGATATGCCTCCTGGACCGCATGGATATGGCCTTCGGTCAAAGAACAGCACATCTGATTTGGCCATTTCGTGGCACTCGCAAACGATGAAGTTCGGGGGAGTGCCTGAAATTCCAGCTCTCACCTCCTCCGGCTATGTCGAGAAACGGCGGATTGTTGATAACAACGGAAACGTCATTGGCGAGGACTCCTGGGGGTATTGGGAAGGTGAGCGTTGGCGGCGAGTTCACCTCTTGGGATGGATTGCTGCCAGCTACGGCTCTAGAAACAAAAGCGAACTTGCCAGCTACGGCTCAGTTCATGAGAAAGATGCAGCACTTTTCGATGAAATCATCAGCTCTGCTTGCAGATCGTCAGCCCCGAACCCATAACAAGCGAAGTTGATCATTGGCGAAAAATCCGACTACGAAACTCGTGGCCGAGGCCGCTCATAGCGGCAGAGCTGCGCAAGCTTCTGCCTGACCCGACCCTACGCCGCGCTCTTCACCGCGGCCTTCTCCATCACTTCCAGAAACGCTCCCAGCCAAGCCGGATGCGCCGGCCACGCCGGAGCAGTCACCAGGTTTCCGTCCACACAAGCTTGATCAATGGGCACTTCCTCGTAGGTTCCACCTGCTGCGGCGACGTCGGGAGCGACCGCGGGATAACAACTGCAGCGGCGTCCTTTGAGCACGCCGGCGGCGGCCAGCAGTTGCGCCGCGTGGCAGATCGCCGCGATCGGTTTATTCGTCTCGGCAAAGTGGCGGACGATCTCCAGCACCCTCGGGTTCAGCCGCAAATATTCGGGCGCCCGTCCTCCCGGAACGACCAGGGCGTCGTATTTGTCGGGATGCACTTCATCAAAGGTCGCGTTTAGCATGAAGTTGTGCCCGCGCTTTTCGCTGTACGTCTGGTCACCCTCAAAATCGTGGATCGCAGTGCGTACGGACTCGCCCGTCTTCTTGCCCGGACACACGGCGTCAACCCGGTGCCCGACCATCTGCAGGGCCTGGAAGGGCACCATCACTTCGTAATCTTCAACGTAATCACCCACCAGCACGAGGATTTTCTTCTGCGGCATAAGGGCCTCCAGGAAATATTGTGACAGAACTGAAGGTGTGTGTGCAGCCTGGAGAGTTTGCTGGAAGTCTAGATTCAACACCCAGCCCCTGAAGGGGCGCCTTCTTTCGAAGGACTTGCGGTATCGCTGAAGCGATACCCTGATACGAAACCGGGCATAAAAACAACGCAGGGGCCGGGTGTGGGACCAGCCCCTGTTCTCCGAGCTCGCCTCGTCACTACGGCGCCGTTAGCCCCGTATAGTCGCCCACGACTTTGGCATCGTATGGCGCATTGAGCCCGTTGAAACCGGTACCAGCGATTCCGATTGAGCCTGGACCGCCGAGTCCGACAAACTGGTTCCAGAAACTACGGCCTCGCAAGCTAAAAATTTAGACTTCGGCTCCTCCCAACTTGTCAAGAAACTGTCACTTTGTTGTCAAAATTAATGACCGGAGATTGTCACGGTGGGAGCACAAATGGTAGCGGTCGGGATAGAAAAACAAGTCGATAAGGGGACAGGGAATCGATCCATTGGCCCCTCTCTGCGAGGCCCACCGCTTCAGTACATTCTTTCGCACCTTAGTGCTCTTGGCGGTCCGAGACCTTACGGCTTATTCTGAATGTAGTCTGAAAGGCTCAGGTTTCATTTGGCAATGATTTCCCTTCGTCTTTATACGCTGGCGCTGTGCGCCATAGGCGTAGCCCTCGCCAGCTATGCGATGCTCCGCCGCAAACCCAAGAACGCGGTTGATATCGAGCGCGAACGCCGGGATTGGCTGAATACGGTCGGCCGCATTACCGACGGCACGGTGATTGATGTCCAGGAAATCACGACCGCCGCCGATCGTCCCGCCACCATGCTGATCTACCAATATGACGTGGCTGGGGTTTCCTACGAAGCTTCGCAGGACGTCACCTACCTGCGGCAATGGATCAATCTGCATTCCTGCCGGCTCGGCCTTCCGACTTCGGTGAAATACGATTCTCGCAACCCCGGAAATTCCATGGTGATTGCCGAAGGCTGGATGGGATTGAGACAGTGACTGCGGAAGAACAATTCACCGGGAGGAACAGAGACACGGGCAAAATCGCCTTAAGCTTTTAGCTCTTAGCCTTTGGCCTCCAGCTAGAAGCAAAGAGCGAAAAGCCAGTTGCGATTTTTCTTCAATCAGAGTTTCCCTAACGCCACCGCGGCCAGGTAGAGGATTTGTGCGGCCGCCAGCCCGACCCAGATGCGCTGCCGAATGCGCGAGCGGCGTATATCGCGTAGCAGGTCGCCAGCCGTCAGTTCGGCGACCGGATCGACCCGAGTTTCCGCCGGCAACGTCACCGGCTGCAGATTGACGGGTCTCACCGCGTCGGCCGCCTTCGGCTTGTCGGGATAAAACACCTTCGGAGTGTCCACGACTTCCGACCACAACGGCAGCAGGATCCATGATTTCGGAATAATGTCGAGAATCGGTTTGGAAGTCAGATGCAAAGCCGGCTGCGTTTCCGGAGCGACGCGGTCCGCCAAATTCCGCAGCAGCGAGCCCCACCAGAAGTGACTGAGTTGATCCGTAATGAGTTCCCCAACGTCGACGGGTCGCGATTCCAGTTCCAGCGGCGGCAGCGTTTCCGGAGAGAGCACGTCCCCAATGTTGGTGAATACAGTCCGAAACCAAGGCAGGCGTAAACGATCTCCCAGCGACAGCCCGACATTCACCGGACGGGAAGTCAGTTCGAGTGGCGGCAGTTTCGTCGGCACGAACGTATCCCGCAGATTGCCGACCAGCGACCTCCACAGAGGCTGCGTCAGGCTCGGAGGCGGCAGCAAATCCAGCGGAATCTCCCCCAGTGCCGGCGAGGGCTGCAGTTCGGGATACCAAGCTTCGGCGGCGTTCGAGCGATAAGACATGAATTCAGATGACCCCGGGACGGCTTCGTAAGCGCTACCTTCCACGCGACGCCAGAAGCCTACTCCCGATGTTAGATGCCGCAGGGACGGTCTGTCACGCGCATTTACGCAGCTTTACGTGCCACCGAAAATGAATTTTCCCATGAGATCATCTGCCAAACTGGACATGGCCTATACTGAAAAAAGGTGCACAATCCGTGCAATTCGAGCGCACCCCGGCTCCCCTTCCTTAGTACATGCACTTTGATGCTATTGAGAAGGACCTAACGCTCAAGCACAATGGCGGCAGAGACTTGCAGGAGCTTTATCACGGAGAATCCGGATTTGAGCGATCACGGACAAGCAGCGGCCAATGCGCAACGGCGATTGCGGCGTTATACCCGCTATCGGTTTGACGTGCGCATTGAGCTGTCGGTCTTCCGCGACGGCCAAACCGTCACCTGCTGGGGCCGGACCAGCGAACTCGGCCAGGACGGCATCGGGGCGACCCTCAGCGGTGAGCTGCAGACCGGCGAAGTCGTTTCCCTGGAGTTCCCGATCCCGACTCCGCCGCACCTCATGAAGGTGCGCGCAGTGGTGCGCTACAGCCAAGGCCTGCGCTGCGGATTCGAGTTTCTGGTCGTGACCGACGAGCAGAGAGTAATGCTGCGCCAAGTCTGCGTCGTACTATCGAATGCCTCCTGACCCTTTACGTTTCTGATCCATTTTTTACCCGTCATTACCCCCGTAACTACCGACCGTTAACCAGCCCCGCTTACCATCGAATCAACGTTAGTGCATAGTGGGAAAGGACCGTATGGGGGAGAAGATCGCCCCGGCAGCAACACCAGCCGAACTGTCGCGGATGAAGGCTCTGCACGATGCTCTTGAGCATGGTGCGCCGCCGACCCTCATCCCCATGGCCGGCCCAGCTTCGTCCACTTCGCCCGCCAACGGATACGAAAGCCCCCATGCGCTGGAGAAAGCCTACTTCGAACAGATCATCGAGAACGCGCCGGAAGCGATCAGCATTATCGATCAGGATCTGAACATTTTGCGGACCAACGCGGAGTTTAGCCGCCTGTTCGGCTTTACCGCGGCTGAGGCTACAGGAAAACGGCTCGATCTGCTGATCGTGCCCCCCGATCGCTATGCGGAAACTGCTTGGATCACCCAGACCGTCAAGACGCAAAACAAGCTTTCGTTGGAGACGCGCCGCCAGCGAAAAGATGGGTCCCTGGTTGAGGTGCTCCTTTCCACCTCGCCGATAACGGTGAACGGCAAGACAGTGGGATCCTACGCTTCCTACCGCGACATCACCGAGCAAAAGCGCGCTGAAGAGCTGAATGCTGCTTTGTACGCCATTGCCGCGCGCAGCCAATCCGCCGAAGATCTGCAACAGTTTTTCGCTGCGATTCACAACATTCTCGGTCAGTTGATGAATGCACGCAATTTCTATATCGCCCTCTACGATCCGCAGTCGCAGTTGTTGAGCTTTCCTTACTTTGTGGACGAGGAAGATTCAACGCCTACGCCCAAGCGCCTGGGTCGCGGTCTGACGGAACACGTTCTGCGAACCGGCGAACCCCTGTTGGCGACGCCGGCAGTCTTTGAGGAACTGGTGCGGCGCGGCGAGGTGGAACTGATCGGTGCTCCGTCCGTCGATTGGCTGGGTGTTCCCCTGAAGAGCGGCACGAGTTGCATTGGAGCGCTGGTGGTCCAGAGCTACAACGAAAACAGCCGCTTTGGCGAGCGCGACCGCGAGATTCTGAAATTTGTTTCGCAGCAACTGGCTGCGGCCATCGAGCACAAGCGTTATGAAGAGGCCCTCCGCCGCTCTGAAGCCCGCTCCCGGTCTCTGATTTTGAGCGCCGCCTTCGGCATTTGCCGCTGCACCATGGGCGGACGGTTCCTGGATGTGAATCCCGCGCTTATCGCAATGCTCGGATACGGATCGGTCGAGGACCTTCTCAGGCTCAATGCGAGGCGCGAAGTTTTCGTCAATCCGCAGGAGTTGGACCGCCTGGCCGATGACTATCGCCGCACTGGAAGCCTGAATGGTGTCGAAGTTCAGTGGAAACGCAAGGATGGCCGCGTGATCGTCGTGCGGCTCAGTGGCTGCGCCGCCATGAGCACGGACGAACCCGAAGAAGTCCTCGAACTGATCGCGGAAGATATCACCGACCGGCGCCAGCTCGAAGAACAGCTTCGCCAGGCACAAAAAATGGATGCCGTTGGCCGTCTGGCCGGTGGCGTCGCTCATGACTTCAACAACTTGTTGATGGTAATTAACGGATACACCGAGGTCTTACTGGAGCAACTGGAACAGGGCAGCCCCATGCACCACAAGGTGCAGTCCATCCAGCAGGCGGCCGATCGTGCCGCTACTCTCACCCGCCAGTTGCTGGCGTTCAGTCGAAAGCAGCTCCTCGAACTGAAAGTAGTCGACGTCAACACTGTCATCGGCGACATGGAACGCCTGCTGCGTCCCCTGATCGGCGAAAACATCGAATTGATCACCCATCTCTCCCCTGACGCCGGACACACCCGGGCCGATGCGGGGCAGCTCGAGCAAGTCATCATGAACCTGGTCGTCAACGCCAAAGATGCCATGCCCGAAGGCGGCAAGCTTACCGTGCAGAGCGCCGACGTGACCGTGCGCCAAAACTTCAGCGAACACCGTTTTATCCAGCCTGGGCGCTACGCCGTCCTCTCGGTTAGTGATACCGGCCACGGCATGGACAAGGAAACCCAGTCGCGCATCTTTGAGCCGTTCTTTACCACCAAGGAAAAAGGGAAAGGCACCGGCCTGGGTCTGTCGACCGTCTACGGCATCGTCAAGCAGAGCAATGGATACGTGTTCGCTCAGAGCGAGGTTGGAGCGGGCACAACTTTCTATGTCTACCTGCCTCGGGTGGAAGATTCCACGGAAGAGCTGAGCCCGGCCAAGTCCCCACAAAATGAAGTGGGAGGCTGCGAAACCGTCTTGCTGGTGGAAGACGAGGAATCGGTACGCGAACTAGTGCGGGTGACCCTCGCCTCCCGCGGCTATAAGGTCCTCGAAGCCGAAAATGGCGAATGCGGACTGCGCATGTCCGAGGAATTCAAAGGACATATCGATATCCTGATCACCGACGTCGTTATGCCCGGCATCGGCGGCCGCGAACTGGCCAAGCAACTGCTCGTGCTGCGTCCCGGCATCAGCGTGCTCTACCTTTCCGGTTACACGGAAGATGCCATAGTCACCCAGGGTGGGCTGGGCTCGCCAAACGCGTTCCTGCAGAAGCCTTTCACTCTGCAGAATCTGGCCAAGAAAGTTCGCGAAGTCCTGCGCGCCCGATCCGCCCCTCCGCCCGCCCCCAAGGCCATCGCAAAATCAGCTTCGCACTGAGCTGGTCCCAGAGCTTGCAACTTTTCCCCCGGCCCCGCGTCCTATACTGAAGTTAAGGGATCTTTCGGCGTCGGATACATCCACGTCCGTCTGCCACAGGTACTTTTCGTTGGGGTGAGCAATGCTGATCGGGAAACCGGCTGAAATTCCATCGTCTGAAATAACCCCCAAGGCGACCTATCTGAACCGGCGCAACTTTATCGCCGGAGCAGCCACCGCAGGCGCGGCGGCGCTCACCGGTGCCGCCTTCCGCGATTTTGCCGAGCCTACGGTCACCGCCCAGGCCAACCCCAAAATCGAGGGCCTCCGAAAGAGTCCCTTCAGCACGACGGAAACAGAAACACCCTACAAGGACGTGACCAACTACAACAACTTCTACGAATTCTCGACCGACAAGTACGAGCCAGCCGAGGCCGCCAAGAATTTCAAAACCCGTCCCTGGACGGTCACAATCGACGGCGATGTCAAGAAGAAGCAGGTGCTCGACGTCGACGCGATCATGAAAATGGCGCCTCCGGAAGAGCGCATCTACCGTCATCGCTGTGTCGAAGGCTGGTCGATTGTCGTGCCCTGGATAGGCTTTTCTCTAAGCGAACTGATCAAACGCGCCGACCCGCTGCCCAAGGCAAAGTTCGTCGAGTTCACCACTTTGTACGATCCGAAGCAGATGCCTGGCCAACGCGTCAACGTTTTGAAATGGCCTTACGTCGAGGGTCTCCGCATGGATGAGGCCATGCATCCCCTCGCCCTGCTCTGTTTCGGCATGTACGGCGGGGTGCTCCCCAATCAAGACGGCGCGCCACTCCGCGTCGTGATTCCATGGAAGTACGGATTCAAGAGTGCGAAGTCAATCGTCCGCATCCGCTTCACCGGCAGTCAGCCCCTGAACACCTGGCAAGAGTCCGCCCCCAACGAATACGGCTTCTATTCGAACGTAAATCCCAACGTCGACCATCCGCGATGGAGTCAAGCTAAGGAGCGCCGCCTGGGTGAATTCATCAAGCGGCCCACCCTGATGTTCAATGGCTACGACCAGGTAGCAAGCCTTTACTCCGGCATGGACCTGAAAAAAAACTTTTAGGGATTTAACAATTTTGTAATCGGGTAATTTTGTAGTCTAAAGACCCAAGGTCTCTGCATCCGGAAAAGACGCTGAATTCAAGAGGTTTCAAATTACAACATTACCCGATTACAAAATTACAAAATGAAGCTGCGCCTCACAAAGATCGTAACCTTCGCATCCGCGCTCATTCCGCTAGCGCGCCTGGCGTGGAAGGCCTTCCATGACGGCCTGGGCGCCAATCCTATCGAGGTCATCACGCACTCGACCGGCGACTGGACACTGATCTTCATTCTAATCACGCTCTCGGTCACACCGCTCCGCCGGATGACCCGCCAATACTGGCTGGTCGGCCTTCGCCGCATGGTCGGACTGTTTGCATTCTTCTATGGAACGCTGCACTTTCTGACTTATATCTGGCTCGACAAATTCTTCGACCTCCACGAAATGTGGAAAGACATCGCCAAGCGCCCCTTCATTACCATAGGGTTCTCCGCTTTCGTCCTCCTGATTCCCCTGGCGCTGACGTCCACCGCATGGTCGATTCGCCGCCTTGGCGGAAAGAACTGGCAGCGCCTGCACCGCTTGATCTACTTCACAGGGATCCTCGCGGTCGTGCATTACTGGTGGCTGGTGAAGGCCGATGTGCGAAAGCCCGAGGAGTACGGATTCGTGCTCAGCATCCTGCTACTCTACCGCGTTGCACTGTGGGTATCCGAAAAGGGCAAGCAGCCCGCCATTCCAGCCCCGGCTCGGAATCGTGCGGAAGTCACCAAGGCTTGAGGAAACGCTCCCGCTAATCTTTCCACCGAAACTTTCTTCTACAATCAGGGTTAGCGCATCTTACGAAGAAAGACAGGAGTGTCTATATGAATCCCCTTGCGTCCGCCAAGTGTGCCAGACGTGTGCTAGCAGCTCTAGCAATAATGACCATGATCTCCTTGACAGCCGGTTGCGGCTCCGGCAGTGGGATTGTACGTTCTCTCGGCGGTGGCTTCAGCAACTCCAGCCTGAAGGGTCAGTATGTGATCTCGCAGACCGGGATTGGTTTCGAGCAACCGCAAGTGGGCACCGGAACCGCTCCCTTTTCCGAAACGATTGTCTTCACGGCCGATGGAAATAGGAACATCACTGTCACGGTTGACGATTTCGATCAGGTCGGTGGCCCATTTGGTTTGACATCACCAGAGGCCGGCACTTACAGCATCGCGAGCGATGGCACCGGATCCATCAATATCGGTGGTTCGAACGGTTTCAACTTCGCCATCACCATGATCGACGACAACCATTTCTACATAATCGAGCAGGATTTTTTCGCCACCGCCTCCGGTTTCGGAGAAAAACAGGACACGACCGCTTTTACTGCCGCCCCCTCAGGCACCTTCGTATTCAAAGCGCACAACGTTGATAGCAGTTCGCGTGTAGGACAAATGACGATCACCGCTGGCGCCATCTCTGGCACGGAGGATCTTCTGACCCCCGGGCTTCTATCCTCGAGTACGCCGATCGCCACGTCGGTAGCCATGTCCGCGCCTGATGCGACCAACGGCTTCGGCACGTTCACTCTCACCGATGGCAGTTCGTTTAGGTACTACGTCGTAAATTCGGGCAAGTTTTATATCATGTCGAACTCCGCGTCCGGCTCGCTCGAAATCGGCCAGGCGGAAGCTCAGACCGGCGGTCCTTTCTCGCTGGCCACTCTCGCCGCCAACAGTTCGTATGTATTCGGCAGTTCCGGAGACACAAGCGTGCCAGTGGGAATCCACTCCGCCGGTGTTTTCACGAGCGACGGCAACGGCAATATCACCGGCGGTGCCGTGGATTATGTGCAGGATGCGACCGTGAATTCCAATCTCACCGTCTCGGGAGGAACTTACAGCCTGGCCTCGAACGGACGCGGAACCACCAACCTCACGTTGGCTGGCGGCACCATCAGCCCTCAAATTTTCTGGATGGTGAATGGAAACCGCGCCTATTTCCTGGTCAACAGCGCAGTCGCAGTCGAGGACGGCACTTTCTCCCTGCAGCAAGGCCTCCCCTTCACCGCGCTCAGCAGCCAAGCCGCTTTCGTCATGGACGGCTTTGATGTCACTTACAAGGACCGCGTAGGAGCCTTTACGCCCACCAGCGGCGGCTTTAACTGGAACCAGGCGGCGAACTCTTTCAACGCCACCACGGGCATCGGCACTCTGACGGCACTTGGAACCAATGGTACCGCTCAGGTCAGTTCAAACGGCCGGGTCGCCGTGGTTGTCAATAACGTGACCGCCAGTGGCGCAAGCCCCGGCGTGGTCTTCTACCTGAGCTCCCCCAACACTGGATTCATGGTGCAGGAAGATGTATTTGGTTTCGACATCGGAGGAGCCTTCACCGTGCAGACCAGCCCGTAGGAGAACTTGAAGCAATGGAGCGCCGGGCGTCCCCACCCGGCGTTCCATTTTGCGAGTCGCCCCGGTATGTCCAGTGCGCCCAGCACATCACATAATTACTGAACGACAAAGGCGGTTAGCGGACTATCCGATCTGAGACCAGGGACCGGATTGCCAGAGGGGTTAATGTAAAGAAAGGACGCCCCGATCCAGTTTG
>JAIQFA010000104.1 GCA_020073525.1 Terriglobia bacterium
ATTTTTAGATGACGGGCCGGTGGACACACAGGATTTCTTGCTGATTCTCAGTATATGATTCTTTATATTGGGTTTACTGGTTAATCCTCACTTGGGGAAGGTCCTAAAGACATTTTTGCGAAATCTTACTTCCAACGACATATAACCGTTGTATACTATGTGTGCATGTCAACTCGACAATTGATAGCTCCCCATTTCGAACCTGGAGCGGCGCCCAATGCTGAGTCGCTGGGATTGGTACTCGACAGCGCCAGTTTCGTTCCTTACTACGAACAAATCGTGGAACGGGTACGCACTCTGATCAAAGACGGTCAACTCCACGAGGGGGAAGTCTTCTGCTCCGAGGGAGAAGTTGCCCGAGCACTCGGGATCAGCAAGATGCCGGTCCGGCAGGCATTTCAAAAACTCCGCTCCGAAGGCCTGCTGATCATGGCCAAAGGTAAGCGGCCGATTATTGGTTCCGGACGAGTCCCTTGGGATTTCCAGCAACTGCGTGGCTTCAGCGAAGAGATGCGGCGGCGCGGGTTAGTTCCTTCCGCCAAAGTTCTGGCGCTTGAACTCGAAGAGCCGGACCCCGAGACGGCGCAAGCCCTCAAACTCGCCGCCGACGAAAAGACATACTGCTTACGACGTCTTCGGTTCGTGAACAAAAAGCCGGTGGCCGTCGTCACCAGCCATCTGCCCGCCCGCCTTTTCTCCGGAATTGAGAAGCAGGACCTGGCCAGGCAGTCCCTGTACCATGTCTTCGAGAATGTCTACCGGCGGAAGCTCCATTGGGCGGAGGAAGTGATCGGCGCGGTCACCGCCGGCGAGGAGGAGGCGCGTATTTTGCAGACATCGCCCGGCAGCGCTCTCCTTTCGATCAAGGAAACGACCTACGATGTGCAGCGTATCCCGATTGAATACAGCGTCTCGCTGTTGCGAGCTGACCGCTACACCGCCTCCGTCATATCAGTCCGCAAGACATAGGCAGGAGCGGCCGCTCCCAAGTCTATATAAATTGTCATCCTATGGATGGATTCGCAAGGACTCACCCGCCTCGGAACTCGCGTTTAAACGGGGGTGGCTAATTGTCGTCCTGCTTGTGCGTCGAGCATTGCGGCACAAGATCAATGAACTGCTGCTGTCCGCCAGCAGGAAGGTTTACAAGGAGATCAAGGCTCTGTGTGCGCGTGGAACAAGGGTACGGGCGGAATGGGCAGTCTCTACCGCTCTCAGCATGAATTGATCCTTGTGTTCAAGAACGGTAAGGCCTCTCATCGCAACAATGTCCAGATCGGCCGCTACCGCACGAATGTCTGGGATTACCCTGGCCTGAACTCCTTCGCCCGATCTACGGAGGAAGGCAACCTCCTCGAACTGCACCCAACCCCAACCGAGATACAGTCGATGAGCGAGAACGACTTCGAGTGTTTCGGAAGCACCGGCGTGAAAGCGCTTGGGACAACGTTTCCGAACTGACGTCGCCCGCAGGATCTGAGGTCAAGAAGTCAAGAAGTCGTCGTTGACATTCTGGGCTCCGATGCATACCTTTAACCCCATTCGGCGAAGCGAAGGATGAAGCGCTTTCCTGTCTTCTCATCCGAGCTCGCCGATTTCCCCTACAGGATTAGTGTGTAAAGACGCTAAGCGGCACGGTCTGCGGGTGGGCAACCACACCGGAGCCGTGCAGTTTTGTACTTACTCTCCGCGCCAGATGCCTCGGGACCTCCAGATCTCCCTCAATGAACGCCCGGTAGATCGTTAGCTTTGCCGCCGCTGCTGACAGCTGTTGAGTTCGCCAATGTTCTACCTGCCGCTGCATCGGTTCGAAGTTTCGCTGCATTCGGTCAACGCCAACCGATATGCAGTCAATGTGCGAGAACGACTTCGAGTGCTTCGCGAGCACCGTGGTAGACGCACCGGTGGCAAAGTCTCCGAAATTCCTGTATGCCGTGAGGTTTAACTTTCTCGAAGCCGACTTCCGGCCAGCGTCGTTGGGAGTCCTTCCCTTGGGCATAACTTCCGCTTTGCCTGTGAACCGCACGCCGAATGGTCCTAGTAATGTTGCTGCCTTTGGCGGCACTGTCTTGTGTGGACTCATCCCCCCGAACGAACGACATTTGCCCGCTAGATCAGAATGGCAAGTGATTTGCGGCTGATGGTTCTTTTTCTCTGACCGCATGCCGGCTGCGCCAGGCTATCGGCGGGCGTGGGGTGACAAACTTCGAGGATTTCATTGACCCAGATAAAGAGGCCAAGTCTCATATGCTCGTGTCGAGATTCGTTTTCGAGGCACGCCACTCACGGCTTCAGCACCATTTATGAGGCCCTCGACAAAGCGGATTCTGGCCGGAACGCCCTCAGCCGTTACTCTTCACATACCGTGGTGGATAGAGAGAGTGGGTTTCACGAAAGATACGTCCAGCGCAACACGGAAGCCAGCGATCGCTGGCGGACTGCATGTCAAATCCGGTAGCAGCTGCCAGGTCTTGGCAGAAGGCGGCTTCGCCCGAGCGTCAACAATTTCGATCAGTCGGATGAAGGGAGGCTACGATAGCTAGCCTACGTTCATGCGAGCCACGGAATTCCGAATCCGCAATTCCGTTTTCAGCACTATTTCTTGCGGACGATCTTTCAACCCGTTCATGCGATCAAGCAACAGCCGCGCGGCCGTATAGCCTAACTGATAACCTGGCTGGTACACCGCAGTTAGGGCTGGGTCGGTCAGTTCAGTTATGTCAAGTCCATCGAAGCTGATGATGGAAACATCGGCTGGGCAGGCCAGGCGCGACTCGCGAACGGCGGATAGGGCGCCCATCGCCATCAGATCATTGGCAGCAAAAATTGCAGTCGGACACGGCAGCAGATGCAATAACCGCAACGCTGATGAGTAACCGCTGGTACGGTCAAACAATGCCTCTTGGATGTATTCAGGAGCGATCGGAACTTTGGCCTCGGATAGCGCGTTCATGAATCCGCGAAGACGGTCCCCGGCGTTTGTCAGGTGCGAGGGACCCGAGATCACTCCAATCTGCCGGTGGCCCATCTCCATGAGATATCGAGCGGCTTTGTAGCCACCGTCTTCGTTGGCCACAGTGACGATGTCCCCTTTCCATCCCCGAGGCCTGCGGTCCACACAAACCACCGGAGGTCCAGATTGTTCGGATGAAAGAGAACTGTCGACCGAAGGAATAATTAGAAGTCCGGCTGGCAAGAAGGACTTCAAATCGCTGAGATAGGTTGCTTCTTTGGTGGGGTCGTTATCCGTGTTGCAGAGCACGAGCCGGTAAGAACTCTTGTACGCGACATCTTCTACGCCGCGCACCACTCCTGGGAAGAATGGATTCGTGATGTCGGGAATGATCATCCCGATCATGTTTGTTCGATTCAGCCGAAGACCGCGCGAGAGTTGATTGGGCTGATAACCGAGTTTCTCGACGGCCTCCATCACTCGCTGGCGCAGGGGCTCACGCACCGGTGCCGTTTCGTTGATGACATGGGAAACGGTACCCAGAGACACTCCCGCCATCCTCGCGATCTGGTGCATCGTGATCCGGGAAGCAGGTGCCTTCGTCTTTTCGCGATTACGATTCACTAGGCTCGACCACCTCTTTCAGTCGATGGCCATTCTCTCACTTCCTTCGCCCATCAACCACGTCCATCTACGACGCAGCGAAAGCCAATCGCACCCGACCGATCGATACTCGGCGCCATCAGCAGGTACTTGCCATGTTGTGAGAGCTTGTACGCCTGGGGAAAATACCACCGTGAACCCTGTGGCTGATAGTGGCTCCCTCCGCGTACGACGCCTGCGCGAGTGTGGTCATCGGTATATTCGTCTGTCCACTGCCAGACGTTCGCGACCAGGTCCATCACGCCAAACGGACTCGCGCCTTTGGGGTAAGCCGTTACGTCGCTGGGCGGCCCCATGTCGCGTCCCTTGTCGGGAGCCGGGACCACATCGGCTGACCACTGATTTCCCCATGGGTAGATTCGTCCATCCAGTCCCTGCGCGGCGTATTGCCACTCCCACTCGTGCGGCAGTCGTTTGCCGGCCCATTGTGCATACGCGCGTGCGTCATCGAGCGAGACCCACGTTACCGGCTTCTTATCCCACCCGGCGGGAAATTGATTGCCGGTCCAATCCTTTAGGAAATTGTGATCGTCCGCCGGATGGTAGTGGGTTGCATCCATGAAGCGTTTGAATTCCGCATTGGTCACGGGATATTGATCGATCCAGAAACTCTGGATCTGCATCTCCTGCTCGTGATAGCGGCGGGCCGAGTTCTCCCACGGATATTGAAAATCCACACCCTCGTCATTGGTGCCTTCGATCTCGATTCCGTTCACACGAAATACAAAACTCGCAGCGGGAATTTTGACCATACCGGAGGGCGCCGCATCCGCCGGCTTCGTCGGGGCGATTGTTATCATCTGCTGCGGAATCGTATGCCACTCGCGAGCAAAGCTGTCGAGCGGATGCTGGCTCACAGCCTTCATCGTTGCCAGCAGTTTGTCGAGAGCGGCATCCGTCGTTGCGGTTTCAAGAATAGCGCCAAAACCATCATCTTCAATTTCGAACGAGAGAATAGACTGCTGACCTTCCTGTTGAGGGTGGAGTTCCACGCCGTGCCACAAGTCGAAGTAACGCGCCTTCTCTTTGTAAGGAATCAGCAGTTGTCGCCCTGAGACCTCGTAGTGATTCCGGTTGACGATCGTCCACAGAGTTTGCGTCTGGCCGGGCCATTTACTGGCGAACACTCCGAAGCGTTGAGTAAAAGTGTGCGGCTCCCACTGCTGGCTGGTGAGCAACGGTGTATACGAGCGCTCAATCGCAGCAATGCGTCGCAGAGCTTCGCCGTCGCGAGGAGTGATCTGATTCCAGATGCCCCAGATGTTCTCCCAGCTCTCGAAGCCTATGCCATTGAAAAAGGCCTGCTGCAAATCGTCGATGTGATCGTGCGCCCAGCGGTTGGAGAGATGCACCATGTGGCGTGGCTCGAGCCATTTGTAGCGGCTCACCGACGGCACGAAATCGTAGTGCCAGTAACCCCACGTGAGATTGTTGTAGGCGACCATCTCGTCTGAAGCTGGCCCTAACTCGGGCTCCAGCGCGAGAGGGTGGCCAATTTTATCCGAAGCTTCGCGAAACGATCGAGGCATACCGTCGAGGGTGTCGCCATTGATTCCATCCGCGCCAACAGCCGCAAGTTCGCGCGCCATCGCGTCGGCATCGGGCACACCCTCGGCATGTGTTCCCTGATCCCACAACATCACCGGAAACAGTACACGAACACCGCGCCTGTGAAAGTCATCGACCATCTGTTTCACGCCGTGAGTTCCGCCGGGAAGATCGCGAAACAGATCGTACTGGCTGCGGCTGTCGATGCCGATATTCGAGTAGGTGGGCCAGACCAGCACGCTGTCAATGCCGCCATAGCGCTGGTCGACATCGTCGAGATAGCGACCGATGGTGTAGGCGCCCTTTGCAGGGTCGTAGAAGTAGCGGTCATGGATCATCATCTGTGGTTGCACGAAACTCGATTGCGTCCACGCCAACTCCGGTCTCCTGTATTGCGCATCGTCATAGCCAATGCGGAGTCGACGCTCCGCCCGCCAGTGCGATATGTTCCCCAGCCAATACTGAATCTCCTCCTGATTGCAGGTAGCGGGGGCCGATCTTGCGTCCCATGCCGGGGGTGTTGCGCAATTGGGACCCGGTATCTGCTCCCACTTCGGCGGAAAGTCCGTGTCCTGGGCGCTGCCGCGTGACAGGAATAGGAGTGTGGCCATCAGCGAAAGAGAAATATTTAGGACGAGACGAGATTGCGGAAAGCGGATCAAGACTATCCTCCAATGCACAGACTGGGTACATCGAACAGCGCAATATAAAAGCTTTCAGAAGAAATGTATAGGAAATATTGCTGCTTGTGGCGGTCTTGCCCTCTCACGATGTGCCATGCCCGATGGTTCCTGCTCGTGCTGCGGGTAGCATCGTGTGAAACGGTCTACATCTGGGTGTTGATACCAAAACGGGCTATACAAGCCATTATGGAACGCGGATGACTGAGTTGCCCCCGGTCTCTTTTAACCTCCAACGGCAAAACTAGAAACAAACGGCAAGATTTTCACTCCGTCAGGATTTTCTAAAAATAAATCTTGACACTTCGAAAAAATGGGGACTAGGATGCCACTTTGAAAGCTTTCAAGTTTGCAGGCTTTCATTAGCCACACCGTGGCATTCGATCTTTATCAGGGGGAGCTACCTCGATGTTGTCTTCTTCCAGATCTCGCTGCTTTCATCTTCTCATTGCTTTTCTCTTCGCGATTCTTGCTGTTTCCATCGCTTCGGCCCAGTACACGAGCGGCATCGAAGCCACTGTCCTCGACCCAAGCGGTGCTGCGGTGCCGGGTGCCGAGTGCACCGTTATCAATCAGGACACGCAAGTGCAACAGACGGTAAAGGCCGATGAAGAGGGCAATATACGCCTCCACCACCTTCCCCTTGGCAAGTACCGGGTCGAGATAACCGCTCCCGGCTTTCAGAAATGGGTTCAGTCCGATCTGGTGATCGAAGGACACGACGTGCGTACCATCTACCCGAAACTGGTGATGGGGCAACAGGTCTCGACGATCGTTGTGACCGCCGAAACAGAAGCGGTGGAAACGACTACCGGCACCATGAGCCGCACCCTCGAGCAAAAGACGGTGCAGGAATCGCCATTGGTTGGCCAGAATCTGTATGCCAGCGTCGCAACTCTGGCCCCTGGGCTGACTGGCCTCGGTGATTCCTCGGCTTCGATTGGCGCAGCCGGTTCCATCGGCACGAACAGTTTCAATTCCGAAGCTGGTTTCCAGATCAACGCGGCAGGGCAGCGCCAGGAAGCGAACGAATTTCAAGTCGATGGCACGACCGTCAACGGCAACTCGCGCGACGGGGTTGTCAACATCACTCCCGAGCCCGACACAGTAGCGGAGATGAAAGTTACCGCCTCCACCTTTTCGGCTGACAAAGGGCGTCAGAGCGGCGCTTTAGTTGAGATCTTCACCAAGTCAGGAACCAACAAATTCCATGGCAGCCTTTCGGAGATGCATACCGACGCCGCTCTGATGGCGCACGACTGGTTTCAACCAACCGGCGTACCGCACAATGTCCGCAACGACTTTGGTGGCACATTTGGCGGGCCGCTAATCAAAAACCGGACCTTTGTATTTGGTTCTTTGTACTGGATGAGAAGTGTGCTGGGGACCACGTTCAACGAGACCGTGGAGACGAAGGAATTCGAGGACTACGTAATTCAGAATTTCCCGAATTCCATGGCGACCAAGTTCTTCTCGGCTGCGCCCGTCGCAGCCTATCCCACCAAGAATATACAGACCGCTCTTGACGTCAAAAACAACTGGTGGAGCCCATTTACCCCGCCAGATATTCCTGATTTGCTGCCCGTGGTGGGAGAAGCTCTGATCAATGCCACGCCGAAGAGCAATGGATTCCAAGGGCACTTCCGCATTGACCACAATCTACGAGGCGACACGGACAAGCTGTTTTACAGCATGTTTCGTAATACCACGCAGGGAGAACATGCCGATCCGCGTCCGACATATGCTTATGTGAATCCGAACGCCACTCTGTACAACAAGATCGGTTATATTCATACTTTTTCTCCAAACATCATCAATGAAGCAAGTCTCGCCTATAACCGGCTTACGGGAAATCAGCCTGACAAGGTACCCGAACTGCCGAATGCGGCTTACATCGGCGATCTGGACGCAACATTCTGGCAATGGGGTCCATCAAATTGGACGCAAAACAATTGGTACGGTCACGATACACTGAGTTACACGCGCGGCTCCCACAATCTTCACTTTGGGATTGACGTCGACCGGTTGCAGGACCTGGACGACTTCACAAACGGCTTGGATCGTCCCTATTTCCTGTTTCTGAATCCGCTCGACTTTGCTGGCGACAACCCGTTCCTTCAGCAAGGTCCGGTGTTGGACGTACGGAATGGGGCAGTGGCCCACAACCTGTACCAGCGCATCATGATGTTGTATGTCGCGCCCTTCGTTCAGGACGACTGGAAGGTAACCCGAAATTTCACCCTCAACCTCGGCTTGCGTTTTGATTATTTCGGGCATCTCTCAACCGTAATGAACAGTAGAGATCCCATCTCGTTTTTCACTCCGAGTACCGGATCCAATTTTGCCGATCAGGTCGCAAATGGTTCGATGGAAGTTCGGGGCAGCGCCGGACAAGCCACCAGGAATGCTCAATACCGCTTTGCCCCCCGCATTGGTTTCGCGTGGGATGTGTTCGGCAACGGCAGAACGTCTCTCCGTGGCGGCTACGGAACCTTTAATGATCGCATCGGTGAGTATGCCTATGTGAATAACATGCGGACCAATCCTCCCCACTATGCGCTGCCTTCTCTCAGTATTTTTTCCGGAGCTAGTCCGGCGAATTTCGCGTACGGGACGAGTTCGACCGGTGCACAAGGTTTCGCTCCACCTCCGGGAATTACCTATCAAGTGGATCCGCACGGCGGGTTGGTTGGCACGCGCACAGCGGTCGGCGGAATCGACCCGAATCTGAAATCTCCGATCGTGCATAACTGGGCTTTGGGCCTGCAACAACGAATCGGCGAGTTCGTGGTGGAGGCCAACTACTTCGGCTCGGCCAGCAGGAACTTGTATCTGCAGACCGATGTCAATCGATTTGCCGGCGACATGATCATCAACGGCGGAAACCAGAACCGCCTGAACTCAAGCTTTGCGGCTGTCACCTACGGGCGCAGCATTGGCATTGCCAACTCCAATCTGGGTGCGATCGGCATCTCTCGGCACTTCCATCGCGGTTGGACGGCCCACGCCATCTATACCTACGGTAAGTCACTCGATTGGACCAGCAGCAACGACAACGACAACGGTGCAGGCGGCGCGCAGGCTATTTTTGACGCGCAGACCCTGGCAGGACAATATGGCCGCTCGAACTACGATTCACGGCATCGCTTCTCCGCGGACGCGGTATGGAGTTTGCCTGGTCTCAAGCACGGGTTTGGCGGCGTGCTAACCAATGGTTGGACGCTGTCTCCCATCCTCATCCTTCAGTCCGGTCAGCCTTTCACGGTCTATACCTCGGCGCAATATTCCTCCGGGGGCGACTACAACGCCGATGGCTTCAACTTCGATGTTCCCAACGCTCCCTCGTTTGGAAATCACATCAGCACCAGCCGGTCGGACTTCCTGACAGGACTATTCCCAGGAACGACTCACCAGGAGAAGGTAGCCAATTTTCCCGTTCCAACGCCCGGGCAGGAAGGAAATCTCGGCCGGAACACATACGACGGCCCGGGATACGCTGTCGTCAACATGGCTGTGCAGCGCGCATTTGCGCTGCCGTTTCTGGGTGAAGCTGGGAAACTGGAGTTCCGCGGCGAGTTCCTGAACCTGTTCAACCGCGTGAATTTATGGAATCCCAACGGTGACCTGAGCAGCAACCAGTTTGGACAGTCCACCAATGAGCACATGGCTCGTCAAATCCAGTTAGTGGCCCACATCCGCTTCTAACTAAGTAGGTGAGCTAAGGAATCCGCCAGCGCAACCGAGGGGGCGGCGAAAGGCAGAGATGCGCGCCAGGAATCAAAGGGAGACAGGCCATATGCCGATACAACAAGATCCAGCATACGGCCACCTTCTAAAACAACCGGGCGCGCACTCTACCGAGTTTCAGATCAACTTAGTACCCGACCCTCAACAAGAAAGCTTTCACTCGAAGCAGCAACGTACCCTCCCCCTTCTATCTCCGCAACCACGTCGTAAAGGAGACACCCTTGTATCAGCCCGAAGCGTACGCAGTTGCACTCCTCTTTATGTTCACCAGCATGCTCTGCTGGGGTTCGTGGGCTAACTCCCAAAAGCTCACATCTGGCTATTCATTTCAACTTTTCTATTGGGACTACGTTATCGGGGTAATTCTGGCCAGCCTTTTGTGGGGCATCACTGCGGGCAGCGTGAATGGAGGCGAGTCCGCATTCTTCGCCAACCTCCATCAAACTCACCTCTCGAACATCGGCCTCGCCTTGGCGGGAGGCGTCGTCTTCAATGTCGCTAACCTGCTTCTCGTCGCCGCTATCGATGTGGCGGGAATGGCCGTGGCTTTCCCGGTAGGCATCGGCCTGGCGCTCATCGTGGGAGTTCTCCTGAATTACATGATCGACCCTCGCGGCAATCCTCTGCTGCTGTTCGGAGGAGTTGCCTCCGTGATGATCGCCATCATCCTCGATGCACTTGCCTACAAAAAGCGCGAAGCCAGTAAACAGGCCAGTGCTCGCGGTGTGCGCTTAAGTATCGCTAGCGGCATCCTGATGGGATTGTTCTATCCCTTCGTCGCGAAGTCCTCCATTGGCGAGCATGCCCTGGGACCCTACGCCGTCGCCTTCGTCTTCGCCCTCGGTGTCGCTCTCTGTGCGCTGCCGCTAAATGCGTGGCTGATGCGTCATCCGCTCAACGGCGCCGCTCCTGTCTCTATGTCCAGTTATCGTGCGGCGCGCCCAGCCTGGCACTGGTGGGGCGTTTTCGGCGGGATGGTCTGGTGCACTGGCGCCGTAACCAATTTTGTCGCTTCCCATGCTCACATCGTCGGTCCGGCGATTTCCTACGCGATCGGGCAAGGAGCCACGATGATTTCCGCTGCCTGGGGAGTATTTGTGTGGCGCGAGTTTGCCGCTGCACCCGTAGCTTCTCGGCGACTGATCCTGCCCATGTTTATCTGTTTCCTGATCGGATTGGGCGCGATTGCAGTCGCTCCCCTTTTATAAGTGAGGTTTGCAGTCATGAAGAGAGAAATAGTCGTCGTAGGCAGCATCAATCTCGATCTGGTCGCCTCTTCTAGCCGCATTCCCCTGGCTGGCGAAACCGTTGCTGGATCCACCTTCCGCACCTTTCCCGGCGGAAAAGGCGCCAACCAGGCCGTAGCCGCCGCGCGCCTGGGGCGCGCGGTTACGATTCTAGGAAAACTCGGCAACGACGTTTTCAGCGTTGAGTTGCGAGACAGCCTGGAACAGGCCGGAGTGGAAACCGGTCCCGTAGAAAACGTCGCCGATTCGTCGGGCGTCGCGCTGATCAACACGGATGCTAAGGGCGAGAACGCGATCACTGTTGTACCCGGTGCCAACTCGCATCTCTCTCCTGTCGACATCGACGCGAACAGCGAACTTCTGCACCGCGCAGGAATCGTTCTGACGCAACTCGAGGTTCCGATCGAAACTGTCGAACATCTGGCGAGCTTCACTCGGCGGGAAGGGATTCCTCTGATGCTCGACCCTGCGCCAGCCAGACCGCTTTCGCCAGTTCTGCTTTCCTGCGTGGATTGGCTCACTCCGAACGAGACGGAGACTTGTGTTCTGTTAGGACGTGCGGAACGGAATCTCTCGCAATCGGAATTGGAAGATGCGGCGAACGCTCTTCTTCAGCGGGGCTGCAAGAATGTCATTCTAAAGTTGGGAAGACGAGGATGTTACCTGGCGTTGGCCGACGGAACCCGCCGGGCAGTTCCGGCGCATCAGGTGAGCACCGTGGATACGACTGCGGCAGGAGATGCATTCAATGGCGCCTTCGCAGTAGGTCTTCTGTCGGGCAGAGATCCCGTCAACAGTGCGGAATGGGCCTGCGCCGTAGCCACTCTCTCAGTGACCCGGCATGGCGCACAGCCGTCCATGCCGACCGCAAATGAGTTAGAAGACTTCCTTGAAGCGCAGAGCATTGGCTCGAAGCCATGAATTTGTGGATGCGAGTCCGAAAGGCGGTCAGTGAATCGCGGCACGCGGTCGCTGTAACGTAACCCATTGACAGCGATTTGGGTTCCTCCCCGACCGAACAACTGGCGCCCCAAACGCGGATCCGAGGCAGGCGGAAATCGCGAAGAGATGCAGCCTAGGACAGGTGAAAGAAGATAGAGCCATCTACCATGTGAAGATCCCTCAGGGCCACAAACGGGATCCGAGACCGTAAGTCTTAAACTCAACGACCATACTGATCGCGGCGTGGGAGGCCGCCAGTATCGGCAACTGGTTGACCGTCGATCAGTCCAGGATCCTAGTCGGCGGCCGAAACTGGTCTTGCCTCCGGTCGCCGCCGCGCGGCGGAAACAGCCGATCGCCTCGTCGCGATGGCCCAGTGTGTGGACTAGCGCGCCGGCGCGGTACCATGCCTCGGTCAGGGATGGCAGCAGCTCGGTGGCACGGTCGTACGCAACGATTGCCCCGCCGATGTCTTCCAGCTTTTCCAAGGCGATTCCCAGGCGGAAATGTGCATCGGTGTAGCGCGGGTTGCTGGCGACGGCCCGCTGCAAGGCCGCGATGGCATCTGGTATGCGGCCGACTTCGAGGCAGGCGAGGCCGAGATCATGCTGAATGATGGGATTGGACGGCTGCAGCAGCGCGGCATCGCGCAACGGCGCGATCGCGTCGACTGGTCGCCCGGCCCTGAGTAGCTGAGTGGCCAACGCAAGCAGAGGCGCCACCTGCTGCGCGGCGGCTGGGTTTGGAGATTGGGACATGGCGCGAACCTAACCTGGAAAACCTGGCGTGGAAGCTGTAGCGTGGCGATCGGAATCGCCAGCGCAATTGTCACCCTATCATGATCTGCCAGCCATGAGAATTTTGCGATAGGCCATTCTGACGCGATCAAATGGGCGACCGTCAGCGGCCTTTCAGGCTGATATCCAATTTCGAACGGCTGCTTCAGGAGCCGTCTTGCCGAATCGGAGCAACCTGCGACTGCAACGCAGCGAAGTAAGCCCTCCCTAACGGCGTAGTGTTTAGCGGCGAGAATCGTCGGAGAGCGGATCGTCGGCCAATAGGAAGTTATCCAGAAACAGGCTTCTGGGAAGCTAGACGTGGTAGTGCGTTGACCCTCTTAATTCGCGATGGTTTGGTCACAGTCGATTGCTTTCCTCGCCCGCGTCGGCCGTTTGAAGAGTACTGGTTGGGAAGGGGCGGGCGGCCGACACCGCCCCGTAAGTTAGAACGATTTTGAGAACCGGGCTTCCAGGAATTCGCCCAGCTTCGCGGTCGCCTTGAACTGAGGAATGGGATCCAGTTCCTTGAATGCAGATGTAAACGCATTGGAAAGACTCCAGATCGTTCGCGGCCGGAATTCCTCGTACTTCGGCTCGAAATAGAGGTCATGCACGGTCCCCGGCAAGATGTTTCGGAGCTTCCAGTTTGCCCTCCACAAACGCCTCGTAGATGACCACCTTGGCAGTGACGTCGGTCAACTCACTTCTCTGCCACGCTTCCACCTGCTCTCGCATCGGCTCAAAGTTTCGCTGCATCCGGTCGACGCCGACCGAGATGCAGTCAATGAGCGAGAACGACTTCGAGTGTTTTGCGAGCACGGGCGTAAAAACCCTTGAGACGATGTGACAAAAGTGGATCCGGCGCTGTCCGCGTTAACTGTCTATTCGTCCGTCCTCTTCATCGGCATGCTCTTGGAGAATCAACCTGCCGCTCAAACGGTATCCCTTCTTCAGAATTCCAGTTTCATTTGCACGGCGATCATGCGGGGACTGCTATCGCCTCCCAATCCCACGCCGAGCAAGCCAGTCGGTGGAGATGTGGTATAGGTGAGCGCTCCAAATCCTGTTTGTGTAGAGGATTTTCCCGGAACGCCGGCCAGCACCATACTCGGGAGGCCAAAGTTGGGATGATTGAAGACATTGAAGAACTGTGCCTCCAGCCGCATGGCGAGCTTTTCGCGAAGAGGGATTCGCTTTGTCAGATACATGTCGGACCAGAAGAACCCAGGACCACGGAACTGGTTCCTTCGGGAGTTGCCAAATTGGCAGTGGGCCGGAGTGTCCCCGCCGAGACATGCGCCAGTGCTCGGGTCCACTGTGGAGACGAAAGCATCAGGGTTCAGCCACTGCACCGTTCCCAGTTGCGTGACACCGGGAATGTTGCAGTGACGGCAGTAGGGATCCACCTCTGGCGCAAGACTTGCGAACTGAGGACCGCTGCCTTGCACGATGCCGTTTCCGTTCGCGGAATACGGTGTGCTCAGGACTGAGAACGGAACTCCACTGTGCCAGAATACGCTGCCCGAAACCTGCCACCCATTCAGCGCATAGCCAAGCGCATGATTTCTCACTTTGACAGTCAGTTCGTACACATATTGCCCGGTGAGGTTGTGGCGAATGTCGTAATCGCACGAGCCGTAATCGCGACGGAGATCTCCCGGTAGTGGGGAAAGAATCCCTCCGGCAGAAAACTGCAGGAATCCGCCATTCGAGACCGTGTCCAGGCAATGGCTCCAGGTGTAGTTGATCTGTCCTTGTAGACCATGCCCGAGACGTTTCATGGCGGTGAGTTGCAGGCCGTAATAATGACTGTTTGCCCCCGTGCCAAACTGGGTCACCGAAGCAAACCGGGGATCGGCTGGCTGCAGGTAAGGAAATGGCGCGAAGCAACCCTGGCAAACAGTCTGGTATCCGTTAGCCTGCGTCAGATAGGGTTGATTCACTGCGCGAGTGCCGACGTATTGTGCTTGCAAGCTAGCCGTCGTTCCGAACTGATGTTCAATTCCCAGGCTCCACTGCATGAAGTATGGCGCATGCAGTTTGCCGTCCGGCACCGCTGTAATCGCGACAGGCGGAAGGCATTTCGCAGGGTCAGCTAGGGGCGAAGCACAGGAGAGTTGCCCCTGCTGGAATCCGGCACCGAACCTCTGGTTGGCAGCGACGGTTGCATCGACCGCACTATCTGGCACTCCCGGGGCATTCGCTGTGCCGCCCACGGTGCCCAGCAGCCCGCCCTGAAAAGTCCTGACGTAAGGCGGATTGGTACCAATCAGGTCGGCGATGCTGCCCGGCATGATGTCACTGAAGATTCCGAAGCCGGTGCGGAGCACAGTATCTGGTTCGAACTGCCACGCGATTGCGGTTCTAGGTTGAAGGATTGCAATAGGTGTCGAGGAAAACAGGTGGCCGAGATTCGTCTGAATCGCGGCATTGAGTGGCTGATTCACGTCGTGCGAAATCGAGTTGAAAGCTCCTGGGAGGCGGCCAATCTGCTGGTGTGGATTGAAGGGATTGGAATTGAAGGTATCGCGTACACCGAACGTCCAGGTAAGCTTCGGTGTGATTCTCCAGGTGTCCTGCGCATACAGGTCAAGATTGAGGAAATTGAATGGCTCGTTGGACGCCAAAAGATGTCTGATCGGTTTTCCACTAGTCGAAGTGACCAGAGTCGCCTTCGCAACCATATTCTCCCGAAGTGGGGCGAGGTGCCGATTTGTGAAGTAAGACCCCGCGAGGCTGAGCTTTGGCTGAAGCAGTTGAGGCTGTCCGGCAAGAGCCGGGCGCACCTAAAGAATTTACTCAGTCGCTTGTACGATTACGCAATGTTTGTCGAAGAGATTCCGGTGGGCCGAAATCCAATGCAATTGGTCCAAATCAAGGGAGTCTCTAGGCGCACGCGTGAGATTCGTATTCTCACGTGGGAAGAGTTCTCTAGACTCCTACGCGAATTGGAGGAGCCTTTCTGCACAATGGCCATTGTTGCAGCTTGTTGTGGCCTGCGTGTGAGTGAATTCCTGGCATTGAAGTGGGACGATGTCGATTGGCTCGGCAGGAGGCTTCGAGTAGAACGGGCAATCGTGATGCAGCATTTGGGGGATTGCAAAACGATCGGCTCACAGAAGAATCTGCCTTTAGCCGACGAAGTGCTGGCTATTCTCCGATGTTGGCGAGAGCAATCGGCTTTCACCAATCCTCAGCACTTCATCTTTGCATCCCCCGTTCAGATCGGCCGTCTACCTTGGTCCTACCCCCACGTAATGAGGGTGCTCAAGGCTGCAGCAACCAGAGCTGGAATTGACCGGATTGGAACTCACACCTTCCGGCACCAGCTTCCGCTCGTGGCTGGACGCTATAGGAACTCCCATTGCGCTGCAGCAAAAGCTGATGCGTCATTCGGACATCAGAACCACGATGAACATCTACGGAGACGTGATGCCTGGGGAGATGCGGAAAGCACATGACAGCTTGGCGCAGAAGGTTCTAAAGCCCGCGTAATCGGACTGTAGCTGGACTGTGACCCACCTTAAGCTATTGAAAATATGGCGGAGAGAGTGGGATTCGAATCCACCAGTAAACGGAATTTCAGAGAGTTGCGCGGAATGATGAGCATCCCAAGACACTCAAAGAAACCCATCGGAATTGTTATTGCCCCCTGAATGCCCCCTGGAAGTGGCAGAGTCAATGTTGTCCGCGTCGCGCAGAGGAATCGCGACCGCGGGACCTGCCGAGTTCCATTTTCTCCGCAGAGCCCCAGAGTTCCTGTTTCAATCTCTGCCGCCTGTAGCTAGTGGGTTACAGATCCATGGGACAAGATTGTTCTGCCACAAACTGCAGTAGAATAGAGTTCCGCCCCCAGGGGCCGAACATGTTGCACAAGAACTCACGAGAGCGATACGACAAACTGAAGATGCAGTTCCGCCGATTGATGCGGAACTTCAATCGCGATGACCTCGATGACTTCATCGCAACGACGAACTCCATGCCGGAGTGGATGAAGCACGATCCGACGTTGACTCAGGAGCAGCGGGATGCACTCGCCCGGTTCACGGTTGATGAAGGTATCGACTGGCAGACCTGCCATCAGATCGCAAATCGTCAGAAGCACGTCAAGCCACAGCGACCCGGCGGACTTGCGTTGCAGGTCAAGTCGGTGAGCATCAATCCCGGCGGGCCTGGATTCCTTCTACAATCAACTCAGTTGGCTCGTGTGGTCGGATCGGGCGAAGACATCAGCGTCGATTACTCCAGCTTTCAGGAATCGGCGTTGGCCGTCGTCATTCGGACGTTTAAGCACTTCCACTACATGTTCGAGATGGCGACGATTCCGCCCGCTCAACGGCAGATTCCTACGATGGCAGACCTGATCGGCATGTAGTGAAACGGGCAATTGGTTGGAGGCGACGATGGTGAAACACTTGAAGAATGGCACGAAGTGGGGCGACTGGACTCTGGACACCCACGATTTGGTGTTGGTCCTCGATACGAAGATCGACCGGATGCGTCATCACTATGAGATTGGGCTGGCGGACATCACTGACAGCGCCCACATGCTCGACTGGATTTTCCAACTCCGCATGAAAGCGTGGGTCACGAACGACGTGATGGGCGATCTGTTGAGTGCATTTCAAGACATCTTTCGTCCGCAAACCTTCCTGTGCGGGGCCGGACATGGTAAGAAACTCGACGCCTCTGCCCACCTTGAAAAGTTATTCGCAAAAGCATCCTGAGGCAATGCGTCTGTCCACCCCCGGAGAGAATCAGAAAATTCCTGCGATATAGGACTGGAACATCTGATTGAGGAATGTCAGAGTTTTCTGGAGTTCGCTCCGCGAGGTTCCTGAACAGATCTCATTGACAACTGCTGCAACAGTTCTCGCAGACCACTCGGCGACGGCTTTCGTCTGCACGAGATGC